>NZ_JBNYYG010000038.1:0-52591 GCF_050565405.1 Paenibacillus macerans | reverse complement strand
GATTGATCCCGATAAACCACTTGTAAGCCAGATTCACCTCAGCTTCCTGAATCATTCGTTCATCCGAGAGGTTGTACAGGAGCTGTAAAAACAGCAAGCGAAACAGCAGTTCCGGCTCGTTTGCCGGCCTGCCGTAATACTTGCAGTAGGAATTCTCCACTAATTCATATACAAATCCGAAATCCACCGCAGCATCGATCTTGCGAAGCAGATGGTCTTTCGGCACAAGCCGATATAGCTCCGCATGGAATGACGCGGTTAGTTGTCTGGCTGGCTGCCGCAAAATGGCTCAACTCGCTTCTCTTTTTCTTCCAGTATACAGCAAACCCAGTACCGAAGTGGTACTGGGTTGCTTTTTACAGAAACTGTATTCGTTTTGCAGGGCTCTCCATTACGGGAATCCATTTATCCAATCTCTTCAGCTGTTATTCTTCGGTATCATCCACTGCATCGTCCAGCGGGGCCTCTGTTCCCTCTCCGCCGTCTTCGCCTTGGTCTTCCGTATCTTCATTCTTGTCGGAACGACATACGGTTGCCACGAAGTCATCCTCGCGGATATTGATCAGCTTCACGCCCTGCGTATTCCGGCCCATGGTGGAGATTCCCTCCATGCTCGTACGGATGAGCGTGCCGCTGCTCGTAATGATCATCAAGTCCTCATCGTCCTTAACGACTTTCAAGCTGACGACGGAGCCGTTCTTCTCGGTAACGTTGATCGTCTTGATCCCTTTACCGCCACGGCTTTGCTTACGGTATTCGGAGACCGGCGTCCGTTTGCCGTAGCCTTTGGCCGTCACGATCAGCACGTCCTGATCCGGCACGACAACGTCCATGCCGATCAATTCGTCATTATCGTCCAGCGTGATGCCTTTTACCCCGGTAGCCGCTCTGCCCATGGAGCGAACGTCGCTTTCCGGGAAGCGGATCGACATGCCCTGCGCCGTGCCCATGATCACTTCCTGCTGGCCGTCGGTCAGCTTCACGTCGATCAGGGTATCGTCCTCGCGCAGGTTCACGGCAATCAACCCGCCTTTGCGGATGTTGATGTAATCTTCGATCGGCGTCTTCTTGACGACCCCTTGCCGAGTAGCAAAGAACAAATATTTATCGTCATCGAAACGCTCGACCTCGATCACCGCATTAACCGTCTCACCCTGTTCGATTTGAATCAGGTTGATGATCGGCGTCCCCCGAGCCGTACGGCCGAGCTCCGGAATCTCGTACGCCTTGAGCCGGTACGCTTTGCCGCGGTCGGTGAAGAACATCAGATAATGGTGGGAGTTCGTGACGAACAGATGCTCCACGAAGTCATTATCCTTGGTATCCATCCCGACGACGCCGCGCCCGCCGCGTTTCTGGCTGCGGTAGGTCGTGACCGGCAAACGTTTGATATAACCGGTATGCGTAATGGTGATGACGACCTCTTCTTGAGGAATCAGGTCTTCGTCAAGAATGCTTTCCTCGCCGACCGTAATTTCCGTCCGGCGCGGATCGGCAAATCGATCGCGGATTTCCTGAAGCTCTTCTCCAATGATCTTGAGCACGAGCGATTCGTTGGCCAAAATCTCGCGGTATTCGGCGATCTTAAGCATCAGTTCGTTATATTCGCCTTCGATCTTCTCGCGTTCCAAACCGGTCAACCGGCGGAGTCTCATATCGAGGATCGCCTGGGCCTGCTCGAAGCTCAACCCGAATCGGGACATCAGCCCCTCGCGTGCCTCCTCGTCGGAGTTCGAGGCGCGGATCAGGGCGATGACCTCGTCGATATGATCCAAAGCGATCCGCAAACCTTCCAGGATATGCGCGCGCGCTTCGGCTTTTTTCAAATCGAATTCCGTACGCCGGCGTACAACTTCCACCTGGTGCTGCAGATAATGGCTAAGCACCTCTTTGAGGGTCAGGATCTTCGGTTCATTGTTTACGATCGCCAGCATATTGATGCCAAACGAGCTTTGCAGCGCCGTGTGTTTGTACA
Source organism: Paenibacillus macerans (assembly GCF_050565405.1). Lineage (GTDB taxonomy): Bacteria > Bacillota > Bacilli > Paenibacillales > Paenibacillaceae > Fontibacillus > Fontibacillus macerans_B. Next base: position 50,616 of record NZ_JBNYYG010000038.1, on the reverse strand, counting down.
GATTGTTCAGCACCACGTTCGGATTGACGTCGCGGCGCAGCTCGATGACCACGCGCATCCCGTTGCGGTCCGACTCGTCCCGCAGGTCGGTGATGCCGTCGATTCTTTTCTCCCGCACCAATTCGGCGATTTTCTCAACCAGACGGGCTTTGTTCACCTGATAAGGAAGCTCATCCACGATGATGCGCGCCTTGTTGTTGTGCTCCTCGATGGTCGTTTTCGCGCGCATCGTAATCGAGCCGCGGCCCGTCGTGTAAGCCTGCCGGATTCCGGAACGGCCAAGAATGTAACCTGCCGTCGGGAAGTCCGGACCTTTAATGTAATCCATCAATTCCAAGGATGAAATGTCCGGGTTCTCGATTAAAGCGTGAACCCCATCGATCACTTCGCCCAGGTTATGCGGCGGAATATTGGTCGCCATCCCGACCGCGATCCCCGAAACCCCGTTGACCAGCAGATTCGGAAAACGCGCCGGAAGCACGACGGGCTCCTGCTCTTCGCCGTCATAGTTGGGCATGAAATCGATCGTCTCTTTATTAATGTCGCGCAGCATTTCCATCGCGATTTTGGATAACCGTGCTTCGGTATAACGCATGGCTGCCGCCATATCGCCGTCCACCGAACCAAAGTTGCCGTGTCCGTCGACGAGCATGTATCTCATGGAGAAATCCTGAGCCATGCGCACCATCGTTTCATAGACGGCCGAATCCCCGTGGGGATGATATTTGCCTATGACTTCGCCGACGATTCTCGCTGATTTCTTGAACGGCTTGTCCGGGTGCATCCCTAGCTCCGACATCGCATACAGGATACGGCGATGCACCGGCTTCAGACCATCACGCACATCCGGCAACGCACGGCTGACAATAATGCTCATGGCATAATCCATAAAGGATTCGCGCATTTCCACATTAATGTCCCGATCTACGATTTGAGAGAATTTTTCTTCCGCCATGCTGGACCTCCTTCAATATCTATCCACGTGCCTTCGTATGGGAAAAGCCCGAAAAACCGCCACTTTTATTATATTACTTTCACAAATTAAGCTCAATTAAACATGACTGGTTTCGAGCACACGATCCATATAGACAGCAAAAAATAGGGATGTGTCCACTCCCATCGAAACGTACGTTCATACACTACGGATATAGGCATTTTCTTTTAAACGCTGAAAAACTTATAAAATCACCATATCTTCTTATTATACCATTGTTTATCTCTTCTGTCCTATGTTTTTCGCAGTGATGGGCATGACAGGCCAAGACCGCTCAAAGAAAGGAAGGGAATCGATTTGACGATTCAACGTATTGCGAGCAAGTGGGAGAAAACGAAAGCGATTCGCCTAAAGAAATCCCTTCGTCCGTATATTCCGGATACGCGAAAATACGCCTTCGAGCACCTTCGGGATATGCTGGAAGCGTACGGATATGTCTTCGTCAAACCGGATCAAGGAACTTACGGAAACGGGGTCATGAGCGTGGAGCATTGGATCGACGAGCTCGCTCCTGGCAGTCCGCCCCAGTATAAGCTGAGGTACGGGATCGAATCCGCATTGTTCCCGACGATAGAGGAGCTGCATGCGGCATTGACGGCAAGAATCGGTCCGAAACCCTATTTGATTCAAAAGGGCATCCATCTGTTGACGTACCGCCGCCGCAAATTCGATATCCGCGCCCTGGTGCAGCAAACGCCGCAGAGAACCTGGGAGACGACCGGATTCATCGGCCGGGTCGCGGCGCAGCAGAAGGTAATCACCAACTATCATGGCGGCGGCAACGTGATGCTGATCGAAGATTTGCTAGGGCCTTATATGACTCCCAAAGAGTTCGCCGAAAAATACAAAGAGATGAAGTCAGTTGGCGTTCAAGTCGCCGCCCAAATGGCTCGGCGGTATCCCAAGATCAAGGAGATCGGCCTCGATATCGCCATCGACGAGCAGCATCAAATCTGGATATTGGAAGTGAACACGCTGCCCGCCCTGTTTCCCTTTAAGCTGCTTCATCCGAAAGAGGTATATAAGAAGATCCGCCGCTATGCCGTCGCCTACGGGCGTTTAAAAGCAAAATCCTCCAAATAGGCGAAAGGCTGTTCCAAGTCTGCCGGTGTCTACCGGATCAGTTTCGAACAGCCTTTCTTCATGCGCTCATTTAGCTTCAGCATCGTCCATCTTGATCGCGATGACGCTGCCTGTGCAGGACGTGATGCGGATTTCCCCGTGGAACGTATCCACGGTCACGGGCAAGCTTTTGGCCAAGAGCGGCACGTTCCCGCCGCCACCAAGTTCATTATCCATGCCTCCGGGATCGCGGACCGGCTCGCCATAGACGGCGGCGATCAACCAGTGCCGTCCCAGCGCGAGGTGTCCGCGCAGCGTCGGAATCACCGTTTGCGGGTGCAGAACATTGGTATTTGCCTGCGGGTAAATCAACTCCGACCGGTCGTAACCCAACAGATTGACGACGGCGCATTTGCCGTTCCGATTGGAAACGCCGACCCCGCCCTCCGGCAAGGTTAGATGCGCTTCGGCCCCAGGATCGCCCAGCCCCAAAGCGAAACCGCCCTCGGCGGCATCCAGCTCACGCTCCGTCGCGATCCGGTGAATGCGCACATGCCACGGCAACGCGGCGACCAGCCACGTCCGGACGCATACGTCACGCCAGGGCTTCCACCGGGCATATAGCACGTTGTCCTCGATCCGCGTCTCCTCGTTGCGGCGGCGAACCCGGTACAGATTGTCGCCTTCGCTCAACGCCAGCATGGAATCGAAGGCGCCTTGCCCCAGCCCCCACTCCCCTCGCGGGACGCTAAAGCCAAATGCGGTCGAGTATACGAACTTTTCGTATTTGGCCGAGGTATGCGTATGTTCGTTCGAGTAGGGATGGCCGGCGTTGAACGCGGCAGTGTGCCCCGTCTCGGCCTGCCGGCAAACGACGAGATGCGGCGGCCGTTGCACGGAGAAGGGCGCAGCCTCGGGCAGCGGCTCCTCCTCCGCTTGCCAGAAGGGGTGACCCTCCGGGAAAGCGAGCGGAAGGAACGTTTTGAATGCCCAATAGGGCGAGCCCGGGGCATTGTAGTTCTCGGCCATCACCAGGTTGGGGTAAGTGTAACCTACCGTCAGAAGGCCCCCCGCGTCCAGGATCGGCTGCCGGAACCACCAGCGCAAATGGCGCATCACCACCCCTTTGACGATCCCCGGCGACAGTACGGGTACCTCGGCATAGGCGAGCGCGCACCAGAATGCCGCTTGGGCGAAACGGTATGTCAAGCTTCGCCCATAAGGAAGCGCGGCGCCGTTCGGGCCGAACCAATGGATGAAGTCCCCGGCAAACCGCGCCGCGCGCTCCTTAAAACGATCGGCGCGCTCCGGATCCTCGTCCCCCATTAGCTTGGCGTACAGCAAGCCGCAGTAATGAAAAGCAAGCGGCACGTAATAATCGCTGTGTCCGCCCGCCCCGTCGCTGTACCATCCGTCCTCCAGATAGAACCCGTCGATCCGGTCAAGATTGCGTTCTACCTGCGCTGCGTCATAGGGAAGGCCGGCTTTACGGAAGCCAAGATTCACGAGGATGTGAAAAAACAACCAATTGCAGTCGTGGCAGGGACGACGATTGATCTGATTCAGCCACTCGTACAGACGGCTTCGTTCCCGTTCCGTCAGCGGCTCCCATATACGTTCCGGGATCAGCGCCAATGCCAGCCCGAATACGGCCATCTCAACCAGCCGCTGGTCATAGTCGTTCACTTCGCCCCAATATTCCGCGTGTCCGGGATCGGTGCCGTGGCGAATTCCCTCCAGGCAGATATCCCATAACGAGTCCTCTCCGCCGCCGGCAAGAAAGGGCACCATCCCCCACAACACGCGGGAAAATCCCTCAAGCCCCGCGACGCTTGCCGGGTGTCCGGCGCCCGCGCCGGTCAGCTCCAGGCGGGCGCGCCCTTCGCTGTAATGGCCCTTGAGCGGCCCGCCGAGCTGCAGGAACGCATCCTGCAAGTCCCGCCGGGTGATCAGGGGATTCCGGCGTAAGGCCTTGGCAACCGATGTTTTTATCGATGGTGTCCCATAATCTGACGCCCTTACGCATGCGGCCTCCGAATGAACCGATTCCGATTCCGTCATATCCCACGCTCCTCTTCGGCCCGCCGGGCCTATTCCCAGTAGAACGGCCCTTTGCCGCGCAGGCGGGCCAGGCCCTCCACGAAGAAGAAATCGCCGTAAATCAGCGGGACATCGATGTTCTGCCCGTTGGGATAATGGCTTGTGCCGTGCAGGATCAGTCCTTCTTCGTTTTCGTTGTCCCAGCTTCCGTAGCCGCGGTATAACGACTCGAGGATGCGGACGGCCGAATCGCGATAACCGGGAGCCTCCAAACGATCGACCTGATCGGCCAGCAGCAGAAGGCCGCTGGCAGCGCAAGCCCCCGCCGACGAATCGCGGAAATGACGGATATCCAGCGGCGCCCGGAAATCCCAATACGGCACATGGTCCTCCGGCAACTGGGACAGGAAAAAATGGGCCACCCGTTTGGCTCCGTCCAGAAAGGCCTGTTTGCGCGTATGGTGATAGGCCAGCGTCAACCCGTAAACCGCCCAGGCCGTGCCTCGGGACCAAGCGGATTCCGGCGCATGTCCCTGCCCGCCGATGCCTTCCGCAAATTCGCCCGTTTCCGGATCGAAACGGACGATATGGTAGACCGAACCGTCGGGGCGGACGAAGTACTCCAGCACGGTGTCCATATGGGCCTCTGCGATATGGCGGTAACGGGGATCGCCCGTTTCGGCGGACGCCCAAAACAGCAGCGACATGTTCATGCAGCAATCAATGATCGCCACGCCGGCATTGTCGTCTTTTTCGCTCCAGGGATTCCATGCCCGGATATACCGGCCCTTCAGGTTAAAGCGCGCCGCCAAATAGTTGGCCGCCTTCAGCGCGCGGATGCGTGACGCCTCCTTGCCCTGCAGCTTATACGAAGCCACGCTTGTCAACAACCACATGAAGCCCAAATCGTGATCGAGACGGGTATATCCGTCCAATACCCCATCCAGCGTCTCTTCGCATTGCTCGGCTAACGTCTTTAAATGCTCGTCTCGGCTGTCGTTGTACAACAGCCACAACAAGCCCGGCCAGAACCCCGCCGTCCACCAGGCCGGCTCTGCGAGCTCATAGATGCCCTTCTGGCTGGCATGAGGAAACCCGGCCCCGATTCGCAAGCTATTGCGCCGCGTTTTTTGCAGCGCCTTCTCCCATGCTTCGTCTACCCAGCTCAATGTATCCGCCGTTGTCATGTTACCGGTCACCGTCCGTTTCTTCGTAATGGTTGATCTCCGCCTGCGCGGAGCCGTCAGACAAATTCAAACTTGAGCCGTACCCGTTCCGATCGCTCCGGCCGCTTTACGAGAAAATCCAGGGCATACCAACGCTCCGGCACGCCGTAATGATTCGTGAACATCCGCGGCTGCACGGCCGGCTCCAGCTTGAGCGCATCATAAGCGACCCTCAGTCTGCACCCGGCGCCTCCGCCTTGACCGTTCAACCAAATCTCCCCATGTGGCCCAAGCTGCGGCGGTATCAGCGTAATGATCCTTTCCGTCAGCGACTCCGGCGGCTCGGCAAACCGGAAGACGTCCGTCAACTCCAGCGACGGCAGCTCGGTTATGCTCCAGTCGAGCGACCGGGTAAACGTCTCAAGCCCGGCCCTACGGTCATACGCCCGGGTCAGGTCAAGCCGCAGCGCATCCCTTGCTTCGCCGGTGACCGCCTCAAGGACGACCGCCCGATGCTCCTCACCCGCCGCCTGATGGCGGCCGTTGACGATCGGCACCGCATGGCCCTGCGAGCCGTTGCAGTCATATCCGTACCGGCCGGCGCCGAAATAATCGGCGGTGTATTCCCCGCTGCCCAGATCGGCGACAAAGGCCTCCCCGCCGGCCGCGACGATAAACTGGCCCAGATCGTTATGGTTGTGCGGCTCGGCGTTATGGCCGCCTTTGGCGGCGAAGCCAAACATGACGGCCCGGCTGCGATGACGGGATATCAGCCACTGGGCGTCGGGCAAATAATAACCGGCCGCCCTCCATTCCCGTACCGGCTCCCGCCGTTCGGCCCACGACTCGCTTCTCCAGATCAGATTGCGGAAAGCCGGGGCCCAGCGGCTGCAGTGATCGGCGCGGTAGTCGGCCCGCAGCGATGTCGGCGGAGCTTCCACGTTCGCATATCGGCGGGCCAGATAATGCGACAACCCTAAATGCACGCGGCTGCGCGGAACCGTATCGGAGAAGCTGGCGGCCAAATCGCCGCCCAAGTAGCTTTTTTGCTGGAATTCGGCGATGCGCCGGACCCGGTCCTCCGCGAACCAGTCGAGTTCCCCCCGGGTGCGACGGTCAAGCAAATCGGCAAAATAAGTGAAGTAACCGAAGCCGTAATTCCAGTAGCCGAGCCCCTCAATACAACCCCCATCCTCGCCGAAACCGCGCAGATAACAGGCCAAGCTGGCTTGTACCCGGCCGATCACGTCGGTCAGCTTCTCCTCGTCCCGCAGCTGTATCAAGGCGGCGGCCCCGATGGATCCGCTGCAAACCGCTGACCAGTTGTGCTCCGCCGCCTCCCAGAAATACGGCCCGCCTTCAAGAAACGGCTTGAACAGACGCCGGTCCACCTCCGTCCCGATGCGGTGACGCAGCATCGCAGGCAATCGATCGCCCAGCAGCAAACCGATTTCGCTCAAGGCAAATCCGGTTTCCGCCGCAAACAAATCGATCGCCTGACTGTGCGACTCCGGCTCTCCCGCGTCCAGATGCGCCGGAAGGCACCAGGTGTACTCGTCGCAAACGGACCAGAGGATCTCGTGCAGCGCCGCCTCCGCCTCTTCGTCTTCCGGCTCCAGCATAGCCAGCAAAGCGAAGGTGTTCAATCTTCTCCTCCGCTCGAAATACACCCGTTCGTATTCCAGCCGCGAGCCTCGCTTTCCGAAAATCGCAAACAGTGAATAGGTCAACGGCGGAATCGTCGCTGGAAGCAGCCGTTCCCCTTCCGCCCGGATTTCCGCCAGCTCTTCCGCGTAGTCTTCCGACTCCCGCACGCCCCTCCAAAACGCTTCCTGATCTCCGTCCGGATAATACAGCTCCAAATCGGCCGGAATCATGCGCTGGACGACCGCAAGCCTTTCATTGCGCTCCATTCTCCTCCCGCCTTCCCTAGGCGCGTACCCGCCTTATCTTCGGTATTCTGCCGGAGTGACGCCGGCATAGCCCTTAAACGTTTTGATAAAATAGCTCTGATTCTCGTAACCCAGCATTTCGCCGATCTCCCGGGCGTTCAGCTTCGTGCCGTCCAGCAGTTCCTTGGCCCGCTCCATCTTTTGCCGGGTGATGTATTCGATCAAGGTCGTTCCCGTTTCTTTCTTGAACAGCCGGCTGAAATAACTCGGGTTCAAATGGAGATGGGTCGCAACTTCGTCGAGACTGATCCGGGAATGGAGATGGAGCGAGACGTATCTGAACGCCTCGGCAATTTCCGTCCGGCGGCTCGCGCCGGAATCGGCCGACGTCAGAGCGCCTATCCGCCGCAGATGCCCAACCAGCCAAACGCGCAAGTCGGACAAGGCGTCGATATCGACCAACTCCTTATGCAGCGAATCGGCCGAATAAGCCGGGCGCACCGAGTGCAGCGCATGCAGCTTCAGCTTCAGGTCAAGCAGCAGCTTCAACGTCCAGTCCTTCACGAGCTCGGGCGGGTATTGCTCCTGGCCGATCATGGCCATCCATTTCTCCGCGGTCTCCTCCGCAAAAGACGGTTGATTTCCGAGCAATGCTTCCCGCAGCTCATTGTTAGCTTGATCGTAGCAGGCGAACAGATGGGGCTTCAGCTCTTCCCCGCCGCAGGCCAAGCCCGGTTCAAGCCGGGCGATCGTCCCCGGCTCCAGGTAAAACCTTTGCGCATTCGCCTCCAGCAGCCGATTCAGCGTCAGCTTTAGGAATTCGGGCCGATCGCAACCCGTTCCGAGCACAAAGGACATGCGTATTTTCAATACCTGCAGCAAGGTGGCTTGAATTTTCTCCAGCCAAACGGTCACGTCATCGCCGATATTACGCTTCAAGGAAGGCGTATACGAGAACAGCAATATCGCCGTCTTCGCATTATATCTGGCGTGCAATCCCTGCGACTCTAACTCGCTCCAAACCTCGTCCAGCACGTTGCCGATGGCGAAATGCAGCGTTTGCTCCGAAGCGAAACGGTGTTTGACCGTCTGATAGCCTTCCACATAGCCGACCACCGGAACGCACGATTGTCCGGGCAGGAGCACTCCGTATTCCCGTGCTTCCTGAATCCATTGGTCCGCCGAAAACAGCGGTTGCTGAATGAATCCGATCATCATCTGCTCCTTGCGGAGCTCGCTGGCCTCCCCCGCCCGTCGCCGTAGCCGCGATTCTTCCCAGCCGCTTTGCGCTTCCTCGTCCATATTGTCCTTGAAACGGCGGAGCAGCGCCTCGACATCCTCCGGATTCAGCGTATCCTTCAGTAAATAATCCTGCACATGCAGCCGCATCGCTTGCTGGGCAAACTCGAATTCGTTATGGCACGACAAAATTGCGATCCGCACGCGGGGAGACAACCGGCGAATGCGGGCGGACAGCTCCAGACCATCCATCCGCGACATGCCGATATCCGTGATCAGAATATCCGGCAGCTCGAGCTGCGCCTGCTCCCACGCGCTTTGCCCGTTCTCGTACGCCCCCATCAGCCGCAGCCCGAGTCCATCCCAAGGGATCGTCTCCGACAACAGCTGGGTCACGGGATAATCATCATCCACGAGCATGACGTTATACATCATCCGCCTCCCCTTTCGGCTTAGGAATATGCATCTCGACCGTCGTTCCGGATTCCGGCGCGCTGCGTATTTCCACGTGGAACAGTTCTCCGAACCGTAAACGCATCCGCTCCATGACATTATGCAGGCCCATGCCGGAAAAATGCCCCTTCGGCGGGTTCTCCACCTCCCGCAGCGGGGTACCGCTCATTTTCCCCACGGCGGCTTCGAGTTGGGCCGCTTCCATGCCGGCACCGTTATCCGCTACGGTCAGCTTCACTCCCGCCTGCTCGATTACGGCGGTAATCCTGATTTCCCCAGCCTGCTGATGCAACCCGTGGATCAAGGCGTTCTCCACCAGCGGCTGCAGGAACAAGCGGGGAACCCGAACCAGGAACGCTTCCGGCGCGATGTCCAGGATCAAGCTCACCTCCTGCTTCTGGCGCATATTCATCAAGCGGACGTAATGCGAAATGAGCTCGATTTCCTCATGCAGGGCGATGTCGTCCTCCTCCCGGCTGATCGTCATCCGCAGCAACGTGGACAAGGAGCCGATCATTCGGCCGCTCTCTTGATCCCCTTGTTTCATCACCTTCATGCGAATCGAGTTCAGCACGTTGAACAGGAAATGAGGGTTGATTTGCGCCTGCAGCATCCTCAGCTCCGCCGTCCGCTTGCGGGCTTGAGTCGCGGAGACCTCGGCGATCATTTCCTTGACCCGGTCGAGCATCTGATCGAACAATAAACCAAGCCGGCCGATTTCGTCGTTGCCGTTCACCCCGGAACGGACGTCAAGATGGCCCCGCTGGACCGCCGACGTGACCTTGCCCAGACGTACCAGCGGTTTTGTAAACGTTCTCACCAAAATGATCAGCATGATCATGAACACGATGAAAGAAACGATCTGAAACAAGAAAACGCGGTTGAAAATCGAACTGATATCGACCGTCGCCTCTTGGTAAGGCTGCAGCAAAATCAGCCGCCACCCGTTGAAGGGGATGGTCCGCTCGGCGAGCAGCATCTTCTTCCCGTCCTGGCGGAGGATAGCGGACGATTCGCCCCCCGACGCACCCACAGACCACTCGCTGGGAAAAACCGAACCGATGCGTTCTCCCCGAGGCTCCGAGACGATCCTGCCCTCTTCGTCGACCAGCAGCACCTCCTGCCCCGCCGTCAGCTCGCTAAAAATGCCGCTGATTTGATCCTCCATCACCGTCACGACGACATAGCCGTAAATATCCGAGTTGGCCAGCCGCAGCGTTCGCGCCACCGAAACCTGGTACGGATGGTCGAACTTGTCGTAGCGGAATTTCGTCGGCTCCGCCAAGGTCCAATACGAGTCCAGTCCCCGCAAGTCTTTCAACCGCCCGAACCAAGGCTCCTGCAGCAAATCGCGCGGATTGTAATCGCTTACGGAATAATTCATGAAATACGACCCGTCCGTGAGCAGCACCGTCACGTAGCTTTTGTCGCCCAGCACGGTCAAGCTGTCGAGCTGCTCCAGCACGCGGTTGGCCTCGGTAAATTTCCGGTAAGGGTCCGCTTCCTTGTGACCCGAGGCGACCAGCTTGAAATACGTGTTTAATCCGGCGTTCACCTGAATATAGTTCGCGACGTTCAGCATGTTTTTCAACATATGGCTGACGGAACCGCCCACCAGCTCCAGCGAATTTTCGGCATTGTCGATGGCCTGCTGCTTAACGGCTTTTTGCGTCAACGCATGATAGACGTTTAAGGTAAAGGCGGCAGGAACAAGAATACAGACGACCGCGGCCAAAATCAGCTTGGTTCGGATTGACCGGGGCATATAACGGCTGAACCGCTTGACCATTTCACCTCTCCCCTAGCGAAAAAGAGGGACGAAATCGTCCCCTTTTTGGATCATTTTACCACTTATTTTTTGTTGGATTCAATAATTTGCGCCACGCGCTCCTGACTATTTTTAATCGTCGCCTCAATGTCCTGGTTGCCCAAGATCAGTTTCTCGTATTCCTCGTTGATCGCCTTATACACTTCGGCCTGATAGGAGGACGGCGGGATGATCGCCGACGCCTTGGACACCATCAGGGTGTTCACCAGCGAATCCTTGTCGACCTTCTCCGGTTTTTTCGTACCCGCCAGAATGGTATCGATGATCCCGGCGATCTCCTCGCTTTTGACGCCGTTCCATGCCGGAATGTTCTTACCTTGGATGATCTGGCCCTCCGTCGTGTACCAGCGGACGAATTGATAGGCCTCTTCCTTATGCTTCGATTTCGCGGCGACGGCGACGTAGTCGGTCGTTACCGGGGTCAGCCCGGTTTCATCCTCCGGATTGTTTTTCGGGAACGGCGCAACGGCCACGTTGAAATTCAAAGGCACCTTGTCGGTCCCGCCGATCTCCGTATTCATCCAGCTGCCGATCGTCAACATGCTGGCCGATTCGTTGAAGAACTGCGTACGATAAGCTAACTTTTGCGAGATCATATCGGTATATGGAACCGAGGAGCCGTCTTCCTTCTCCATGCGGAGGCGCAGCTCCAGCGTTTTGCGAAAATTCGGGTCATCCATATTGGAGGAACCGTCTGCTTTAAGAAAATCGGCATTTTGCGGTTGGTTCAGCATCATCAGCTTGACGTATTCCATCCATCCCCCCGCTTGCGGGCCGTGAAAATATGTCCCGTACCGTTTGTTCGCGCCTTCTCCCATCGTCAACTGCTTGGCGTAATCGGCGTATTCATCCCAGGTCCAATCGGATGGCACCGCGAGACCGGCTTCCTCCAGATGGTTTTTGTTAAGCAGGACGTACCAAGGATTGAATTTACCTGGAAGCGCATACACTTTGCCGTCCAAATGAGTGTCGACCTTGTAATCGGCCTCCACGGTGTAGCCGTCCTTGGCGATGAATTCATCGAGCGGCTCGGCCATGCCTAACGCCACCCGCTGCGCATAACCCGCGGCATCGCTGAACATGAGAATGTCCATCTGGGCGGAGGAGGCGGCTTCGAGATCCAGCTTCTTGGACGCTTCCTGGGTATCGCCCTTTTCGCTCAGCTGCACTAGCTCGATCGTCACGCCCGGGTTCGCTTCCTCGTAGGCCTGCAGCGTATGCTTCCAGTTATAGGCCTCCTCGGTCCCGTAGGTGTACAAGCGAAGATTCACCGGGTTTGAGCCGTCGCCGGTTGTCTCCCCTTCCCCGGTTTGCGGCGCCGCCGCTTCATTTCCTCCCCCGTTGTTCACGGCCGCGTTGTTCCCGTTGCCGCCTCCGCAGCCGGCCAACAGTCCGATCAGGAGCATCGAAGCCAGCAGCACCGGCCAATACCCTCTTTTGGATACGTTCATCTTGCATAACCCTCCTTATGAAATCGTTTATGGACACTCCGGGACGAACGGGGCTCTTGAAGAACAACCGCTATGCGCGGTCCGCCTCCTTGGAAAGAACGTCGATCGACGCTCTTCTTATCCTTTTACGCCGCCGAGAGCAATTCCTTCGATCACGCTTTTTTGCCCGATGATGAAGATGATCAGGAGCGGGAAAATCGCCGACACCGCCCCAGCCATGATCAGGGAATAAAACTCGCCGCTCATGGAGGTGAATTTCTGCATCGCCAGCGGCAGGGTAAACCATTTGTCGGTCCGCAGGAAAATCAGCGGATTCTGGTAATCGTTCCACGTCCAGATAAACCGCAGGATGGCGTACGTCGCCACCGCCGGTTTGACCAGGGGCAGCCCGATGGAACGGAAGATGCGGAAATGCCCGGCGCCGTCGATTTTGGCCGACTCGATGTAATCCTGATGCACGCCCATGAAAAACTGCCGGAGCATAAACGTGCCTAACACGCTGAAGCTGCTGATGATGATCAAGCCGAGATGGCTGTCAAACAAGCCGATGTTGCGGTACAAAATAAATTGCGGCACCAGGATCGCCTGGCTCGGAATCATGTAGGTGGCCAGCACGATCAGGAACAGTCCCTGGCTGGCGGCGAATTTGATTTTCGAGAAGCCGTAAGCCGCGAGGCTGGAGATCAGGCTGGAAATGAACGTCGTCGCCAGGCTGACCTTGATCGAGTTCCAGTAATACACGTAAAACGGATATTGACCGAACCAAACCTCCCGGTAGTTCTCGATGGCGTTCCAGGTCCGGGGAATCCACTGGATCGGGTACGTGAACACCTCGGTTTCGATTTTGAACGACGTCATCAGCATCCAGAAGAAAGGAAGCAGGAACAGGAGGCTCGCGGCAAACATCAAGAGCGTAATGACCGCACGCGGCCAGCGGATTCGGGAATAGGCGTTCATCGGGGCTTTCTCCTTTTCTCAGTAGTTCACCCATTTTTTCTGGGCAATCCATTGGATAAACGTGATCAGCATGACGAGGCCGAACAGGACGGTCGCGATCGACGAGGCATACCCGACCTTCAGATTCACGAAAGCCGTATCGTACAGATACCATACCATCATGGTCGTCGAACCGATGGGTCCCCCTTGGGTCAGCACGGCGATGATGTCGAATACTTTGAATGTGGAAATAATCCCCGTTACGAGCAGGAAAAAAGACGTCGGCGACAGCAGCGGAAACGTAATCCGGCGGAATTTCACCCAACCGTTCGCGCCGTCGATCTCGGCCGCTTCGTACAGATCCCGCGGGATCGATTGCAGCCCGGCGAGATAAATGATCATGTTGAAGCCGATCGAAATCCAAATCGTGATCATCATGATCGATACCAACGCAAAGTTCGGATCAGCGATCCATTTCGGCGGATCGGCGATGCCGATCGTTTTGAGCAGTTCGTTGATCGGTCCGTACGAAGGCTGGAACAGCACCTGCCAGACCACGGCGACGGCAACGATGTTGGAGATGTAAGGCATGAAGTACGCGACCTTGAAATACCCTTTGAGGTAAACGTAGCGGTCGATGAGGATGGCCAGCACCATGGAGATCAGCATATAGGCAGGCACGGTCAGCAGGAAAATCAAATTGTTACGAAGCGAACGGAGGAACATGGAATCCTGCAGCAGCTTCTCAAAATTGCCAAAACCGATAAAACGGATGCCGTCCCAGCCCTGCACGAAATTCCAGTCGGCAAACCCAAGCACCAGCGTGGCGATGATCGGCAGCAGGACGAGCACGGACACCCCGATCAGCATCGGACCGACGAACAACAGTCCGGCCAGCGTCTCGCTGCGCTGCAAAGACTTCATCCTCCGCCGGCTTAGGGCGGGCGGCCGTTCCGCCATCGTTTGGGCAGGCTCAGCCATGGAAATCACCTCGATCTCGTAGAAAGTGGTTGTTGTCCCTTCGAGTATATAAAAAAATACCGTCACCCCGGTGACGGTATATTGATCAACTTCACGCTAATTTTGACTTTTTTTAAAGGTAGTTCAAAAAATCATCTTTCGATCACGAAGCTATTCATGGAAGGTTATCCGACGTCGAATCTTGAATTCAGCCGGGCCTTCCGTTGCTCACGTAGATCTGTCTACGCTCCGCTACTCATGCCCTAGCTTCATCCAACCTTCTCGGTGCTCCAAACCTGACTTTTTGAACCTTCATTGAAACGGTAGTTCAAAAAATCATCTTTCGATCACGAAGCTATTCATGGAAGGTTATCCGACGTCGAATCTTGAATTCAGCCGGGCCTTCCGTTGCTCACGTAGATCTGTCTACGCTCCGCTACTCATGCCCTAGCTTCATCCAACCTTCTCGGTGCTTCAAACCTGACTTTTTGAACGCATACTTTGCACTTTTAGATATCGAGGTTCTTCACGTATTTGGCATGCTCGTGAATGAAGTCGCGCCGCGGCTCGACGTTGTCGCCCATCAGCGTATCGAAGATCGCGTCGGCCTGAATCGCGTCGGAAATCGAGACCTGCTGCATCGTGCGGCTTTCCGGGTCCATCGTCGTTTCCCACAGCTGTTCGGCATTCATCTCGCCCAAACCTTTGTAACGCTGGATGTTTAATTTGACGCCTTCGCCGAATTCGGCGATGATTTCGTCGCGCTCTTTCTCGGATCCGGCATAACGCACCACTTTGTTGCGTTCGATTTTGAACAGCGGCGGCTGCGCGATATAAACGAATCCCGCTTCGATGATCTTGCGCATGTAGCGGAAAAAGAACGTCAGCAGCAGCGTGCGGATATGCGCACCGTCGACGTCGGCATCGGTCATGATGATCACTTTATGGTACCGCGCTCTCGCAATGTCGAACTCTTCCCCGATCCCGGTCCCGAGGGCCGTAATGATCGCCCGGATCTCAGCGTTGCCGAGAATGCGGTCGAGCCGCGCCTTCTCGACGTTCAGGATCTTACCGCGCAGCGGCAAAATCGCCTGGAAATGGCGATCCCGTCCCTGCTTCGCCGATCCGCCCGCCGAGTCGCCTTCGACGATGTACAGTTCGCTGATCGAGGCGTCCTTGGATGAGCAGTCGGCCAGCTTGCCCGGCAAGGCGCTGACTTCCAGCGCACTCTTGCGCCGCGTCAGCTCGCGCGCTTTACGGGCCGCTTCCCGTGCCCGCGAGGCCTGCAGCGATTTCTCCAGAATGCGCCGGGATACCGACGGATTCTCCTCCATGAACTCCTGCAGCTTCTCGGCGAACAGCGACTCCACGATCCCGCGCACTTCGCTGTTGCCGAGCTTGGTTTTCGTTTGGCCTTCGAACTGAGGTTCGGGTATTTTCACGGAAATGATCGCCGTCAAGCCTTCTCGCACGTCATCCCCGGTCAGGTTCGAATCGTTTTCTTTGATCATGCTGTTCTTCCGGGCATAATCGTTGATGATCCGGGTCAACGCGCTTTTGAAGCCCGACTCGTGCGTTCCGCCTTCATGCGTATGAATGTTGTTGGCGAACGAAAAAATATTCTCCGTATAGCTGTCGTTATACTGCAGCGAAACTTCGACCTGGATCATGTCGCGCTGCCCTTCCACGTAAATCGGCTCCTCATGAAGCGCTTCCCGGTTATGGTTCAGGAACTTCACGTATTCCAGAATGCCGCCTTCGTAGTGGAACGATTCGCTGGTATCGGTACGTTCATCAGTCAAAGAAATGTTGATTCCCTTATTTAAAAAAGCCAGCTCCCGAATCCGCGTTAATAGCGTATTGTAATCGAACACGGTCGTTTCCGTAAAAATTTCCGGGTCCGGATAAAATCTCGTTTTGGTCCCCGTCTCCGTGGTATCACCAATGAGGCGCACGTCGTATTGAGGCGTGCCGCGATGATATTCCTGTTGATAAATATGCCCATCCCGCTTGACTTCCACGACCACTTTCGTCGACAAAGCGTTTACAACCGAAACGCCGACGCCGTGCAGACCGCCGGACACTTTATATCCGCCGCCGCCGAATTTCCCCCCCGCATGAAGCACAGTCATCACGACTTCAAGCGTCGATTTCTGCAGCTTTTCATTCATCCCGACCGGAATCCCCCGGCCGTTATCAATGACCGTGACGCTGTTATCCTGATGAACGATGACATCGATTTTGTTCGCATAGCCGGCCAGCGCTTCGTCGATACTATTGTCTACGACTTCCCATACCAGGTGATGCAGACCGCGGGCGCTGGTCGAACCGATATACATACCGGGCCGTTTCCGTACCGCTTCCAGGCCTTCAAGCACCTGAATATTACTCTCGTCATATGTTTGTTCGTTCATTGACAATGCCTTCACCTACTTCTTTAGAATCAAACTATCCAAGATGACGCTATATGAAATGGCTACACCGCCAGAATCACGTTGGCTTTCTTCTTCAACGTCGCGGAGGATATGGGCGAGTAATAAATCTCGTTTTGGGTCACGACGATCGACTTGGCTTCCTCTTCGCCGATCCGAACCACGTTTTTCTCCTCCAGCGCATGACTGATGAACTGCTTGGATATTTTCGAAGATTTCTCGATCGTTATATCGAAGATCGCGATCAATTCCGAAGAGAGAATCACCTTTTCTCCGCCCAAATGAATATACATCTTATCCCTCCGCCCTATCCTTGGACTTGTCCTTCCTGAACATGAAAAATGCTGGCGTCCTGTAGCCGGCTCGCATTGATGCTTTCGATCCCCGTAGCCGTTATGAACGTCTGCACTTTGCTCTGAAACGTTTCGATCAATTGGGTTTGGCGGTACGGATCCAGTTCGGATAACACGTCGTCCAGCAGCAAAATCGGATATTCTCCGATTTCTTCGTGGATCAGCTCGATTTCCGCCAATTTTAACGATAAAGCCGTCGTCCGCTGCTGTCCCTGGGAACCGTACACCTGGGCTTCATTCCCGTTGATATAAAAAGACATATCATCGCGATGCGGTCCGCTCAGCGTCATGCCACGGCGGATTTCCTGATCTTTCATTTGTGATAACTTTATCATAAATTGCTGTAATAAGACAGCTTCATCTTCCTCATCGGCATTGCCGAAGGAGGGAAGATAGGTCAATTTCAGCTTTTCGCCGCCTCCGGTGATGCCTTCGTGAATCTGCTCCGCCCATTTTTGCAGTTTTCTTATGAATTGTTTCCTTTTTTTGATTATTTTAACACCGTGCTCCACCAGCTGTTCATTCCAAATATCCAGCATGGTCGTAAGCTCGGGACCTGCGCCCCAAGCCTGCTTCAGCAAATTGTTGCGCTGGATCAGCACCTTCTGATACTGCTGGAGATGATAGAGATAGCTGGGCTGCACCTGTCCGATCTCCATGTCAAGGAACCGGCGCCGTACCCCGGGAGTTCCCTTGACGATTTCCAAATCCTCCGGAGCGAACATCACGACGTTCAACGCCCCGATGAAATCGCTCAGCTTGCGCTGCTCCAGTCCGTTCAGCTTCGCCTTCTTGCCTTGCGGCGTCAAGCGCAGCTCCAGTTGCACCTTGCCGTACTTCTTCTCCACCTCCGCCGTCGCCACGGCATGGTCGCTGCCGAACGAAATCAGCTCTTTGTCTTTACCGGTCCGGTGCGATTTCGTCAGCGCCAGTACGAACAAAGCCTCCAGCAGATTCGTTTTTCCTTGGGCATTCCGCCCGATAATCAGGTTCACCGCGCCAAAAGAGTCCAGGGAGAGCGTGCCATAATTCCGGTAGTGCTGCAGCGATAATTGATTCACGAACACGATTAGTTATCCCCCTCGTTTGCCGTCGGCCTTCGCGGATTCAAGCGGACGGGCAGCGCCTCAGGGAGCTTGCTCTCCGGCCACTTGAAAGGATCCGCAGCCTTCCACCTCGACGATATCGCCCGGATACAGCTTACGTCCCCGGCGTTCCTCAGGCTCGCGATTCACCTTCACCGCGCCTTCCTGCAGGATGGCCTTGGCCATGCCGCCGGTCGACACGCAATCCGCCAGCTTCAAAAATGAATCTAGTTTAATATATTCGCTTGAAATGGAAATTATCTTCATCGTTTCCTGATTTTCCTTTCAGGTTAGGTTAGTTGGTAGTGCGGTAAGGCAAAATCAAATACAGGCTCTGACTGTCGTCCACCGGCTTGATGATGATCGGGCTCATCGCCCCCGTGAATCCGAGGTGAAGCTGCTCGCTTTCCACGACTTTAAGCACGTCCAGCATGTACTTCGAGTTGAAGGAGATGCGCAGCGGGTCGCCCGTAAACTGGGCCACTTCCAGCTGCTCGGTCACCTTGCCGAGCTCGGAGGAGCTGGAAGAGATTTCGATCGTGCCGTCCTCCAGCGTCTGCAGCCGCACGATATTCGTCTTTTCCTCGCGGGACAGCAAATAAGCGCGGTCGATCGAATCGCTTAATTTTTTGGTGTCCAGGACGAGTTCTGTTTTGTAGGTGGTCGGAATAATCTTGGAAGTATCCGGATAAGTCCCGTCGAGAATGCGGGTATAGAACAAAACGCGGTCGATCTTGAACAACACCTGGTTGTCGGCCACGACAATTTCAACGCGCGTATTTTGGTCGGGAATGATTTTGCTGAGCTCGTTCAGCGTTTTCCCGGCAATGACGATGTTGCTGAAGCGAACGCCCTCGGCGTCGTCCAAACCGGCGATGCGGCTGGCCAAGCGATGGCGGTCGGTTGCGACGAATTTGAATTGGTTATCGGTCAGGTTCCACAAGACCCCGGTCAGAATCGGCGAGGTTTCGTTGCTGGAAATCGAAAATACCGTTTGGCGGATCATGTTTTTCAGCAAATCGCCCGGAATCGAAATGACCTGGTTCTCTTCGATGCTGGGCAGCACCGGGAATTCTTCGGGATCGAGCCCCACCATTTGAATATCGGTCGAGCCGGAACGGATCAAGGTTTGGAATCCTTCCTGCACCTCCATCTCGATTTCCGAAGAAGGCAGCTTCTTAATGATCTCGACAAAAAACTTCGCCGGAAGTACGACGCTGCCCGGACGTTCCACTTGCACGATTTGTTTATTCTGATCCTCGGCCGGAATGAAGGCCTGAATGGAGATGTCGGTGTCGCTGGCCGTTAAGGTCATGCCTTGAAAATTGACGTCCAGTTTAATCCCGGTCAAAATCGGGATCGTCGTCCGGCTGGAAATGGCCTTGGATACGTGTTGGATCGATTCGTTGAGGTCATGTTTCAAAATACGAATTTTCATAAATTCAACTCCTAAACGTTTTATGAAGCTTCAAGGCAACTCCAGTCATAAAACCTGCCCTTGAAGCATAAGCTTGTTTTATGTATCGGAAAATAGGTCTTGAGCTTAATCCCCGGTTAGGAAAAGCGCCGCCGATTCGAGGCCGGAAAACAGGCTGCTCATCCGCCGTATTGTGAAGATGTATATATCTTAATATATTTAGAAGAAGTAGTAGGGGCCCTGAATATGTGGATAACAACAGAATAAATATGAAATGAAGCCTATCCACATGTGCATATCATGTGCATAGGCTTATCCCTTATTCAGGTCGCACTCTTTATCTTTTCGGTTATATTGTTCACGATTTTGAATAGCTCCTGATCGTTCTTGAGCTGCTGGGTGATTTTCTCATGCGCATGGATGACCGTCGTATGGTCGCGCCCCCCAAACGCATCGCCGATCTTCGGCAGCGAGAAATCGGTTAACTCCCTGGCCAGATACATGGCGATTTGCCGCGGGAAGGCGATTGCTTTGGTCCGTTTGCGCGCCTTGAAGTCGTCCAGCTTCAAATTGTAATAATCGCCGACCCTCTGCTGTATGTCCTGGATCGTGATCATTTTCGGCCGGCTGGAGGGGATTATGTCCTTCAGCGCTTCGGCGGCCAGATGGGTGGTGATATCCTGATTGATCAGCGAGGAGTAGGCGACCACGCGAATCAATGCGCCTTCTAGTTCACGGATGTTCGTATCGATCTGATTGGCGATATACATCATCGCTTCGTTCGGAATATCGAGGTTCTCGGCCTTGGCTTTCTTGCGCAAAATCGCGATCCGGGTCTCTAGATCCGGCGGCTGGATATCGGTGATCAGGCCCCATTCGAACCTTGATCGCAGGCGTTCTTCCAGCGTTGGAATTTCCTTCGGCGGCCGGTCGCTGGAGATGATGATTTGCTTGCGCTCTTCGTGGAGCGCGTTAAACGTGTGGAAAAATTCCTCCTGGGTCGACTCCTTGCCCGCCAGGAACTGAATATCGTCGATCAGCAAAATATCGATGTTGCGGTATTTGTTGCGGAAGCTTTCCGCGCGGTTGTCCCGGATGGAATTGATGAATTCGTTCGTAAATTTCTCGGAGGAAATGTATACGACTTTGCTGCTGGGGCTATGTTCCAGGATGTAGTGGCCGATCGCATGCATCAGATGCGTCTTGCCGAGTCCCACGCCGCCGTACAGGAATAGCGGATTATAGGCTCTTGCCGGCGCCTCGGCGACCGCCAGGGAAGCGGCATGCGCAAAGCGGTTGCCGGATCCGATGACAAACGTGTCGAACGTATACTTCGGATTAAGCATATGGGAAACGCTTTCCTCGCTTGGGACGGGAGCGGGAGGTTCCTTGTAAACCTGAGCTTGCTCGGGCGGAGCCGACTCTTCGATGACGAAGGAGACGTCGACCTGCTTCCCGATGTATTCGAATACGGTCGTGGCGACCAGCTTGGTGTAGCGGCTCTCCAGCCATTCGACGGCAAAGGTGGTCGGAGCGGAGATCACGATCGCCTGATCGGTCAGAGATACGACCTTGGTCGCTTTAAACCACGTGTCAAAGCTCGGTTTGCTGAGTTTCGTATTGATGATAGATAAAATATGTTGCCATATTTCCGAAGTATGGCTGTCCACAGACTGTCACTCCTTTTAAATCTTCCAATTGTGGCTTAAGCCATGCAGAAAGAAGTCGAAAAAACATAAAGAAAGGGGAGTTTTATCCCCATTGTCAAGTAAAGTATAATCATTATAAACAGGTAAGGAATCGAATTGTTCACAATGTTATCCACAGGTTGTTGATAAATAAGCGGTTAAACTTAGATATTCACAACGAAAACAATATAATCATAGCAAAAGAAGGCCTATATTTCAATGAGCTCTCTGCTTTTATCCACAAATTCAATAACTTGTGCATAAAATTCATTCACACCACTACATATTGTTTATAATTTGTTTAAAATTCGACAGTGAACTCGAAAATCCCGGAAAAATTATGCACAGGTTGTTACACGCTAGCTCGATAAGCGTTTTATTGTGTCGCTCCGGTAGGCCCACGCACTGTAACGGACTGGAAGGACGTTATTTGCTCATTTCCCGGTTATTTTCTGGTTAAACGGATTCCAAAGCCGTTAATTAGCTCCAAACGAGGTCATTTTTGCAGATTTACAGGGAATAGCGTCTCTTCGGTCCGTTAAAATGTTGGAGCGCCTATTTTTGAGCACTTAACGTCTCTGGAGTCCGTTGGCATGGCGTCATCTGGGTGGTAGGGTCTTGAGACCAATTTCTTGCCGGAGAAAACTTGTGACAGCAACTAAAAACGAGCCTGTTATCCCTGGGGATAACAGGCTCGTTTTTATGGTAACGGGGTATCTCCCGTCCGGAGAGCGGCACAATCAGTCTTCCGTCAGTTGACGTTGGAATTTGGCGATGGCTTCATAGTCCTCTTCCAATTTGCGGGAAATTCGAATATAGATCGGCAGAAGCTGTTTGTAAATCGCCGCATGCTCCGGAATCGGCGCGTGCTGGTAAGTGCCGCCGACCATTTCCTTGACGATGTCGAAGGAATCGATTTCGCCCAGGGCGTACAAGCCAAGCACCACGGCTCCGAGGCAGGAGCTTTCGAAGCTCTCCGGAATGATCACCTGCTGGTCGAAAATATCGGCCATCATCTGCCGCCACAGCGGGGAACGGGCAAAGCCGCCGGTGGCCTGGATTTTGCGGGGACGCCCGATTTGTTCCTCCATTGCCAGCAGCACTGTGTACAGATTGTAAATGACCCCCTCGAGCACCGCGCGGATCATGTGCTCCTTCTTATGGTGCAGCGTCAGCCCGAAGAATGAGCCGCGCGCGTCCGGATTCCACAAGGGGGCCCGTTCGCCGGCCAGATACGGGTGGAACAGCAGTCCGTCCGCGCCCGGACGGACGCGCTCGCCGATTTTGGTCAGCACGTCGTACGGGCTGATCCCGAGCCGTTTCGCCGTTTCCACCTCGGAAGCGGCAAACTCGTCGCGCACCCAGCGGAAAATGACGCCGCCGTTGTTGACCGGCCCCCCGATCACCCAATGCTTATCCGTCAGCGCGTAGCAGAAGATGCGGCCCTTGGGATCGGTTCGCGGCCGGTCGACCACGGTGCGGATCGCGCCGCTGGTGCCGATCGTGACGGCGACGACGCCGGGATCGATGGCATCGACCCCGAGATTGGACAATACGCCGTCGCTTGCGCCTATGACGAATGGGGTGGAGGGGGCGAGCCCCATGTCGTCCGCGTATTGTTGCGCCAGGCCCTGCATGACGTGGGTCGTCGGTACAAGCTTCGACAGGCGCTCCGGCGTAATGCCGGCTGCTTGCAGCGCTTCCTCGTCCCAGTCGAGACGCTCCAGATTCATCAATCCGGTGGCCGACGCGATGGAATAATCGACCACGTATTCCCCGAACAGCTTATGAAAGACGTATTCTTTGATCGAAATGAATTTGCTGGCATTTTGAAAAAGTTCCGCCCGCTCATGGCGCAGCCATAACAGCTTGGTTAGCGGGGACATCGGATGAATCGGCGTCCCGGTGCGCATATAGATATCGTGGCCGCCAAGCTCGTTCTTCAGCTTCTCTGACCATTCCGCGCTCCGGTTGTCCGCCCAGGTGAGACAGCGCATTAGCGGTATGCCTTGCCCGTCCACCGGAATCACGCTGTGCATGGCCGAGCTGAACGAGACGAAGCCGATCTGCGCCGGGGCGATTCCGCTCTCTTTCATCACGCCTCCGATTGCCGCAATCACCGCGGCGAAGATTTCATCGGGGTCCTGCTCGGCGATGGAGGCGGAAGGCGTGTATAGGGGATATTCTTCGTTTGCGGTGGCGACCACGTTGCCGTCCCGCTCGAACAGGACCGCTTTGGTGCTGGTCGTGCCGATGTCCAGGCCAATCATATGCGTCAAGGAATCCATAGCTTACCTTCTCTCTGCGTAAAATCTTTATAACTCCTATTGTAATGAGTTTTCCCTCAGAAAATAAAGCTGAGCGCGAGGATCAGCGCCAGTCCGACGACGGAGAGCAGCGTTTCCATCACGGTCCACGATTTCAAGGTTTGCGGCACGCTCATGTTGAAAAATTCTTTCACCATCCAGAAGCCGGCGTCATTGACATGGGAGAGCACGATCGATCCGGCCCCGGTGGCGAGCACGGCCAGCTCGACGTTGGCCCCCGGCGTCATTGCCAGCACGGGCGCTACGATGCCGGCCGCCGTCGTCATGGCGACGGTCGCGGAACCGGTGGCCACGCGGATAAGCGCCGCCACGAACCAGGCGAAAAAGATGATGTTCACATGAGCGCCGGTGGCGATTTCGGCGATCGCTCCGCCGACGCCGCTATTGATCAATACCTGCTTAAACGCGCCGCCGGCCCCGATGATCAGGACGATCGTCGCGATCGGCGCCAGGCATTCGCTGGTGAACTTGGATATTTCGTGTTTAGTAAAGCCCCGGCTGTACCCGAGCGAGAAGAAGGAGAATACGACGGCGATCAGCAAGGCCATGATTTCATGGCCGATGAATTCGCAGAACAGAGTAACCGCGCTGGTGGCCTCCGGATCGATAATGTCGGCGATGGAGCCGATCAGCATCAGGATGACGGGCAGCAAAATCGTAAACAACGTGATGCCGAAGCCCGGCAGCTTGCGGCCGCCCTTGACGGCGAATTGTTCGGCCAATTCGGCCGGCGGCTCCAAAACGATCCGTTTGCCGATGAATTTTCCGAACAGCGGACCGGCAATGATGGCTACGGGCAGGCCGATCAGGATCGAATACAAAATCGTCCGGCCGAGGTCGGCCCCGTAAGCATCGATCGCGATCATCGGTGCCGGATGCGGCGGGACGAGTCCGTGTACGGTGGACAATCCGGCGAGAATCGGAATGCCGATTTGCAGCAGGGACATTTTCGTTTTCTTGGCGACCGTAAAGACGATCGGAATCAGCAAAATGACGCCGACTTCGAAAAAGACGGGAATCCCCACGATAAAACCGACGAGCATCATCGCCCAATGGACTCTTTTCTCGCCGAAACGGTCCACCAGGGTCGTGGCGATGCGTTCGGCTCCGCCGGACTCGGCCATCATCTTGCCCAGCATCGTGCCTAGTCCGATGACGATCGCGATCGTGCCCAGCGTTCCGCCCAGTCCGCCCGTAATGGAGCCGACGACGTCCAGCGGCTTCATGCCGGCCAGCAGGCCGAGCAGCAGGGCGGAGATCAGCAGCGTCACGAACGGGTTCCACTTGTATTTGGAGATCAGCACGACCAGGAAAACGATCGTCAGCAGGGTCCAAAAGAGCAAGGTAGCATTATGGCTCATTCCAAACAGGGTATCCATGGTAGTTCCTCCTCATTGAAACGCTCGCAAAACCAAATGCAGCGCTTTCATTTCATCGATAACGTGAATCGTCCTTATTATGGACGATCACAATAGATCCATTACTGTATACTTGTCGACAACGTTAAGCATAAAATCGCACCCTTTGCCATTCATAGCCTTCTCGGCACGAATTTGAACGGGGCGAGCGTGGGGGCCCTACATCTTTCAACGATTAGGAATACTCGTATGCAGCGTCAGGTGGGAGTCGGCAAAATACTCCTCGACGTTTCGCTGGATGATGTCGCTGTCGCGCGATTCCAGGCCTTGCAGCAGCTTGCGATGCTTGCCGATGACATAACTGATTTTGTCTTCGCCTTGGGACAGCACTTCGCGCGTCGTAATCAACATCACCGTCATGACGATTTGGCGGATGCTAGTCCACAAATGCAAAATTCTCGTATGCTTGGCGCTCGTAATGATCGTTTCATGAAAACATAAATCCTGATAGGCAAAATCCACGATGTCCCGGTGTTTGCCGGCGAGCTCCATTTTATCGATGATTTGCGCGAGCGGGGCGATCAGCACTTCGGGATTCGCCGCCAGGCGCTGCCAGGCAAAGCTTTCGATCAAATAACGGACATCGTAAAGTTCTTCGACATCATGCAGGCTGAGGCCGCTTACGACGGCGCCCATGCGCTGCAAGGCGATCAGTCCTTCGCCCGAGAGCGTTTTCAGTGCCTCGCGAACCGGGGAACGGCTGGTACCGAAATCCGCGGCGATGCGGTTTTCCGATAATACGGAGCCCGGTTTGATCGTCCCATTGATGATTTGCAGCCGCAGCTCGGCGGCGATGGCCTCGCCCAAAGAGCCGCCTTTTAACCAAGAAGAAGGGTATTGCATGCGATATATCTCCTATCCAAGGGGATTCATCCCGCTTGATCGTCATGTCTTAAATACTTTGATCATAGCATGAAATCCGCCGGATAGGGAACCAAACGCGCCCGGTTCTTCTCTGGCAGCTGCGGTTTATTTCGCCGATTCTACGGCATGCCCGCCAAATTCATTGCGCAGGGCGGCGACCACTTTGCCGTGAAACGTGTCCTCCTCCAGGGAACGGTAACGCATGAACAGCGACATCGCGATCACCGGCGCGTTGGCCTGCAATTCGAGCGCGGTTTCCACGGTCCATTTGCCTTCGCCGGACGAGTTCATGACTCCGCGAATGCTTTCCAGCTTCGGATCTTTGGAAAAAGCGGACTGCGCCAGCTCCATCAACCAGCTGCGGATGACCGAACCGTTCGACCATACCCGGGCTACTTGCTCAAAATCGTAGTCGTAGGGACTTTTGTCGAGCAGTTCGAAGCCTTCGGCAATCGCTTGCATCATGCCGTATTCGATCCCGTTATGAACCATTTTGAGAAAATGCCCGCTGCCGGGCTGGCCGGCGTATAAATAACCTTGGTCAACGGCAATATCGCGAAAAATCGGTTCGATGTGCCGGAACGCCGCTTCGTCGCCGCCGATCATGAAGCAGCCGCCTTGTTCCGCGCCTTCAACGCCGCCGGAAGTCCCGACGTCGAAGAAATGGATGCCTAGCGCCGACAGCCGATCGTTGAGCTCCAGCGAATTTTTGTAATGCGAGTTGCCGCCGTCAATGACCCTATCGCCGGGAGCCAGCAGCGGAGCCAACGCGTCGACGACCGACCGCAAAGGCGCGCCGGCCGGAACCATCACCCAAACGATACGGGGCGTTTCCAGGGAAGCGACCAGTTGCTCCAAGCTGGCGGCGGGAACGGCCCCTTTGTCCGCTGCGTCGGCGACGGATTGCGGATTCATGTCGTAGGCGACCACGTCATGCCCGTGCTCCAGCAGATTTTTGACCAGATGAAAGCCCATTTTACCGAGCCCGATCATGCCCAATTTCATCGAAAAAGCACCTCTTTTCAATACAAGTATACTTGTATACAACTTATACTTTGAATATACTCTGATCGGAAACGGCTGTAAACCCTTTTTTGTAAGCGCTTGTTCTCATCCTCCATCCGGATAAAAATACTTTTCCACATGTGCATAACTTATATACGAAGGGTTTGGCGCAGATTCCTGTGGAAAACCGGATTTTTTTGGCGTTGCTGTGGATTGTGTATAAGTGGAAGCGCGAAAAGCAGGAGAGCGGCAGGAAGTTCGGTTGACTTTTCATAGGCGGTATGGTTAAATGTAAAAAGGCATTTTCTGTGGATATGAAAATGGTGAATATAAACGATGATGATTCCTGTAAGGGGGTGCAATAGATGAAACCGACTTTCAAACCGAATGTGAGCAAACGTAAAAAGGTTCACGGTTTCCGTAAAAGAATGAGCACGAAAAACGGCCGCAAGGTTCTCGCTGCTCGTCGTCTCAAAGGCAGAAAAGTACTGAGTGCGTAAAGCGTGCGTAAAGACCACCGCGGTGGTCTTTTTTTTGTATGGAGCGATAGTTACGGCAGGCATTTGTCTATAATACTTAGAAGTTACGAATCAAGGAGATAACTCGTGCATAAACAACTTCGTTTAAGAAACCGGGCCGATTTCAACCGCATCTACCGGTTCGGCAAGTCTTTCGCCAATCGGCAACTGGTCGTCTACTGGTCCAACAAACCGGATATCGAGCGTTTTCGCTTGGGGGTCTCGGCCAGCAAAAAGATCGGGAACGCGGTGGTCCGGAACCGAATGCGGCGGATGCTGAAGGAAATCGTCCGGCTGCATGAGGCAGAGATTCGCGACCATGTGGATTTGATTCTGATCGTGCGGAACGGTGCCGTCGGAATGGACTATAAGGACCTCGAAAAAAGCGTGCTCCATGTGCTTCGGAAAGCCTCTCTGGTGGGGCCTCCCGGACGTTAAGCAGGCTTGTTTCTTTGTCCTTTTAAATATGTTATGATTTACGATGAATGGATAGGTTAAGAGAGGGGTTTTGAAGTGTCGCGATTGATGACTAACAGAAGAAGATGGCTTCTTCTCCTTCTTGCGGTCGGGCTGGTGGCGGTTCTCGCCGGTTGCGCTCCGCAGAATGCACATTTGGCAACCACGACGGAGAACATGAGGGAACAGGGATGGTGGACCGCGAACGTGGTTTACTATTTCTCGCTGGCGCTGGATACGTTTGCAAAATGGTTTAACGGCGAATACGGGCTTGCCATTTTGATTATGGTGTTGATCGTACGGACGCTGATCCTGCCGCTGACGCTCAAACAAGTGAAGAGTTCCAAGGCGATGCAGGCGATTCAACCGGAATTGCAAAAAATCAAGGAACAATATAAGGATAATCCCGAGAAACAGCAGCAGGAAACGATGAAGCTGTTCCAGGAGAACAAAGTCAATCCGATGGCCGGTTGTTTTCCTTTAATTATCCAAATGCCGGTGTTCATCGCGTTATATAACTCGATTTACTACAATTCGGCGATTCGCGAGCACTCCTTCCTTTGGCTGCAGCTGGGCGAGCCGGACAAGTTCTTCATTTTGCCTGCGATCGCAGCGATTACGACGTTTATCCAAACGAAGATGATGTCGAGCATGAACCCGTCGGGCATGCAAGGGCCTATGGCGTTTATGATGTGGGTGTATCCGATTTTGATTTTTGTGATGGCATACAATTTTGCCGCGGCGCTTCCGTTGTACTGGATTTTCAGTAACCTGTACACGATTGCGCAGAACTTCTTCATTTACCGCAAGAAAGAACCGGCCGTTGCCATGGCAACCGCAGGCGTACCGGCGGGTTCTTCTTCCAGTAAGAAGCGGGGTGGCTCCAATCTCAAAGCCGGTCATCCCGGCAAAGGCGCCAAGGAGGCCAAAAAATCGAAATGAATAAAATCGTGACGTCGGGAAAAACCATTGAAGATGCTGTAAGACAAGGATTGGCCAAGCTCGGCACCACCGAGGATCAAGTCGCCGTGAATGTGTTGGAGCAGCCGTCAAAAGGATTCCTGGGACTGATTGGGGTCAGGGAGGCCAAGGTAGAACTAACCTTGCTGGAACGACCCGCATCAGTACCATCACCGAAAGGGATCGCAGCGGAATCGCGTACTTCTTTCTCTATTGAAGAGAAGGAATCGTATGGCAATCAGGATCCCTATGAGGAGGCGGCGTCATTTGTACGGGACGTCGGCGAGAACATGGGCCTCGACGTGAAAGTGGAGGTTGTTCATGGGAAAGACAGTACCGTGCTGAACATTTCGGGCCATGATTTGGGCTTATTGATCGGGCGGAGGGGGCAAACTCTCGATGCTCTGCAATATTTGGCGAATATCATCGCTAATCGTTATTCCGACAGCTTTGTCCGCATCGTCCTCGATGCCGAGAATTTCCGCGAACGGCGGAGAAAAACGCTGGAGGAGCTTGCCGTCAGATTGGCCGGACGGGTCGTTCGTACGCGTAAAGAGGTTACGCTCGAACCGATGTCGCCGCAGGAGCGCAAAGTGATTCATTCCAAACTTCAGGATCACCCGGAGGTCAAAACTTACAGTAAAGGCGAGGAGCCGAACCGGCGGGTCGTGATTTCACTGAAGCACAGTAAATGAATGGGACGCAATGACGTTTGCTCGGCGTGAAGCCTGGTGGACGTTGTTGCGTTTATTTTTTCTCATCCCACCCAAACCAGGATCTCAACCCACCCAAACCCTCCCTTACCGTAAGGGAGGGCTCCCAAGGACTTGCAGCCCTTGGGGATCCCGCAAAGGGGAGTAACGTGGGAGGAAGAGAGGTGCTCCTGCCCGCTGTCCCCTTCGGGGATGCGCTGGACTTGGGTGCGAGGAACGCTTTTCCCCCTTCGGGGACGTCTTACTTTGGGAGCACCCGGGTTACCTGGTAAACCGGATTGCTCACAACTGCTGCTTTCGGTGCTCCCGAGAACCTTTGCGGTGGGAGTCGCTTCTCGCCCCTTCGGGGCCCGCCTCTACTTTTGCGCTCCTGCTTGTGGGAGCGTGGAGGTACTGCGGGCAGATTGGATAGGTCTACGTGCAAGGAGGCCGCTGTCCCTTCGGGATACGCTGACGGTGGAGCAAGGCGTGGGGGCTTATTCTCCGAAGGGGACTGTGGAGGTCCGGTGAGAGGTTAGGTGTGACTCCGTGCAAGGAGGCCGCTGTCCCTACGGGATGCGCTGACGGTGGAGCAAGGACGTATGGGAGATTGCTTCGAAGGGATCGTGTGCCGTAGGTCGAGCGAAAGTTTTGCGAGACGAAATTTGAAAAAACTGGTGAGCGGTTGGGTGATCCAGACGAGGGTGCTAGCTTCTGTGCCGGGTGAGTGAATTGGGGTAGCGGAGCGGGGCGTATGCATCCGAAGAAATAAAAGCTTTCTGTAAGAAAGCTGCTTCGGAAGCATACGCTGTGGTCGCCTTTGCCATTGGATTGTAACCCTGTCGGGTGTTATCAAATGAAGACAATCCAATGGCTACAGCGATCGCAGGTCATACGACCAGCGCTGCGTCTAATTTCACCACGGATCCGCACGAACTCTTCATTGAAATACAACAAACAACTAGCGAGGTGAAACAATGCTAACCGATACGATCGCAGCAATATCGACGGCCGTCGGCGAAAGCGGCATCGCCGTCATCCGCGTCAGCGGGCCGGAGGCCATCGCCGAAGTGGGGCGGTTGTTCCGCGCCAAGACGGCGCTGCCGGAGGCGGACAGCCATACGGTACACTATGGCTTCATCGTGGACCCCGAGACGGACGAGAAGCTCGAAGAGGTGCTCGTCACCGTCTTCCGCGCGCCGCGCTCCTTCACCACGGAAGACGTGGTGGAAATTAGCACGCACGGCGGCATCATCTCCGTCAAACGCGTGATGGATCTGCTGCTCCAGCAGCGCGACATTCGCCTCGCCGAGCCGGGCGAGTTCACGAAACGCGCGTTCCTGAACGGGCGGATCGACCTGTCGCAGGCGGAGGCGGTGATTGATCTGATCCGCTCCAAGTCGGATCGGGCTTTCTCCGTCGCGCTCAAGCAGGTCGAAGGCGACCTGTCGCGCAAAATTAACGCGCTGCGGCATACGCTGGTCGAGACGCTGGCGCACATCGAGGTGAACATCGATTATCCGGAGCACGATGTGGAATCGATGACCATGACTTTCATCAAGCAGAAGTGCGCGGAAGTGTCGGAAGGCATCGATGCGCTGCTCAAAACGGCGAGCCAGGGCAAAATTTTGCGGGAGGGCATCACGACGGCGATCGTTGGACGGCCGAACGTAGGCAAATCCTCGCTGATGAATGCCCTCGCGCGCGAAAATAAAGCGATCGTCACCGACATTCCCGGCACGACGCGGGACGTGATCGAAGAATATGTGACGATTAACAATATTCCGCTCAAGCTGCTCGATACGGCGGGCATCCGCGAGACGATGGACGTCGTCGAGCAGATCGGCGTAGAGCGCTCCAAAGCGGCGGTGAACGAAGCCGATTTGATCTTGCTCGTGCTCAACAGCGCCGAAGCGCTGCACGAGGACGAGATCGCTTTGATGGATCAGCTCCAAGGCCGATCCACGATCGTATTGCTCAACAAGATGGACTTGCCGCAGCAATTGGATCGGGAGGTGGTCCGGCGTTATTTTTCCGAAGAATCGGTGGTGGAACTGTCGGTACGGACGGAGGAAGGCCTGGATCATTTGGAGGAAGCCATCGCCCGCTTGTTCTTTGGAGGGCAGCTGGAGTCGAATGATTTGACTTACGTGAGCAATGTGCGGCATATTTCCCTGCTAAAGAAGGCGAAGCAATCGCTGGCGGATGCTTATGAGGCGGCGGATAGCGGCATACCGATCGATATTTTGCAGATCGACGTCCGGCTCGCCTGGGAGCAGCTCGGCGAAGTGATCGGGGATTCGGCGCCGGATGCGCTGATCGATCAGATTTTTTCGCAATTTTGCCTTGGCAAATAAGCGGTTAACGTATCAGCCGGGTTCGTTCATGGTATGATGATACGGATAGATTTCTTTTTTCTGCGGGGTAAAGGAGGTTATTCATGATGAGTTACGATGCCGGAAGCTTTGAGGTGATCGTAGTCGGCGCGGGGCATGCGGGCTGCGAGGCGGCTTTGGCTGCTGCGCGGATGGGCTGCCGAACGCTGATGGTCACGATCAACCTGGATATGGTCGCATTTATGCCTTGCAATCCTTCAATCGGAGGTCCGGCAAAAGGGCATGTGGTGCGCGAGGTTGACGCCCTGGGCGGCGAGATGGGCCGCAATATCGATAAAACGTTCATCCAAATGCGGATGTTGAACACCGGGAAAGGCCCGGCCGTGCATGCGCTGCGGGCGCAGGCGGATAAATTTTCGTACCAGCATACGATGAAGGAAACGATGGAGAAAGAGCGGAATTTGACGATGCTGCAGGGCATGGTCGAAGAGCTGATCGTCGAGGACGGCCAGTGCGTCGGCGTGATCACCAAGACGGGCGCGGAATACCGGGCCCAAGCGGTGGTGCTAACCACGGGTACGTATTTGCGCGGGAAAATCATCATGGGCGAGCTGATGTACGAAAGCGGTCCGAACAACCAACAGCCTTCGGTGCGCCTGTCGCAAAACCTGAAGGAGCTCGGTTTTGAGCTGGTTCGCTTTAAAACCGGTACGCCGCCGCGCGTACACAAGGACACGATTGACTTCTCGCAAACGGAAATTCAGCCGGGCGACGAGAAGCCGAAGTTCTTCTCTTACGAGACGAAGGAATCGGATAATGAGCAGCTCCCTTGCTGGCTGACGTACACGTCGGAAGATACGCATCGGATCATTACGGATAACTTGCACCGGGCCCCGATGTTCTCCGGCGTCATTGAAGGGACAGGACCTAGATACTGTCCGTCCATCGAGGACAAAGTCGTGCGTTTCAGCGATAAGCCGAAGCATCAGATTTTCCTGGAGCCGGAAGGCAAAAATACGTCGGAGTATTATGTGCAAGGCTTCTCGACCAGCATGCCGGAAGAAGTCCAGCTGAAAATGCTGCGCTCGATTCCGGGGCTGCAAAACGTACAAATGATGCGTACCGGTTATGCGATCGAGTATGACGCAGTGGTACCTACGCAGCTCTGGCCGTCCCTGGAGACGAAACGGTTGCCGGGCTTGTTCACGGCGGGGCAAATCAACGGGACATCCGGGTACGAGGAGGCGGCGGGACAAGGCATCATGGCCGGCATCAACGCGGCCCGCAAGGTACAGGGTAAGGAACCGGTGATTTTGGACCGTTCGGAAGGGTATATCGGCGTGCTGATCGATGATCTGGTGACCAAAGGGACCAATGAACCGTATCGCCTGCTGACCTCCCGCGCCGAATATCGGTTGCTGCTGCGCCATGACAATGCGGATTTGCGGCTGACGCCGATCGGCCATGAAATCGGGTTGATTTCCGAGGAGTGCTATGCGCGGTTTTTGGATAAGAAGCAAAAAGTGGAGCAAGAAATCGAACGCTTGAAATTGGCGAAGGTACGTCCGTCGGAGATCAACCCGCTGCTCGAATCGATCGGCTCGGCGCCGATTCAAGACGGCAGCAACCTGCTGACTATTTTGCGGCGGCCGGAAGTCGCTTATGCACTGATCAGCTCGATTTCCCCGTCCGATGTCGAATTGGACGAAGAGATGCAGGAGCAGGTAGAAATTCAAATCAAATATGCCGGATATATCGAGAAACAGCTGCTGCATGTTGAAAAGTTACAGAAAATGGAAAAGAAAAAGATCCCGGACAATATCAAGTACGAGGATATTCAAGGGTTAGCCATCGAAGCTCGCCAAAAGCTGGCGAAAATCCGCCCGATCTCTATTGGCCAAGCTTCGCGGATTTCCGGGGTTACTCCCGCGGATATTTCCATTTTGCTCGTGTATCTGGAACATTATAACCGGGTCACCGCCGCAGGAGGGTAAACCGTGGATTTGATACAAGCCGAATTTCATACACTGCTGCAAGGTCATGGGATAGAGGTTACGGAAGAGCAATTCGCTCAGTTTGAACGTTATTACGAAGAATTGGTTTCCTGGAACGAAAAAATGAACCTGACCGGGATCACCGATCGGGAACAGGTATATATCAAGCATTTTTACGATTCAATTAGCTTGGCTTTCCATATCCCGATGGTCGAGGTCGCTTCGATGGCGGATATTGGTTCCGGCGCCGGCTTTCCGGGGATTCCTTTAAAAATTTGTTATCCACATTTGAAGTTAACGATTATCGATTCATTGAATAAGCGGATTCACTTCTTGCAGCATGTGGTCGATGAGCTTGGTTTGCAAAATGTTCGGCTTCTTCATGGTCGTGCGGAGGATCTGGGCCGGCAAGAGGGGCTCCGCGATTCATTTGATTTGGTTACCGCCCGGGCCGTAGCCCGGCTGGCGGTGCTGAATGAATTTTGTTTGCCTTTTGCCAAGACCGGTGGAAGATTTGTGGCCATGAAAGGAAGCAATCCTCAAGATGAGGTGAAGGAAGCGTCCCGCAGCTTGTCCGAGCTCAAAGGGAAATGGGTAAGTACGCCGGAGTTCTCGTTGCCGATGGAGAATTCGGAACGCCATCTGGTGATCATCAACAAAACGGGAACTACGCCGAAGAAGTACCCGCGCAAGGCGGGAACTCCGGTCAAAGCGCCTTTAATATAACAAAAACGGGTTAGTCCCTAGTAAAATGTTCCACGTGAAACATAGAGTGACGACACCAGAATCATAGTTAACTATGAAAACGCCGAAAGGCGTTTTTTCTTTCTGTTCATTTCTCAACTTCTCTAAAGAAGAGAATAGGATTATAGAGGAAAAAGTGGTAGAATAGATATATCGGGTCCATAAGAGGGGATTTCAACCTAGTAGTGGCTGAATTACGCCCATATGAGAGATCAACCGACCTAATGGACAATTGTACTTCGTTATTTATGCAGTTTCATCCCTGAGGGATGTACTCGTAAGGCTTGGTCTTATGTCACTATGAAACTAGGTGGTAATTGACGGAATGAAAGAACAATTTTCTAAATTGTTTGGGTTAACCGAACGAAGCGGCGGAGATGAAGTAAGACAAATTCCGGTGGGGGAAATTGTCGGCAGTCCTTACCAGCCCCGGACGATTTTTGACGACGAGAAGATTGATGAACTGTGCCAAACGATTCGTACGCATGGGGTGATTCAACCGATTGTCGTGCGGTTCCGGAATGAGAAGTATGAGATTATTGCCGGAGAACGTCGCTGGCGGGCGGTAAAGAAACTTGGCTTAGAATCGATACCGGCAATATTGCGGGATTTCAACGATTCCCAGGCTGCCTCCATTGCTTTGATTGAGAATCTGCAGCGGGAAGGCCTGACATCGATCGAAGAAGCTTTGGCTTATCAAAACCTGATTGATTTGCACCAGTTGACCCAAGAAAGCCTGGCGCAGCGGTTAGGGAAGAGCCAATCCACGATCGCGAACAAAATCAGGTTGCTCCAACTTCCGGAAGTCGTTAAGAATGCGCTGATGGAACGGAAAATTACAGAGCGTCATGCGCGGGCTTTGTTGTCTCTGGATTCGGAAGAGCTGCAGTTGAAGGTGCTCGAAGAAATTGTCAGCAAAGAACTTAATGTGAAACAGACAGAGGCACGTATCGCTTTTTATAAAGAGGTGTCCCAAAATAAGAAAGCCTCATCCAAACGGATTTCCTTTACGAAGGATGTTCGCTTGGCGCTTAATACGATACGTCAGTCGATCGACATGGTTTCAGGCTCCGGACTGCAAATCAAGACGGAAGAGAAAGATCATGAGGATCATTACGAAATTGTGATCCAGATTCCTAAACGTTCATAGAACATGCTCGCTGACCCTAACCGCGAGGTTTATCAGGTCAGCTTATTTTTCGGAAAATGGGCATTCGTCCAATTATGCAAACAGCTCGTTACAACGGAATCAGCCGGCAGGTACTAACCGCGGAGCGTTTTTGGTCTTTTTGTAGCTGCAGCTCAGATTTCAGAACAAGATTATCTACAAAGAGATTCTTCTATTATATTGAGGTGAACTGGATTGTCTAAAATCATAGCCATAGCTAACCAAAAAGGGGGCGTCGGCAAAACGACGACTTCCGTTAACTTGGGAGCGGGACTTGCTGCAATCGGCAAAAGAGTGTTGCTCATCGATATTGACCCGCAGGGCAATACCACGAGCGGCGTTGGCATTAATAAGGCGGATGTGGCGAATTGCATTTACGATGTGTTGATCAACGAGGTTAATCCAAAGGATGCCATCGCACATACGGAAGTCGAAAATCTGCATATTATTCCGGCAACCATTCAGTTGGCCGGGGCGGAAATCGAGTTAGTACCGACTATTTCCCGTGAGGTAAGATTGAAGAAATCGCTTCAGCCTATTCGTCATTTGTACGATTATATCCTGATCGACTGTCCGCCTTCGCTCGGCATTCTTACGATTAATTCGCTGACCGCTGCCGATTCTGTGCTAATCCCGATTCAATGCGAATATTACGCTTTGGAAGGATTAAGCCAACTCTTAAATACGGTACGGCTGGTCCAAAAGCATTTGAATACATCGCTTCAAATCGAAGGGGTGTTGCTTACAATGTTTGACGCCCGAACGAATTTAGGAATTCAGGTCATTGAAGAGGTTAAAAAGTATTTCCAACAGAAGGTGTACAAGACGGTCATTCCGCGGAATGTTCGGCTTAGTGAAGCCCCATCCCACGGTCAATCGATCATTACTTACGATCCTCGCTCAAAGGGTGCGGAAGTTTATTTAGAGTTGGCAAAGGAAGTGGTCTCTTATGAGTAAACGATTGGGTAAAGGATTGGATGCCCTGATTCCTTCGCTCTCCATACAGGACGATGACAAGGTCATTGAAATTCCTCTCAGTCAGCTTCGTGCCAATCCGTATCAACCGCGCAAGACGTTTGATGAAGAGGCGATACGGGAATTGGCTGAGTCAATTCGGCAGCATGGGGTTATCCAACCGATTATCGTACGCAGTGTTCTGAAGGGGTATGAAATTATCGCCGGGGAACGCCGTTTCCGGGCATCGCAATTTTGCGGAAATGCAACGATCCCTGCAGTAGTCAGAAGTTTTTCCGATCAGCAGGTTATGGAGATTGCGCTCATAGAAAATCTGCAACGGGAAAACCTGAATGCGATGGAAGTAGCCGTGGCATACCAAGGCTTAATGGATCAGTTCCAATTGACGCAGGAAGAGCTTTCCATGAAGGTGGGCAAATCGCGTTCTCATATTGCTAACTTTTTACGGTTATTGTCCTTGCCGGAGGAAGTAAAAGAATATGTTTCACGTGGAACATTGTCGATGGGACATGCCAGGGCTTTGGTAGGATTGAAAGATTCGGCAACGATCAAGCAGTTGGCTAAACAATGCATCGATCATGATTGGAGCGTTCGTGATTTGGAGGATGCGTTGCAGCAGTTGGATCGCAAGAACCAAGAGAAACCCAAAAACGCCGGTAAAAAGCGGGATCCTTATATTGAAGAGGTTGAAGAGAACTTGCGGGAAAGATATAAGACGACCGTTAAGATTAAGGCTAACAAGGACAAGGGTAAAATCGAAATTAACTACTACAGTCAACAGGATTTGCAAAGATTGCTTGATATGTTGAACTAGCGGAATAATGACATATCCAACTTTCTGAATAAGCCGTCATATGAACGGCCATCGCAGAGAGAGGGGTATGTCATTCTTGGTCTGATTGACCTATTGAATGAAAATGCTGGAAATTACCCGGGGAGGATAATACAATGCGGGAAACAAAGCCGGTCATCTACCTGGATCATGCAGCCACGTCTTGGCCAAAACCTCCTAGGGTAGGAGAAGTTATGTTGGAAATACTAAACGGACCAGCTGCCAATGCAGGGCGCGGGAATCACGGGATGGCGCTGCACGCGGGTAGGGTGCTGTATAAAACTCGGGTCCAGCTTGCCAAGCTGTTTCATGTCCCGAACCCTAATGATATTGCATTTACCTCGAATGCGACCTCGTCCCTAAACTTGGCCATTAAAGGTTGTTTGAAGCCGGGGGACCATGTGATCGCCACGACGATTGAACATAACTCCGTAAGAAGGCCGTTGGAGTTTCTGAAACGGACAATCGGAATCCAAGTCGATTATGCCGAGGTAGACCGTGAT
The DNA here is from genome assembly GCF_050565405.1 of Paenibacillus macerans. Lineage (GTDB taxonomy): Bacteria > Bacillota > Bacilli > Paenibacillales > Paenibacillaceae > Fontibacillus > Fontibacillus macerans_B. The sequence continues at coordinate 12,828 of NZ_JBNYYG010000038.1, read as the reverse complement.
GGCAACATAAATCTGGGCCAGGTGAAGAAACTTTTTCGCCCCAACACACGTTTACTTGTATGTTCGCATAGTTCCAATTTGCTCGGTTGTATTTTGCCTGTGGAACCTTTAAGTCAACTAGCTCATGAGCATGGGGCTATCTTGTTGGTTGATGCAGCTCAAACGGCAGGCTGCTATCCGCTTGACGTTCAGGAGATGGGGATTGATTTGTTGGCTTTCCCCGGGCATAAGGGACTTCTCGGACCGCAGGGCACAGGCGGGTTGTACATTCGTCCCGAGATTGATTTGGAGCCGTTGCTCCAGGGTGGAACGGGAAGCCAGTCGGAAGAAGCGGAGCAGCCGGCCGTAAGACCGGACCGGTATGAAGCCGGGACGGCTAATACACCGGGGATCGCCGGGCTGGGTGCCGGCGTGGCCTATGTATTGGAACAGGGAGTCGACCGGATCTACCGTCATGAGTGGCAGCTTGCGCAAAGTTTGATGGATGAAATTCAATGCATTCCGGGAGTGAACGTTCTGGGGCCCGCGCTAGGGAAACCTAGGACAGGCATCGTTTCCTTTACGGTCGATGGACGCGATGCTTCCGAAATCGCATTTGTATTGGACAGAGAGTACGGCATTGCTGTTCGTGCCGGTTACCATTGCACCCCTCTAGGCCATCGCACGGCAGGTACGCTGGAAGGCGGGGCGGTTCGCGCCAGCGTAGGCTATGGTACGACCGATAAGGAGATTCAAGAGCTGATTGATGCATTAACCAAAATAATAAACTGATTTCAGGCATAGGGGAGTAGACGTTAGCATGCGGGAATGGAATGATCTCATCTTTGATCAATTGGTATGGGTTGTCGGAGGCATGGCCTTATTGATCCTTTGGCTGCTGATCTGGAACCTGGTTCAAGGCGGCAAGCTGCGTAACATGAGAAAAAGATACGAGCTGATGATGCAGGGTACCGGCGTTTCCGATTTGGAAAGCCTGCTCATCGACTTAAAGATGCAGCAAGGCAAAATTGAAGATACCCAGGAGGAGCAAGAACGGCAACTCACGGACATCCAGAAACGGCTGCCGAAGCAAAAAGCCAAAATCGGCATTAAGCGCTATAATGCGTTCGGCGAAAAAGGCAATGATCTAAGCTTCTCGATCGCCTTCGTTAACGACCATCAGGATGGCGTAGTCATCACCGGTTTATATAACCGGGACGGATCTTTCGTTTATGCCAAAGGGCTGGAGCATGGAGAGTCGCCGCATGCGCTCTCCCCCGAGGAACGGGAGGCTATTGCTCTCGCCGGGCTAGAGAAATAAATCCCCGGTTCCATTCTTTGATGGCGGTATACAAACTGCTGGAGATGATCTCCGAAAGCCGCATGACAAGACTAAGACGCGTGTTTTGCAATACGAAGTATTCCATGAAGCCGCCGACATTGACGATACCCGTAAGATGGATATCGCCGACCGGCGGCAATTCTTTATTTACCCCGGCTCCGGGGCGTAGAGGACCTTGCACGACTTGAATCGAACCTACGCTGGCCGTTTGGCCCAAGCAGGCATCGATACTGATGATAAAGGGGTTGACGAAGGATTGATTGATTTGCACCAGCGTTTCTTTTAAATTCATAGCATGGACGGGTTCTTCCAACGTACCGTAAAGGTAAAAATGCGGGCTGTTATACTTGGCCAGGGAAGTACCGACAAGCGGACCCAGGCAGTCTCCCGTTGAACGGTCCGTTCCGATGCAAATAATGACAATATCCTGGCCGGGCGAAACCTGACCGAAATGCAGAAGCAACCGATGGATAATAGCTGAATGGATGCCCGGCTCCGTATGGGGGATTTTCAAATAAGGAATTTCTTGTCCTGGAATCGTCGGTTGAATCTGTGACATGGAATCTTCCTTTCCTTAGATATAAACTTCGATCGCTTGCGGTCCATAGATTTAGTAGATAGTATATGGAAGAAACGCTCATTATATACTCGTACTAAAGACTCATCCGGAAAAAGGGGGGAGCAAAAGTGGAGGAAGAGTGGCTCGTCATGGCATTCGATTCGACGCAGCAGGCGCTGCGGGCGGAGATGCTGCTGGAGTATGCCGAAGTGGAGATCGATCTGTTTCCCACGCCAAAGGAAATAACCGCGGGGTGCGCCTTGTCCATTCGCTTTCCGCACGAATCGTTGCCTGTGGTGAAGGACATCATCGCCTCCGAATCGGTAGAGATTCGAGGGATTTACTCGCGCCGGGGGATAGGCTATGATAGCATCAAGCTGTAAATACATGAAAAGGAATGATAGATATGCTGAAGGCGACAGAATCGGATATCGTGATGGATGCCGCCAAAACAGTGAATAGCTGGAGAGATAATATTTGGAATTGGTTTACAGATATGGATATGTGGTCCAAATTCTTTATGGCAGGAATCAAAATCATCATCTTTTTTTTGCTGACCCGGCTGTTCGTCAAGCTTATTTACCGGGTGATCGATCGTTCACTGCAGAAACGAGAGAAAAGCCGGCTGCAAATGAATCCCCGCCGGTTGGTGACCGTGGCCGAGCTGCTGAAGAACATCACCTCGATCACAAGCAATTTCATTATGGTAATGTTAGTGCTTGGCGAGCTGGGTTTTGAGCTTGCACCGCTGCTTGCCGGAGCGGGAGTATTAGGGTTGGCCATCGGCTTTGGCGCTCAAAGCCTGGTTAAAGACGTGATCACCGGCTTCTTTATTATCCTGGAGGATCAATTTGCCGTAGGGGACGTCATCCAAACCGGTAATCTTAAAGGAACGGTGGAAATCATCGGCCTGCGTTCGACTCGGCTGGTCAGCTGGACGGGGGAGGTACATATCGTTCCGAACGGCATGATCACGAATGTCACGAATTTTTCGGTCGGGACCGCGCTAGCGGTGGTCGATCTTACGTTCAGCAACTCCCGGAAGCTGGAGGAGAGCATAGACCTCTTGAAGCGCGCCATGGAGCGGTTGAAAGAAAATGAAGAGCAGATTCCTCAGGTACCCAGCGTGTTAGGGATTCAGTCGCTCTCGGCCAGCGATTACGTCGTCCGGATCGCGGTCGAGTGTCCGCCGGCAATCCGGGCTGACGTAGAACGGCAGATCCAGACCTATGCCAAGGAAGCGCTAGAGGCGGCTGAGACGGCTTTGCGGCAAGCTGGAGAGATCTAAGCCTAGGACGAGTAGGAGGGGAGCAGGGCTTGCCAACGGGCCCTGCTAAGCCGCTAACAGGCTTAGGTACTGAAGGGTAAGATTAAAGCTGCCATAATGAAGGGAGAAAAAGTCATGGAGCGGAAGTCATTTCAACTCGGTGATATCGTACAAATGAAGAAAAATCATCCCTGCGGCAGCAACGAGATGGAGATCATCCGCATGGGCATGGACATCCGCATCAGATGCGTTGGGTGCAAGCACAGTGTCTTGGTACCCCGTGCGAAGTTCGAAAAAAACATGCGTAAAGTACTCAGATCCGCAGCAGATGGGGCGGAGAGAACGGATGAGAGCGGGCCGAAAACCTCTGTAGAATAAGTAATTTATGGGATTAAGGGATACGCTATTGCATTAAGAATGGATTCATGATACAATCATTCTTGCTGTGGAGAGGTACCCAAGAGGCCCAAGGGGGTTGACTCGAAATCAACTAGGCGTCGCAAGGCGTGCGTGGGTTCGAATCCCACCCTCTCCGCCATTTACTTATCATAAATAAAACGCAAACTTCTACGTACGACGTAGGAGTTTTTTGTTGTTCTTAATGTCTGGCCAAAATGAAGAGGACCCGTAAGGGTCCTCTTCTGGTTGACGGCGTACTGATTTTTGGAATTCTTTTCTCACTGCTGAAGAAACATTTCGATATCTGCCTAAGCAAGCACGAATCAGGAAGAGGGGTCTTCGCTAAATCCGTGATCTGACGCTTCTACAAGTCGTGAACAAGATCTCCTTGCGGTTTGTTTCTCGATGATACCTCTAATCGGACCAACGGAACCACACCTCTCTTGCACGCCGTCTGAGTGTATTATGTGCAGGCCCCGGGTTTTTATTCACGAATGGCGAATTGGAAAAATTTATTAGGGAGTCCGCTTAGTGAACCCGCGCTTTTTCTTCCTTTTTCCACTTCCGGTCTTTGTTTGATGTTTCAGGGAACTTGTCGCCCTTATTCAGCGTAATCCGCTTCGGATTCTGAATTTGCGTATGGAAGCTGCGGGCCTCGCCCACCTCTACATAAACCCCGGGGTTTGGTGCGCGCATGCCTTCTTCGAATTCCGTTTGTTCACCCATGGAAAACCCTCCCTTTCCGTAACAAGATGGATACGGCTATTTGGTCAGAATGACGTTCCTATTGTGCGCGGATCGGGACCATTTCATGTAATGGAGGGAGCTCGCATCGTACTGAATCGGACAGCGGCTCCCAAGGAGAAATGTTTTACACTTGCAGGCGGTTGGCCAATTTGGTATATTATTATGGTGCGAGTTTACGCTCGCTCCTTGCTCCCAAACGCTCGCGTATTGGGGGCCATAGTCCAAGAGGAGGTGAATCAGATGCGCAAATATGAAGTGATGTACATTATTCGTCCTGACGTTGAACAAGAAGCTGTTCAAGCTACAGTCGAAAAATTCCAAGGCATCATCCAAAACGGCGGAGAAATTTCCAAACATGACGTGATGGGCAAACGCCGGCTTGCGTATGAGATTAACAAGATTCGTGATGGAATTTACGTACTCGTGAATTTCACGGCAACGCCTGAAGTCGTAGCCGAGCTTGAGCGAATTTTGAAGATTTCCGACGAGGTTATCCGTTATCTCATTACGAAAGACGTAGCCTAATTCAAGTTTGAGTAACCATTTGCCCGAAGGAGGGGATTTGATTGTTGAACCGTGTCATTCTTATCGGACGTCTTACCCGGGATCCTGAGCTGCGTTATACGCCAGCCGGCGTAGCGGTGACCCAGTTTACGCTTGCCGTGGACAGACCGTTTACCTCGCAGGGGGGAGAACGCGAAGCGGATTTCATTCCGGTCGTAACCTGGAGACAGCTTGCCGAAACTTGCGCGAACTATTTGCGTAAAGGCCGGTTAACTGCTGTGGAAGGACGTATCCAAGTTCGGAATTACGAAAATAACGAAGGTAAACGTGTGTACGTGACCGAAGTTATCGCCGATAATGTCCGCTTCTTGGAATCGAACCGCGAAGGCGGTGCAGGTGGCGGCGGTGCGCGGGAAGAAGCTCCATTCGGAGGCGGCGGCGGAAGCAACGGTAACGGCAACCGCAGCGGCAACTTCTCACGCGGCAATCAAGATGATCCTTTCTCCGACGACGGGAAACCGATCGATATTTCGGATGACGATTTGCCATTTTAATTACGGAAAGGACTGAAAAGCATGAGCTTCAAACAAAGAGAAGGCGGAGACGACAAAAGACCGGCTCGCCGCGGCGGCCGCAACAAACGTCGTAAAGTGTGCTTCTTCACTGTGAACAAAATTACTCACATTGATTATAAAGATACCGAGCTGCTGAAGAAATTCATCAGCGAACGCGGCAAAATTTTGCCTCGTCGTGTCACAGGCACCAGCGCGAAATACCAACGCCTTTTGACGATTGCCATCAAACGCTCCCGTCAAATCGCATTGCTTCCTTACACAACGGAATAAGCAGCATCACGCTGAAACGACAGCCGGATCCTATGGGTCCGGCTGTTTTTTGTTCTGCGGCGGAGAGCATTTAAGGGATGACTGGCATTGACGAATCTGCGCAGGGACCGACAAATAGAGATATTTTTCCAGATTGACAAACTCGAATGATGTCAGCTTTTATAGAAAAATGTCAAAAAATGATTACACATGACGTTAAATAGAGGTAAAGAAACATAACGCACAATTTCATGTAAGCGATCACATAATCTTAAACCCTCTAAAATATTAGTAATAAAGGGTAAAAAAGGAACCAACAATCGATTAAAAAAGATATTGACGTGAGATATTTTCACATGTATTATGACAATAATTCAAATGTTATTATTTCCCCTTTCAGCTAAGGATTGACGTAAGTTCTTATTTAACCACTGGTTTATACTACAGCTTTGACGCGTTATACCTTTGCAGTGAAATTTGCCTTACTTCACCGCGTAATTCTACCTCAGCCAGTTGGTTCATGAGACTTCGGCTAATCCGCATGACCGCATCATTTCGTGTATCGCTAAAGGGAAAAACAGGATGACAGAGAAAACTGCAATTATCGATTGCAGCACATTATTGGGGGCGATAGACAAGAAGATAAAAGGGGTAGACGTATTGGTTTTCATTTTAAGTCTACATATAAACTCCCAAGAAGAGCTTGAAAGAAATGTTGTTTCGTTTTTGCTTCTAGAGGTCTGCAGAATTTCAATGCGCGATAAGTGGACGATTAATCATGAGGAGGAGTAAAAAATGAGAAAAACATGGTGGGGGTTTATGGCTTTAGTGCTAGTGTTCTCTCTGGTAATCAGCGCTTGCTCTGGAGGAGGGAATAACGCAGCGGAGCCGACGACGACAAACAATACGGAAAACAATGCGACTACGGAGGAGCCGACAGGGGAAGATCCGGCAACTCCAACGGATGCGGAACCGACGGACGGTTATATTGAAGCGGCCGACATGTCGTTGAATCCGCCGGCAGCCACAAGCCGTACGGATGCGATGATCATTGGGATGACGGACCCCAAGGGGGTATTCAACCCTCTATTTATGGAGACTGCTTATGACTTTTACGTAAATTATACATTATTTGATTCATTTATTGAGGTCAAACCCGACGGAACGTACACGAACAGCCTGGCCGACAAAGTCGATGTATCCGAAGACGGACTGAAGTATACGTACCACTTAAAACCGGGCGTCACGTTCAGCGATGGAACGCCGATGACCGTCAAGGACTATTATTTTACGCTTAAGTTGTACATGGACGCAAGCTACGATGGCCAGTCCGACCCGCTTAGCTGGAATATCGTAGGAGCCAAGGAATACAACGAAGGCAAGGCGAAAGAAATCTCCGGCGTGAAAATCATTGACGACCAAACCGTGGAAGTCAGTTTGACTGAATATACGGCACTAACTCCCGTTGAGCTTGGCGGGGTTTATATTCTTCCAGAGAGTTATTATGGAAAGGATTATACTCAAGGCAAGTTGGACGGCGTGAAGAAATTGAACGATAAACCGTTGGGCAGCGGGCAATACAAGTTGGTTAAGTACAGCCCGGGGCAAGAAGTCGTGTTTGAAGCGAATGAAACTTATTTCCGCGGCGCGCCAAAAGTGAAGAACCTGATATTTAAAACAACCACGGATACGACAAACTTACCGATGCTCCAACAAGGGGAAACTGATATGCAGGATGGCATGTCGGTATCGGTAGATAACGTAGATGCGTTGAAAGAGCTGGGCTTCCTTGATATTAGCTTACTTCCGAACAACGGTTACGGCTACATCGCCTTTAACCACAAATTGCCGAAATTCCAGGATGTCAAGGTGCGCCAAGCTTTGGTATACGGGTTAAACCGTAAAGAGATCGTAGAAGGGATCTACGGACCGTACGCGGACGTCATTAATATCCCGGAATCCACCGTGTCCTGGGCCTATACGACAGAAAATATCGAAACGTATGATTTTGATCTGGAAAAAGCAAAACAAATGCTGGATGAAGCCGGCTGGAAATTGAACAGCAAAGGGTTACGCGAGAAGGACGGCGAGATCTTTAAAATCAACTTCTCCGCGACTGCGGATAATCCGGTAGTAGACGCCTTGCTGCCGATCATGACGCAAAACTATAAGGAATTGGGGATCGAAATCGTTGCTGAGACGCTAGACTTTAACGCAATTATGGACAAATCGAACACGGGAGATTTTGATATGTACTTTGCGGCTTGGGGGTTGACGCCTGATCCGGATAATACGGTATATATCACGGACGGATCCCAAAACGACTATGGTTATTCGAACCCTAAAGTCGATGAATTGATGGCCAAAGGCAAGAAAACGCTCGATATCGAAGAACGGAAACAAATCTATAAAGAAATGTACCAAGAAATGAACAAAGACGTACCGGTCATTCTGATGTACCAAAGAAAAAACATGCTGGCGATCAATGGTCGCCTCGACGGATTTGACGTCTCCCCGTATAAGGACTTTCCATTCAGCTTGTACCAAGTGCAAATTGCGCAATAAGATGAGCTAATGCAAACAAAGTCAGGTGTACCCGGCGAGTTGATCCGGGTACACCTGCATCCATTAACCAGGGGGAAATACGATGAGAACGTATATTGTCCGAAGACTTTTACAAATGATCCCCACGCTGATCGGTATTTCTATAATCGTGTATGCAATCTCGGCTTTGGTTCCGGGTGATTATATTACAGCTTTGAACAATCCGAACATGACGGAAGAGAGGGCTGCTCAGTTAAGAGCTATTTATGGCCTGGATCAGCCAGAGTATCTACGGTACTTTACCTGGGCTAAAAATATGTTGGTTGGTGACATGGGCGACTCTTTCCAACATAAAAAGCCAGTCATGGAAGTCGTAAACGACTATGTATGGAACTCTGTTATCATCGCGTTCGCCACATTGATTTTGAGCTGGACCATCGCCGTATTCACAGGGGTGTTTTCGGCCAAATTCCAATATTCATTCTTCGATAAAGTCATCACCTTAATCGTATTTATATGCATGTCCTTGCCATCATTTTTTCTCGGGCTACTTCTGATTCGATTATTCTCATTATCGCTAGGCTGGTTCCCGGTTGGCGGGATGGTTACCGCCGGATCGAAGGCCATGGGGCTGGAACATATCATGGATGTCGTGAAGCATAGTTTTCTTCCCATATTGGTGCTGACCATGTTGAGTACGGGGAGCTTAACACGCTATTTTCGTACTAGCATGCTCGAAGTCATCCGTCAGGACTATATTCGCACCGCACGCGCCAAAGGCCTGAAGGAAAGAAAGGTCATATTCAAACATGCTTTGCGAAACGCGATGATTCCGGCTATTACGTTGATGGGTTTTGAACTGCCGGCATTATTCGGCGGCGCGATGATCACCGAACAAATATTTGTTTGGCCCGGTATCGGACACATTTATCTGAATGCCATTAGCATCCGGGATTATCCGTTTATGCTTGGCTTTACCATATTTTTAGCTGTACTGACCTTGCTTGGAAATTTACTGTCGGACGTCCTTTATGGTTTGGCCGATCCGCGAATTCGCTTGAAATAGGAGGAGATCGAATGGCCACTGAAGTAGCTGCAATGACCCCAAAAGCACCAGCATCGGCCGTGGTATCGGAGTCGCCTTGGCGAATGGCGGTGCGGCGTTTCGGTCGCAATAGGCTGGCTGTGGGCGGACTGGTTATCTTGGCCCTTATGTTTTTAATCTGTTTTATTGGACCGTTATTTTCACCTTACAACCTCTACGACTATTCTTTAGCGGATAAAAACTTGGCACCCTCGTCTCGTCATTGGCTGGGGACGGATAAATTGGGCCGCGATATTTTGCTGCGGGTGATGCTTGCCGGCAGAATATCGCTTCTGGTCGGTATTGTCGCTACTGGGGTTACGGTAATTATCGGGGGCATACTCGGTGCCTTGGCTGGATTTTATCGCAAGAGCGTAGACACGACTATCATGCGAATTACCGATATATTCATGTCGTTGCCCACTTTGCCGATCCTGATTATTTTGGGAGCGGTCATGTCCGATTTGAAAGTTCCTCCGTCTTCGAGGATTTATTATTTAATGTTTATCATTGGTCTTTTGAGTTGGACATCGCTGGCCCGGTTGGTGCGAGGGCAGATCTTAACGCTGCGGGAGCAGGAGTTTATGTTGGCCACGGAGGCCCTTGGCCTGAAGGATCGCCGGAAGATCTTCCGTCACCTGTTGCCCAATACGATCCCGATTATCATCGTTACTGCCACTCTAAGCGTAGCCGGTGCGATTCTTTACGAGTCGTCCATGAGCTTCCTTGGATTGGGGGTCGTGCCGCCAACGCCATCCTGGGGCAACTTGATCGCCGATGCCAACAACCTGATCGATTTTCGTAAACGGCCTTGGCTGTGGATACCGCCAGGCATGTGCATTTTGATTACGACAGTGGCGATTAATCTAATCGGCGACGGGTTGCGCGATGCCCTAGACCCTAAGATGAAGAGATAGATCCAAACGCAAGATAAGGAGATGCGAGTATGGCTAAAGATCTTGTGCAATTCCGTAATCTGGAGACCCATTTCCATACTTCGGCAGGCGTTGTCAAAGCCGTCGATAACGTTAGCTTTTCCATTCGCGAGGGGGAAACGGTGGGAGTTGTAGGAGAATCCGGCTGCGGGAAAAGCGTGACTGCAATGTCGTTGATGCGATTGGTGGAAGGACCGCATGGGGTGATCGCCGGTGGCGAAATCATGTACCAAGACAAGGACTTATTGAAATTAAGCAAACGCGAGATGGGACGCATTCGGGGCAAGGAGATCTCCATCATTTTCCAAGAGCCGATGTCCTCGTTAAATCCGGTACTTACGATTGGGGATCAAATCACGGAACCGTTAGCGATGCACTTGCTGTTGGATCGAAAAGAAGCGAAAAAAAGGGCGATCGAACTGATCAATCTCGTCGGCATCCCTCGGGCGGAGCAAATTTTTGATGCCTATCCGCACGAATTGAGCGGAGGGATGCGGCAACGCATTATGATCGCCATCGCTTTAAGCTGCAATCCAAAGTTGCTGATCGCGGATGAGCCGACGACGGCACTGGATGTGACGATTCAGGCCCAAATCCTGGACCTGATGAGGGAAATCAAACAGAAATTGGGGACCGCCATCATGCTGATTACGCATGACCTTGGCGTTGTCGCGGAAATGGCCGATTACGTAGTCGTTATGTATGCCGGCAAGGTCATCGAAGAAGCCCCTGTCCTGGAGTTGTTTAAAGATCCTCAGCATCCCTACACGAAGGGGCTGCTGAAAGCAAAACCGGTGTTAGGGCAAAACCAAGAGAAATTGTATTCCATTCCGGGTCAGGTCCCTAATCCGATCGAGCTCGGGAATAATTGCCATTTTCATGATCGATGCGAGTTTTGCATGGAAATTTGCAAACAGCAGTCTCCTCCTTTTAGAGACCATGGGGATAAAATGCACAAGACCGCTTGCTGGTTATATGAGGAAGAAGTGAGGGAAGCCTTATGAGCGCTTTAATCGAGGTGGAGCAGCTAAAGAAATATTTCCCCATCACCGGCGGCGTTTTTCAACGAACCGTGGGACATGTGAAAGCGGTGGACGACGTTTCGTTCCATATCGAACGCGGTGAGTCCTTCGGCCTCGTCGGCGAATCCGGATGCGGCAAAAGCACGATCGGCCGGACATTGTTACGGCTCAATGATAAGACCAGCGGACGGGTGAAATATCGCGGCCAAGAAATATACGAACTATCCAAAGAGGAACTGCGCAAATTAAGACCCAAGATGCAAATCGTCTTCCAGGATCCGTTCAGTTCGCTGAATCCGCGAATCAAGGTGGGCGATGCCATCGGGGAAGCCTTGTTCGATCATGGGCTGACCGACCGCCAGGAAGTCAAGAAGCGGGTCATTGAAACCATGGAAATTTGCGGGTTGGCGAAATACCACTATGAGCGGTATCCGCATGAGTTCTCCGGCGGGCAACGGCAGCGCATCGGCATTGCGCGCGCCTTGATCATGGACCCGGACTTTATCGTAGCAGACGAGCCGGTCTCGGCACTCGACGTTTCGATCCAGGCCCAAATTATCAATTTATTAAGTGATTTGCGAAAGGAAAAACAAATCACCTATTTATTTATCTCGCATGATCTCAGCGTGGTAGAGCATCTATGCAACCGCGTCGGGGTAATGTATCTAGGCTCTATGGTCGAGTTGGCCGGCAAAGAGGAGCTGTTCCGAAATCCGCTGCATCCGTACACAAAGGCGCTAATGTCGGCGATTCCCATTCCGGATCCTACTTTGAAAAGAGAGCGAATCGTGTTGCAAGGGGACATTCCCAGCCCGGCGAATCCCCCTTCCGGATGCAAGTTTCATACTCGCTGTCCTATCGCTTCGGACATTTGCAAGCAGAAGGTGCCGGAATATAGGAACATGGGGCAAGGTCATTTTGTTGCTTGCCATTTGGTTTAGTGGTAATAACAATTGTTTATTCTAAATATTCAAATAAAACTACTTAAAGGAAGTGTTTACTATTACCGGATATTACGTAGCTCACATATTTTTATGATTATCGGTAATATAGTTATGGCTCTTGGCTGCAACCCGCTCATCTCACCGAATACGATTCCATTGTCTGATCACGGTTCTTTTGTGTTTTAGATTTCGACCGTTTTAAGCTTCAGTCCGCCCGCGATCAAATAAATCATCGTACTCAGATTCTTAATCGACCTATAGCCGCGTGCTCGTCGTTTGGCACTCTAAATAAGGTCGTTTATGGCTTCCATGATACCGTTTGCGACTTTGGACGTAAACTTTCTAGCAGTATGGTTGGGTTCTGCAAACCAATAGCAAACTGCGAGTAAGTAGAAAAAGACAAGAACTCGGACCCTTAAAACAGAAAACCGTGCTAGGCGCAAGTTCTTATAAGACTTTGTCTTTGTCCCCCGACAGTAAGGCAAGAACTTGCACCATTAAAAGACACTCATTTTATTTTCATATATTGCCAAATAAGTATAATTACAGTATTCTATTGATAGAATATTCCATTATAGGAATTTTCAATTATTGCTTCGTCGCTATACTTAGTGGCTTAAAGTCTGAATCAAAGGAAAGTAGTCAATACTGCTCTGTAATACGTGAATAGGAGCGGAT
>NZ_JBNYYG010000037.1:0-53469 GCF_050565405.1 Paenibacillus macerans | reverse complement strand
GGTGTTTGACTTGCTCATTTAGAAAAACTGACGAGAATTTCTTCTCATTTTTATACTCACTCGTTGTTCAGTTTTCAAAGATCAAACTATCGTTTTTCGTCGCCGCATTCGTTTCAGCAGCGACCCTTATAATATATCACGCTTTCTGCCTAATAGTCAAACCTTTTTTTAATCCATCTTTTGGAAACCCTGGTTTGGCTTGTCCCGGCGGAGAAGCGACTTATAATGTACCACAGAAAACAAATCGCAGTCAACCGTCAGATCATGGTTAATTTCAAGCCCACCAGCAAAGCGACTCCCGGCAATCCAAACACAAGAACCGTGCTCATGGTGACCGGATTCAAAGGGATATACACCTCTGTCAACAAGCCCGAAAAGTTGATTACGTACAGGCCCAGTGCCGCCAAAACCACATGCAATCCCAAACGCGTCAGCCAGACAAACCCCAATTTACGCGAAAACAAAATGTACAGGAGCAGCGCCAGCGACACTACGAGAACGCCTGTCAATACAAGCTTCATCTACGTTTCCTCCCTTCATGGCTTATGAACTTTCTCCGAAAAACGATCCATGCCGAAACGCATCCCAATTTACTCTGGCCTGCTTGGCCGCCTTCAAATGAATCTGGTACCGTCTTTCCGCGGCTTCCAGCGTATAAATCGCAACATCTACCTCGTCTTGACCCACCGCCTCTTGAAAGGCGATGTAAGCTCGCTCCCAATCGCGGAGCGCCTTGACGACCTCTCCGTACAACTCTCTCTTGTACTCCATTGCATCGTCCCTCCGAAGCATGTCCGCGCGGTCGACATTCCACATTTTCCACATCTTCATGCTAAGCTCGCCTCCCCATCCGGTTTATTTCATTTTTATCGGGGAACGGACAAACTTAGAACCGCAATGCCGCCGAAAATAAAAAAAGAACTTCAAACCCTTATCATTCGCTAAGGATTCAAAGTTCTTGGTACGCAGCCATTGGCTAAACCATATTAATGAAGCTCGCGCCGACCTTCCAACGCCTTGGATAACGTAACTTCGTCCGCGTATTCCAGGTCGCCGCCGACCGGCAGCCCGTGAGCAATCCGGGTAACGCGAATTTCAAAGGGCCTAACGAGCCGGGAAATATACATGGCGGTCGCCTCCCCCTCAATGTTCGGGTTGGTCGCCAAAATCAGCTCTTTCACGCGTTCATCGCTCAAACGATTCAGCAGTTCCTTGAGCCGGATATCATCCGGGCCCAAGCCTTCCATCGGCGAAATAGCCCCCTGCAGCACATGGTAATAACCGTCGAATTCCTTCGTCCGCTCCATGGCCACCAAATCCTTGGATTCCTGCACCACGCAAATCACGGACGCATCGCGGGTCTTATCCTGACAAATCCGGCAGGGGTCCGTATCCGTAATATTGCAGCAGATAGAGCAGTAATGAAGGTTGCGCTTCACGCTGACCAAAGCTTTGGCAAAGTCGATGACATCGTCTTCCTTCATGCGCAGTACGTGAAAAGCCAGCCTCGCCGCCGTCTTCGGCCCGATGCCGGGCAAGTGGGTAAATGCATCGATCAGCTTCGCGATCGGTTCGGGATAATACAATGGGGCCTTCTCCTTCAGTTAATAAAATTAGAACAGGCCGGGAATTTTCATTCCGCCCGTAAATTTACCCATGTCTTGGTTGGCGAGTTCTTCCGCTTTAGTCAAAGCATCGTTGACCGCCGTCAAAATCAAATCCTGCAGCATTTCCACATCGTCCGGGTCGACCGCTTCCGGTTTAATGTTGAGGGCCAGCACCTTTTTGTGCCCGTTGACCTCCGCCGTGACGACTCCGCCGCCAGCGCTTCCCTCTACGGTTTTGCTGCCTAGCTCCTCCTGGGCTTTGAGCATCTGCTCCTGCATTTTTTTGACTTGCTTCATCATTTGGTTCATATTGTTCACGTCATTCACATCTCCTTCAAAATGGTCTACATGATTATGTCATAGAATACTGAAACACGAAACAAATTAACCACGGCCCGCGCCTGCCCGGAAATGCTATTCCTTGATAACGACCAGGTCGTCCCCGAAAATATTCAGCGCTTCATCGACCCAGGGCTCTTTGCTTCCCCCGCCGTCTTCCGGAAGCGGCTCCAGCTCAAACGGTTCGTTCGGTTGCTCCGCAGCTCCCTGGATCGCATCCGTCCAATCCTTCAGCATCATCGTTACCAATCGGTAAGGTTGGCCAAGCTGACGTTCCAGCACGCTTTCGATCACCTGTTTATTCGCAGCCTTCTCCGTCGTTTCGCGATGGATGTCATTCTTAAAGGCGACTAGGACGGCATCCTCCGTAACCGATACGGGTTCCCCATTCATAAACCAGGCGTGGATCGTAACCTTCTCCTCTTTGACCGCCTGCAAAACCTGATTCCATTTATTCTGGATCTCGGTAAAAGCCGGGCTGTTCCGGGCAGCTAGATAGTGATCCATGCCGGCCGGGATTTTTGCCTTCGACGCGACGCGGGGCGCGGAGTTCCGCGAAGCACGATGATTCGCTGCCCCCGCTGCGGCCCCTCCGGCTGCAGCCAGGCCGCCGCCCTGCAGCGCCCGCTCCAGCTTCGCCTCAAGCTCGGAAAGCTGTCGTCTCAGCTGATTCACCTCCGACGCATCGGCCGCTGCGCCCGTACTGCGGTCTTGAGCCGGTTGCTCAGGGGCGGCCTCGCCGTTAATCGTACAGATTTTCAGCAAGGCCACCTCAAACAGCGTTTGCGGCTGAAGCGCGTATTTCATCTCGGTCTGGTAGTGGTTTAGCGTATCGATGATGCGGAACAATTGCTGTTTCGAGAAGGCCTGGGCGATTTCTCCGAAATCCTGGGGATCCAGCACGCGCTCCGTTAACTTGTCCGCCTTCGGTACCATCTTCACCATTAGCAAATCACGGAAATAGTAGAGCAGATTCTCCATGCATTTATCCGCGCTTTTGCCTTCCTGCATGAAACCTTCGATCATTTGCAGCATCCCGCCGACATCGCCGGCCAGCAGCGTCCGGGCCAGCTCCGCGAATTGCCTGGAGGCGATCCCGCCCGTCATGTCCAGCACCTGCTGATAAGAAACCTGCCCGCCCGAGAAAGAGGCGATCTGATCCAAAATACTAAGCGCGTCGCGCATCCCCCCGTCGGACAGACGGGCGATATACTCGATGGCCTCTTTCTCGGCCGTGATGCCTTCCTGCTCGCAAATGACCCGCAGCCGTTCGCTTTGCTCCTCCAGGGAAACCCGGCGGAAATCGAAGCGTTGACACCGCGAAATCACGGTAGCCGGCAACCGGTGCGGTTCGGTGGTCGCCAGGATGAACATGACGTGAGGAGGAGGCTCCTCCAATGTTTTGAGCAACGCATTAAATGCTTCCGTTGTCAGCATATGGACTTCATCGATAATATAAACCTTCTGCCGAACTTCCGTAGGGGCATATTTGACTTTATCGCGCAAATCGCGAATTTCTTCAACCCCCCGATTGGAAGCGGCGTCAATCTCAAGCACATCCATTACGGCGCCCGCAGTGATCCTCCGGCACGCGTCGCATTCGTTGCAAGGTTCCGCCGCAGGTCCTCGTTCGCAGTTCACGGCTTTGGCCAAAATTTTTGCAGCACTGGTTTTCCCGGTTCCCCGCGGTCCGCTGAACAGATAGGCATGCGACAAGCGATCTTCGCGGATCGCATTCTGCAGCGTGCGGATAATATGCTGCTGCCCCACCATGTCTTGGAACGACTGCGGCCGCCAAGCACGGTACAGCGCAATATGCTCCATAATGCGGCACCTCTTTCTTTCCTAAACGACGTATGTCGTTTCCTTATTATACTATAGCCATTTGGTCTATGTACAAAAAAAACACCCCTGTCCGCAGACAAAGATGTATCTTTGCGATCTATTCACCGTGCACCTGTTATCGATCGTTGCGATCCGAGCGGCACCTTTACGGCATGACTCGGGACAGGCTGCCCTCCGGCACAGGAGTAATACTGCTTATGGCTGCTTCCTTCCGGACCTGACCAGGTTCGCAGGCACTCCTTGCGGAGGACCCGTCCGTCAACGTCTGCCGTAAAGACCGGCCTCACATCGACAAGACCTCTAACAGGACTTCAACCTCGCTACAGCGGATTGCGAGTTACAGGGCACCGCTACCTCCCCATCTAGCACGGTGAGACTAAGTATATCTCATGCCCGTCCAAATTGCAACCGGAGGGAAGAAGTTAGCTGGAGTGCCACATTTATGACTCGATCGTCATTGATTTATGCGTCTCCTTATAAATGCAGCTCTAGTTATATTTTGATATATTAATAGAATAGATGTCATAGTTTGAGAGAGGAGAAACAAATGAAAAAAATCGCAAAACTCTTGCTGACCGCCGCCTTGTTGGCCGGAGGTCTAGCCGGGATGCAGCCGTCACAGGCCCATGCGGCATCGCCGGTACAGATCATGCTGGACGGATACCCGCTTGCCTTTTCCGGCGAACCGATGATCGTGAACGGTACGACGCTGGTTCCGTTCCGCTCGATATCCGAAGCGCTGGGCATTCAAGTCACCTGGAACCAGGCGGCCAAAACCATCACCGCGGTCAAAGGCGCAGGGGCTGAAGCAACCCATGTCCAATTAACGTTAAATAGCAAATCGGCGAAGGTGAACAACGCCTCCGTCTCTCTGGCGGTTGCGCCCCGGTCTGTTGCCGGGAATACGCTGATTCCGCTTAGTTTCTTCAGCCAGCAGTTCGGAGCACAGGTAAATTGGGATCAGGCATCGCGGACGGTGTCCATCGCCTCTCCGCAGGAACGATTATATACGCTAGGCTTCTATGCCATTTCCTCCTTCTCTGAGGTCTCGGCGATTCCCGGCCTGGATGCCGTTGCCTTCGGCTGGAGCCGAATTGATGAAAACGGGCAATTCACGCAAAGCGGCGACGTGTTCAGAATGCCGCAGCCGTCCGGCGACACGACGGCGGAAAGCTTGATCTCCGACGCTACCGGCGCCCGGACCCTGCCGTATCTGATGGTGTATTCCAGCGACACCAAGGGAGAGCTGACCAAGATCATCGAGGATCCCGCTTTGCGCCAGCAAGCGATCAACGATATGGTAAGCGCGGCGACGGAAAAAGCTTTTCAAGGCGTGATGCTCGATTTCGAGGGGCTGGGGTTAACGACGGATAAGACGGCCACCCGGCAGGCTTTTGCCTCGTTCGTCAAAGAGCTGTCCAAACAAACCAAATCGGCCGGATTAAAGCTGGCCCTTGCGCTCCATCCGCTGAATTCGTCGTACCAAGGTTATGATTATAAGGCTCTGGGCACGGTTGCCGACGAACTGGTGATTATGGCCTACGATTACTTGCCCGGGGACAACAGCGGCAAACCTCAGCCGGCCGACAAAGTCGACGAAGCCATTCGGCTTGCCCTTAAGGAGACCGGCAAAACCAAGTTGCTGCTGGGGTTGAACTTGGACAGCGAAGACCAGAACTCCGTCAAGACGTTGACCGGTCTCGCCAAACGCTACGATTTGAAAGGCATTGCCCTGTGGCGGCTGGGCCTGATCAAAAGCGAGGAATGGACCAGCCTCAAACAAAGCGTGGAGTTTAAGAAATAAGGATCTGTAAAAGTCTAAAGCAGGCAGGTTGGTTGGAGGGCAGATCGGGTTGCCCCACCGTTCCGACCTGTTTTTTTTGCCTCCATAAATCTTCGGGAGATGCAAAAGTGCAGTTCATTTCAACCAAAACCGGGATATTGGCCGATTCAAATGCAAATGCCTTTTACATCCCATCGAGCAAAAAAGCCGATTTTAGCCAATACAACCGCAACGGCCACCACACATTACGCAAAAATAGCTGCTCCCCATGCCCGCGTCCTCGCTCCAAGCGCCCTTTCCGTTCGCCGGAACGAAGTTTCCTATGCGAATCGAACCAAAGCTTATGCTCCTCATCAAAGTCCATGTTCAAGTCCCCCAACATACGCAAACTTGAAATCCTTTCCCGTTCCACTTTGCCGAAAAAAGAAAAAAACGCCTTTGCCCATCGAATGATGGCCAAAGACGTTTTTCGTCATGTCGTTTAGATTAGATGCCGTATTTCTTTTTGAATTTATCCACACGTCCACCAGCATCCAGGAATTTCTGTTTCCCTGTGAAAAATGGATGGCAGTTGGAGCAAATTTCAACGCGCAGGTCTTGTTTTACGGAACCTGTTTCAAAGGTATTGCCGCAAGCGCAAGTTACCGTAGTCACGTGATATTTCGGTTGAACTGCTTCTTTCATCACTTTCACCTCTTTCCGCCCTGAGCCTCAATCGTGCACAGAGTTATAATGACACATAAACGCATTATAGCACGGCCCAACCCCAAGCGCAATTGCCTGTTTTATCCGCGAATTTTAACGCGGGCCAGCTCCGCCGGAGGAACATGCGTATACGAGCCGATCACGACATCGGGCAGCTCCTCCTGGAAAATCTCGATCGCCTGCTTCATGCCGAGGATATCGCTCTGCGCTTTCGGTATCAGTTCCAGATAGCTCTCGGGATCGATGTTGAGGTTGCGCAGCTGAATCAGCTTCAGTTTGCTGCGCCGAGCGAATTCGACCATTGCCTCGACCTCTTCCTCGCGGTCGGTTACGCCCGGGAAAATCAAGTAGTTGATCGAAGTATATACGCCCTTCTCGGCGGCATACCGCAATGATTTCTCTACATTCGCCAGCGTATAGCCGCGCGGCCTGTAGTAGGCATTATAATGATCGTCCAAGGCGCTGATCGTGCTCACCCGCATCAAATCCAGGCCAGCGTCGACAATGCCGCGAATATGGTCGGTCAGGCCGGCATTGGTATTGATGTTGATGTAACCCATATCGGTCTGACGCCGCACTTCGCGGATCGATTCAATGATCAGCTTGGCCTGCGTGGACGGTTCGCCTTCGCAGCCTTGGCCGAAGCTGATGATCGACTCCGGCGTCTTGAGGTGCTCCAGCATCACTTCCACGAGTTCCTCCACGCGCGGGCGGAAATTCATCCGCGTCTGCGGGGACACGAAGCCGCTGTCGTCCGGCTGCTCGGAGATGCAGCCAAAGCAACCCGCATTGCAGGAATAGGAGACGGGGACCGCCCCTTCCCAGCGATTGAGAAACGTATTGGAAGCCGTCAGGCACTCATAACCCAACGCGCAGTTCGATAAATGCTCGTAAAGCCGATTTTCCGGATAACGGGCCTGGAACGCCTTCACTTGACTTTTCAACTCAAGAGGATCGCAATTCAGCGGGTTCCACTTCTCGGGATCGTCCGACAACCGGGCCGTCACATAAAATTGCCCATCCTTCCAGACTACCGCCGAATAACCGAACAGAGGCAGCTTGTAGTCCTTGTCGGTTTTCACATACCCCGGCAGACAAAGACGGGTGTAGCCTTGCGGAAGCAGAGCCCCTACCGCCTGCACATTGCCGGGGAGCGGCTTCATTTCGCCGGAAGCGGGATCCATGCCGATCGGCCGGGTCGAAGGCAAACCAACCAAGGTAGCCCCATCCGGAAGCGGAATCAGCTCATCCTCCATAATTTCCACGATCATATCCGCGCTGCGGGCCAAGCCGTACAGCGACGGATGATCGTAGACCTGTCCTTGTTCATCTGCATACACTAAGTACATGTCGTTCTCCTCTTTAACGCCATTCCTGATTAAACCCGGGTTCCGTTCGTAGTTCCGGCATTCGTCGACGTGGAACCGCCCGTGCGCGGTGCGGAAGAGCCTGTGCGAACCGGTCTTCGAGCCCCTCCGTTCCCTCCGCCCGAAGGCGTGTTGCCCGACGTATCGAAGGAAGCCAGGAATTCGGCGTTGGTTTTGCAATCGCGCAGCTTCTTCAGGAAGCCTTCCACAAAATCGTAGGAATCGTTCATATTTTTACGGATCGCCCAGATGGTATCCAGTTCATCCTTGCTGAGCAGCACTTCTTCGCGGCGCGTACCGGAACGGCGAATATCGATCGCCGGGAAGATCCGGCGTTCCGCCAGCTTCCGGTCCAAATGAAGCTCCATATTTCCGGTACCTTTAAATTCTTCATAAATGATATCATCCATACGCGACCCCGTATCCACCAGCGCCGTGGCGAGAATCGTCAAGCTGCCGCCTTCCTCCACGTTCCGGGCCGAACCGAAGAAGCGTTTCGGGCGATGGAAAGCCGCAGGATCGATCCCCCCGCTCAACGTCCGTCCCGAAGGCGGAACGACAAGGTTGTACGCCCGGGCCAACCGAGTAATGCTGTCCAGCAAAATGACAACATCCTTCTTATGCTCGACCAGACGCAAAGCACGCTGCAGCACAAGCTCCGCCACCTTGATATGATTCTCCGGAAGCTCGTCGAAGGTTGATGCGATCACCTCGCCTTTGACGGATCGCTGCATATCGGTTACTTCCTCGGGGCGCTCGTCGATCAACAATACGAATAACTCGATTTCGGGATTATTGGTGGAAATGCTGTTGGCGATTTCCTTGAGCAGCAGCGTCTTCCCTGCTTTGGGCGGCGCCACGATCAAACCGCGCTGTCCGAGGCCAACCGGGGCGAGCAAATCCATAATGCGGGTGGATAAGTGATTTGGGGATGTTTCAAGCGCCAGTTTGGTTTGCGGATAAAGTGGAGTAAGTGCCGGGAAATGCAAGCGCTCCGCCGCAATGGCAGGATTCTCTCCGTTGACGGCATTGACTTGAAGGAGGCCGAAATACCTTTCATTTTCCTTCGGAGTTCTACACTTCCCGGAGACGAGATCTCCCGTCCGCAGATCAAACTTGCGGATTTGCGATGCGGAAATATATATATCTTCCGTGCTGGGCAAATAATTGATCGGTCTCAGGAATCCGTACCCTTCCGGCAATATTTCGAGCACGCCTTCCATAAACATCAATCCGCTTTGTTCGGCCTGGGCCCTTAAAATAGCAAAAATCAATTCTTTCTTCTTCAACTGGCCGTAATAAGGAATTTGATATTGCTTCGCCAGCTTGTACAGCTCGGTCAGCTTCATCCCTTCCAAATCGGCGATTTGCAGATCCATAATAAAATAACCACCTATTCAATTTTTTTGGAATCTATGAAGTACAGCATAATGATAGACTTATTGACATAGTATTTCCTATCCCTGGCAACTTATGCGCCAAAACGAAAAGTTATTCCGCCTGACGCCAAACATCGGCACCCAAAGCACGCAGATTCGGGACCAAATGGTCGTAACCCCGGTCAATCAGTTCCACTCCCGATACCTCGGTAATTCCCTCGGAAACGGTCAATCCGGCAACCACCAAAGCGGCTCCCGCACGCAGATCCGCCGCTTTGACCTTGGCTGCGTTCAGCATTCCGCCCTCGATAATGGCCGAGCGCCCCTCGACGCGAATTTTCGCTCCCATCCGTACCAGCTCCGGCACATGCTTAAACCGATTGCTATATACAAAATCGCTTAACACGCTTACCCCGTCGGCTTGAGTCAGCAAGCTGGTCATCGGCGATTGAATGTCCGTCGGAAAACCGGGGTAGACTAAAGCCTTGACATCGACATGATCGTATTTAGACCGTCCGATCACCCGAATGCTTTCGTCCAGCTCTTCGACGTGCGCCCCCATTTCCAGCAGTTTGGCGGTCAAGGCCTCCAAATGCTTGGGAATTACGCCGTCAATCAGTACATCGCCCCGCGTAGCGGCAGCCGCAATCATATAAGTACCCGCTTGAATCCGGTCGGGAATAATGGAATGTCGGCAGCCTTTCAGTTCGGTGACGCCTTCAATCCGAATGGTTTCCGTTCCGGCGCCTTTAATTACCGCTCCCATGGAGTTTAGCAATGTAGCCACATCTATAATTTCAGGCTCTTTGGCCGCATTTTCAATAATCGTGGCGCCTTTGGCCCTTGTAGCCGCCAGCATGATATTAATCGTTGCCCCGACGCTGCTGACGTCGAGATAAATCTTGGCTCCGTGCAGCTCTTTGGCATGCAAATGAATGGCTCCGTGATCATTCGTCACGGTAGCGCCCAACGCCTCAAATCCTTTGATATGTTGATCGATCGGACGAGGCTCGAAATTACAACCTCCCGGCAAGCCGATGGTAGCTTCTTTGAATCGCCCAAGCATGGCGCCCATCATATAATAGGAAGCCCGCAGCTTCTTGACCGGGCCGTTGGGCATCGGTATCGACCTTATATTGGAAGGATCGATCCGCATCTCACTGCCATCCCACAATACGCGTGCACCCAACTCCTCCAAAATCTCCGAATACACCGCCACGTCGCTTAGAATCGGCAGGTTATCGAGTACCACTTCAGATTCCGCCAAAATCGCAGCAGGAATCAATGCAATAGCACTGTTTTTTGCGCCGCTGATCGAGACGCTGCCACGCAGCGGTCGTCCGCCACGGATCATTAATTTCTCCATAAGTCCAGGATCCCCCTACGTATTTGCGTCGGTACACAAGCTAAGGCTCTTAAAGCGCGTGTTCAAAAAAGTCGGTTTTTCAGCACTGAGAAGGTTGGATGAAGCTAGGGGCTAAAGTAGCGGAGCTAAACGTTTTCGGAGAAAACGGCTTCGGAAGCATAGGCTTAGCAAACCTACGTGAGCAACTGAAATGTTTCCGCAGGAAACATGCTTCGGAAACATACGCTAGACCCGGCTGAATTCAAGATTCGATGTCGAACCGCTTCGTGACCTGCTTCGTGATCTAACGACGACTTTTTGAACTGCCTCTTAAAGCGGTGAAAATGGAAAGACACCGTCTAAGCGGTGTACTCTCCAAGTCACCTTATTCAGCTGGACAGGATAGATAGATACAAGCCTGTCCTGTGTTTGCGTTCGCGCCGCAACCGCTCTCCCGCGTCTTGCGGCGCAACCCTGCAATAGCCCTTAGGCTTTGTTGTTCGAACCAAATTCACGGATTTTGCCGACAACGGTCGCTTTGATCGCGTCGCGGCCCGGAACGATGTATTTGCGCGGATCATAGGCATCCGGTTTAGCGGCAAGCACTTCGCGAACGGCTTTGGTGAACTCGATTTGATTTTCCGTGTTGACGTTGATTTTGGAAGTCCCCAGCGAAATCGCTTTGGTAATGTCATGCGTAGGAATGCCTGTCCCGCCATGAAGAACGAGCGGAAGCTTAACGGCATCGCGGATTTCTTCCATTTCTTTGAAGCCGAGGTTAGGTTCGCCATGGTAAGGGCCATGCACGGAGCCAAGCGCCGGAGCCAAAGTATCGATGCCTGTTTCTTTCACGATGCGAACGCACTCGTTCAGGTCGGCATATTTGATGCCGCCGATCACGTCGTCTTCCTGTCCGCCGACGGTACCTACTTCGGCTTCAACGGAAACGCCTTTGGCATGAGCGTATTCAACCACTTTTTTGGTCATTTCGATGTTCTCGTCGATCGGATGATGGGAACCGTCAATCATAACGGACGTAAACCCGGCGTCGATCGCTTCTTTACATTTATCAAAGCTCGAACCATGGTCGAGATGAATCGCAACAGGTACAGTGATTTTCATGTCATGCAGCAAGCCTTCCACCATTTTAACAACGGTGAAGAAACCGCTCATATGGCGGGCAGCACCCTCGGATACGCCAAGAATGACCGGAGATTTCTCTTCTTCGGCTGCGGCAAGAATGGCTTGAGTCCATTCCAGGTTGTTGATGTTGTATTGGCCCACGGCATATTTACCGGCAAGGGCTTTGTTCAACATGTCTGTCATCGATACTAATGGCATTGGTTTCAATCCTCCTAAGGATATGGGATTTATCTTATTTAGCCGACATTCACACACTTTCTTATTATACCACAACCTGTCAAAATTACTATTCAACCTTTCCCTGCGGTTTGTGAACGGCATGTGTGCATTTTCAGCAAAAATGCCCCACGAACACCGTAAAAAAGACCCCCTTTAGGAGATGGAGTGAAGTTCACGCCATTCACCTAAGGGAGGTCTTCCTCGTAGCCGAAAAATGCCATTTAAGAGGTAGTTCAAAAAGTCGTCTTTTGATCACGAAGTGAATCAAGAAGTAACTCGGCATCGAATCTTGAATTCAGCCGGGCCTAAGCGTATGCTTCCGAAGCATGTTTCCTACGGAAACATTTCAGGTGCTCACGTACCCAAAACGTACGCTCCGCTCCTCAGTCCCTAGCTTCATCCAACCTTCTCGGTGCTCAAATGCCGACTTTTTGAACACGCACT
Organism: Paenibacillus macerans; assembly: GCF_050565405.1. GTDB lineage: Bacteria > Bacillota > Bacilli > Paenibacillales > Paenibacillaceae > Fontibacillus > Fontibacillus macerans_B. Next base: position 41,293 of record NZ_JBNYYG010000037.1, on the reverse strand, counting down.
TTAAAGACGCGCGCCGCCTTTGAGCTGCATGTTGACAGCCACGCGCATCTCATCAATGTCAAAGGGTTTGGTAAAGTGCATCAGGGCCCCAAGGTCGGTAGCTTCCTTGATCATATCCAGCTCACCGTAAGCCGTCATCATAATAACCTTGATGTCCGGATTCACCTCTTTGATATGCTTAAGGATCTCGAGTCCGTCCATTCCCGGGATTTTCATATCGAGAAGCACCAAATCCGGCGAATCGCTGCGGACGATTTCCAAAGCCATTTTGCCGTTGGCGGCCTGAAACGTTTTATACCCTTCGCTGCTGAACACTTCCATCAATAAAATACGGATACCGTTCTGATCGTCGACAATTAACACTTTCTTCTCTTCCACCGACAAACCCTCCTACAAGTCCACCCTGTAATCCTGGTAATACTTAATACTTCGCCTCCAATTTGTAAATCCCTTCTCTACTGGAAAAAAGAGACTTGGAAAAATCGAACGACGCAGCGATTGACAGGTCGGAAATCCCTCGCATGGATCATCGCGGATGAAATTGCGTTAGGACAAATGCGCGATCGAAGCCTTCACGAACTCGCGGAACAACGGCTGCGGACGATTTGGTCGCGAGGTGAATTCCGGATGGAACTGCACCGCCAGGAACCAAGGATGATCCGGCAGTTCGATGATTTCAACCAGCCGTCCGTCCGGGGACGTGCCGGAAATGCGCAGGCCTACGCGCTCCAGCGTTTCCCGATAAGCATTGTTGAATTCGTACCGATGGCGGTGGCGTTCGTACACCAGCTCATCGTCATAGCATTGCATCGCTAGGGAGCCCGGCGTAAGCTTGCACGGGTACAACCCCAGGCGCATCGTACCGCCCAAATCCTCGATGTCCTTCTGTTCCGGAAGGAGGTCGATGACCGGGTATTCGGTCGACGGGTTGATTTCCGAACTGTTGGCGCCCTGAAGACCCGCCAGGGAACGGGCATATTCAATGACCGCCACCTGCATGCCCAAGCAAATGCCGAAGAACGGAATGCGGTTCTCGCGGGCATAACGGATCGTCGAAATTTTCCCTTCGATGCCCCGGTCGCCAAAGCCACCCGGCACGAGAATCCCTCCGACCCCTTGCAGATACTTGGCCACGTTCTCGTCGGTCACCTCTTCGGCATTCACCCAGCGGATCTTCACGTCCGCATTGGCGTCAAACCCGGCGTGGGACAGCGATTCGACCACGCTCAAATAAGCGTCGTGCAGGGCAACGTATTTGCCGACGATGGCGATCTCCACCGTCTTCTCCAGCTTGTTGATCCGCCCCACGAGATTTTCCCACTCGCGCATATCCGGCGCCGGGGTCGTCAGCTTGAGATGATTGACGACGATTTCGTCCAGGCCCTCGTCGCGAAGGTTCAGCGGCACCTCATACAACGTATCCGCATCGCGGCACTCCACCACGGCGCTCGGATCGATATCGCAGAACAAGGCGATCTTCGCCTTCATGTCATCCGACAGCTCATGCTCCGTCCGGCATACGATGACGTTCGGTTGAATCCCGATGCTGCGAAGCTCCTTGACGCTGTGTTGGGTCGGCTTCGTCTTGACTTCGCCGGCCGCTTTAATATAAGGAATGAGCGTAACATGGATATACATGACGTTTTCGCGTCCGATATCGCTTTTGATTTGGCGAATCGCTTCCAGGAACGGCAAGCTTTCGATATCGCCGACGGTTCCGCCGATTTCCGTGATGACGACGTCCGAGCCCGCCTCGCGTCCGGCGCGGAACACGCGCTCTTTGATTTCGTTCGTAATGTGGGGAATGACTTGAACCGTACCGCCCAAATATTCGCCGCGGCGTTCTTTGCCAATGACGGAAGAGTAAATTTTCCCGGTCGTCACATTGCTGTTCTTCGAAAGATTGATATCGATAAAACGTTCATAATGGCCCAGATCCAGGTCGGTCTCGGCGCCATCGTCCGTCACGAACACTTCACCATGCTGATACGGGCTCATGGTGCCCGGGTCGACATTGATATAGGGATCGAATTTCTGGATTGTTACCTTCAAGCCTCTGTTCTTAAGCAGCCTGCCAAGCGATGCCGCCGTAATGCCTTTCCCCAGGGAGGATACGACCCCGCCTGTCACGAAAATGTACTTTGCCACAGCCAAAAACCTCCTAAGTAGTACGTGTTCGAAAAAATAAATCGGATTCCAGAAATTCAGGCAACTTAGATCTTTAGCGTAACCTATTATCCGGTAAAACATAGCCGAAAAGGCTATAAAAAAACAAAAAAGTGACACCCGAATAGGTCGGGGCACTTTATAAAAATTCATATGTTATAGGTTTGAATCATAAGCCCATGCAATAGTTTACCCGTTACCCCTGTCCGTGTCAAGTCAGGTTAAGCGGCATTATCTGAATAAAATAAGGCAAACAAAGACGGCCCGCAAAGGCCGTCCGGAGTTTGATTTAGTCTTCTTCGCTGTCGTCGAAATCCTCGGCTTCTTCGGGTTCTTCTTCTTCCTCGGCGAGCTCGTCCTCTTCCTCGTCCAGTTCCTCGTCGCCAAGCAGTTCCTCGTCTTCCACGTCCTCCACATCTTCTTCGTCGTCATCCGGGAACAGTTCGTCTTCGGAATCCTCGTCAATGGCATCGTAGTCTTCGTCATCATCGGAAGCATACGTATCTTCTTCTTCCACGAAATCATCGTCTTCCAGATCGTCGTCGTCATCGTTGATGATGCGCGGACGCTTGGCGTTGCCGACCGGATCTTCCGAACGCTCGATCGGATACCAGCGCTTCAGGCCCCAAAGATTGGTTCCGACGCAGGCGAAACGGCCGTCGATATTTATTTCGGTATACAGCTGTGCGATCGCCTCGTTGATTTCTCCCTCGGTCATGCCGCGAAGCTGGGCCACCTCATTCATCAGGTCGCGGTAATAATACGGCGTGTTTGCCGCTTTCAAGATCATAAAGGCCAAGTCGACCATGGGGATTTCCTGGACTTTCTCCGGGTCGATTTTCAAATTAATCGGGGTACTCACGTTACGGACACTTCCTCTCACGCAATGTTCACTATAAAGCAAAGGCGGAACCTCTCCCAAAGGGCCAAGGTTTCCTTCACTAACATATCCATATCACACCTTAGTAAAACCTATTTGGAACTAAATTGCAAGTTTTAAAATAGGCCCGGAAAGCACCGCTTGCCCGTCGCGGTCTTCCGAAGCCCCCGCCAAAAAGGGGAAGGGGCGAAGAACCCCCGTTCTTCGCCCCTTGACTGTATCCTTCCCTAAAGAAGGCTTTGCCCGCCTTCCTAAGGTTGGTGAAAGCCGCAAAAGGCCTTCCCTTCATCCTATGTCCAGATTTCCGCTTTGACACGCCGTAATTGCGCCTATAACCTCGGGCAAGGCCCAATTCCTCCAAAACAGGGCCGCTTCCCCATTCAAGGGGGTAAGGTACGTCATAATATACTGCAACACGCTTCGTCAGGAGGGGCTACTTATAAATGGACTACTCCGGATTCCTTCGGTATTTGAACGATCACGTTGACACCTCCGGAAAAAGCGGAAGATCCATTATCCGCTTCTCGCGTCCGGCCGAATTTGCCGAATGCGTACGTCAGTTGTTTAAGCTGAAGCGCCGACATCCCGCATTGCAGCAAATCCGCTCCTCGTCGCTGCTGCAGGCGCTCATCTGCCCCCTCGGCTGGCGAGGGGAAAACGCCCACTCCCGCTTCGGCCTCTGGGTCGAGGAAGACAGCAAAATCAGCGTTCATGGCCCGGCCCCGGCGAACAAGGGGCAAAACTCCGCGATCCCTTGGGGGGTCCGGCGGATCGGAGCCCCGGAAACCTGGTCCGTGTCCACCGGTTACCGGATTCGCATCGGCGTCATCGATACGGGGGCCGATTTCAGCCATCCCGATCTGCGCCATTCCCTGGCCCGCGGGATCAATTTGCTGAATCGCGTCAGCCTCCCTTACGACGACAACGGCCACGGTACGCATATCGCCGGGACGATCGCCGCCTCCGGCGGCTCGCAAGGGATGATGGGGGTCGCCCCCCGTTCTTTGATTTTTCCTGTGAAGGCGTTTGACCATAACGGGTCCGCCTATGTCTCCGATATTATTTTGGGCATCGACTGGTGCGTCCGCAACCGGATGCACATTGTGAATATGAGCTTCGGCATGAAGAGCAACAGTGCGTCGCTGCAAAATATTATCCGCAAGGCCCATAACGCCGGCATCGTTGTCGTTGCTTCCTCCGGAAACGACAAAAAAAGCCGGGGTGCCGATTACCCGGCCCGCTACCCGCAGACAATTTCCGTCGGGGCTACGGGCAAAGACGGCAAAATCGCCTCTTTCAGCAACCACGGACCCTATATCGACATCTACGCCCCCGGCGAAAAGATCACCTCGTCCTGGCTGGGCGGCGGCTACCGCGAGATGAGCGGCACTTCGATGGCGACCTCGCACGTGAGCGGCGCCGTCGCCCTGCTGCTCGCGCTGAAGCCCGACCTGAAGCCAGGCGAGATCAAACGGCGCCTGCGCCGCACCGCCCGTCCGCTGCCCGGCGCCGCAGCAGTGAAGGCCAAAGGCGCCGCGGGCGAGGTGAGCGCGGCACGCCTGCTACGCGCAAAGCAGGGGCGACGGAGCTAGGGCGACGGGCGCCACGGTCCGCGACGGTCCGCGACGCAAGTAACGCAGCCGCGTTAGGCCTCGTGCCGGCGTGGCTGCGGCACTCCGTCAGCGCACTGCCGGCGATGCGGCCGCCCAACATAAAGGAGCTGCCCCAGACGTAGTTATTCAACTACGTCTGGGGCAGTCTCAAATCCCTGTTTTGCACGTTAAAAAGCGCGAGTGCAGGAGTTCGAGTCACATGGTCCCTGTTACTCGCCTCTCTCTATAGTACTGGACTGGCATTCGGGCCATTTCGGCGAAAAAACTGCACTTTCGCAGGAATTTCGTTCGGGCGCCACACAGAAGTTGTCGCCAGTTATCGCCACAGGAGGCTTGGCCTTGGGTTACATCTTGTCCGGCGCGGACACGCCGATCAAACCGAGCACGTTGGCGAGCGCCGTGCGCACGCCGCCGAGCAGGACCAGGCGCGCCGCGGTTTGCTCCGCGTCTTCCGTGATGACGCGCTCCGCCCGGTAGTAGCTGTGGAACAGCGATGCGAGTTCGTACACATAGCGGACCAGCCGGTGCGGCGCGAAGTTCTCCGCGGCCACGCCGATCTCTTCCGGCAGTTCGCCCAGCTTCCGCAGCAGGTCATATTCATGCTCGGCGGTCAGCTTGGCGAGCTCTACGCTTTCCGGCGCCGGGATGGCGATGCCCTGCTCTTCCGCCTGGCGGAAGATGCTGCAGATTCGCGCATGCGCGTACTGCACGTAATACACCGGGTTCTCGTTCGATGTCGAAATCGCCAGGTCCATATCGAAATCCAGATGCGAATCCATGCTTCGCATCGTAAAGAAATAGCGGATCGGGTCGACGCCGACCTCATCCATCAAGTCCACCATCGTGACCGCTTTGCCGGTCCGCTTGGACATTTTCACCTTCTCGCCGTCCTGGAACAGGCTCACCATCTGCGCGATCAACACGGTCAGCTTCTCGGGTTCCTTGCCGATCGCCTGCATCGCCGCCTTGACGCGCGGGATGTAGCCATGGTGGTCGGCGCCCCAAATATTGATGATGCGGTCGAAGCCGCGGTCGTACTTATTGCGATGGTACGCGATGTCAGGCGTCAAATAGGTATAGGTGCCGTCATTTTTCACCAAGACGCGGTCTTTGTCGTCTCCGTATTCCGTCGTTTTCAGCCAGGTCGCCCCATCCAATTCATAAGTTTGCCCTTTTTCGCGCAGCTCGGCGAGCGAGGCTTCCACTTGGCCGTCCTCATACAGGGAAGTTTCGCTGAACCAGACGTCGAAGCCGACCCGGAAGCGTCCAAGATCGCGCTTGATTTTCGCCAGTTCCTTCTCCAAACCGAATTTGCGCAAGAAAGCGGTGCGCTCCTCCGGCGGCATATTCAGCAGTTTGTCCCCCTGTTCGGCCACAAGCTCCTTGGCAAACCCTTTGATATCCTCGCCGTGATAGCCGTCTTCCGGCATCTCCGCGTCCTGACCCAGCTCCTGCAGGTATCTCGCTTCAATCGATTTGCTCAAATTGACGATTTGATTCCCCGCATCGTTGATATAATATTCGCGCGTCACTTCATAGCCGGCGAAATCCAGCACATTGCAAAGCGCGTCGCCTACCGCCGCGCCGCGGGCATGTCCGAGATGCAGGCTGCCGGTCGGGTTGGCGCTGACGAATTCGACCTGCACCTTTTGCCCCTTCCCTTGCTCGGTACGGCCGTAGCGATCACCCTCGTGATAAACCTGCAAGAGGATCGGATACAGATAGCTTTTGCCTAGTGTAAAGTTGATGAATCCGGGACCGGCGATTTCCGCCTTCTCGATGCCCGCCTTCCCGTGATCCAGCTTGCCGAGTATTTCCTCGGCGATTTGGCGCGGGTTCTTCTTCGCGATCCGCGACAGCTGCATGGCCGCATTGGTGGCGAAATCGCCGTGCGCCTTGTCCTTCGGCACCTCCAGCACGATGGCCGGGATCTCTTCGCGCTGCGCCAGGCCGGCGGCGGCGATCGCCTCAATAATCGCTTCCTTCAGCGCCTGGTTCATTTGTTCCAACGGATTGTGTGGCATGTTAAACTTCCTCCTGTATATGTAAACTGATAACAAAATGTCCCGATAGTTCCTCGTACACGTACAACTCGTATTCCCAGGTCACAACGCCGATCGCGCCATCCAATCGGGACTCCAACTTCACGGTATCGGTGGACAAGTTAAAACGGGTAAACGCGGACCGGTAAAACCCCGGCAGGCGCTGCCCGCTGCGGAAGGTCTGCTCCGCCTCCACGCCCCCGTGGCGCATAATTTTCAGCTCATCGCCGGCGATCTTAATCATCGTTCGCGTCTGCTTGCCATCCGGCCCGGGTTCGGGCTCCTCATAACGGATATACGCGACTCCGTCCCGCAAGGCAGCATTCCCCTTCAGCTTCTGGACGGTTTCGTCCGTTCCCTGGCGGCTTGTCAGCACGATGTTCACCGGCTTCGTTTCCGGCATACGGCAAATCCCCATTCCATCCGCGCGGTACAACATCGGCATACCCTTAAATCGGCACCGCACTCTTTATATTACATCAAAATACCCACAAACATCGATCCTTACTGTACTACTATATCCAGTTCGCCCCGTCAATTCAATACGTTCGCCAGGCGGAGGGGCAGAGTCCGCCTTCAATTGATCGTGCGCAGGGTTCTGATGCTCATGCCTTCCGGTAGAATTGTAACGGACCGTAATGGCGAAATCGTTGGTTTTTCCGTTCATTTTCGTATTTAATGAACTCCATACGTTAATAGGTTGCTAAAGAGCTGTTCAGGCGCCGCATTTCCACCCTGAGGTCACGCAGGAAATAGAAGAAGCCGCTCTCCCGGCGGCTTCTTTCAACGGCTTCCCTATAACGGTTGGCTTAGTATGATATATACGACTTGGCGGTCCTCGAAGTAGACATGAAACCGGTAATAATCGCCGACCTTGTAGCTCCAGCGGCTGACCAGCTTCAGCGCTTCGGGGCCAAGCTTATCCATGACCTCGTCCGGGCCGATGCCCACCTTGACCCCATCCGCGGTCTGGTGTTCCGGCTGCGTAAATACAAACTTCCGATTCAATATCAGCACGCCGTCCTTATACAGGCGAGCCTGCTTGACTTGACCCGCGCTATCATCGTAAAAAGGCCTGGACCAAACGATCTCCGTCTCCTCGGTCTGCTCCAGCCGCTGCTCCCAGCCGGCAAAGTCCAAGCCGTCCACCTTGGCGCGCTCCGCATCCAGCGGCCGGGGTTCTGCCGCAGCCGCCCCCGCTTCCTCCCGCTCGACCCTTGCCTGCTCGAGCAACGCATCCAGCGAGGCAAGCTCCTTGCGTTCGCCAAACAAACCCTGCATCAGCAGCAGCACCTCGTCGTCGGCGTAATAAAATTGCCCGTGATACTCGAACGCGTTCGCGGCCAAATCATAAGTTAACTCAAATCTTCCCTGATCCGCCAGCTTAAATTGCAGCATGACGGGCTTGCGCGATGCCGCCGGGCCGACGGTCGCGGCGGCGCTCTTCATGTCCGTAAACCGCAGGGATTGCAGCAGCACAAACTGCCGTTCCGCAGGAATCGTTCGACTAACTCCGTTCCCGCCGGCCGTGACGGAGACGACCTCCTCTTCCGTAAAGGGAAGACGGTCCAGCAAATACGGCGACTCCGCCGCCGCCGGACTATTCCCCGTACCGTCGCCTGTAGCCTGTTCCGTTTGCGGCAGCTCCTTACTTGCCGGCAAATCGGACTTGGGCTCATCCACTGCGACCCCGGTGCCCTGCTCCTTCCCCGGCCCGCCGGCAGACGTATCCGGCCGGTCGGCCGGCGGCCCGTAAAAGAGCCATCCTACAATAAGGACGAATACGATCATCGTCATTCCCGAAATCAAGCTTCGGGTCGCCTTGTTCGTCTTGATAAGAATCCCGCCTTACTCCCGCATAATAGTGACTTAAATCATACTAACACACTTTGAATTTACGACTCATGGTCCGAATGGCATGTTTTTCCAACCTTTTGCCCCATCCGAAAAGTCCTAGACGCTTAATCCACGAACCCGAGCAGCATTTCGCGGATCAGCTTGGCCGCCACGATCTGCGTTTGCTCGGTCGGATCGTAGACCGGAGCGACTTCCACCACGTCGCAGCCGACCACCCGGGCCTCGGAGCCGGCTATCGCATGCACCGCTTCCAGCAGCTCCCGCGACGTGATGCCCCCGGCTTCGGCCGTGCCGGTTCCCGGCGCGCAGGAAGGATCCAGCACGTCGATGTCGATCGTGACATAGACCGGGCGGCGGCCCAGGGTCGGCAGGGCGCTCTTGAGCGGCGCGGCAACGTCGAACGGGAAGAAGTTGATCTGTTCGCGGGCAAACTGAAACTCCTCTTTGGAGCCGGAACGAATGCCGAACTGGTAGATGTTCCGGCCGCCCATCAGCCCCGCCGCCTTGCGGATCGGCGTCGAATGGGACAAGGGCTCGCCCTCGTAGTGCTCGCGCAGATCGGCATGGGCGTCGATATGGATCAGCGCGAGATCGGGGTACTTCTCGTAAACGGCCTGAATGACCGGCCAACTGACAAGATGCTCCCCGCCCAGGCCAAACGGGAATTTACCGTCTGCCAGCAGCCCGCGCACGTAATCGTGGACGACGTCCAGGCTTCGGGCCGCATTGCCGAACGGAAGCAGCAAATCGCCGGCATCGAAATAAGCCAGGTCGAGAATGCTTTTATCCAAATAAGGGCTGTACTCTTCGAGACCAACGGAGGCTTGGCGAATCCGGGAAGGGCCGAACCGCGAACCGGGACGGAAGCTGACCGTGAAATCCATCGGCATGCCGTAAATCACCGCTTTGGCGGAGGCATAATCCTCTGAGCTGCAAATGAACACGTTGCCGGAATAGGCGGGATCCAGTTTCATGGGCGGTCCCTTACTTCACGAGATCTTCCACGAATTTGGGCAGGACAAACGCTGCCTTGTGCATCCGCGGTGTATAGTATTTGGTATCGATCTCCGGAATTTTCGTCTCGTCCACCTGCAGCGGATCATGGACCTTGCTGCCCATCGTAAACGTCCACAGGCCGCTCGGATAGGTAGGAATGTTGGCGCCGTATACGCGGACAATCGGAAAGATCTCTTTGACGTCCTTGTTCACCTTTTGGATCAGATCGGCTTTGAACCATGGGTTGTCGGTCTGCGCCACGAAAATGCCGTCGTCCTTCAGCGCCTCGTAGATGCCTTGGTAGAACCCGCGCTCGAACAGGGGCGCCGCCGGGCCTACCGGCTCGGTGGAATCGACCATGATGACGTCGTATTTATTTTTGCTTTCAATAATATGCATGTACCCGTCGGCCACCTGTACCTCTACCCGCGGGTTGTCCAATCCGCCGGCGATTTCCGGCAAATATCTTTTGGAATATTCGATGACTTTGCCGTCGATTTCCACGAGCACCGCTTTTTCCACTTCCGGATGTTTAATGACCTCGCGAATGACGCCGCCGTCCCCGCCGCCGACCACCAGCACGCGCTTCGGATTGGGATGCGTATACAGCGCCGGATGCGCCACCATCTCATGGTAAACGAACTCGTCTTTGATCGTCGTCATGACCATGCCGTCCAGCACGAGCATGCGGCCGAACTCCTCCGTATCGATCATCGCCAGATCTTGAAATTCCGTTTTCTCCGTAACCAGCGTTTCGCGGATTTTCGCCGTAATGCCGAAGACGGGCGTCTGTTTCTCCGTAAACCACAATTCCATCGTACCAACCTTCTTCCTGTCAATATAGTGTTCAGCCGTCATATCACCCCCTGCCCATGCGGAAAAGCCGACGGGCTCAACCCGCTCCGCAATCATAGCCAGGGCATATTTCAGTGTCTCTTCTCGCAAGCTCACATCCTATATTGTGCCAAACAAAAAGATAATAACACAGTTTACCCGTTTCAAGTCTATACTAATGGAAACTCCGACCTGCGGCCATAGAGCCCCGGGCTCCCCATTGGCGTGCCGCCTCCGGTGCCATGAATGATCTCTCCCAAACTTTCCCATACTATAGGAAAATGGAACTCGATTCAGCGTTTTTTTCATTATCGGATCGTATTGGCTTGGATGGAAAGGAGAGACCCCTTCGTGCAGAAACTCGCTCGCAGCGACCGACACCATAAACGCAAACCGGGCCGGACCTGGCGGCTGTTGTTGAAGACGGCGATCGCCACCGGTCTGCTTGGCATTTGCGCCGCAGGCATTTTGCTGCTCTACCTGTATCAGGCGGAGCTGCCTTTGGCCGATTCGGATCGGAACTCGCAGTTGATCAACAGTCAGGGGGATACGATTGCCGTTTTTTCCGATGGCGGGAAAAACCGGGAAAGCGTAGCGCTCCCGGACATTTCGCCTTGGCTGGTCAAAGCGACGCTGGCAACAGAGGACCGGCAGTTTTACGATCATTTCGGTTTTGATTTGAAAGGGATGGCCCGGGCGGTCCTGGTGAACCTGAAGGAAATGGGCACCGTGCAGGGCGCAAGCACGCTGACGCAGCAACTCGCGCGGAACTTGTACCTGTCGCATGAACGCACCTGGTCGAGAAAGATCAAGGAGGCGATGTACACCGCCCAGTTGGAAATGAAATACGGCAAAGACGACATTCTCCGCATGTACCTGAACGAAATTTATTACGGCCATGGCGCATACGGAATCGAAGCCGCGGCGCAGATGTATTTCGGCAAGCACGCCAAGGACCTCAGCCTGGCCGAAAGCGCCATGCTGGCCGGCGTACCCAAGGGGCCGACCTATTACTCGCCGTTCAATCATATGAAGAACGCCAAGGACCGCCAGCGTACGGTGCTGGCGGCGCTTGTGACCACGGGTGAGATTACGCAGCAGGAAGCCGACCAGGCTTATGAGGCTATCCTGAATTTCCAATCGCCCAAACAACAAAGCCCCGTGGATAAGGCTCCCTATTTCCGCGATTACATCCGGGGGATCGTAGTGAACGAGCTCGGCTTCGACGAAAAGCTGCTGGAGCACGGCGGTCTGAACATCTACACCACGCTCGACCCGGGTGCGCAGCAGGCGGCCGAAGCGGCAGTCGCGGCGGAGCTGGGGAACGTCCCTGAGCTGGAAGCCGCGCTGATTTCCATCGATCCGCGGAACGGCTACGTCAAGGCTATGGTAGGCGGTGCCAATTACAAGCAAAGCCAATATAATCATGTGTTTGCTTCCACCCGCCAGCCGGGATCGAGCTTTAAGCCGATCATGTATTTGACGGCGCTCTCCTCCGAAAAAATGACCAGCGCCAGCAAATTCAACAGCCAGCCGACCTTGTTCCACTACGACGATAACCGCAAGACCTACAGCCCGAAAAACTTCGGGGACAAATATCTGGGCGATATCGATATGCGCCAGGCGATCGCGGCTTCGGACAACATCTACGCCGTGAATACGATATTAACCGTCGGCGCCGAACAAGTCATCGAACTTGGACGCAAAATGGGCATCACCAGCCCGCTGCAGGCCGTTCCATCGCTGGCGCTGGGCACGTCGCCGGTCAGCCCCTTCGAAATGGCCACGGCCTTCGGCGTCATCAGCAACCAGGGCCGCAGCGTGGAGCCGGTGGCGGTACTGAAAATTACCGATGCCAGCGGACGAGTGCTTTACGAAGCCAAACCGGCCAAGCCCGAGCAAATCGTCGAGCCTTCCGCGGCCTATGTGCTGACGCACCTGATGGAAAGCGTATTTGAGACCGGGGGCACCGGCAACCGGGTATCGAACGAAATCAAACGTCCGGTCGCCGGCAAAACCGGGACGACCAGTACGGACGCCTGGTTGGTCGGATTTACGCCCGAGCTGTCCACCGCGGTTTGGGTCGGCTATGACAAAGGAAAAACGCTGGGCACGGCGGAGTCGCGCAAAGCCGCTCCGATCTTCGCCAAATACACGGAAAAGGCGCTGGAAAAGGTGCCGCCGAAAATTTTTCCGATTCCCGACGGGGTTGTGAGCGTATATATCGACCCGGAAACGGGACTGCTCGCCACCAAAGATTGCCCCGACAAAAAGCTCGAAGTGTTCATTCAGGGCACCGAACCGACGGAATTCTGCGAAGAGCACGGGGAAGGCGAACCTGAACCGCTGCCGCTGCCGGCGGAGAAGGAGCAGAAGGAAAGCCATTCCTGGTGGAGCGACTTGAAACGCTGGTGGATGGACTAGGCTTAGCCCGGGCCTGCGGCCGGGAGTGGACAACGCGCATCGGAACTCCTACTATATTAAGCAAGCATACGGACTTTCGATACGCGAAGGAGACTTCCCTTGACCATGGACATGGAATCGAACTTGGAGCAAATCCGCCCGGGGGAACCGCTGCCCCCGGCTTTTTATCGGCTTCCCGCCCTGGCCTCTGCCCCCCGTTTGCTCGGGCAGACGCTCGTCCGCCACACCGAGGAGGGCGACATCCGCTGCCGGATCGTGGAAACGGAGAGCTACGGCGGCGTGGAGGATAAAGGCAGCCACGCCTACGGCGGTCGCCGCACGGCCCGGACGGAGGTCATGTTCGCCGAAGGCGGCGTGGCCTACGTATATTTGATCTATGGCATGTACAATTGCTTGAACGTCGTTACCGGCCATGCCGATGACCCGCAGGCCGTGCTGATTCGCGCCGTCGAGCCGCTGACGCCGGCGGACGAGGCCCGGATGCGCCGCTACCGCGGCACCGCCGTCCGCAAGCCGGCCGACCTGTCCGGCGGGCCCGGCAAATTGTGCCGGGCGCTGGACATCGGCAAGGCGCTGAACGGCCAATCGCTCGCCCGGCCCGGGGGGCCGCTATGGCTGGAAGCCGGGGCCGTCGAGGTTGCGAAACCGGCATCGGGAGAAGCGGACGAGGTCATTCTGCAGGCCCCGCGAATCAATATCGCTTATGCGGCCGAGTATGCCGCGAAGCCGTGGCGGTTTTATTTTCGGGGAAACCCTTATGTTTCGGTGATCGACAAGCAGGCCGAGGCGTGGCCGGGGACGCTTTGAGAAGCACGCCCCCGCCGCGCCGGGTTAACTCGAATGCCGAAGGTTGTTTGTGATTCCTGTTTCCAAGCGCCGTCCAGGCGCTTTTTTCTTTGCGATAACATTCAAATATAGCTTTGAATATATTGTGGAATGACGTATACTTTGACATATAAACATTCAAACGATGCTTTGAATATGCAGGAGGTGCAAGATGGAGGAGATCAGGCAAATTACGCGTCCGGAAGAGGACGTTTGCGAAACGTTCTGTACCGATCACGCCCGCACGAAAGGGTTGCAGGAGAGCCTTCCGGAACGCGAAACAGCCGGGATGGCGCAGATGTTCAAAGCGTTGTCCGATCCGAACCGGGTCAAGATCGCCTATTACCTGCAGCATCAAGAGCTCTGCGTCTGCGATATCGCCGACTTGCTGGGTACCTCCGTGGCGACGGCCTCCCATCACCTTCGTCAGTTGAAAACCATGCATATCGCGAAATCGCGCAAAGAAGGCAAAAATGTGTATTACTCGTTAAGCGACCACCACATTCACGCCCTCATCGCGATGACGCTGGAGCATCAAAAGGAGCGATGACCCATGACTTCTGCCGAGTCCAAACCTTCTGAAGCGACGCCCGATCGCCGCCTGGAGTATCGCGTTCAGGGGCTATCCTGCGCCAATTGCACCCGGGAAATGCAGGAGGAAATCCAGCGGCTGGATCACGGCCGGGATGCCTCTCTTCTATATAATAGCGGGCGGCTGCTGATCGATCCCGCCGTTGATTTGCAGCAGGTTGAGCGGATCTTGAAACGGGACGGCGCCGCGTTGGTCAAACCGGATACGCCGGAAACCGGGCAGGCTGCCCCTGCTGGCGAGTCCGCCGATTCCATGGAAGCCTCGCCGGTAGCCGGGCAGGAGACGGCCGGCGAGGGCAAGCTCGGCTACCGGCTGCTGGGCTTGGCCGCCGTCCTGTATGCGGCAACCTTTGTGCCCGGGTGGCCTTATGCCGCACTGATTGCCATGTACCTCGTATCGATCGGAATCAGCGGGTACTCCACCTTTCTGCGCGGGCTTCGCAACCTGTCCCGCCGCAAATTCAACATGGATACGCTGATGACCGTCGCCTTGACCGGCGCCGTGATCATCGGCGAATGGAAGGAAGCTACGCTGGTGGCCATCCTGTTTGGCCTGAACGAACTGCTGGAGGGCTACGGCATGAGCCGGGCTCGCCGGTCGCTTTCGGTCCTGCTGGATGCCGCGCCGAAGCAGGCGGTCCTGCTGGAGGGCGGCGGCAGGGAGACAGTCGTGCCGATCGCCCGATTGCGGATCGGGGATACGGTGCTGGTCCGCGCCGGGGAGAAAATCCCTTCCGACGGCACCGTGCTCGAAGGAATCAGCGCCGTGAACGAGGCCGCGATTACCGGCGAGCCGATTCCCGTGACCAAGCGGCCGGGGCACCCGGTATTCGGCGGCAGCGTGAATGCCGAAGGGCTGCTGAAGGTAAGGATCGATAAGCCCTACGAGGATTCTTCCTTGGCCAAAATCATGCACCTCGTGCAGGAAGCGCAGGATACCAAAACGCCGACCGAATTGTTCATCGACCGGTTCGCGAAATGGTATACGCCGGCGATCATGGCCTTAGCCGCGCTTGTCGTGCTCATCCCGCCGCTGCTGCTCGGCCAGCCGTGGATGAAATGGGTGTATGAAGGGCTGGCGATCCTCATCGTTGGCTGCCCTTGCGCCCTTGTGTTGTCTTCGCCGATCGCGCTGGTCAGCGGAATGACCCGCTGCGCCCGCATCGGCGTGCTGGTCAAGGGCGGCGTTCATCTCGAGCAGCTCGGGAAGCTCGATGCGATCGCGTTCGACAAGACCGGCACCCTGACCCAGGGGCAGCCGGCCGTGCTGCGCGAAATCGCGTATGATCCGCAGCGCTTCTACCCGGTCGCCGCCGCTCTGGAAAGCGGCTCGCTTCACCCGCTGGCCGCTGCGGTCGTGCGCCACGTCGCCGGCCGGACCGCCGGCGCCCCGGGCGGGGCCGAGGCCCGAGCCGATGCCGCTGCAGCCGGCTGGCCCCAGCCCGCCGGGCTCGTCGCCTTGCCCGGCGTCGGGCTTAGCGCCGAGATCGACGGCGTCCGCTGCTACGTCGGCAGCGAAGCGCTGCTCGCGCAGCTCTCTCTCGGCGGCGATGCCCTGGCGCGCGTCGCGGACGACCTCGCGCGCCTGAAGGCGGAAGGCCTCACCGTGGTGCTCGCCGCGGAATCCGCGCGCGTGTTGGGCCTGTTCGGCCTCGCCGACGAGCTCCGTCCGGAGTCCCCGGACGTCGTCCGCGAACTGCACCGTGCCGGTATCGCCCGCACCGTCATGCTGACGGGCGATCATGCCGACGCGGCCCGGGGGATCGCCGCCCGCAGCGGCGTGACCGAGTGGCACGCCGGCCTCTTGCCCGAGCAAAAGGCGGCGTTTATCCGCGGGATGTCGGGCCGCGGGAAGGTCGCGATGGTCGGCGACGGCATCAACGATGCCCCGGCTTTGGCCTCCTCCGACCTCGGCATCGCCATGGGCCAAGGGACGGACAGCGCCGTGGAAACCGCCGATATCGTGCTGATGCAAGACCATCTCGGCCAGTTGCCCCGCGCCATTCGCATCGCCAGACGGGCCAGCCGCATCATCCGCTGGAATATCGGCATCTCGTTATCTTTGAAGCTGATCGCCCTGCTGCTGACCATTCCCGGCTGGCTGACGTTATGGATCGCCGTCATGTCCGACATGGGAGCCACGATCGTCGTCACGCTGCTCGGCTTGACCATCTTGCTGGGCAAGGATCCTAACCCGACCCATTCGGCTAATCAGTAAGCTCCGGCGCCCCGTCCAAATAACGCCGCCGGCTTGTAGGACGACAAAAAAAGCGATCATCCCGGCATCATGCCGGCGAATGATCGCTTTTTTCCTATTCGTTCGTATGCCGTTCTTCCAATCTCGTCCCTTACGCTTCCAACGCTGCCTTCAATTCCTCCGGCGTGCGTTCCCACCATTCCGCGTTCGTTTCGATCAGGAGCTTTCTCAACGCCGCTTTTTGCTCGGCGCCCAGCCCCTCCAGAATGACTCTGCGCTTGAGCGCGTAATCCATTTTGTTCACATGGTCGGCGAGGATTTTCCAGCCGCGGCGGGCTTCCGCATCGATCCACATCTCGCAGGCTGTGATTCCGCCGTAAAATTGTCCTTCCGGTCCGCGGTCCACCGCCACCCAAACGATCCACACCTGCCGTCCGGCAGGCACGTCTTCTCGGTTGGTGGAGAACTTGATGCCCTTTTCCACCTTGCTCTTGGCATGCATCGCCCCGATATCGATATAAGCCTCATCGCCGTCGATGATGACCGGGGACATGCTGTTCAAATCGATCGATCCTGCGCCGAATCCTTTATGTTTGCTCTTTTCGTCGTTGCTGATAATGTTCAGGGCAAATATTTTTTTGCCCGTTTTCGGTGACTGATCCATAATTCCCTCCGTTTCCAGCGAACCTGCCGCCTTGTAATCAAAAGACGACTTTTTGAGCTTCCTCTGTGCTTAAATATAAGTTCAAAAAATCGGCTTTTCAGCACCGAGAAGGTTGGATAAGGCTAGGGGCCGAGCAGCGGAGCGTAGGCAAAACCTACGAGAGCAGCGAAGGACCCGGCTGAATCCAAGATTCGATGCCGAATAGGCTTTAAGAATACGCTTCGTGATCAAAAGACGACTTTTTGAGCTTCCTCTCAATTTTAGCTAATAATCTTCCAAATGCAAACATATACATGCTGTAGATGCTTGTCAACGGGAGGTATCCATTGTATGACCCGACGTACTATGATCTACGGCATTTCCATCCTTGCTTTGTGCCTCACTCTCGGGGCGGTCGGACTTGCCCTGCTTGGGGACGGGGACCATCTGGCTTCGTTCGCTCCGGAAAAGGGCAAGCCCAAGGCTGTCCAGAAGACGGCTCAATCCCCGGCCGCCCCGCAGGCCGAAAGCATTCAGCAGCCCACCGCCGAAGTGCTCAGCAACCGGGTTGCCGAATATCACATTGATGTCGCGCTTAACGAAAAGGATGGCACGCTGACCGGCTCGGAAACCCTGACCTGGACCCATCCCGGAAAGAAAACCATCAATGAAGTGTATTTGCATTTGTATCCCAACGCCTTTTCCTCGGAGGATACGACGTTTATAAAGGAATCCGGCGGCAAGCTGCGGGGCGATGTCATGCCGAAAGACGGCTGGGGCTCGATGGAGATCACCGAGCTGCGTACCACCGACGGCATCTCCCTTCTGCATCGGATTCAATATGTCCAGCCGGACGACGGGAACGCCAAGGACCAAACCCTGGCGAAAGTGCGCTTGCCCGTCTCGGTGCAAGGCGGCGAAAGCTTGACGCTGCGGATAAAGTTCACCGTGAAGCTGCCGAAAATTTTCGCCCGGATGGGGATTGCCGGCGATTTTGTGATGGCGGGGCAATGGTTCCCCAAGATCAGCGTATACGAACCGGTCGGCACCCGGGGGCGGATGGTGGAAGGCTGGAATCTTCATCAGTATCACGGAAACTCCGAGTTTTATTCCGACTTCGGGATCTATAGCGTGAGAATCAACGTCCCGGAAGCCTATACCGTAGCGGCTACCGGGTTCCAAACGAAAAAGGCCGTTGTCCAGGACGGGCGGAAAACGATGCAGTTTTATGCCGACGACGTTCACGATTTCGCCTGGTCCGCCTCGCCCGATTTCATCTATGCGGAGGAACCGTTCTCATCCGCCGAAGTTCCGGGCGTGCGCATCAAGTTATATCTCGACCCGGCGCATGAGGATCTGAAGGAACGATACTTCTACGCGGCCAAAGTCGCCTTGGCCAACTACAGCAAGTGGTACGGACGTTACCCCTACTCCACGCTGTCGGTCGTAGTCCCGCCCGCCCTCGGCAACGGCGCGGGGGGCATGGAGTATCCGACCCTGGTGACCGCGTTTGGCGCCAGCAGCGATTCGCCGAGTTACGACGAGCTGGAGCGTACGGTAATCCATGAGATTGCCCATCAATTTTTCTATGGCATGGTCGCCAACAATGAATTTGAAGAGGCTTGGTTGGATGAAGCTTTCGCTTCCTACGCGGAGGATAAATTGATGGAGCAGGAGTTCGGGATTGCCCCGAATCTGCCGATCCAGTCGGCGCTGATTTCCTCCCCGGCCACGCTAACCCAAAACGCCTGGAAATACGGGGCCGGCGACGGTTATGCCCGAAATGTCTATTACCGCGGCAAGTTGATTTTGCTCGATATCGAACGCCAGGTCGGCAGCAAGACGATGAAGCGGATCCTGACCGTTTACAGCCATAAATACCGCTTCAAGCACCCGACCACGGCCGATTTCCAACGGATTGTCGAGCAGGTTACCGGGCGGAGCTGGAAGTCTTATTTCAAGCAATATGTGTACGATGGAAAAATGGCCGATTTCTCCGTGGACAGCATCCAAGTGACTCCCATCAATCAGAAGGACGGCAAGCTGTACGAATCCACCGTCGTGTTCTCCCGAAAAGGGGCCACCCACCCCAAAGTGCCGCTGTTGTTCACCTTTACGGACGGTCATACCGTACGCAAACAATGGAACGGCGAGGACAATCGCGTAGAGATTAAGTTGAACTATAAGCAACCGCTGGCCTGGGTACAAATCGATCCGGATTATACGCTGTTGGTGGAGAACAAACACATCAACAATTATTTAAAAACGGAAGTCCCGGAACCCACGCTCTCGCGTTCCAACATGAGCGTAACCAAACTGCTCGAAGCCATTCTCGGCGCGTTTCTGTGGTAAGGCCCGGCCGAACTCTAGTCTCGAAGCCGAGTCCGTTCCAAAGGTTTTAGATCCCTTACGATTCAAAAATTTCAATCAAGATCAAAAAAAGTCATTTCAGCACCGAGAAGGTTGGATGAAGCTAGGGATTGAGTAGCGGAGCGTAGGGGGGCCTACGTGAGCAACGGAAGGCCCGGCTGAATTCAAGATTCGATGTCGAGTCCGCTTCCTAGAACCAACCTCGTGATCAAAGGTCTTTTTTTGATCTACCTCTAAAGGAGGGAAGGCAATGAGTTATGTTCGTCAGGGCTGGAGGGCCCTAAAAACCCAATTCCCCTCTGTCATCATCCTGTTCCTGTACCAGTTGCTTTGGGGACTGTTCCTGTACCGGCTCGTCGATACCGCCGTGACGGCATTGCTGGAGAGATACCCCGACCCGCCTCCGACCCAGCTGTCGCGGATATTGTTCCTGCTGGAAGGCCAAATTAATCTGTGGAGCAACCCGGATATCCGCCTTTATTTCTGGCTGCTGGCCGGCATGACGCTCCTGCGCATGGCGTTCACCCCGCTGATCCAGGCAGGCATCCTTTACGGGCTTGTCCCGGAAGACGCCCGTGGCCAAGGCCTCCCGATATTCCGGGGAATGAAGGAGTTCGGGAAGCCGGTCGTTCTGTTCTATTTGCTGGAGCTGCTCTTGATCCTCGTTCCGGCCGTCTGGATAGTACCTAAGCTCCTGTCGCTTTGGCCCGGCTTGCTGGGAGCAGGCAATCTCACTGCCTGGTTGACGGGGATTGGCTTTCTGCTCGGCTGGTCTGTTTACGGCTGGCTCATCCGCCAATGCCTGTTGTTCGCCCAATTTGGTTATCTTTTTAAAGCCGGCATGGGAAGCTCCCTTCTGCTATGCCTCCGGCATCTGCTGCAAGGGATCGGGATTTCGCTGATCCTTGGCGCTTTCGGGATTCTGATTTTCCTGCTGTTCGGAACCGTATCCTGGATATGGACCGGAATGCTGGCCCTGATTCTGCAGCAAACCTATCCTCTCTTTCGCAGTACTTTTAAAATTTGGCGGGTTACCTCTCAATTTCAACTTTGGCAAATGAAGACACAAAAAAGTTAATTTTTTTTCACCTTCTCCAACCCCTGAAAACACAGGGCCTTCGCTACTTTGCGAAGGCCCTGTGTCGTGATTTCTCCTCTTAATCTTGTTAATTATCCATTGCCAAAAGAACCCTGCCTTTGTTACAATAACAGCAACACAATTTCAGTAACAGTTTTGTAATTATTTTTGTCATCTTTAGCAGGAGAATGACGCTGGATGTCGAATATGTAAATTCAGGTGTGAAATCAAAGCCGAATTCCCTTCACCGGGGAAACGGGGGAACCACTTTGGGTGAATTGATCTCGCAATAGAGGGATCATAGGGGACCTTCAACCGAATCCTTAAGCTAACCTCGTAGGCATTGGAAGGAGCATAACTTCTTGAAGAAGCGTTTAACCGTAGCAGCAGTAAGTTTTGCCTTGCTTTTCACCATTGGAACTGGTAGCGTTTTCGCCGATTCTAAATTGGACGGCGTGATCGACACGGCTCTTGGCAGCGACTATGTAGCCGGCGGAACCACCACATCGGGGTTCGACTGTTCCGGATTTACCATGTACGTATTTTCCAAGATCGGCATCAAGCTTCCGCACCAATCCGGCTCCCAGTACAAAATGGGGACTGCCGTGGATAAGAGCGAGCTGATTGCCGGCGACCTGGTATTCTTCAATACTTCCGGTAAAGGTGTTTCTCACGTCGGCATTTACGTCGGCGACGGTAAATTTGCTCATGCTTCCTCTTCCAAAGGCGTGGTCATCAGCAAATTGAGCGAGAAATACTACGTTGAACGTTACGTTGGCGCCAAACGCGTCATGAGTACCGACAAGTATGAAGACGTTACCGGTGATGTCGCCGAACATGACGATGTTCAATAAGTAACCAACCCAAAGCCCGTGGGGATGTTTGTATAAACGTCTCCGCGGGTTTTTTCCTATTTACAGACTTCCCCCGTTAGGAACCATTACCCACATCCACCGCCGCCAAAACAGGCCAAAAGAAGTCTTTTTATCTACAAACTTGTCAACTCTGGACGGCTTTGGTAAAATGATCAAAGTAAATAGTAACAACTTTGTAATTATTGCTGTAACATCGTTTTTAGGGTGCATACTACATTAAAACTGCCGAATTCCCTGCATCCGGGAAACGGGGGAACCACAATAGGGTGAATTGATCTCGTTAAAAAGACGTGTTCAAAAAGTTAAAGATGACTTTTTGAACTACCTTTTAAAGGGATCATAGGGAACCTTCAACCGAATCCATAAGCTAACCTCGTAGGCCTTGGAAGGAGCTTGACATCTTGAGAAAGACTTTAACAGCAGCGGTAACGAGTTTGGCCCTTATGTTTACGCTGGGAACGGGCAG
Source organism: Paenibacillus macerans (assembly GCF_050565405.1). Taxonomy (GTDB): domain Bacteria; phylum Bacillota; class Bacilli; order Paenibacillales; family Paenibacillaceae; genus Fontibacillus; species Fontibacillus macerans_B. Next base: position 19,436 of record NZ_JBNYYG010000037.1, on the reverse strand, counting down.
CGCCTTTGCCGATGCGGAGGCTACGCCATTAACCAGCATCGTCGATTCCGTCTATGGGACGCCGTATAAATTCGGCGGTACCAGCACGTCGGGATTCGACTGCTCCGGATTTACCCGTTATGTGTTCAGCAAGATGGGCATCAAGCTGGCCCGCGTCTCGACCGCCCAGTACAAGCAAGGTACGACGGTGCCGAAAAGCAACCTCCAGCCGGGTGATCTCGTCTTCTTCAAAACGCAGGGTAACGGAAAGATCTCGCATGTCGGCATTTATGTCGGCGACGGCGAATTCGCCCATGCTTCCTCTTCCAAAGGTATCCGGGTCGACAAACTGAGCAACTCTTATTACCAGAACCGCTACGTTGGCGCGAAGCGAGTTCTTAGCAAATACGGCTATTCCGTATACGCGGCGGAATCCTAATATTCCGGCTTAAGAAGTTTCATGTTCTCTTACCGCAGGCATCCTTCAGGGGCGCTTGCGGTTTCTTTTTTTCGTGCCACTAACTATATAACGAAGCGATCGGTAAAAAGGTTACTGCCATTTTTTTACTGTACCGGGAATCCCGGTCGATCCTCCAGCAGGCAAAAGCCTTTACAAGGCAAGTAAATCCCTTTATTGTGAGGGTAAAAGGATCAGCAAACGGTTCATCATGTCATTCCTGCGGTTTCAAAGGAGGAGCAAAATGGATAAACCGATTCTCAAGTTTCGCATTGCAGCCATGGAGGAGAGTCATGGGGCGGAAATTTGTACCTGGCGCTACGATTCGCCTTATGATATTTACAGCTGGCTTCCCTGGGAACAAATGAAAGCGCTCGACGTGGAGTTCGGAAATCCGGCGCTCCGGGCCGAGCAATATGTCTCCGTCTTGGACGAGAATGGAGAGCTGGCCGGGTTTGCCCAATATTTCCCGCTCGAAGGAGTAACCCGGCTCGGCATCGGCATGAAGCCTGATTTGTGCGGCCATGGATTGGGCAAGCTGTTTGTAATGGCGATCGTGGAAGAAGCCAACCGCCGCAAGCCGGATAACCAGATCGACCTGGAGGTGCTCACCTGGAATGCTCGGGCGATCCGGGCTTATCAGAAAGCCGGCTTCACGATTACCGACCTGTACGAGAAGATGACCCCCGGCGGCGTATCCAAGCCGTTTTACTGCATGGTTTATAAGGAGCCGGAAGCCTCTTCTTAAAGAACGCTCCGGGCTCCATGTCCGCCCCGTCTATGATGTAAGACACATTTTAACGGAAGCAATCACTTATTTTGTTCCTATTTTTGTCACAAAGACTATGATCGGACGGCGTGTTCCGTTATAATGAATAAGTAGCTTACATAGGAGGGGCGATTGGAATGCAAAAGTGGATCATGAGCGGTTTGTTCGTTGTGGCATGCGCTTTGGCCATCGTACTCATGTTTACCTTGCCTAGCCGCGAGCAGGCCGAGCAGGAAGCCAAAACGCAATTGCCTGAAGTCACGATGAACGCGGAACAGGCTGATGCCACCGTCAAAGCAAACTGCATCAGCTGCCATGGCGATCAGTTGCAGGGCGGGGCCGGTCCTAATCTCCAGAAGATCGGCGCGGAGCTGTCGGCAGAGCAGCTTTACTCCATTATTACCAAAGGGAAAGGCGGCATGATGCCCTCCTTCAAGGATCGTTTGAAGGAAGAGGAAATTGCCAACGTTGCCTTGTGGCTTGCGGAGAAAAAATAAACGCATACGAAAAAGCACGCCCGCCGGGAAACTTCACGTTCCCGGCGGGCGTTTTTGTGCATCGGCAAGGCGTCATTCATAGGTTGCTCGGGCCGATCCGCTTTCTCTGCAACCCTACGGTTTAACCGGCCGAACGCATCTTCTCAAAGGCTTCATTGTACTGTTGGGCCTCTTTGATGTCAACGGCCGTAATGCCGCCATCTTCCCATGAGGTTAGACGGAGCGTTACCGTTTTATAGTCAATGGTGATAAAAGGATGGTGGTTAAACGCTTCCGAGATGGCCGCCACTTCATCGACGAACGCGATCCCCTTCATAAAGTTGGAGAATGTGTATTTGCGGAAAATCCATCGTCCTTCCTCGAGCTCCCAGCCTTCCAGCTTTTCCAAATGCGCTTCTACTTCTTGCGGTGTAAACGGCATATTTTCTTCCTCCCCGTTCTCTTCAAGAACTCCTGTATATGTATGCAATCCCTATAACGCACCAGGATCTGAAGTTGATCTGTCCTAGCCCCCGTCCTCCATCTATTCTATTCACTGTACGACATCTTCATGCGTTCGGGCCGTTGGCTCCCTCCTGCGGCAGATGACAGTTCGCGCTCCTTAAATTCTTATTTTACCATGCCGCGGGGGTACAACCCAACCGGTCATATCAGGGCAACCGAAGTCAATTCCGCTTCCCCGATCAGGAAATTGATCCGATGGCCCTCAGCGTCATAGATCACGACTGCACTGCCGACCCCAATCATCGGTTCCGTGCCCAAGGCATAGAACAAATCCTCCGCCAAAGCTTCGTGCACCTCTTCACGATCCGACTCGGACAATACCTCCCACTCGGAAGGTTCCATTTCAAAGAAAAGGTAACTATCGGAAATCTGGCCAACCGCTTTCGTCAAATCAGCCAAAATATATTCATAATCTCTACCGTGCTTTACGCCCACTGCAGTATCCTCCCTCTTGGCCCGTCATTTCTGGCCGTATTCTTATTATACCGGAAAAAACCACTTAAAAAAAAAGGGAATTCTGTCGATAAAATAGATAAATCGTTTTTAGCAACGTGTGACGCGCCTTTCCGCAAGGATGCGAAAGGGCAAGGAATGGATTCAATTTATCTCAAGGACGAGGTGTACAATGGAAATCTCAACAATTATTGGTCTTATTCTCGGATTCGTTTCCCTTATCTTGGGGATGTTTCTGAAAGGCGCGCCTATCGAAAGTCTGGTCTCTAACCCCGCGGCTTTTGTCATTATATTTGTCGGGACGGCGGCCACGCTCTTCATGGCCTTCCCGATGTCGGAAATGAAGAAATTCCCGACATTGCTCAAATTGACGGTCGCCAAGCCGAAAATGATCAGCAAAGCGGAATTGATCACCCTGTTCATGGAATGGGCTACGATTACCCGCCGCGAAGGTCTGCTTGCTCTGGAAGCGAAGGTCGAAGAAATCAACGATGACTTCTTGCGCGGCGGCATGCGGATGATTATCGACGGCAACGACCAGGAGTTCGTTCAGGACGTGCTGACTGAAGATATCGCCGCGACGGAAGAGCGGCATAAAGCCGGTGCGCTGATGTTTTCCCAAGCAGGGATGTACGCGCCGACGCTAGGGGTACTCGGTGCCGTGGTCGGCTTGATTGCCGCCCTGTCCGATATGAGCGATATCGAGAAGCTGTCGCACGCGATTTCGGGCGCTTTTATCGCCACCGTATTTGGTATCTTTACCGGTTACGTATTATGGCATCCGATTTCCAATAAATTAAAACGACTGTCCAAGAAGGAAATGGAAGTCCGATTGATGATGGTGGAAGGCCTGCTGTCGATTCAATCCGGCGTATCCACGATCGCGATTCAACAGAAGCTTGCCGTGTTCTTAACCCCTGCCGAACGAGCGGAAATTCTAGAAAAGGGGGCGGGTGAAGGTGAGCAAAAAGAATAAGCATCAGGATCACGAAGAACATAACGACGAGAGCTGGCTGCTTCCCTATTCCGATTTGATGACACTCCTGCTCGCCTTGTTCATCGTCCTGTTCGGCATGAGTACCGTTGATGCCCAGAAATTCCAGGAGATGAGCGAAGCGTTTCAAAGCGTGCTGACCGGAGGCTCGGGCATCCTGGACCAAAACGCCATGACCAGCAATACCAACAATACCAATAGCGACAGCGAGCTGCCCAAGCCTTCGTCGGACGGCCTGATGACCAAGAAGAACGAACTGATGCGACAGGAGCAGGAAAACCTGGAGGCGTTGAAGAAACAGCTCGACAGCTACATCAAGCAAAACGGGTTGACCAACGAGCTGGAAACGAAGCTCAATCAATCCCAGCTGATGGTTACGATCAGCGACAATGCCTTGTTCCCTTCGGGGGAAGCCGAAGTGAAGCCGGAGGCCCGGATGCTGGCCAAGGCGATCTCGGCCATGCTGCAGCAGTTCCCTGACTACGAGGTCATCGTATCGGGGCATACGGACAACGTGCCGATCTCCACTTACGAGTTTCCGTCCAACTGGGATCTCAGCTCGGTACGAGCTCTGAATTTCATGAAGATTCTGCTGCTTAACCAAAAGCTCGATCCGAAAAAATTCAGCGCGATCGGTTACGGCGAATATCACCCCGTCGCCGGTAACGATACGGCGGCCGGACGTGCCAAGAACCGCCGGGTCGAGGTCTCGATCATCCGCAAATACGTCGGTAGCAATCAACAGCTTGGCGTAACCGCGGCCCATGAATAAGCAAAGGACAGGCTCCTGCGGGAAGGAGAACCTGTCCTTTATTGTTATCTATGGCGGCTTTCTAGGTAAGCTTATAGTTCAGGGCTTGCCCCAATTCCTGCATCTCTTGCGGGGTGAGGTCGCGCCAAGTGCCGATTTTCTGCTGGCCCAGATGAATGTTCATGATGCGGATGCGCTGCAGCTTGCGTACTTCATACCCAAGCGCGCTGCACATGCGGCGGATCTGGCGGTTTTTCCCCTCGGTCAGAATGATGCGAAACACGCGGTCCGAGATCCGGGTGACCTTGCAAGGCAGGGTCATTTCGCCCAGGATCTTGACCCCCTCGCTCATCGCCTTCAGGAAACCCGGCGTGAGCGGCCGATCGACCGTTACGACGTACTCCTTTTCGTGCTTGCCTTCGGCCCGCAAAATTTTATTGACGATGTCTCCGTCGCTGGTCAGCAATATCAAGCCCTCCGAGTCCTTATCCAAACGCCCGATCGGAAAGATCCGCTCTTTATGCCCGACAAAATCGACGATGTTGCCTTTGACATGCGATTCCGTCGTACTCGTAATGCCTACCGGCTTATTCAGGGCGATATAAACATGCCGTGAGCGCTTCGACTCGATCGGCCTGCCGTTGACCCGCACTTCGTCTCCCGGCTCCGCCTGGCTGCCCAGGAGCGCCGTAACCCCGTTAATGGTTACTTGTCCCGACTCAACCAGCTTGTCCGCTTCCCGCCGGGAGCAAAATCCCGTCTCGCTAATAAATTTATTGATTCGCATGATGTAGCTGTTAGTCCCTCCGCATTAGGCAAGCCTTGTCGCCCGTTAATTGGCGATATCCGCTTGCGCTTCATTTTCTTCCGTTTGCCTATGTACCCGCGGCAGCGTAATCGTAACGACCGTACCTTGTCCCAGCTCGCTTTCGATCACCAGCGTTCCCCGGTGTCCTTCAATGATCCGTTGGCTGATCATGAGGCCAAGCCCGGTCCCTTTCTCCTTATTCGTATAAAAGGGCTCACCCAGCTTCTGAAGCCGGTCCTTGGCGATCCCCTCGCCCTCATCGATGACCCTTACCACCGCTTGTCCGTCATCGGAATCCTCCAACTGCAAGAGGATCCTTCCCCCTTTCGGCATGGCTTCCATGGCGTTCTTCAGGACATTGATGAATACCTGTTTCAATTGGTTCTCTTCACAGTGTACCAGAATCGGACTCGGCGAGAAATGGATCTCGAATTCGAGATTATGTAAATGCGCCTCGCTGTCCAGCAGGGAGATGACATCTCCCAACGTAAAGCGGACGTCTTTGACTTGGAATTGAATAGCTTGCGGTTTGGCTAAAATGAGGAATTCGCTCACGATCAAATTAATCCGATCCAGCTCGGCTAACATGACATCGGTGTGCATCGTGTTGACCGTCTTGGTGCGCTGCTGCATTTGCAGGAAACCCCGCAGCGTCGTGAGCGGATTACGGATTTCATGCGCCACCCCGGCAGCCAGCTGCCCGACGGTCGTCAGTTTCTCGGAACGCCGCAGCAACTCCTCCATTTTATTGTGCTCCGTCATGTCCCGGGAAATGCTGATCAGCGCGGTGATTTTTCCCTCCTGATCAAAAATCGGCGAGACGCTGATGCTCACCTCGACCGGGCTTCCGTCTTTACGAAGGCGTACGGTTTCGGCCAAGACCGAGGCTGATTTGCCGATCACCTCCGCCTCCCGGCGCCAGGTCGTTCTTCCTTCCCGTTCGGAAGGCGGAATGAAATCCAGGCAGGAGCCGACGATTTCATCGCTGCGCCAGCCATATAAGCTTTCAAAAGCGGAGTTCACCTGCATCACCCGACCCTGAACGTCGGTAATGTGAATCGCGTCCGCCGTCTGGCTGATGATCGATTCCAGGTACTCCTTCACCGAGCGGTTTTCTTCGTTTTTCCCCTTCAACTCCGCCGTATATTTTCCCAAGTTGTCCGCCATGGCGTTGATTTTGTGGGCAAGCAGTCCAAGCTCGTCAGGACGCCCTACCTTAAGCCGGGTCTCGAAATGCCCGGCGGCGAGCTCCTTCACCTGGTCCAAAATATGGCGTACCGGCCGGACCAAGCCGCCGGCCAGCCAATAACTGGCGACGATCATGATCGTTAACAGGCCAAGCGACACCGTAATTTGGCCGACCATTTGCTTGTAGATGGCCGAGGCGATCGGTTCGTAGCTGGAGAGCACTCTAATTACGTAGGGCGGCTGCCCGTTGGAAGTGACCGGCACATAACACTCCAATACATGCTGGCCTTCAATGCTGGTATCGTACAACAGGCTGCTCTTTTGGCGAATCGACTCTTGTACGGCTTGCTTCACGATCACGTCATTCTTATATCGATACGTGCCGAACAGTAAATGCTCCTCGTCAAAATGCATCGGGTCAATCCCGGTGATCTCCAGGAGACTCTGGTTCGTCCCGAGCGACTTTTGGGAGATGCGGTCCGGGCTGGTCATTTCCAGTATAGCGTCAATCATGCCGCTGCTCATCCTGCCGCCTAGCGACAGCTTGACATATTCATAAACGGAACGACTTTGTTCGACAGCGCCGGCAATATGGTTGGCCGTCAACAGCATGTTGGCCTCGCTATCCCTACGCAAATTGTCTCTGGTCGAAAAATAGCTTAATACAATATTAAGAGATAGGATAATCATGGAAAAACAAGATATAATCAAGGCAAGCTTTGTTTTTATGGTCAATCGCGTATCCCACCTCTAGCCCAGTATTTGGATATATATGGGAATCTTTGAATTTATACTCCCATCATACCCGTTACGACAAGTTTTGCAAAGACGTTGAAATTCCCAGATCCTTTTCCTACAATAAGTAAAAATGCCTATATCCTTGGTGCTTATGGACGACTCAAAGGACTTGCTTATGTATTTACTTTTCCAACTACTTATCCACAAGTTGTTAACATACCAACAATGCCTTGGGATAATATGTGTATAATAATGGGGATAAATCTGTGGTTATGCACAAGGTTACCCACAACATGTTAACAACGAATACTTGTTCGTCGAACAACCCCTGTGGATTACACTTAAAAGGAGCTGATTTTTACACATGTCATTCACATCACCGCCGATCCCCGAACCTCCTACCCCCTCTTTCCCCCATGAATATTGGATGGAACAAGCCATACAGGAAGCACGCAAAGCGGAAGCTCTCGGCGAAGTACCTATCGGCGCGGTGGTCGTTTGGGGAGACGAAATCGTCGGCCGCGGCCACAACCTTAGAGAAAGCTCCCGCGACGGAACCGCCCATGCGGAGATGATCGCCATCCGCGAAGCGAGCGACCGCCTTGATGCTTGGAGACTGCTGCACTGCCGTCTTTACGTCACGCTGGAGCCTTGTCCCATGTGTGCGGGCGCGATCGTGCAATGCCGGGTCCCCCACGTGATCTACGGAGCTTCGGATCCCAAGGCCGGCTGTGCCGGCACGCTGATGAATCTGCTGCAGGAGCCGCGCTTTAACCACCGCACCGAGATTACATCGGGCGTGCTGCAGGAAGAGTGCGCTTCAATGCTGACCGCTTTTTTCCGGCGGCTGCGAAAAAAATAAGGCCTAATAAACATATAAACCTCCAGCATCATGTAAAAACATGGGACTGGAGGTCTATTTGTCGGAACGTATATTGGATTAATAACCGAAATTGCTCATTTCCTGCTGCAATTCATCCAGGGTCATGGTATCCGTAGGGATGCCGATCTCGAACGCCGGCTTCTCATTGATCTGGCTGAAGTGGCTGGTCATTTGCACAGCCAGCTTGACGTTCTCCTGCGTATCCGGGTCATTGATTTCGACGTTTGCGTTGATATCGTAATAGGCTGGATAATTGTTATCATCGATGGCCGTGTCGACGGTGAACTGGTGGATTTGCAGATGACTTTTGAGCTCATCCAGCGCCTTCCCCAGATCATCCTGGCTTCCCGATTGCAGATCCTTCTTCACTTGCTCAATATCTTCCGGCGCCAGTTGGAGCATCGAACGATACTCTTCCTTCCCGATGATGTCCAGCATCTTCGGCAACGCTTGATTGATCAGGATCGTTGCCGCATCCTTCACGTTATCGTTCGTTATCGCAAACTGAACCACCTGCTTCGCCTTAAAGCCTTCCGGCAGCGCAGCTTCCTTAGGATCCAGGTTCTTGAAATAGGTTTCCGAATTATATTCGGCGAACAAGGCCGCCATCAATTCCGCGCTGAGCTTTTGCGTCTTTTCCGAATCGAACATATCCGGATTAAACTCCCCGCCGCTCTGTTCCGCAAGTTCCTTCATATCGAGCACCAGGAATTTTCCCACCGCCGTTTCCGGCATCGGCAGGAACGGAATGCTCGGGATTTTGACGTACATCTTCTCCGGCGTCATGACGAACGGGATCGTCAGCGTCGTGGCCATATCGCCCGTCAGCTTGATTTCGAGCGTCGCTTCGGCTTGCATCGGATCCTTCTGATAAATTTGCCGGATGTTGATTTCGGCATTCTTCAGCATGGATAGCACCGCGCCGACTTCCGGCGACTCGGCTTCGCCCGCACTCACGGACAAATCCAAAATCTTGATTTGGTTTTGCAAAACATACGATTTCATTTCCAGCGCTTTCACCGCTGCGCCGCTCAATGCTTCCTTCGGTTCCTTCGTGCGGCTGCAGCCGGACAGTACCAGGACTACAGACAGCATGACAAGTAAAACGGACGACCAAATCCTCTTCGACATATAAACTCCTCTCTCTCCCCCACACTTCGTAAACAAAGCAAATATTGGCTAACCCCACCTATCATAAACCATTTGCCTGTGATTCGGAATACGTTTCTTGGAATTAATGGATTGCCTTTTTCTTGAAACGTCCGCCCTTCACATCATGGATATTTCCGACTGCCAAAAATGCATTTTCATCGTAATGATTTACGATTTCCTTCAGCTTTGCTTCCTCCAAACGGGTGATGACGCAAAAGATGACCTTTTTCGGATCCCCGGAAAAGCCGCCTTCCCCCGACAGATACGTTACGCCACGGCCCAGACGGCTTAAGATGGCATCGCCGATTTCATCGATCTGATCACTGATAATCCAAACGGATTTGGACTCGTTCAAGCCTTCCACGACGATATCGATCGTCTTGTAGGCGATAAAGTAAGCAAGCAACGAGAACAAAGCCCGTTCCCAACCGAACACGAAGCCTGCGCTCAACAATATGAAGAAGTTAAAAAACATAATGATCTCGCCCACGGAAAATGGCGTCTTGCGGGAAACCAGAATCGCTACAATTTCGGTGCCGTCCAGCGAGCCGCCAAAACGAATCACCATGCCGGTACCGAAACCGAGCAAGATGCCGCCAAATACAAATGCTAGCAGCGTATCGTGCACGAAGGCCTCAACCGGGTGCAGCAGCGCCGTGCCGACCGACATGACGGTAATGCCCAGCAGCGTAGAGACGGCAAACGTCTTGCCGATTTGCTTGTAGCCGATGATGAGAAAAGGAAGGTTGAAGAGAAAGAGGAATATCCCTAAGGGCAAGCTCGACAAATAAGAGGACATGACGGAAATACCGGTTATGCCGCCATCGGTAATTCGATTGGGGACCAGAAATAATTCCAGCGCAACGGAAACGATAATCGCGCCGATCACGATAAATACGGACCGGAACATGATATTCTTAAAAGGTCGCTGTTTATGTTGGCGAACCTGAGCCGTAGCAGGCGGTGTCGTCATGTTATTTGGATTAACCGCGTTCATAAGCATCACAATCCTTTCGGTATAGTATGTTTTCTCTCCCATCTCTCCGTTTCATAAAATAATCGTTTCCCGCTAAGAACACCCTATCTTTATTATGACATTTTCTCCGCTTGATGTCTTGCTCCAATTCAAAATTAAACGATATGAATAATCAGATTACGCGAATAAAAGAAGGCTGCTCATGGAATGAGCAGCCTTGGCCGGTTCGATCAACATCCATTATCCCTCTGGATTGTTGTGGCTAACATGGTTTTGGGTTTTCACCTTTTTGGAACCCGAAAGCGGCTCTTGTCCTCCCTTTCCTTCTTCCCGGCGACGGTCGCGATCCGGACCATTGCCCGCTCCCGATGTTTGGTAGGTTTGCGGTTTCGTCATAACGGATAAAGCCTCCCCTTGAATTTTTCACCATGGCTATGCCTGGTCTCAACAGGGTTAATGTGTGATGAAATCCGCTCCATTATGCACAAAAAGAGAGCATCCCTGCTCTCTTGGCTTGATTATGTATGGCGGAGAGGGTGGGATTCGAACCCACGTGGGCTTGCACCCTAACGGTTTTCAAGACCGCCCCGTTATGACCACTTCGGTACCTCTCCAAAGGTGAATCCGATTTGCGTAACAAATCAGATTCTACCACAAATGATCCCCTCCGCGCAAGCTATTTGCGCTTGGTAATCTTCTGCAGATTGCCCATGTACGGACGCAGCACTTCCGGAATTTCCACGCTGCCGTCCTCCTGCTGGTAATTCTCCAGGATGGCGGCAACCGTACGGCCTACGGCCAGGCCCGAACCGTTCAGCGTATGCACGAATTCCGGCTTCGCCTTCGGTTCCGGACGGAACCGGATATTCGCCCGGCGCGCCTGGAAATCCTCGACGTTGGAGCAGGAGGAAATCTCGCGGTAGACGCCGCTTTCCGGCAGCCATACTTCCAGGTCGTACGTTTTTGCCGCCGTAAAGCCCATATCGCCCGTGCACAAAGCCAGTACGCGGTACGGCAGGTTCAGCAGCTGCAGCACGCGTTCGGCGTTTGCCGTCATTTTCTCCAACTCGTCATAGGAAGTGTCCGGGTGGACGATTTTGATCATTTCCACTTTGTTGAATTGATGCTGACGGATGAGCCCGCGCGTATCGCGGCCCGCTGCGCCGGCTTCGGACCGGAAGCAGGAGCTGTAGGCCACGTAATGGCGAGGCAAATCCTCCGCATTCAAAATTTCATCGCGATGGTAGTTGGTCACCGGCACCTCGGCCGTCGGGATCAAGTAATAATCGCTGCTGCCGGACAGCTTGAAGAGGTCTTCCTCAAACTTCGGAAGCTGCCCCGTCCCGTACAAGCTGTCGCGATTGACGATATAAGGAGGCAGCATTTCCTCGTACCCGTGCTCGTTGCTGTGCAGATCCATCATGAAGTTGATCAGCGCACGCTCAAGACGGGCTCCCAGGCCTTTGTAGAACGTAAACCGCGATCCGGTCACTTTCGCCGCAGCTTCGAAATCGAGAATGCCCAGCTCGGCGGCTACATCCCAATGCGCCTTTGGAGCAAATGCGAACGTCCTCGGTTCGTTCCAGCGGCGAACCTCGACGTTCTCCTCCTCGGATGCGCCTACAGGCACGCTGTCATGAGGGATATTCGGGATCGATAGCATCAGCTCGTCGATCTTCGCCTCCAGTTCCCGGACTTCCTCGTCCAGTTCCTTGATGCGGTCCCCGACTTCGCGCATTTCCACGATCAGCTCGTCGGCGTTCTCCTTGTTTTTCTTGCGCTGCGCCACTTCGGCCGATACCGTATTGCGGCGGTTCTTCAGAGCTTCGCTCTCTTGAAGCAGCTCCCGGCGTTTCTCATCCAGCGGTGGAAAACCCGCGATCAGATCCAGCGATTTCCCCCGGTTCTTCAGCGCTTCTTCAACTCGTGCGTATTCGTTTCGCATTATTTTGACATCTAACATGAGTAGTCCCTCCTAGAATCATCCCTGCACAGACCTGCCGACCGTTAATCTAGGAGACGCATCGGACGGGAAGGCTGCTATGGAATATGGAAAACGCCGGAAAACAGAGAAAACCGTAGGCCTTAAAGGAGTTAAGGTCCTGCCTACGGCTGCCTGGTTTGTTTGATCATTTCTACGAAATACGTATGTAGCGAGTAATCATCGGTCAACTCCGGATGGAACGACGATACGAGCAAATGCCCCTGGCGAGCCGTGACGATTTCCTCCTTGTAGGTCGACAATACCTCTACCCCTTCGCCTACCGCCGTAATGAGCGGAGCACGGATAAAGACCGCCCGGAGCGGCGCCGTAAGTCCCTTCACGTCAAGATCGGTTTCAAAGCTCTCCCGCTGGCGTCCGAACGCATTGCGCGACACTTTGATGTCCATCAGTCCAAGGTGGGCTTCCTCGCCGCCTTCAATATCTTTGGCCATGACGATCAGGCCGGCGCAGGTGCCAAACAGCGGCTTCCCCTGCCGGGAAAAGGCTTGAATGGCTTCGATAAAACCGTATTTGCGCATCAGTTTGCCGATCGTCGTGCTTTCGCCGCCGGGAATAACCAGCCCGTCCAGATCTGCCAACTGCTCGGCATGTTTGACCGTAACCCCTTCGACCCCAGCTTTCTCCAAGCTTCGAATATGTTCTGCAACGGCGCCCTGCAGCGCCAATACTCCTACTCTCATGACAAACCTTCTTTCTCTCACAGCCTAAAAAGGTAGTTCAAAAAGTTATCTTTGGATCCCGAAGCAAAAACATGGTGCGGATCCGACATCGAATCTTGAATTCATCCGGGCCTTCTCGGTGCTGAAAACCCGACTTTTTGAACCTTTATTAAAACGGTAGTTCACGATGATGCACCCCGGCCGTCGCAAGGATCGGCCGGGGTGAAAGACCTGCTTATGAGGGTTACGGCAATCCGGCTACGGCCGATTACCAGCCGCGATCGGACATCCGTTCCGAAGCGGACAATTTGGAAATCTCGATGCCCTTCATCGGCGTGCCGAGGTTCTTGGATACTTCGGCGATCAATTTGTAATCCGTATAATGCGTGGTCGCTTCCACGATGGCCCGCGCGAATTTCTCCGGGCTATCCGATTTGAAAATCCCGGATCCCACGAATACCCCGTCCGCACCCAGATGCATCATTAGAGCCGCATCCGCCGGAGTCGCCACACCGCCCGCTGCGAAGTTAACGACCGGCAGCTTGCCGTTCTCGTGAACCTCCAGCAGCAAATCGTAGGCAACGCCCAGATTTTTCGCTTCGGCATACAGCTCATCCTTGGACATATTCTGCACTTTGCGGATTTGGCTGTTGATCAGGCGCATATGGCGTACCGCTTCCACGATGTTCCCGGTTCCCGGTTCGCCTTTCGTACGGATCATCGACGCGCCTTCCCCGATCCGGCGCAGCGCTTCGCCCAGGTCCTTCGCCCCGCACACGAACGGCACGGTGAAATCCCGTTTATCGATATGGAACACTTCATCCGCCGGGGTCAGGACTTCGCTTTCATCCAAATAGTCTACCCCCAGGGATTCCAGAACTTTCGCTTCTACATAATGACCGATCCGTGCTTTCGCCATAACCGGGATGGAGACTACCTTCATGACTTCTTCAACGATCGTCGGATCCGCCATGCGGGCTACGCCGCCGGCCGCCCGGATATCAGAAGGCACACGTTCCAGCGCCATAACGGCGGTTGCCCCTGCCGCTTCGGCGATTTTGGCTTGTTCCGCATTCATGACGTCCATGATGACGCCGCCTTTTTGCATCTCAGCCATACCTCTTTTTACACGCGATGTTCCTGTTTCCATGTCCAATCCTCCCGATAATAATCTAACTTGATATTTTACAATATTCAGTGCAAATACACAACCCGGTTACTCGGATTTGAATACGCCGCTTTAGAAAAGATTTTTGATTCCGTTGAACAGATCGCTGAAGAAATCGCCGACGGCCCGCATGAGCAGCTTAAACCAGCCGGCTTTCTCCGCATCCTCCGCCGTAATGAGGTTTACCGTCTGCTCCAGCGTTTGCTCCAAGCCAGGCACCTTGTAGGAATACGTTACGGTACCGACCTTCGTTCCTTGCTTCAGCGGCGCCGTCAGGCTGGCTGCTTCCGACAAGGTCACTTTGTCCTCTACCTTGCTCGTATCCGCGCCCTTTGGCACTACGAAGCTAATCCCCTGATCGGTGACGACGGGAACTTCCGTGTTTTTCGCTTTCTTCACCGTGACCGTTTCCGTACCGGCTACCGTCGTTTTTGCCGGTACGATTTGTTTCGTTTCGAAGTTGTTGAAGCCGAAATCGAGCACTTTGCGCGTTTCGACGAAACGGGAACCCTCCGTTTTCGCCCCCATGACCACGCTGATTAACCGCATCCCGTCACGAACGGCGGTCCCGGTAAAGCAGTTGCCGGCATTCGTCGTATGTCCTGTTTTAAGGCCGTCTAACCCGTTATAAGCATATTGCTTAAAGTTGGTGACATTTTTATTAGCCTCCAACATCCAGTTCCAGTTAATCATCGGATCGCTATCCCGTTCACGAAATTTATACGATTGAATCGTCGTAAATCGGGTAAAATCCGGGTGATCCGTCACAATATATTTAGCCAGTATCGCAGCATCCATCGCGGACATCACGGTTTCCTGATTTCCCGGTGTCCGGAATTCCTCCGGCATATCCGCAATATCAAGGCCTGTCGAGTTGGCGAAGTGTGCTGATTTCATTCCCATTCGCTTGGCTTCATCATTCATCATTTTCACAAAGGCTTGCTCCGAACCCGCAACATGCTCGGCCAAAGCAACCGTAGCATCATTTGCGGATCCCACCGCCATAGCGATGTACAACTCTTCAATAGTATGTTGGTCACCTTCGGCCAGAAAAATCCGCGAACCGATCGTTTTGGCTGCATTCTTCCCGACCGTCACGACGTCATTCCACTTGAATTTTCCTTGCTTCACGAGATCGGCAACAATATACTCCGTCATCATTTTGGTCATGCTTGCCGGAGGCAACGCCTCATCGCCATTTAAATTCAATAGGATTTGTCCTGATTCCGGCTCCAGCAAAATCGCGGATTTCACTTGCAAACCTAAGGAATCCACGGAAGGAATTGAGGTGGTCGCAGCTTGTACTGTCGCAGGTTTGGTAGACGTAGTAGATTCGGTCTGTTCACCCTCGGCCAGCGCCATGGTTGGAACCAGAGAGAAACAAAGCAGGTTCAGCAGCAATACGGAAGCTACGCTTATGCGCAGGAAACGCCGTTTCGATTGTGTCTTTTTACGTTTTGGTTGTTTGAGTTTCAATGCCCTTAAAGCTCCCCTCATATTCTTTCATTTGCTTTATCTATTCTATCACAGGGGTACCCGCAAAAAAAGACAAGCAGGGCGGAAATCGCCCTGCCAGTGGTGGAAAATTATGGTGAAGCCTATTTTACAATACGTGTTCAAAAAGTCAGTTTTCAGCACCGAGAAGGTTGGATGAAGCTTAGGGACTGAGTAGCGCAGCGTAGCTGGAGGCTACGTGAGCAACGGAAGGCCCGGCTGAATTCAAGATTCGATGCCGATTAAGCTCCATGATTCTACTTCGTGATCAAAAGATGACTTTTTGAACTACCTCTTAAAGCGAATAGTTTGGTGCTTCCTTGGTGATTTGCACATCATGTGGATGGCTCTCACGCAGGCCGGCACCCGTGATGCGGATGAATTGGGTATCGTTCCGCAACTCGTCGAGCGATTGGGTTCCGCAATAACCCATCCCGGAACGCAAACCGCCGATCAGTTGATGGATCGTGTCGGAAAGCGGCCCTTTAAAGGCTACGCGGCCCTCAATGCCTTCCGGTACCAGCTTCTTGTCGTCGTCCTGGAAATAACGGTCCTTGCTTCCTTGTTTCATGGCACCCATCGAACCCATGCCTCTGTAAACTTTATAGCGGCGGCCTTGGTAAATCTCCGAGTCGCCGGGGCTTTCTTCCGTGCCGGCAAACAAACTGCCCAACATCACGGCGTGCGCACCTGCCGCGATAGCCTTCGTAATTTCGCCGGAGTATTTGATACCGCCGTCGGCGATGATCGGAATGCCGTATTCGCGGGCAACCGTTGCGCAATCATAAACGGCCGTGACTTGCGGCACGCCGATCCCGGCGATAACGCGCGTCGTACAAATCGAACCCGGTCCGATCCCAACCTTCACCACGGATGCGCCGGCTTCGATCAGCGCTCTCGTCGCTTCGCCCGTCGCCACGTTGCCGGCGATGATCGTCAGGTCCGGATACCGTTTGCGGAGCTCGGCTACCGCTTCGATAATGTTGATATGATGGCCATGCGCCGAATCGACCGTGATCACGTCCACGCCGGCTTTCACGAGCGCGTCGGTGCGGTCAAACGTGTCTTTCGATATGCCGACGGCTGCGCCTACGAGCAAGCGTCCTTGCGCATCTTTGGCGGCATTCGGGAACTGAATGGCTTTCTCAATGTCCTTGATCGTAATAAGTCCTTTGAGCGTAATCTGGTCATCCACGAGCGGAAGCTTCTCGATCTTATGCTTCTGCAGGATCACTTCGGCCTCTTGCAGCGTCGTTCCGACCGGTGCGGTCACCAAATTCTCGCGGGTCATCACTTCGCTGATCTTGATGCTGTAGTCATGCACGAAGCGGAGGTCGCGGTTCGTCAAAATCCCGACCAGCTTATGCTCTTCATTCACGATCGGTACGCCGGAAATGCGGAATTTCCCCATCACGACCTCTGCGTCGGATACCAGATGATCCGGGGTCAGCGAAAAAGGATTGGTAATGACGCCGCTCTCGGAGCGTTTGACCCGGTCCACTTCCTCGGCCTGCTGTTCGATCGGCATATTCTTGTGGATAATCCCGATGCCGCCTTCCCGTGCGATCGCAATCGCCAATGCCGCTTCCGTGACCGTATCCATCCCGGCGCTGATCAGCGGAATGTTCAGCTTCACTGTGGAGCTGAGTCTGGTGGACACGTCCACCTCTTTGGGCAATACCTCCGATTTGCGCGGAACCAGAAGCACATCGTCAAACGTTAAGCCTTCCTTGTTAAATTTACTTTCCCACACCGTGAATGATCCTCCTTATGAAATGATGATTGATGGGCTATTCCCTGTGAATGCCGGGTAAGAAAAAACGTCTGCGACGTACTCTCACGAAAAGCAAGACCGCTTGACGCGGTTCATGTTCTTGCGATATAAGGAGGCAACGCCTTTGGAAATGCTTGCTGGGCGTTACCTCGAAGCGGGTAGACGACTTTTGCAATAACCCTTATATATCAAGACCGGAAAGCCACTTACGAAAATATATTATGCCCATCTTAGCAAAGGCCCCATGGGCTGTCAAGGACAACCGGAGGCAAAAAAATGAGCGGCTTCCCAGGAGATACGATTGTCTTTTCAAGGCGTACACATCCGCAATTTGAACGAATTCCTGTTGGTATTTCTGCCCCATTGCCCCATTTTCGATTCCGCAAAAAGAAAAAGGACGGAGGCCGCATTCGGCTTCTTCCGTCCTTGTGTAAATGTGCAATCGCTTCGGTCAACGTTTATCGTTGTAAATGACCCGGTCGATAATCCCATAAGCAAGCGCTTCTTCCGCGGTCATAAAATAATCCCGGTCCATATCCTTCTCGATCCGCTCAAGCGGCTGCCCGGTGCATTCCGCCGCAACCGCGTTGATCCGCTCCCGGATCTGCAAAATCCGCTTGGCGCTAATCGCGATGTCGCTGGCTTGCCCCTGTGCACCGCCATGCGGCTGGTGGATCATGATCTCGCTGTTGGGCAAGGCAAAGCGTTTTCCTTTCGCCCCGGCCAGCAGAAGGACTGCGGCAAACGACGCCGCCATCCCGGAGCAAATCGTCTGCACGTCCGGCTTCACGTACTGCATCGTATCGTAAATTGCAAACCCGGCTGAGGTCGAGCCTCCCGGACTGTTAATGTAGAAGTGAATATCCTTCTCCGGATCCTCTGCCGCTAAGAAGAGCATTTGGGCCGTAATGCTATTCGCTACCTGATCGTCGATGGCCGAACCGAGAAAGACGATGCGATCCTTCAACAGCCGCGAATAGATATCGTAAGACCGCTCTCCCCGGCCCGTTTGTTCGATGACGTAAGGAATGACGGAACTCATGGTTAACCCTCCTTTGTATCAGGCGGCATAGCTCATGGACATCATGCGGCTTTGTACCGGTTCGGAGGTAGTATGCGTTCCCTTACCTGGTTGAACATGAACGTGGCGATAAGACTGCAGCGTCAGCACCGGAACCACCTCATGAGGCCGGGCGTCATTAAGCAGCATGGCGAGAGCTGCAGCATCCTGTCGGCGGAAAGCCTCCAAATAGGCGTAGACGACGGACTCGTTCAAGCCATAAGTCCCTTCCGCACGGTTTGGACCGGCTTCTTCTGATTCCGGATCGTGCAGCCTTGAGCTTCCGTTGCCTTTGCGCTCGGCCGGTTGCTTCAGGAGATCCCGCAATTTGACGCGAGCCCGATGCAAGGCGGCTTTCACCGCCCCTTCCGTCGATTGGACCAACTCAGCGGCTTCCGCCGCCGTATACTGCATAATATCGATCAGCAGCAGCGCCGTGCGTTGGATCGGTGCCAATTGGCCGACCAGCGTCTCCATCGCCGTCCATAACAGAGCCGAATCGATATGCTGCTGCGGTAACTCATCGACGAGCGCGGGCTGTACCGGGAGCGTTTTTTTTCGTCCTCGGTCGATCCAGGCGTGGCGAGCGGTTTGGTACAAGTAAGTACGCGTCAAATGGAACTCCTGTCCCTTATTGCGCATAACCGACCAAATCTTGAGCCACGTGTCCTGTGCCAAATCATCGCCTTCCCAAGCCGAACCGGCCAAGGAGCGGCAATAGCTCCGCAAAGCACCCTCATGCGCTTGCACCCACTGCGCAAAGATCTCTTGCCCGCCCATCTCCGCCAACGTCCGCCCCGTTCCCGAACCCGTCGCCTTATTACGCATATCAAGCTCACCTCCTAACTCTGGTGTATCAAATCGCCTAGCCATAGCTCGCATTGAACCGCCTGGAGTAAGCATGATTTCTTACTCACCGGTATAAACGAGAAATTGGCCCGGATCGATACGCATCCAACCATTAAAATTTAATTTCTTTGTATTATATCAAATGAACGGTGTACTTACTTTGACTCCCATTGTTTATTCGAAAAACAAAAAGAGCACCGCCGAATAAACGGCAGTGCTCTTTCTTCTTTGCTTGGCGGCGTCCTACTCTCCCAGGACCCTTCGGTCCAAGTACCATC
>NZ_JBNYYG010000036.1:0-56524 GCF_050565405.1 Paenibacillus macerans | reverse complement strand
CGAAGGAATAACTCCGCTCGACTTGCATGTATTAGGCACGCCGCCAGCGTTCGTCCTGAGCCAGGATCAAACTCTCCAATAAAGGCCGGATGACGAATCATCCGATTTATTCGAAAGAGCGATTAGCTCATTCAATGCTGACGATTCATAATAAATCGTTCAAAATTATTGACGTGTTCCATTTGTTCAGTTTTCAAAGAACTTGCTTGCTTCCTTCGACATTCGCTGATTCATCAGTTTTTGTCGAACAGTTATTTATTATACTCATCAAGTCGAATCATGTCAACTTCTTTTTCGACTTTCCCGCACGCATTTCAACAGGATATCGTCCGAAGCGACAAATAATAATTTATCACGTCGGCGGTCTTTTTGCAATATGAATGTTTTTCCAAAGAATACAGAAAGGAAAATAGTCCGCGTATTACGGATAAACCGTCTTCTTCTCACGTTCCCTGCGCAGCATTTGCCATGCTCCAAGGGAAAAACACGAGATCAGAAGAAAGCCTGCAGCCAAACGAAGCGCGATATCATAATCTCCTGTTACCGCACTGATCCCGGAGGACCCCGCTACCACCCCCAAGGAGAAAAATGCATAAAACATCCCAAACGCCTTCCCCTTATTTTCTGGACTGACATTGCCTACGAGCAAGGCGTTTAATGACGGAAACAATAATGCAAACCCCAAACCGTAAACCGCCATGACGGCAAACATTCCCGCCTGGTTCCGCACAACCGAAAGAGCCAACAACGATAGCAGGACCGTTGCGCCGCCCATCAGGCTTAATCGCAGCGGCGATACCCGATCAAAGAGACGATTGCTCGGCAGCACGAACAAGCAGATGGCTACGATTCCGAATACGCTGAGCATCATGCCTGCGGTTTGAGGCGGAAAACCAAGCGCTTCCGCTTTTAAAGGAAGACTGAACGTGAGCGTTCCCATTGCAAACATCAGCGCAAAAGCCCCGTAATAAGCCCGTGCCGCCGATTTATTCCGGATGGAAGTGAGGAATGCAGCCCATTCGCTGCCGGATCCGGTCGAGGCGGTTTTGTCGGCAATCCCTCCGCCTTCCCGAGGCGCAACAAATAGCACCAGCAGTCCACCCAGCGCCAACAAGGCCGAGGTCGCCATGAATAATGCATCCAATCCGGAGCTTGCTTTTAAAACACCCGCTGCCGCAGGACCTATGATGGCCGAAACGCCCACCGCCGCTCCTGAAAGCGCCATGGATTGTCCTTGCCGCCGATCCGAAGCATAATGCGACACTAGAGTAAACGCGCTTGGCACCAATAACCCGCCGGACAGGCCATGCAGGATTCGCACCGTCAAGAGCTGGCCCGGCTGGCGCACGCCAACGTAAAGCAGGATAATCCCGGCCGTCAGCACCAGACCGAGGATTAGGATCGACCTCCCGCCGAACCGGTCAATCCAAATGCCGGCGAGCAGGTTCCCTAACATATTGGTCAGCGAATACAGGCCCACCGCAAGCCCGATCTGAAAAGAATCGGCGCCAAGACTCTGGGCGAACGGACCCATCACCGGCAATTGAACGAACAGATCCAAAAAACAAATCATCACGATGCCATTCAGAAACCACTTTCTTCCCGACACTCCCCCATCTCCCATCCCGTTTTCGACTAGCTTACCCGCGGCCCGGCCCGAAAAACCTTCTGAAGATTATACGACAAAACCGTTTCGCCAAGCATTCCATTTTCTCATCAAATATGGCGAACCCGCGAATTTTTGATTATCGGCAAAAAAAAGGCGACTCACGCCGGAGGCGCGAATCAACCCTTTCTTGCTTAGCTCTCGTTATTCTCCCGAGGAGTCCGTCGAGCCCACAGCGGCATCTGAAGAGCCGGCATCCGTTGCGGTTCCATCGGTTGCAGCACCGTCCGTACCGGAATCCGCCTTGCCCCCCTCCGAATCCTTCGGTTTGGCCGCTTCTTCTTTCACCGCTTTGTCCAGGATGGCCTGAGCTTCGTCCTGAACGGTTTGCAGCGCCTCGTCGATCGACTTCTTCTTCTCTTGAGCCAACTTCAACTCCCGATCCATGACCGGCTGGTATTGGCTATAGAAATCTTGCGGGATTTTCTCATAGTTATTGTTAAGGTCGTTGTTCAGCTTCGGCTTCAGCTTGTAAAACGCCTCCAAGTTGACGCCGTTATATTCCCTGGAAATCCCCATACGGGACAGCAGTCCATTGTTCAACGATCTCGATTTGACTTTGGCGAATTCCTCGCTATTGATGAATTTGATGAAATCCCAGGCCGCATCCGCATTAGGCGAGTTCGCCCGGATCCCGAAGATATCATTAAAATAAATGTCCCGGGACGATTCCGGATCGCCCGGATCCACCGGCCCCGCGGCTACGCCGATTTGAAACGGCTTGTAATCCTTGAGTGAGTCTTGGGCCTGCTTCAGGTTTTGCAGCAGATAAACACCATCGATGGTCATCGCCATCCGCCCCATCACAAACACCTGACTTTGATAGTATTCCTCCATCGTTCCGCCTTGAAAGCCGTCGCCTTCGGGATTATAAACCGCTCCGGAATCGAGAGCATCCATGGCCAGCTTGTACGCTTGCTTCCAGGAGTCCGTATTGACCGTCACCTTCATCGTGTCCGGATTCAAAAACTGCAAGCCTTGGGACGAAGCGATCGACGAAGCCAGGTTCTCCATCGACATGCCGTACTGCCTGCCAAAGCCATAGACGCGGCTATCCTTATCCCCGTCCACCGGGAACCGGCGGGCCAGATCAAGGAGCTCCTGCCAGGTCATCCCGTCATGCGGAACCTCTATCCCATATTTGGCGAACAGATCGGCATTGTAAAAAATCGCGTTTCCGTAAAACGTCGGCGACAGGCCATACAGCTTGCCTCCGCCTTTTTCCTTCAGCATTTGCATCAGCGCCGGATAAATGGTTTCGGTATCGTACTTATCCCGCTCGATCAACGTATCCAACTCCATCAATTTCCCATCTGTCACGTACTTCTCATAATTGGACGAGTTCAAAACCACCACGTCCGGCTGCTCTTTCTCGATAAAATCGTCGAAGGCTTTCTCCGGATCAAAATCTTTGTCTCCCTGACTATTGTAGATGCTGTTCGTGCTGACCACTTCGATGGCTACATTCGGATGCTGAATGGCAAACAAATCCCCGTATTCCTGATAAAAATAGTTTTCGTCCATAAACATAATTTTCAGACTGGAGCTCTCCTCGTTATTCTGAGCCGGGCGGCTTGCGCAGCCCGCGAATAACAGCCCGCTGAGCATAATCAGCAGCCCCTTGCGTAACCATTTCCCCCTCATCTTTACCTCCAACATGAATATTTTTTAATGATGGCTTCAATTGGATAAACGTTCAAGAATGAGAGATAGTTTCTTTTTCTATAAAAAAAGCCAATCCGCCCAGCATTGTCATGCTGTTAGGGATTGACTTTTTCGGGCGAGCGACGCCGGTTCGATTAACTCAAATTGCCCGGAACCGATTTGGAAACCCGGCCGGTTTTCACAAGTGCAGCCTGGGCCGCGGATCGAATCACCTTCATGCAAAATCACCTCCTTCGCTTGGTTTATCGCCATCGGATCATCTATTATCCTTCTATGCCGGCACCCCATACCGCTTCTTCACGCTGGGTCTGCAGCCAAATCGTTCGCAGCGTCTTTTTGATTTGACGTTTCTCGTAAGAGCAAGGCCAGTTTCCCGTCCGCATACGATACAGCGGGCAGTGGTTCCCTTGGCAGGAAGGCCGGAAGAAGCACGCTTGGCATTTCTCGTCCGCCTCCTCGCCGGAGGTCGTCCACAGGGCCAGCTTGTCGTAGTCCAGGTCCATGGTGCCATCCTCGTAAATCCGCCCCAGCCGGTTGTTGTCCTGTTCAAGCGCCACCGAGCATTTATACAGCAAGCCGTCCGAACCGACGATTAAAGAATTCGGCTTTGCGGCATAACAAACCGCCCCCGTCGGCAGCAAAATATCCGAGATGAAGGAGCTGACCGTCAAGCCTTCGGCAATCGCCTGCTCGTTGAAATCCCAAATGCTGCGATCCTTCGTGCGCTCGTCGCACACCGGCAGGTTCAAATCGTTTTCGCCACCCATGCAGCCGACCGGACGAAAATACACTTTAAAGCGCGGATCGTCGCCGAACAAGTCGCGAAGCACCGGAATAAACCGGGATACGACCTCCAGATTGCTATTGTCGAAGTTCACGCGCAAATTGACCTCAAACGGGCGATCCACCTGTTTCAAAGACAGCAAATTGTCCACGATGGTCCGATAAGTCCCGCCACCGCCGTTAAGCCCGCGCCGGGCGTCGTGCACGTCGCCTTCCCCGTCCAGCGTTACCATGAACCGCTCTACGCGAAGATCCAGCATCTGCTCGAACCGCTCGCGCGTCAAATAGTAACCGTTGGTCGCCATTTCCGCGCCGTACGCCGCCCCGCTTCGTTCGCAAGCCGCCATAAACGAACGGGATAACCGTTCGATGATGTGCGGGACGAGCAGCGGCTCGCCGCCGTGCCAACTGATGGTCAACTGCTTCAATGTACGGGCGCGTTCTTCCATATAAGCCTCCAGACCGCGCATGACCTCCTCGCGCATCGAAGCGCGCGGGAACGACTCATAGCAGTAATTGCAGCGGAAATTGCAGGCTTCCGTCACGAGCAGCACTAAATGCATGGCGTCCTGCGCATGCATCGACTGGTGAAGGAACAAGGCCCGGCGCAGTTCGTCCGTCTCCGCGGGAACGAGAAATCCGTGTTCTATCAGCGAGTCGTACAGCGGTGGAGCCGGCTCGGGAACGGGCGCGGCCGGGGACAGCCACTCCTGGACCTGCTTCCGTTCTGTCGGCGAACAGGCAACGATCGCTCCCGTATAGCTGTTATACAGCATCAGGCCGCGGTCATCCGTTTCGCTTTGCGCATTAAAGCGCGAAGGCTTCCACTGTAACGCATCGTGATTCATGGGTATCCATCCTTTGTGTCGAAATTCAAATACGCGGACGCTCCGGTCCACTGACCTATCATGAGGAAAACTCTTCCGCCTTTCCATGATCCCCGTCACTTTGGGGCTGAAAAATTCGCAAACGAAAACAGGCTAACCCGCTTTTCAAGCGGATCAGCCTGTTCATCTTCGTATAGCCCTTAAAGTCGGTCGCGAGACAATACCGCAAGCTCGGGCTGCTCGCCTCCCTCGCTACGCGTTGCTTCGGATCAGCCGTTTTCGTTCAGCAGCCGGACCAATTCGTCCTCGTCTTCAATGACGGGAATGCCCAGCTCCTGCGCTTTGGCCAGTTTGCTGCCGGCCTTCTCGCCGGCGATGACGAGATCGGTTTTCTTCGACACGCTGCCGGTTACCTTGGCGCCGAGCGCCTCAAGGCGGGCGGTTGCCTCGTCCCGGCTGAGCTGATGCAGCGTCCCGGTGAGCACGACGGTTTTGCCGGAGAAGAAGGAATCGGTCACCGGGGCCGCCGGTTTATCCGGAGCCTTCGGCGCGACGCCTTGGCCAGTCATCTTCCGGATGCTTTCCTGCTGGAACGGGTCGGCGAAGAACGACACGATGCTATCGGCTACGATGCCGCCGATGTCCGGCAGGGTCGTCAGCTCTTCGATCGTCGCGGCCATCACTGCTTCCAGGCTGCCGAAGTAATCGGCGAGCACCTTGGTCGTCGATTTGCCGGTGTTCGGGATGCCCAGCGCAAACAGGAAGGAGGCCAGGTCGCGCCCCTTGCTCTGCTCGAGGGCCTCGAGCAGATTGTTCGCCTTCTTCTCGCCGAAGCGCTCGAGCTTGATCAGGTCGTCGAACGACAGC
This sequence comes from Paenibacillus macerans, assembly GCF_050565405.1. Classification (GTDB taxonomy): domain Bacteria; phylum Bacillota; class Bacilli; order Paenibacillales; family Paenibacillaceae; genus Fontibacillus; species Fontibacillus macerans_B. The sequence goes on along the minus strand of NZ_JBNYYG010000036.1, from coordinate 50,716 downwards.
GTGTACAGATCGGCCGGCTCATGCACGTCCAGTTCGTCATGGAGCTGCTCGGCGGTTTTTTCGCTGAACGTCTCGATGTCCATCGCGTCCCGGGAAGCAAAGTGCGTAATCCGGGCTACGATCTGCGGCTTGCAGCCCAGCCGGTTGTTGCAGAACAGATGCGCGCCGCGCTGCTCCAGCGGGGTGCCGCAAGCGGGGCAAACCTCGGGATAAACGATCTCGCCGCCGTCCTGCTCGTCGGTCACTTTCCCGAGAATCTCCGGAATGACATCGTTGGAGCGGCGAATGAACACGCGGGTCCCCAGGGCGAACTTCAGGTTTTTGCGCTCGATATCGCCAACGTTGTTCAGCGTGCAGTTTTGTACGGTTACGCCTGCCAGCTCGACGGCTTCGACTTTGGCCAGAGGCGTGATTTTACCAGTTCGGCCGACGTTCCAGGAGACGGATTCGAGAATCGTCGTTGTCTCCTCGGCTTCGAACTTGAAGGCGACCGCCCAGCGCGGGAATTTGTCGGTGTACCCGAGAACCTCGCGCGTGCGCATATCGGTGATTTTGATAACGGCCCCGTCGATAAGGTAATCGAGCGAAGCGCGGTGCTCCACGATTTGCTGCAGCTCTTGCATTACTCCGTCAAAGCTCTCGTGATACGTAACGTAAGGGTTGACTTTGAACCGGTTGTCCCTAAGGAAGGCCATCATTTCCCGGTGATCCTGGAATTGGACGTTGTCCGAGTACCCTACGTTATAGAAAAAAGCACTCAGCTTCCGCTCCGCCGTCGTGCGCGGATTCAGGTTGCGCAAGGCGCCGGCGGCGGCGTTGCGGGCATTTTTCAGCGGCTCGGCGGCCGTTTCGTTGTATTTGGCCAACACGGACAAATTCATGATGCCTTCGCCCTGCACTTCGATGGTGCCCTCCCGGTACGGGATGCTTAGCGGCACGGATTTAATCGTTTTCACCTGGGCCAAAATACCTTCGCCCACCACCCCGTTTCCGCGGGTTGAGGCTTGCACCAGCTTGCCGTCGGTGTACGTGAGATTCAACGTCAGTCCGTCAAATTTCAATTCGACCACATACGTCGGCGCAGGCAAAGGGGTATCTGGGTTTTTGCCGTTGTAATCGGCGATCAGCTTCAGGGCCCGATTGTTCCAGGTTTGCAACTGCTCCTCGTTTTGCGCTTTGTCGAGGCTCCATAACGGAGCCAAATGGCGATGGGGCTTGAAACCTTGCAGCAGCTCACCGCCCACCCTCAGGGTCGGGGAATCCGGGAGGGTAATCCCCGTCTCCGTTTCCAGCGCGGTCAATTCATCGTACAGCCGGTCGTACTCCTTGTCGCTGATCAGCGGCTCATCCAAGGTGTAATAATGATAGTTGTACCGGTTGAGCTGCTCTACGAGCTGCTCCATTTTTTGCATTGCATCCATGCAGGGACAACCCTCCTTTGTAGGTATAAAAGCGGAGAGAACCGGAAGGGTTCGCTCCGTTGTCGAGAACGGAATTCTGCGCACGGACGCAGCGTTGGATCATGCGATGCGATTCGCCAGATGGGCGGAGTTTGCCATAGCGCGATGTAAAGGCAGTGCCCATTGGATGGCGCTGCTTGGCGAACTAAGGCGAACCCGCGACCAGAAAAGACGGATTACAGCGCAGGCGCCAGCTGCAAATTAACGTCGTTTCGCAACGAGACGGCTGATCGCGAGTCGTTGGCGCCTACGCCCATCGTGTCAATTGAGGGCGGACCCGCCGACGGTCGCGTCAACCTCGCCAACCGTCCGTTAATTCCGCCAACCGTTGCGTCAACCCCGCTGACCGCCACAACAATTCGCCTGTGGCGTGAATAAGGGTACTTTTGGGCCCTATTGGCCCGGATTGGTTTATTTTATGGACAATAAGGGTATAAAATGGCCTTATTTTTGAGAAAGCAACAAAAAACCGGCCATAATAGCGACTTCTGAGAAAAATAAGGGCATAAATGTCCCTTATTTTAAGAAATTTATGCGTACTTCCGTAAATAAGGCCATAAAAGTCCTCTATTTTAGATAGTGAAGTGAGGAGATAGCAAGGGATCGCACGGCATTTCACATAAAAAGATAAATTCTATATAGTAATAGACGCTGATATCCACACTATAAATTCATGTTACCAGAATATGATCAATATCGTATAGCGCTTCATACAGCTATTCATGCTGAGACGGATATATCAATTATCACCCAAATTGTTGAATCCAAAAAGCAAAATCATAGTTAGTCCGCCTAAAAATTCCCGCTACCTTCCACCGTTCCCGGGATCGTCGTAAATATACGCGCATAGCCACGCCGGATGTCGCGAGGACATGCGATGCGGCGTGCTGATAGATGAACGGTAAGGCGGGTGGAGAGACAGACGGGCAAATGATAGCGTGCACCTGAAAGACGAGCGTCCGATAGGCATGCATCCGAAAGGCGTGCGGCTGGAGAGGCGGGAAGAAAAAGCGGTGCCGCCCCTCCATCGCGTAGAGCCTGATCGAGCCGCGATGCTCGCCCGTTATTCGCCGTCGGTCACCTTGGCGATCGGCGCGAACCCGGCCAGCAGTCGCTTGACGCCCACCGGGGCCGGAAAAGCGATCTGCAGCTCCGTGTCGTTGCCGGAGCCCTTGATGGCAACGACCGTGCCCACGCCCCACTTGGCGTGGGCGACCTTGTCCCCGGCGGCGAACTCGCCGGGGCTCGCCGGTTTGGCGGCCGGTCCCCCCGGCACGCCGGTGGTCACGGTAACGCCGCTCCGCCCCGGAGCGGCGCTACCGCGCCCGGCCGGTCCACTCGGCGCAGCCGCGGACCGACCCCCCGGGCCTTCGGCCGCCCCGCGGTGGCCGAAGTTGCCCTCGCCGCCGGCGCTGCCGAAGCCGCGGCCGCTGTACGCGCCGCCGGCACCAACGCCGCGGCCGTAGCGGTCGCGGGGCACGCGCCCGCCGTCCTCCTTGAGTTCCTCGGGGATTTCGTCGAGGAACCGGGACGGCGGGTTCGCCGTCGTGCGCCCGAACAGCGTGCGCATCTGCGCGCACGAGAGGAACAGCTTCTCCTCCGCGCGGGTGATGCCCACATACGCGAGCCGGCGTTCTTCCTCCAGCTCCTCGTTATCCAAGAACGCGCGGCTGTGCGGGAACACGCCCTCTTCCATGCCGACGATGAACACCACCGGGAACTCCAGGCCCTTGGCGCTGTGCATCGTCATCAGGACGACGGCATCGTCGTTCGGCTTCTCGGCATCGGCGTTATCGTTCATGCTGTCGATGTCGGCGATCAACGCCAGGTCGGTCAGGAAGGAAACCAGCGATTTGTCTTCGTTATTATTTTCGAACTCCATCGTCACGGACAGGAACTCGTCGATGTTCTCCAACCGCGAACGGGATTCGAGCGTATTTTCGTTTTGCAGCTCCAACCGGTATTGGGTCATTTCCAGCAATTTCTCGGTCAGTTCCGTCACGGACAAATATTCGACCATTTGATGGAGACCGGCAATCATGTCGTAAAACTCCACCAAAGCATTGCGCGTGCGCCCCGCAAACCCGAGATCGTCCACCGTCGCCAGCACCCGGTAAATCGACGTTCCCCGTTGCGCCGCGGCGTCCGCCAGCTTCCCTACCGTCGTGTCGCCGATGCCGCGCTTCGGCACGTTGATCACCCGCGTCAAGCTGATATCGTCGTCCGGATTGGACAACAGGCGTAAGTAAGCCAGAAGATCCTTGATTTCTTTGCGGTCATAGAACTTGATGCCGCCGACGATTTGGTACGGGATATCCGACTTGATCAGGATTTCCTCGATCACCCGCGACTGGGCGTTAGTCCGGTACAGGATGGCGTGATCGCGGTACGTCCGCCCTTTTTTGATGTCATTCTGAATTTCCGAGGTCACGAAATACCCCTCGTCATGCTCCGAATCCGCCCGGTACACCTTGATCTTGTCGCCGTCGCCTTTGTCGGTCCACAGCTTTTTTGGCTTGCGGCCGGTATTTTGGCCGATGACCTCGTTCGCCGCGTTCAGGATCGTCGAGGTGGAGCGGTAGTTTTGCTCGAGGAGAATCGTGTTGGCCTCGGGATAGTCCTTTTCGAAATTCAGGATGTTGCTGATGTCCGCCCCGCGCCAGCGGTAAATCGACTGGTCGCTGTCGCCGACCACGCAGATCCGGTGATGCTTGTCCGCCAACATCTTGCACAGCATGTACTGTGCGCGGTTCGTATCCTGGTATTCGTCGACATGGATGTAAGCGAATTTTTTCTGATAAAAATCCAGCACTTCCGGCGTTTCTTTGAACAGCTCGATCGTCTTCATGATCAGGTCGTCGAAGTCGAGCGAATTGTTCTGGCGCAGCCGTTTCTGATACATGGCATACACTTTGGCCACGATGCCTTCGAAATAATCGCCGACCTTTTGCTCGTACTGCTGCGGGGTGACGAGTTCGTTCTTCGCCGTGCTGATCATCGACTGCACCGCTTTCGGCTCGAATTTCTTCGTGTCGATGTTCTGGTCCTTCATGCAGTTCCGGATGACGGACAACTGGTCCGTGGAATCAAGGATGGAGAAGTTGGAGCTGAACCCGATCCGCTCGATGTCCCGCCGCAAAATGCGCACGCACATGGAGTGGAACGTGGATACCCAAATATCGCGCCCCTCCGCCCCGCCAACCAGCCGGGAGACCCGGTCCTGCATTTCGCGGGCGGCTTTGTTCGTAAACGTTATGGCGAGGATCGCCCACGGCGGCGCTTTGCGCGTCGCGATCAGGTAAGCGATGCGGTGCGTCAGCACGCGCGTCTTGCCGCTGCCCGCGCCGGCCATGATCAACAGCGGCCCTTCCGTCGTCTCCACGGCTTTCCTTTGCTGGGGGTTCAGGCGGCTGACCGCCTCTTGTATGTTAACAGGTTGCATCTAACATGCTCCTTCCTTTTCCTTCAGCTTATTACTATCAAAAGGCGGCTCCAGACCGTTCCCGCGCCGCAGTGATCGGGTGCCTTGCCGCTGCCTTACTCTACCGCTTACACCTGTCCGCGTACCGCAGTTACCAACACCGTTTACCGCTTCCGTTACTCACGTACTTGCAACTTCGCCCAGAGTGCGCAGCTCTAACGGACTCCAGGGGCGTTATTTGCCTATTTCCCGAGTATTTCCTGGCGTAACGGACTCAGGCGACGCTATTCCGCTCCGAACGAAGCTATTGGCCTGATTCAACGTCAATAACGTCATCTCAGTCCGTTACAATTTGCGGCTCCCCGTTTTTTCGTAATATAAGGTCTCTGGTGTCCGTTAGCCCCCAAGTTCTGATTCAACGTACAGATCCGGGTGACCTTGGCGCTAAATTGAGATAAACCTAGCGACATAATTCGACGCCGCCCCCCTGTTGTAGCAGCAGCTACTCATAGCGATGATAACAACAGGAGCCCTCACCGTTATTTGCTATGCGCCCTTACGGCCCCTACCGTCTCAAGCGCCTGCTCTAATCGGTCATATATTGCATTGCCGACGACGACCGTATCGCAAACGGCGGCCGCGCGGCGCGCCGACTCGGCATCAGCAATGCCCCCGCCGTAAAATAAACGCGCTTGACCCAACGTTCGCCGTACGTCCGATACCAGTTCAAGATCGCCGGCCGTGCCGCTGTACTCCAAGTATACGATGGGCAACTGCAACAACCGGTCGGCCACCTGGGCATACGCCCGGGCTTCCGCGGACTCCAGCCTAGCATTCGCTTCGGTCACCTTGGCGACGGTGGCATCCGGGTTAAGAACGATGTATCCCTCCGGAATCAGCAGCTCCCACGGAATCAAGTACCCGTACTGTTCGATCGCCCGGGCATGCTGCCCGATGATCCAGTCCGGGTGTCCGGCGTTTAGCACGACCGGGATCATATACAGATCAAACCCCGGCACCACCGCTTCCAGTTCGGACACTTCCAACACGCAGGGGACCTCAAAGCGGCGTACGCGCGAGAGCAGCTCCACCGTATTCTCATAAGTCACGCCGCTCGACCCGCCGATCATGATCGCGTCCGTCCCGGACAGACACAACGCTTCCAGCGCCCGTTCGTCCAAAGGCCGGTCCGGGTCCAGTTTAAACACATGCCGCCAGGATGCTATCCTATCTTTCAACGTGAATTCCTCCAACAAGTCTATGCCCGGCCAGCCGGGCGGATCTTCGATCATGGGACCGCCATTTTGGCCAAAAGGCCCGCGAAAAACGGGGCTCTGCTGCTCCGCCCCGCTCTCGTTCGTCCGCCTGATTTAAGAGAATCGATTTCCCCGAATTTCTAGCTCATTTCTAGTCTATGTTACCGCGAATATCGTGTCAATGTTCGCATCCGGGGCGAACAAAAAAAGATACGTTTCGGGCTTTCCAAAAACGTATCCGCTCCCGGCTTATCGGAATTCCGGTAATTTTTAGTTATGCCATAAAGACCGCAATCCCGTGCTTTGGGCCAGGTCCGATTCGGTTAACACGTCGGTATAAAACCCGTAGGCTCCCATCTTTTTGAACTTGGCCAGCATTTTCGGATCGTTGATCGTGTGCACGTAAGAAGCTACGCCGATCCGATTCAGCTCCCCGATCAGGTCGCGGTTCGCCCGGACGTCGGACATGGTGATGGCGGCGAGATCTTTTTCCTTGGCAAACCGCACGACCTCCTCGTCGGATTCCTGCGTTTGGTACAAGGTGAATATCACCGAGTCGAACGGATAAATCCGCTCGATCGGTTCCCACATCGCCCGGGAATAGATTTGGGGCACGACGCGCTCCAGCAGCGCGGGATTCTTCGCCATGGCCTCGCCGACGATTTGTGCGAAGATCCGCTGAATCTCCTCAGCTTTGGTCTGCTTGGTGTCGGTCACGATGTACGCGTCCGGATACCGTTCCATCAGATCCAATATATCGCCCCAATCCAGCGGGTCAAACTCCCCATTGATTTTGGCCGACTTGAATTCGGCGTGGGTCAGAACCGCGCCTCGGCGGTCCGCCTCCAGCTCGTTTTGCTGTCCGAGTTGTTTCGTAAAGCTTTCGCCCCACTCGTGGCGGGCGATCAGGCGGCCGTCGCTGCTGAGCAGCAGGTCGACCTCGAACACGCGAAAGCCTTTGTCATAGTTGTCGATAAAAGCCTCGTAACAGTTCGAATACGTCAATCCTTCGATCTCGCCCATGGCGTGCGCCACCATCCGGTGGGCCTTGAAGCCTTGCTCTTGCTGCGTCTGCGGCTTAGGCAAGCTGATCAACGCGAGGATAACCATGCCGGCGATCAGCAGTAAGTTGTAGAGTAGTTTTTGTTTCATGATGATGTTCCTACCATTATGTTGTTTATTGATAGCAAGCTTTAGCTTACTAATGATCATAACACGCCCAGATTACCAGACTAGGACAATTCATAACTATACCGGCAAAAAAAGGATCCCTGTTCACGGTTTGACAACATTCTGCTCGTCCCTTTAAGTTATAATTTATATCATATCGCAAGCGATGAAGGAGATAAGTATGTTGAAAAAAGCGAGATTGGATGAAATCGAGATCCTGCGAGGCATTGCCTTTTTGGCGGTCGTACTGCAGCATGTGATCGGAGGAATATTCTCTCAGCCGGGTTTATCCTCATCCGCTATCTTGGCGGGAACCACATTCCTGGGCCTTACCCGATTTGCGGTTCCCCTGTTTGTGTTTATTACAGGCGTGGTGCTCTTCTATAATTATGACGGCGAGCTTCATTACCGGAGTTTCTTGCGAAAGAGATTTTCCCAAGTCGTCCTCCCATACCTCGCATGGACGGTATTCTACTATGTATGGGTGAGTTTTCTCAGCGGCACGGGCCCTTCGACCACCTGGGAGGAGCTATTGAACCTTCTAAAACTAGCGCTGACCGGTCGTGCTTCCTACCATTTATGGTTTATGGTCATGATCATCCCTTTTTATCTGTTGTTTCCTCTGTTCAAGAAGCTTCTATCCAAAGAGCGAAAGCCGGTCGTTAACCTGATTGCGGCCGCGTCGGTATTGGTCGTCAATGGGTTTCTGGTCTTCGCCTTGTCCAAGGGCTGGATCGTTTCGGACCATCCTTTTCTGCAGACGCTCGTGATCGATTACCTCGACCGAAACTTCCTGTTTTGGACGTTTTATTTCGTGATGGGCGGTTTGGTAGGCTTGTATTATGACAAGTGGAAAAAAATCGTGCAAAAGACCTGGCTGATCGGCCTGTTGCTGTCAGGGGTTTGCCTTTATATGATTTATGCGAAAATAACCGGGATTCTCTCGCTTAGAGACAGAGACCTTTATCTGTATGCCGCCAACGTTAGCGCACCCTTAAGGCCTTTAATGATGGGGACGATTCTTATTCTAATCGTTTTGGCGTTCGCTTTGGCGATGGGAATAGCACGAAGATCGGGTCTGTCCGTTCCCAGCCGGATCCTCATCGCCTTCGGCCGTTATTCGTTCGGGGCTTATCTGATCCATGCTTTTGTATTGCGTTCTACGAACGAGCTTGCCAAGAGCTATCTAAGCTGGCTTAACGTGTATGGCCAAGCGGCCGTTTCGTTTGTGTTGTGCGCCGCGATCAGTTTGTTCTTATGCCTATGGATCAGTCGGATGAAGCTGACGGTCGGGGAAGCGTGGGTGGGGAAAATATAACGCCGGCTTGCGATGCTTGCTAAACAACAGCCGGCAGCGTACTAGCTCTCCCGGCTATTCTTCATTTCCTGCAAAAAGTGCCGCAGCGCCTCCCGCCAAGGCCGAAACTCGCGAAACCCGTTCGTGTGGATGGCGATATGGGCCATAACGGAATTTCGGGGCCGAGGGGCCGGTCGGGGAAATTCGTCGGTCGTACAGGGTTCAAGCCGCACCGGGTAAGCTTGCCCCCCAATTCGTTCCGCTTCATCAAAAATCGCCTCCGCAAATTCGAACCAGGTGCATTCCCCGGTATTGGAGGCATGATAGATTCCGTACTTTTCCGATTGCACCAGTTCCAGAAGGAACGCCGCCAAATCCAGGGTATAGGTCGGTGCCCCTTTTTGGTCGTTAACTACCTGAAGCATCCGTTTCTCCTCCCCGAGCTTCAGCATCGTTTTCACGAAATTATGGCCGTGAAGCCCGTAGACCCAGGAGGTACGCACGATAAAGAAAGCGCTGGACAGGCATTGAACAAGCATTTCTCCCGCCCGCTTCGTTTTCCCGTACATGCTTTGAGGATTGGTGTTATCATACTCTTGATAAGGCGACGTTGAGGTCCCGTCAAAAACATAGTCCGTGCTGATATAGCAAAACTTGGCTTTGACCTGTTCGGCGGCAACGACCATATTCCGCGTCCCGACCGCGTTTACGGCATACGCTTGCTCGACATCGCTTTCCGCTTGATCGACGGCAGTGTAAGCGGCGCAGTGAATAACTGCATCGGGGCTGCATTCCTGCATGCGTTCCAGGCACAGATCATGATCGGTAATGTCCAGTGTAACCCTGTCGCTGCCAACTACCTCATGACCGGCCTTGCGAAAAAGACAAACGATTTCTTTGCCCAATTGCCCCTCGGCACCGGTAACGAATATTTTCATTGGGCGTCACCCAACCGGTTCCCATACTGCTTAGCGTAGTATTCCCGGTACGCCCCGGACTGAATGCGGGTCCACCACTCCGAGTGATCGAGGTACCAGCGGATCGTCTCCTGAATCCCCGTTTCAAAGGAATGTTTCGGCTTCCAACCTAATTCGGCCATCGTTTTCGCGGGATCGATGCCGTACCGGCGATCATGCCCAGGCCGATCCTGGACAAATGCGATCAAGGACTCTGGTTTGCCGAGTTGCGCCAAAATCGTCCGTACGATATGCAGATTGGTCCGTTCGTTATTTCCGCCGATGTTGTACACTTCCCCATTGCGTCCCTTATGGATGACCAGGTCGATCGCGCTGCAATGATCTTCGACGTACAACCAATCCCGCACATTCAGCCCGTCGCCGTATACCGGCAGCGTTTCGTCGGCCAAAGCCTTGGAAATCACCAGCGGGATCAGCTTCTCCGGAAATTGGTAAGGTCCGTAGTTGTTGGAGCAGCGCGTAATGTTTACCGGCAACCCATAGGTTTCGTGGTAGGCTCGCACCAACAAGTCTCCCCCCGCTTTGCTCGCGGAGTACGGGCTGTTCGGGGCCAGGGCCGTCTTCTCGGTGAATAATCCCGTATCGCCCAGCGTTCCGTATACCTCGTCCGTAGAAATCTGGATGAATTTTGTAACCCCGTGTTTATGGGCCGCGTTCAGCAATACCTGAGTCCCCAGCACATTCGTTCTCACGAATACGTCCGGCTCCAGAATACTGCGGTCTACATGCGATTCCGCCGCAAAATTGACAACCACGTCAATGTTTTGGCTCAGGAGCTTCTCCATCGTTAAGGCATCGGTGATGTCGGCTTTTATAAATGTATGGTTCGGGTGATTTTCAATCGATTTCAGGTTCTCCAGATTTCCCGCGTAAGTCAACGCATCCACATTGACGATCCGGTAATCGGGGTGCTGCCTGAGCATGTACATGACAAAGTTGCTGCCGATAAATCCGGCACCGCCTGTTACAAGCAATTTCATGGGAAAAGTCCTCCTAATCGAAATTCAATTCCGCTTCCGCCAATGTCGGATGACGCCGGTCTTTCTCCGAAAGCAGCGGGTCGCTGGCCGGCCAGTCGATACCTAAGGCCGGATCGTTCCATAATATGCCGCGGTCATGTTCCGGAGAGTAGCATTCGTCCACTTTGTATAGAACTTGGGTATTCGGAGCAAGGGTACAAAACCCATGGGCAAATCCTTTCGGCACCAACAACTGCCGTTTGTTGTACTCGCTAAGAATAACGCCGACCCATTGTCCAAAAGTCGGCGAGCTTCGGCGAATATCCAGGATGACATCGTAAACGGCCCCCGCTATCACCCGAACCAGCTTCGTTTGCGCCTTGGGGTTCAATTGATAATGCAGCCCCCGAAGCACTCCCGGTTCGGCTGACAATGATTGATTGTCTTGCATAAACAGATAGCGTATACCTAGTTGCTCTAGCTCGTTTTTATTGAAGCTCTCCATAAAAAAACCCCGGTGATCCCCATGGACCGCCGGCTCCAGCAATTTAGCGCCATCTAACTTAAGCGAAGTTAACTTCATACCTAATGCGCCCCCCATGAACGGCTTAGTCTCATCGCTTCATCGATAGAAACAATCTTCCCCGGCTATGCTCTTCGTTCAATATATGCATTAACGTTCCCCGTGGTTGCCGTTTCGCGGGGGACACAGTTTGAAATCAACGTATAACTATAGGGAGCGCAAAAAAAGGCCCCTCCAAGGGAGAGGCCGTCATGCCTGAAGAGGAAGACTGCTGCCTATTGCCCGGCAGTATCCGTTAAATCCTTCATATACTTGATGAGTTCGTCGCGCAGCTCCGGGTTTTCCAAGGCGTAATGGATCGTCGTCTTGATGAAGCCCAATTTCTCGCCGACATCATGCCGTTCGCCTTCGAAATGATAGGCTAGGACCCGTTCGGTCTCACCGAGTCTCGAGATGGCGTCGGTCAACTGGATTTCTCCATTCACGCCGACCCGTTGGTTCTCCAGGATATCAAAAATGGCCGGGGTCAAAATATATCGGCCCATGATCGCCAAATTCGACGGCGCCGTGCCGGTTTTCGGTTTCTCTACCAATTGGTTGGCCAGATACACGCGGTCCCGGATGGCGGTAGGATCCACGATTCCGTAACGGGAAACTTCGTCCCAACCTACCGGCTGAACGCCAACGATCGAAGCCTGATGCTCGTCGTAAACATCGATCATTTGCTTGAGGCACGGCACGCCCGATTCAACGATGTCGTCACCGAGCAGAACCGCGAACGGTTCATCGCCTATGAACTTGCGCGCGCACCAGATGGCATGGCCGAGGCCCTTGGGTTCTTTTTGCCGGATATAATGGATATCCGCCATCTCCGACGATTTGCGAACCTCTTCAAGCAATTGGAATTTCCCTTTTTCGTTCAGGTTATATTCGAGCTCGAAGGAGGTGTCGAAGTGATCCTCGATCGCACGCTTGCCTTTCCCCGTCACAATGATAATATCCTCAATGCCGGAAGCGACGGCTTCCTCCACGATATATTGAATCGTCGGCTTGTCGACGATGGGCAGCATTTCCTTGGGCATCGCCTTCGTTGCCGGCAGAAACCGTGTGCCGAGACCAGCTGCGGGAATAATCGCTTTGCGAATTTTCATGAAAGAGTCTCCTCGTTCGAAGAATAGGTTTGTTGGAGACATTATATCATAACGGTACGATAAAATAGAGCGGCCAATCTGGAGGTAACCGGGGAAAAAGGCTCGCATTGCAACAAAAAACCGCCAGCCGGTTCATCTCCGGACAAGCGGTTTCATCTATCGGACCATTGGGTAGTCACTGGATCCAGAATTTCCGCAACGTGAAGCGTTTAGGTTCTTCCTCGTTACGGATCCGATTGCCCGGTTCTGGGGTGTGCAGGAAACGTTCGGTGCCGAATTCAATTTTGCGATACTCCTGTTCGCCGTCAATTTCCAGCCGTCCATGGCCCCGGGTTACGACCGATTGCATCTCGAGGAATCCTTCAAACATCACTTTCACCCTCCTAAGGTTTTGTGAGCGATACTTCCCGCCTGCTTCTCCATTGAAATGGCTTTGAAGCGTTGGTTGAATGAGCTTCTTGAGGTATGCCTCTTGAACTGTTAGGACCGCTCTACAACTCGTTTGGTTACGCTTTCATTATAGCATATCAACGATTCTTTTATAACCGATAAAGAACGGTTATCACCCCTTTCGGCCCCCTGTTCACAAAGCCTCCACAAGTTGTCTTCCACAGAAAAACGGGTGTCTTTGCAGGGCGAAATCCGGTAGGTATCGTTCGTTGAGAGCATTCATTTCGCTTCTTTTTTCTTCAATAATCTGGAATATTTTTATTGACTTTACGTGTCACAAAATATAAGATTTACTTGTGTGGCACAGAAAGTGAGGTGATGAACGCTGAGTCCACGAACAGGACGGCCAAAAGCAGAAAAACCCAAGAAATACATCTTCAAGGCGCGTTTCGATGAAGATACGCACGATGCCTTGACTGCTTATTGCGACAAGCATCATATCACCATCACCGAAGCGATCCGGCAGGGAATCAAGCTGCTTTTGTCCGCAGAACAAAAATAAAAGGAAGCGGCGCATCTCGCAAAAGAACGACGCCACTTCCCACAAGGCAACCGCCCCAAAAGGCAGGATGCATAAATATCCTATCATGTGCAATCTATCCTTTCAAGGCGCTGCCTCTCAAATAACGAGGAGGATGAGTATGCCAAGCATTTTGGAAGAGTTGTATGCCGGAAATATTTTGCCGGATGAAGTGATCGTTTCCCGTGATCCGAATTACCGCCCGGTTTGCCGGCAAATCTACGAATTAACCGAATACTGGCGTAAGAAACTGACCGAAGACGAGTTCTGTGAACTGGAACAACTAATGGACCTGCATGCGCAGGCCAACTTCATGCATACCACGGCGGTATTTACGCACGGCTTCAGACTTGGCGCGGCCATCCTGGCGGAAGTGTTCGCCGGAAAAGAGGAGCTTGTCCGGCAATCCTCGACGCTTTAAAGGGGAAGCGTCAGAAATCGCACTTCTGTTTCCAGCCTAGACCTGCATGGGGAGTTCAGTCCGCCCTAAAGCGACTTAGCTCCCCTTTTTTGTTGTCCCTAACCGCCACAAAACAAAATAAATACACATTTGTATTGTTGTTTTATGTTGATTTACCAACCCCTAAAGATTATGATGAAGACAAACGAAGCTGCCGCAACCTGACCTGCTATCCCGGGCAAACCCGTTGTTCTATATATAATTTGAACTAAAGAAAGGAACGGAAAGAGGCAAAAGGTGAAATGATTCTGAAGAAGCGGAGCGTTCGCCTTTGTGAGCGGATTTCTACCTTATCTGAATTTAGCAAATCAGAGAAATCTGCGACTGCCACCATCCGTACAATCATTAGTTCAATCTATATAGGACAGAACGGCAGTGGATTGGCAGTTTTATTCAAGTGAATATTTTCACATTTAAGGAGGACATGAACATGAGCCAACGGATGATTTTGAATGAGACGTCTTATTTCGGAGCCGGGGCCATCGCTAACATCGTCAATGAGGTAAAAGGCCGGCATTGGGGCAAAGCCCTGGTGGTTACGGACAAGGATCTGGTGAAATACAACGTCGTCTCCAAAGTCACGGAACTGCTCGACAAGCACGGATTAGCCTATTCCGTATTCGACGAAACGGTAGCGAATCCCACCATTGAAGTGGTGCAAAAAGGACTTCGCGCTTATGCGGCGGCGGAAGCGGATTATCTCATCGCGATCGGCGGCGGATCGCCGATCGATACGGCCAAGGCGATCGGCATCATTATCAACAATCCCGAATACGCCGACGTACGCAGCCTGGAGGGCGCGGTAGCCACGGCCAACCGTTCCGTGCCGATCATCGCCGTACCGACGACGGCCGGCACGGCGGCGGAGGTCACGATCAATTACGTCATCACCGATGCCGAAAATAAACGCAAATTCGTCTGCGTGGACCCTCATGACATACCGGTCGTGGCCATCGTTGACTCCGACATGATGAGCTCCATGCCGAGAAGCCTGACCGCCGCTACCGGCATGGATGCCTTAACCCATGCCATCGAAGGGTATATCACCAAAGCGGCTTGGGAGCTGACCGACATGCTGCACATCAAAGCCATCGAGGTCATCTCCCGCTCCCTGCGCGGCGCTGTGAACAACGAGTCGAAAGGGCGCGAGGACATGGCGCTGGGCCAATATATTGCCGGCATGGGCTTTTCCAACGTGGGACTTGGGCTGGTTCATGGCATGGCCCATCCGCTGGGGGCTTTCTACGATACGCCGCATGGGGTGGCCAACGCGATCCTGTTGCCTTCCATCATGGCTTACAACGCCGACTTCACCGGCGAAAAGTACCGCGACATCGCCAAAGCCATGGGCGTGCAGGGGACAGAGACCATGAGCATACAGGAGGGGCGCAACGCCGCGGTTGCAGCCGTGCGGCAATTATCGCTGGACGTTGGCATCCCGGCTCATCTTCGCGAGGTCGGCGTGCGCGAGGACGATATCCCTTCCCTTGCCCGCTCCGCGTTCGAAGACGTCTGCACGGGCGGCAACCCGCGGAACACGTCGATCGCCGAGATCGAGCAGTTGTATAAGGCAATTTATTAAGCCGATTGGAACTTTCCGGCAATAGCAAAGGGAGCCTGCAACCGTGATAATAGCGGTGGACTCCCCAGCAAAAAAATTTCGCGACCGTGTAAATTTCATTTTGTTTGTGATACAATGAAATTAATTATGAAGGAGCCGTGCTTGCAGCGCACGGCCCCGGGCAATAGCCGCTTTTAAGGGCGGTAGGCTTTTATTGGAATGGCAGCAAATAGACCGATTCCTTTGCCGAGGGCGGTCTATTTGCGTTTATGGAAAGAAAGTATCGGGACAATTAAAGTTCAAGTTCAAAAAGTCAGGTTTTCAGGATCGAGAAGGTTGGATGAAGCTAGGGACTGAGTAGCGCAGCGTAGACGGATCTACGTGAGCAACGGAAGGCCCGGCTGAATTCAAGATTCGACGTCGAACTCTCTTCATGAACGGCTTCGTCATGGGAAGATGACTTTTTGAACAACCTCTAGTGTCGCAAATGAGATCATTAGCGTTAACGCTTGATAAACTTCCACCTGGCATCCCTCCCTTCTATGAGAATGAGAGGTAGCCGACCGCCCTTGCAAGCCTATTCTATTGCTTGTCTAAAATTATACCATAACATTGTAAAAGTATGGGATTGGGGTTACCTCAAATCTCTTATCTACGATAAAACGGGAGCCAGGTGGCGGGCGATACGCCGCCGCTTGACTCCCAAGGAACATCACTCCCAAATCTCACCCGCGCCCTTCCCGCTCGCGCAGCTCCGCCAGCCGCTCCTCGATGCGCCGTGGGATTTCCTCGCGCAATTGTGGCCACGGCACAAACTGCTCCGGCGGCAGGCGGTACTCCGCAAACTCCATCGAAGGCGTAAAGCCGTACCGCATCAACTCCGCGTTCACCAACCGGTCTTTTTCCTCATCCGACGCATACACCCCGTCGAACGCTCCGGTTACGATCAGCCCGCGTTTGGGGGCTTCCGGCTTGGTGCATTCCATTAAATCCGGGAGCAAGTAGAACATGTCCGGATCGGGCAGAAAAGCATGCTTGCCCGGCTGGGAATACAGCCGCACCTGCGTGCCGTCCAGATTGCGGCGATCCCGCAGCAGGCTTTTGAAATACCAGCCGTGAAAGCTGGCGTCGCAGTCCAGAACGCTCCCGTCCTGCCCCACATACACCCAGACATGCTCCAGCTCGTACAGATGCTGAATATCGTAATCCCAGTAGATGGCATATTCGATCACATACTTTAGTCCGGGCTGCCCGAAATCGAAGCGGCGGCGGAACGATGGCGATGCCCCGGCCTCCTCCAGTACCGTAACCCCCGTACGCACGGGAAAAAACGGCTCTTTTTTATCAAAAAAAAGATAAGGCGCGTATTTCAAAACCAATTCCCTATTCATGCTCTTTCTCCCTTTCCGCTGCCGATCTATTGGGTAATGCTCCGGTGGCTCTCGTGAATATCGTCTGGGCTGCAGCTTGCTTTCAATTCATACACCTTGATAGGAGCCGCATCGATCACGTCCAGAAACGGGTCAAACGCCTCCCGGATTCCGCTGTGCACATAGGGACAGTGATGGTCCGACAAACCGATCGTCTCATGAATATGCACGCCGACGATCGCCGAACGCACCTGCGGCAAATCCCGGCGGTTGTCGTACAAGCCCATCCGCTCCATCATCATGGCATGGCCGATGTCATACCATAAGCCCACGGGCGCGCCCCGCAACTCCCGGATCAACTCCCCGGCTTCCGACAGAGTAGGTGTTCCAGCAAGTTGAAAACGCGTATTCTCCCTTATCGTGAACGTAATCCATGGTCAGCTCCCGATCTCGTTTAAATCGTAAGCCCGCTTCGACGACGCCGAGCGGTACGCGGCTTCCATCAGCCGCGTTAAATCCACGGCCAAATCAATGTTTTCCCGCGCCGTCGTCCCGTTTTGAATATGGGAAATCCACTGCTCGAACGAAGACGGGAGCGGAGACGGCTGCTTCCATTCCCGGATCACAGGTTCGCCCAGCCTTGTACTCGCTACAATCACCTTGCCGTCCTGGGCATTGAACCACAAGCTCCCTTCCGTTCCGTGGGCTTCAATGACGAGCGGGGAAAAGCGGCTGACGAAACCGGCCTCCACCATGCCAAGCGCCCCGTTGCCGTACCGCAGCACGGCGACCGCATTGTCTTCGACAGCCCGGCCGGTGACGCTCCCAAAGCTGGCGCTGACGCTTTCGGGCATGCCGAGGAGCAGGCGGGCCAAATACATCGGATGGCAGCCGAGATCAATCATGGCCCCGCCGCCGGTCTGCTCCGGATCGTAAAAATACGGAGGCAGTCCGTCCTCGGACAACGCTCCTTTATGCGCCAAACGAATTCGCACCAATGTTAGCTCGCCCAGCACCCCTTCCGCGATCGCCTGCCGAATCGCTTGGGCAAACGGCGTATTCATGCGCGGCAGCGAAACCGTAAGCTTCACTCCGGCCTTCTCCACCGCGTCCACAATCTCGCCGCATTCGCGGCTGGTCGGCGCCAGCACCTTCTCGGTAAAAATATGCTTGCCCGCCTGCGCTGCCGCGACCATCACGTCACGATGCATCGCAGTCGGTGCGTCAACGACCACACCGTCGATATCTTCCCGGTCCAGTAGCTCCGGCAGGTTCTCGAAGAAAGGAATCCCCCGGGCTTCCGCCTCCCTCCGTCCGCGCTCCGCATCTTCATCCCACAAGGCGGCGATCTCCACCTCCGGATGCTCCGCCGCCTGGCGCGCATAATCTTTGGCATGGACATGCCAGAAACTTAACAAAGCTAATCTGATCATCGGTTGCCTCATCCTTTCTTTTCGCTGAACACCGGGACGTTAATTCCGCACCGGCTTTAATTGAAATAGACCGCTTTGCCGGTCGCGCTCGACTCGTAAATGGCCTCGACGATTTCCGATACGACACAAGCCTGCTCCGGCGTTACGAGCGGCTCCTTGTCCTGCAGGACGGCTTCGATCCACAAGCGGATTTCCTTCTCCTGCATGCTTTCCATGCCCTTGGTATTGAACTGCACCGGATGCTCGTACAACTGGCCGTACTTCTCTCCATTCAGGCGGAGCGTGTCCTTCACATCCGCCCCGCCTTCGGTGCCGCACAGCGTGTACACGGCCTGCTTCTCCTCCAGCGTGTTCAGCGCCCAGGAGGATTCCAGCATGACGGTAGCGCCGTTCTTCATGACGATCATGCCGAAGGCCGAATCCTCGACCTCAAATTGCTTCGGGTCCCACGGGCCCCAGGAATTGACGGCATTCTCTCGCTGCGACAGCTTGTGATAAGCGGTGCCCAACACGACCTGCGGCTCGTAATTGTTCATCAGCCACAAGGTCAGGTCGAGCGCATGAGTGCCGATATCGATCAGCGGGCCGCCTCCCTGCTTCTCCCGGCTTAGGAAGACGCCCCAGGTCGGCACCCCGCGTCTGCGGACGGCATGCGCCTTGGCGAAATAAATGTCGCCCAGATCTCCGTTCTCGCAGGCCTGCTTTAAATAAAGGCTGTCGATGCGGAAGCGGTTGTTGTACCCGATCGTCAGCTTCTTTCCCGTGCGGCGCGCCGTTTCCGCCATCCGGCGGGCGTCGGCGGCCGACTTGGCCATCGGCTTTTCGCACATCACATGCTTGCCCGCTTCCAGCGCGGCGATGGAGATTTCCGCATGGGCATCGTTGGGCGTGCATACATGCACGACATCGATGGACGGCTCCGCCAGCAAATCGCGGTAATCGGCATACACCTTGGCGCCCGGGGCACCGAATTGATCGGCCGCCTGCCGCGAACGCTCGGGGAGCACATCGTAGAAGCCGCAGATTTCCACCTGATCCAGCTTGCTTAATGCCGGCAAATGTTTGCTGTTTGCGATACCCCCGCATCCAATAATGGCTACTTTCAACTTGTCAACCATTTTTCATAACCTCCATAAGTTCAATGTATAAAACTACTCCTTGATCGCCCCGACCATCACGCCCGAGATAAAATATTTCTGCAGCCAGGGATAGACGATCAGGATCGGCACCGTGGCAAACATAATGCTAGCCGCCTTCATGCTTTCCGGCAGGACCGCCGCGAAAGCGTCGCTTTCCTGCACGCTCAAATCATTCAGCATGCCGCCCGAGACGATTTGATACAGTTTAAGCTGAATCGGATACAGCTGCGGGTCCGTGATATAGAGCAGCGAATCCATAAACCCGTTCCACCGGCCCACCGCATAGAACAGGCTGAGCGTCGCCAGAGCCGGCATGGACAACGGCAGGACAATGGTCAGCAGGGTCCGGAAATGGCTGCTCCCGTCCATCTCCGCCGCCTCGGTCAACCCTTTGGGAAGCGAAGAGAAGAAAGACATCAGAATAATCAGAAAAAAGGGATTGATCAGCACCGGCAAAATCAGCGACCACAGATTGTTGGTCAGATGCAGCCCTTTGACCAGCAAATATTCCGGAATCACGCCTCCGCTGAAAAACATCGTAACGACGATCAGCACCATAAGCAGCTTTCTCCCGCGGATCGGTTTCGTCAGCGGATAAGCGGCGAACACCGTCATCAACATCGAAAACGCCGTGTACGCGCAGGTCAGGACGATCGAAAGGACCAGCGACCGCAGCATCGCGTTGTCCTGAAACACTTTGCGGTACGCCTCCATATTGAGGTCAACGGGAATAAGACTGACCCTCCCCGATAAAATAGCCTGGCTGGAGCTTAACGAAACGGAAGCGATATGCAGGAAGGGCGCCAAACACAAGGCGACAAACAAAAGCAGGCAAGCCGTGTTGACGGCGGCAAACATCCGGCCTCCACCCTTCCGCAGAACTAATGCGCGCAACGTATCCATCAGAAGATTCCTTTTTCCGTTATTTTTTTGGAAATAGCGTTGGCCGACAGCAGAAAGACCAGTCCGACCACCGCTTGAAAAAAGCCGACGGCCGTGGCCAGGGAGAACTGCATGCCTTCCATGCCGGCCTTGTAAACAAAGGTGCTGAGCACCTCGGAAAAGTCTTTCACGATCACGTTTCCGATCACGTACGGCCGGTCGAAGCCGATCTGCACGATTTCACCGATCTTCAGAATGAGCAAGACGATCATCGTTGTCCGGATCCCGGGCAGGGTGACATGCCGCATTTGCTGAAATCGGCCGGCGCCGTCCACGGCGGCCGCTTCATACAGGTCCTTGTTGACGCCGGCGATGGCGGCGAGGTAAATGATCGTGCCCCAGCCGGCGCTTTGCCAAACGCCCGCCGCCAAATACGTGATGAGCCAGTAATACTTGTCCGTCAGAAACGGAACCGGATCAAGGTCAAACCGGGCAAGCAGCAGGTTAATGATTCCCGAATCCGTGGCGAACACCTGGTACATGATGCCGCCCAGAATAATCCAGGATATGAAATGCGGCAAATACAGAATCGTCTGCGAAATTCGTTTGAACCAGCGGCTCCGCACCTCGTTCAGCATCAGCGCCAGCACGATCGGAGCCGGAAAGGAAACCAGCAGATCGAGCAAATTCAGCATAAACGTATTTCTCAGGGCGGTATAAAAGCCCGGCATCCGGAACACTTCCGCGAACACGTCCAGACCGACCCAGGGACTGCCCGCTACGCCCTGAAACAGATTGAAATCCTTGAACGCGATCGTCACCCCGTACATGGGGCCATACTTGAACAGCACAAAGTAAATCAGCGGCAACACGAGCAGCGCGTACAGCTGCCAATGGCGAAGGACATAAACGGCCGTCTTTTTCAATGGAGCCACTCCGTTACTTCTTCATGGCCTTGTAGGCTTCGGTCCGTTCCTCCAAGATCGCCTGGCCGCCGCTGTTCATGTAGTCCTCCAGCATGCTGTTGTAAACTTGATCAAACTGCTCGGGTTTCGCCATTACGCTTTTCACGAAGATATCCGTATACTTGTCGTACAGCGCGCTCACGTATTTCAGCTCGGCCTGAATCGGCTGCTCGAAGTTGGCGTAATCGATCGGGTCGGTCTCGGAGATTTCATAAGCCCGTTTCATATCCTCGCGGAACGGCTCGGGAACCGTCGCCGCCACCGCTGCCCGGTTCTTCTCCGCGCTGCCGAAATCCTGTCCGATCGTGATCATGGCGATATCGGCGGAATTGTATAGCCTGTTGCCGGTTTCCTCGGATTCGATCCGTTCCGGCAGCTCGTTCGCCAGCTTGTAATCCCGGCCTTCCTCGCCGTTAAACACGCTGAACATCACGGCTTCCTGCGCCAGCCAGTCCAAATATTGGATCGCTTCCGCGCCGCGTTCGCTCCCCGCCGGAATCATCAGGTAAAACCCGGTCGGTACATACTTCGGCTTCAAGTGTTTTCCCGACTTGTTCGTAAACGGATCGGCCGGTACGAGCCGGGCTCCGGAAATGTTCTGGGACAACACCTTGGCTACTCCCGGATTGTCCAGGTACGTTTTGCCCACGTCCTCAGTGTACATGCCGACCCTGCCGTTCATGACGTCCTGAAGCATCGTTTTCCCGTCTTTATCCAGCGCGAAGTCCGGGCTGATCAGGCCCTCGTTGTACAGCTTGTTGGCAAACTGCACGGCTTCCTTATGTCCGGGCAGCAGGAGCGGATACCCGATCTTCTGGGATAAGGTATACCGTTCTTCTTCCGTCATCCCGTCGTCGATAAACGACCACACCAGCGGTTCGATCGAAGCGGCCGTGAGCGAAAAGCCGTAAGGAATGACTTTACCGCCGGTCCCGCCCGGATCCTTCTCTTTAAAAGCCTTCAGCGTCTCGTACACCTCTTCGGTCGTTTGCGGCATCGGCAGATTCAGCTTGTCCAGCCAATCCTGGCGGATGATGGCGGAGTATTTGCCGGTGAACACCCGCCGGCCAGGAATGGAGTATTGCACCCCTTCCACCTTGCCGTAATCGAGCGATTCGCCCAGATACTTTTTCAGATTAGGGCCGTATTCATCCACGAGCGCGGTGATATCCATCAGCCCGCCCTGCTTGGCGTAATTGTAGGGAAGCAGGTTGTCCGTCGACGCGAACACAATATCCGGGGCATCGTTGCCGGCCATCATCACATTCAGCTTCTCCGTGGCGTCGGAACGCGGAATCGGCACGTATTCCACCTTAATGCCGTTCGGGTCGCCGAATTCCTTCTGCACCCAGTTCGTCAAATAGTTGTTCGTTGCCGTGGAGCCCGCCGGTGAATTTCCCCGATCAAAAATAGCCACCCGAAGCGTAACCATGCCCGCCCCCGCAGAACCGCCCGTTTCCGTCCCGCCCCCGGCGTTCTGTCCGCAGCCGGCCAGCACACTGCCCAAAACGAGCATCGACATCGTGAACCTCAACCATTTCCTGTTCATTCCACACCTCTTTGTACAGAAATTAGTCCGGGCGTTGGCCCGTCCAATTCAGTTATAGGGGTCCGAAACCAATCCGGCAATTTACAAGATTCAGCGCGGGCAACCAAAAGGAAGATCACCGTTCCGGCGCGCCTTTCCAGGCTGTGAGCATACCATTTTCCGCCGATCCTACAAAAAGGAAAAAGCCCCGGAAAACCCTATCTTTTAGCCATAGATCGGATTTTTCGGGGCCGCCCCTTGCGGGCACACTGATTTTATTGCATCTGCTTGCGGTAATCCCCAGGCGACATGCCCAGTATTTTCTTGAAAATTCGCCCAAACGAGATCGCGTGGTTATATCCGACATGCAGCGAGATTTCGTGAATCGGCTTGGTTGTTTCTTTCAGCATTCGTTTTGCCCGTTCAATGCGCAAAGCGATTAAAAAATCGACGAATTTGACGCCGAACTCCTCTTTAAACAACTGGCTGGCGTATTTTCCGTGGATGCCGAACCGTTCGCCGATCAATTCCAGCGACATCTCCGGGTTGGTGAAGTTCTCTTCGATAAACCGGCGAATGTCATAAACCAGGCTCCGTTGATCCTTCGTCTCGAGCAACACCGCATATTCCGCAAACAGTTCGGCGAACCGGTTGTTAAAACATCCGCGCAGCTCGGCCATGGTTTCCGCTTCCTGCAGGGCAACGCTCAAGCCGGGAAACACGGCCCGGTTCCAGCAGGCACCCACTTCAGCCGGCAATTCCTCCATCTCCCGGGCAAACCGGTAGATCATATAATTCAGCAATTGCAGCACTTGCTCGCGCTTCACCACGAAACCTTCCAAAAGCCCGAACAGCTTGGCCAAACTATACTCCCAGGCGGGATTTACGACCCGGAACTGATGGATGAAATCCTCAATGTGCCGAAAATACTGCGGATCGACGACGATTTCGTTCTCCTGGATTTGCCCGTAAATCAGAACGCGGTTTCCGCCGAGGGACATTTTGTATTGCAGTGCAGCCAGAGCCTCCGTGAAGGATCGCTTGACGTCCGCCGGGTCCGGAGCGGGTCCGCCGACGCTAATCGTGATCGTGAAGCCTAGCTCTTGTGGCGCCCGCGCCCGGACATCGTCCAACAAAGCGTAAATCTCCCCGACGTCCGTGGCCCGCTCCCGCAGCGCGTTCACCATTACGGCCAGCCTGTCGCCCGAGATCCATTCCGCCCAAATTTCATGCGCAGCACGGTCTCCGGCGTTTTGGGCCGCCTCCTGCAACCGGCCCTTCAGGTAGTGGATTTCCTCTTTGTCATGTTGCAAAAATTGCGAATACTGATCGATTTGCGCAACGGCCAGCAGCCGCGGTATGCCTGATTCCTTCATTCCAGGCCAAGCCGAAGGCGATGGTACGTCCTTTAATGGAGCCGACTGCTCGTCGTTAAGCAGTTCCAGGAAGAAATGCTTGCGAAGCAGCCGCTCGTTGTCCGCACGCTGCCTCTCTTTCTCCGCCCGGCGATGCCGTACCGCAAGCCCAAGGTTGGCGGACGACAAAATTAGAACGAGTGCCGCTAGAGCACTGGGGAGAATCAGGACGGAACGCTTTCCGGCCAAAGGCACGCCGTTCACACCACTGTTCAGACTCCAGCCCGTATAGGCCGAATGGACGGAGGAAATCACGTTGTTCGGCCACGGCCCCGCCTCTTTCGGGAGCAACGGTTGCCCTTCCCGGTCCGTAATTTGCCATAAGGCGTTATCCTGGGTTTTACGTTTGCCGATGCTTTCCAGCAGCGGATCCACCTTGACGTTCAAGACGATCAGCCCTTCGTTCCGATAATACGGCATCGCGCTTTTGGCGATGGAAATCACTTGTTCCTGCGGCTCAACCAGCGGAACTTTCGAAAACGACCTTACGGCCGACCAGTTCGCGCTAGGTCCCTGACGCGCCGCTTCCAACGCGAAAAGCCGATCGGGAAAAACCTCGATCGGCACCGCGTAGCCGGCGGTAATCACCTTCCGGTCCTCCGCGCGGTATAAATAAAGCGAATGGATCAGGGAATTGCTTTTCACGATGCGGAAAATTTCGCCGGAAGCCCTGTAGTTGATAAAATCCGCTCGGAACGGGTTGTTTTCAAAAAAATCGTAGATCGCCTCATTATCCATCATTTGATCGGCCAGCAGCCGCTCCATATTTTTCAGCGTCGCCTGCGTGGCGTCCAGCGATTTGGCGGCAAAAAGCTTGTTGTCCCGCTCAGCCTCGCTCGCCGAAAGGGAGAAACCGAGCAAGACAGCCAGAGCCAATGCGGATGAAATCAGCAAATAAACGGATAAGCGGGGCGAACGCAGCCGGCGGTACCCTGGATTATTCATCATCTTCATCCTCCCCGGTCAAGTTAAAGTACGATGATCCTTTTACTTTAACAACCGGATGTAAAATACAGTTCGGTTTTACTTGAACGTTGGATTAAATGATGACAAGCCGGCCTTTTTCAAAACAATACGTCTTCCCGTATTCGGGAAGCAGGCGAATCCCCGACGATAGCTCCAAGTGTTCCGGATGGAGGCTGTGCAGCGGAATAAACCAGTCCGCTCCGATCCGGTCGCCGACAAACCTCAGGTGCTCGGGCGTCGCGTGGCCGGAAGCGCCGATATACTTGTAGTTCAGGCCGATCCGCCGCAGCAGGTCGCGCATTGCGGCATAATCGGGATCGTAAGCGCCAAGCGGCGCTCCGTTGGAGTGAATATACACGCCGCCTTCCGTTCGCAGCCGCAGCAGTTCCAGTAACCGGGCGAAGCTGTTCTGCAGCGCATACCGCTCCGGGGCTGCGTTGATGTCGGCGAGCGAAATCGGGATGCCGCCTGCGGCCGGAGCCTCCATCGGAGCTTCCAATTGGGTTTCCAATTGAGTTCCCAACTGGGCTTCCGATTGAGCTTCCGACAGCACGGCTACGTTGTCCCGCCCGGTGAGCGAACGCAGCAGGAAAGCCGTCTCCGGCTCCAATACCGGCGTCCGTCCGGCCGCAACCGCCGCCGTGCACAACGCTTCCACGCGCTCGATGTTCCGGTGGTACATGTTGAAAACCGCCAAGCCGGGCGCTTCCCGCATCGCCGCCGCGGCCCGCTCCGCCATATGGCCTTCCGTGGCTTGGTTCCCGCCGCTGTCGGCATCGCTTTCGGCCTCCCCATCCTCCGTCAGGCCGATCGTCGTCCCCTCGATGATCAACGCATGCACCCGGCGCCGTTTCGCCTCCTCGGCCATTTCCGTCGTCCATTCCGGATGTTGCCCGTTCAGGCGGAAATCGCCTGAATACAGCAGCCGGACGTCCGGCGTCTCCACCAGGAAGGCGCAAGAGCCGGCGACATCATGGTCGACCCGCAACGGCGTGACGCTAATCTCGCCGCAAGCCGTCGGTCGGTCATAGGCGAAAGAATCAAACGTCCGTCCGGAAGGATTCGGCACGCCTTCCCCGATCCTCTCCAACGCTTCGTACAAGCGCAGGCTTTCCTTGGACATCAGAACGGGCACCGACGGATCGACCATCCCGATCAGGGCCATATGATCCAGATGCAGATGGGAGATTAGCACCGCCGGGTGGAGATCGCTGCGACCTGCCGGGCGCAGATCGCTCTCTGCCGCAAGCAGCGATGTTTCAACATACAGCCCGTCCAGCGGCGGCAGCACGCCCAGGCGCAGAAAGTCGGCCACCGGGTCGGCGAGCCCGGCCAGGCCGCGCTCCAGCAGATTTGCCGCCGGGCTGAAGCTACGGCCGAAATCGAAGACGATCCGGCTTTGCCCGTGCTCCACCGTGACGATGGTTCCGCCGATCGTCCGCAGACCAGCCCAAAAGCGGAGGCGCGTATGAGGCTTATTCATGAGGAAAGCACCTCCGTAAGTTATGGCTTCAGGCTATCCAGTGCGGCTTGTTCGGCGCTCGCCAGCCCTTCTTTGAACGATTTCTGTCCGTGCAGCACCTCGTCGATTTGCTTCGACACATCGGTGCGCAATTGGTTGTAACCGTCCAGATGCGGCTCGCCGAAAGCCGAGTCAAACTGCTGCGACGCCGCCTTTTGTTCGGGATGCTCCGCGATGAAGTCCATCCACGCGCCGTCCTCCAGCGCCGAACCCCGCACCGGCACATATCCGGTTTCCTTGGCCCACTGAATCGTCGATTCCTTGGAGATCAGGAATTTTCCGAACTCCCAGGCCGCGAGTTTTTGCTCCGGCACGGCGCTTTGGAACACAATCACGTTCGTGCCTTGAAACGGAGAGGCGGCAGCTTTGTCCTTCGGCAATGGGGCGGTCGACCATTTGAATTTGCCGTTCACCGCGCTGCCTACAAAGGAAGTGCCGGCGGAAGAGCCTATATACATCGCGACGTCCCCGCGACCAAACGGATCGGACATATAACCGTCTTCACCGGCCAAACGTCCCGTTTTGGTCGTGACAATCAAATCGTACAGATAGCCAAGCGCCTTTTCGCCCTCCGGCGAATGGAACGCAACTTGGCCGCCATCGGTCACGTATTCGCCGCCCGCCTGTTTGACATAAGTGGCCAAATTGCCGGATACCGAATTTTCGAAACCGATGCCGACGACTTTTTTGCCGTTGATGCCGGTCGTCAGCTTGGCCGCAGCCGTTTTCACTTCATCCCAGGTGGTCGGGACGGCAAGCTTGAATTGATCCAGATAGTCCTGGTTGTAGTACAGCACCTCCGTACTTTTGTTGAAGGGCACGCCGTACAGCTTCTCATCCCAGGTGTTGTCGTCCCTAAAAGCCTGGACGATATCGGCCTGGTCCTCGGCGCTCAGGCCCACTTTGGCGTCGTTGATATAAGTCGTCAGGTCCTCGATCAGATCGTTCGCTACATATTCGGTTTGCCAGTTGGAATAGGCCTGAGACATCGTCGGCGAAGTTTTCGCTTTCGCCGCAGCCATCAGCTTCTGGGATAAATCGTCGTAGCTGCCCTGGGCCACCAGCTTCACCGTAATATTAGGGTTCTGGTTGTGAAATTCGTCGGCCAGTTGCTGCAGCACCTCTTCCAAATGGCCGGACATCGCGTGCCAGAACTCGACCGTCACCGGCTGATCGAGCGTGATGGATCCGGGACCGGCTTCCGCACTCCCTTCCTCCCCGTTCGCTGCATTTCCTCCGGCTCCGGTATTGCCGGAATTAGCGGCAGTGGCGGTTTGATTCCCCGCGGCATTGCCCGTACTTGCCGGGTTGGCTCCTCCTCCGCAAGCTGTAACGGCAATCATGATCAAACAAAGCATAAAGACAGAAATCAGCTTTTTTTGCAACATGGTTTCTCCTCGCTTTCGTTTTTTGACCGTTTCACACGGCGTTCGTTCCGACAGGGCATGGGCCATCTTTCATCCTTTTCGCGGCTCTTCTCCGGCCACCACCACCTTTAAGAGGTAATTCAAGTATCTTTTGAAGACATGGCCCGTTTTCAATCACGCCCAGTACCTTGACCCATTCAAATGAACGGTTTGCATGAAAAATCGTATAAAAACCTCATAAATAGGGTTTTTCCATAAAAATTCGTATGTTTTTTCATACAAAAAGTCCAAATGTACGCCGGGTAGGGCGCTATTTGTACGATTTATCGTATAACTCGAGCTGAGGGCAGGTTATTGGAGACGTTTTGTACGAAATTTCTTACAGCTTGCCCAACAACGCCTCAGCCCTTGATTCCCGTGCGGGCAATGCCCTCAACCACGTACTTTTGCATTGACAGGTAAAGCGCGATCATCGGCAGGATGATCATCGACGAGGCGGCCATCAGCAGCTCGTAGTTTTTGCCGGTATCGTACACAAATGCGGTCAGGCCCACCGGCAGGGTGCGCATTTCCGCCGAGTTGGTCACGATGAGCGGCCACAGGAACGCGTTCCAACTGCCGATCACTTTGATCAGCCCGCTGGTGATGATGACCGGCCCCGCCAACGGCACCATGATGCGCCACAAATAGGTGAAGTCGCCGCTGCCGTCGATCCGGGCCGCCGCATACAACTCTTCCGGAATGCCAAGGAAATACTGCCGGAACAAAAAGATCGCAAACACGCTGGCCGTCCAGGGAACGATAAGCGCTTCGTAACGATCGATCCAGCCGAGCTCGGTCAAGGTCACGAAATTCGGCGTCAGCAGGATTTCCCCGGGGATCATCATGGTGGCGAGCAGCAAGGAAAACAACAGCTCCCGGCCATAAAAACGCAGCTGCGCGAAAGCAAACGCGGCCAGGATGGAGGTAATCAATTCGCCCAGCGTGCTGAGCAGCGTAACGATCATGCTATTGAGCAAATAACGCCCGAAAGGGGCCGCCTCCCAGGCAACGCGGTAATTTCCCCATTTCCAGCTGGGCGGGATCCATTGCGGCGGCAGCATCACCACTTCGTCCGGCGTCTTGAGCGAAGTCGTGATCATCCAGTAGAAAGGCAGAATCATCGTCAAGCCGCCTAGGACAAGCACCGCATAGATCAACGCGCGCCGGGCCGTACGGAAGACGGATGGCGGAAAGAGACGCGCTTTTTGAGGCTTCCGCATCAATAATGCACCTTCTTTCTGCCGGCATAAAATTGCAAGGCCGTGATCAGCGCGATCACAATAAACATCAGATAGGACGACGCCGCGGCCAGGCCGAAATCCCATTCGGCGTAAAACTTGCGGAAGACGTAAAACACGATCGTCAGCGCGCTGTCGGCCGGCCCCGCTTTCCCGCCTCCGCCGCCGAACAGGGCGTACACTTCGTCAAACACCTTGAACGATGAAATGACCGAAACGACGGCGACGAAAAAAGTCGTCGGCGACAGCAGCGGCAGCACGATGTGCCAAAGCCTCCGCGCGTAATTCGCCCCGTCGATGCTGGCGGCCTGCTCGTATTGCTTGTCGATCGTTTGCAAGCCCGCCAGAAAGATGATGATGTTGTACCCGAGACTTTTCCAGATGGACATCAGCACAAGCGCCGGAATCGAAAGCTGCGGCGTGTTCAGCCAGGAAACGGGACTGATGCCCAGCCCGCCGAGAAAATAGTTGAGAATGCCGTAATCCCGGTGGTAAATCCACTGCCAGACGACGGCAACGGCCACCAGCGAAGTGACATACGGCAAAAAATAAACGGTTCGGAACAGGCCGCGAAACCGAATGTTGGCGTTCAGCATCAGCGCGATCAGCAGGGATATCACTACGGATACGGGCACAACCCCAACGACGAACAGCAGTGTGTTGCGCATGGCCAGCCAAAAGTCGGGATCGTGCAGTGCCTCTGCATAATTGCCCCATCCGGTGGCGTAAACGATATCCTTGAAATAGTCGTACTCCGTATAAAAGCTGAGCTCCAGCGACTTGAACAGCGGATAAACCGTAAACACCCCAATAACCGCAAATGCGGGCAGCAAATACAACAGCGCCTTCAACGTACTGCGAACCGTCGGCCGTTGATTCATCGCTTTACAGCCCCTCCCTTCTTAAAATAGCCGGCCCCTTCAGTGGACCAGCATTTCATCATAAGGGATATGTATTATCCGGGCGTCAATCCATTGTTAAATTTGTTCAACGGGAAGATCGTCCCGGGAATTGGTCATAAGGTGTGTGTAGAAGTCGCGGCAAGAAACGCGGAAGGGCGTTGAAAGCTTGAGGACGGGGAAGGCCGGGGGGTTGGGCGACTGATAAACACTCGCTGTACGGACGCTTTGCATGATTATCCCGTTTGATCAGATAGCTAAGAAACAGACAAGCCCGTGAGAAAGAAAATAATTGGTGGAGAAGCGGATAGGTTCGAGATAATCAGATAGGCCCGCACCGTTCAAGCGTCTCCATGAAGGCCTTGCTCGCTGCGATAACGGCTGCTGAAGGGTTGAAGATCCGTTCCTGCATTGACTTTCCCATATCCGCTCGCCCCCGAATCAAAAATAGCCCCACCCACCAACTCCTGCCGCCTGAACGAAAGGGATAATCGTGCAAAGCAGCATGCAGGACAACAAGGCACGAAGCACGAACCCTACAGACAGCTACCTCAAACCGGATTTTCGCCTATCGACATTGACCGATATCATCGCAAAAAAAAGAGCCCCGCGCGGCAAAACCGCCGCAAAGGCTCCCTTTCTATTTATTTCACCAGTTGTCCGCGCGTGACGCCGAGCTGGTTGGTCGCTTTCAGCGTTTTCCACACCTGGGTGCCGCTGATTTCGCCGCGCAATGCACGGTTGTAGAGGTCGATGACCTCGTGCACCTGCTCCGGCGTTTCCTCCAGGAATTCGACCCGATAGCTCGATACGCCCGACTCGAGGAAATGGCTCAAATATTCCGCGCCGGATTGCTCGATCGCGTTGTACACCGTATTGCGGCAGCCTTCGTCCACGCGGACGGGATGGGACATGCCGATCCGGTCCTGCAGCGAGGCGCGGTGCTCCTCGCACGGCCGGCCGCAGTTGGTGTAGTCGGTGCCTTCGCTCAGGAAGGTGCAGTACACGCAATGCTCGGTATGGAACATCGGCAAATGCTGATGGATGACGATCTCCATGTCCGCCGTTGGACTGACCTGGAGCAAATCGACCATCTGCTGGATGTTCAGGTCATACGACGGGGTGACGACGTCGCAACCCGCTTCCAGGAACAGCTCGGCCGTTTTGTGGTTGGCGATGTTCAGCGAGAAATCGCCGATCAGCCGCGGATGCGCGGCCGACGGGTTCTCCTGCCGGTGGCGCAGGTAGTAATACAGCGCCCCGGTATTGCGCACCAGCACCGCGTCTGGCTGGAGACGCAGGATGTTGTTGTGGTAGCCGTTTTCGCCCGGCATATGGATGCGCGGCGTGGCCAGCGCGATTCTGGCGCCGGCTGCGCGAACGGCGTCCACCGCTGCCGGGAACTGCTTGATAAACTCGAAGTCGGCGTAAATCATCGATACGCCGGCTTCCAGCGCAGCCTGCACCTGCGGCAGGCTGCGGCACAGCGCGGTGAGCTGCGCCCCGCCGCGCTTCACGGGCGCTGCAGGCCCCCGCGCGAAGCGGGAGGCCTGCGGCGCCGGCGACGCCCCGCCCGCGGCAGGGGCGTCCGGGGCTGCCGCCCGCGTCCACACGGGCGGCTTCGGCCGCTCGGCGGCGAGCAGCTCCACCGCGCGCCGGCGGATGCCGTTCAACTCTCGCATCGGCAGGATTACGTCGCCATAGAGCTCCGCATCCAGCTTCTCGAGCTGGAACACCGTGCCGCCGAGACGCCCGAACTGCTCTTCGAGCAGCGCCGCGTCCATCGGCCGTTTTTGCGCGACCTCGAGCTCCAGCTCCGAGTCGACTTGCACCGTCGTGCCCTTCTGCACGTCCGTCCAGAAGGTCGACAGCAGCCCGCCGGCGTGGCCCGCAGCCCGCACATGCACCGGGAACACGCGGTACGGCTTCTCCGTCTCGTACGTCTGGCGCAGCCGTTTGTCGAGCGCCGGATCGCTCGTTTTCCATACGCGGTCGCCGACATGCACGCGGCGCAAATCCACGTCGTTGCGTC
Source organism: Paenibacillus macerans (assembly GCF_050565405.1). GTDB lineage: Bacteria > Bacillota > Bacilli > Paenibacillales > Paenibacillaceae > Fontibacillus > Fontibacillus macerans_B. Next base: position 18,713 of record NZ_JBNYYG010000036.1, on the reverse strand, counting down.
CCGGCACGATGTCGACGATCCAGCCTTCGCCGGTTTCGCCCTCCTGCTTCACGCCTTGGCGTCGCAGATCGTAGACGCGGCCGCCTTCTTCTTTTTTCGTCGGATCCCCGGCATCGAACACGATCCCGTCTCCCCGCTTCAGCGGCGCTTCCAGCTTGCAGACCACGCCGTCCCGCAGCACTTTTTCGACGCGGCCGAGATACACGCCCCGGCTTTTCGGAAAGGTTCCTTCGACCAGCTTCTTATTGTTCGTGCCCTCCAGGAAGCCATGCGTAAATCCGCGCGAAAAGCTTTGCTGCAGCTCGCGGATCTCCTCCTTGGATGGCCGCGTGTGATCGCCCTCAAAATAAAGGTCGATCGCCTTGCGATATTTGCTTACCACATTCGCAACATACTCCGGGCTTTTCATCCGCCCTTCGATTTTAAAAGAGGTCACGCCCGCCTCGATCAGCTCCGGCATAATGTCGATCGCCGCCAAATCCTTTGGCGACAGCAGATAGGCCACATCGCCCATCGGCTTCTGCTCTCCGTCGACCATCAGGTCGTACGGCAGCCGGCACGCCTGCGCGCATTCGCCGCGGTTCGCCGAACGGCCGCCCCACATTTCCGAGGTCAGGCATTGACCGGAGTACGAGACGCATAGCGCCCCGTGCACAAAAACCTCCATCGGCAGCTTCGCCTGCTCCCCGATGACTTTAATCTGCTTCAGGTTGTTTTCCCGGCCCAGCACCACGCGCTCCATATTCCACGGCTTCACGAACTCCACCGCCTCCGGCGAAGTGATCGTCATCTGCGTCGATCCGTGAATCGGAAAGTCCGGCGACAGCTCCCGGATCAGCTTCACCAGCCCCAGGTCCTGCACGATCACTGCGTCCACGCCGCCATGAATGCACGCCTCGATCAACTCCTGCGCGTCCCGCAGCTCGTCCTCGAACACGAGAATGTTGAAGGTCAGAAACCCTTTGACCCCATAGCTGTGCAAAAAAGCCATGATTTCCGGCAGCTCGTCCATGCGGAAATTGTTCGCCCGGGCCCGGGCATTAAACTTCTCCACGCCGAAAAACACCGCGTCCGCCCCGTTCGCCACCGCCGCCCGCATGCAATCCCAGTCGCCGGCCGGCGCCAGCAGCTCCACGTCCTGTCTCGTTAATACTGTCGTGCTCATATATTCCTCCCAAGCCGGTTCTGCCGGCGTATCCATCTCACAAAAGTTCAAAATTGAATCATCCAACTTAACTATTCTAGCAGACATTGTTGGCGTACTCTAGCTTTTCCATCCATTCGCAAGGAAAAACCTGGCTTCAATAGGACTGGCGGCACGAAGGGCTGTAATAGGCACGCACAAGGCGGTATGACGTATTTAGGCAGATTATATTTCGATGGATAGGGGAAGGACGCTGCTTCGCTCACGGAAAACAGCCGATAGGAGAGGCGACTCCCATCGGCCGAATGATTTTGAATGAATCTGAGGAAACGGCTCAGCGGACAGATACCCCATAAAATAGAACAAATAGCGCCATAAATGTCCTCTACTTCAAGTCAAATGAGCGATATCACCGAAATAGCGCCATATTTTTCCCTTATGTTCCGGAACATTCCGTCAGATTTGCCGCGCCCGCGAAGCCTGGACGATCGCCGCCGCCTGGCGGATGATTTCGTCCAGCGAGGACTCGTCCGTCGCGTCGTATTCGTCGATATTCAATCGCAGCACGGGGCAAGCGTGAAACCCGTCGATCCATTTGGCGTATCGCTCGTGCATATGCTCCCAATAGGACACGTCGGTCTGAATTTCCATTTCCCGGCCCCGCAGCCGGATGCGGTTTAAAATCGACGATAAATCGCCTTCCAAATAGATCAGGACGTCCGGGTGCGGAAAATACGGCGTCATCACCATCGCCTCAAACAGGCTGGTGTACGTTTCGTAATCGGTTTTGGACATCGTGCCCTGGTCGGCGTGCATTTTGGCAAAAATACCGGTATCCTCGTAAATCGACCGGTCCTGCACAAAGCCGCCGCCCGCTTCGACGATCGCTTTTTGCTCCTTAAACCGCTCGGCCAAAAAGTAAATTTGCAGATGGAAGCTCCATCTTTCAAAATCGTGATAAAACTTCTCCAAATAAGGATTCTGATCGACCTTCTCCATTGAAGTGCGGAAGCCGAGCCGAGCCGCCAATGCGGCGGTCAGCGTGGACTTGCCGACGCCCACGGTGCCCGCTACCGTGATCAAGGCGTCTTGGGGAATGTTGAATTCTTGCTTCATCGGTTATAAATGCTCCTTTATCTCGGCAATGATTTGCTCAAAATGATCCGGGTGCTCGACAAAGTCCAGCTCATTGCCGTCAACCGTGATGATAACCGTTTCCGGTTCATGCATTTTAATGTAGGTAATCGCCGCCTCGTAATCCTCGATCAACCCCTCCAAATAGCCGGCGTCGAAGTTTTGCTCGAATGGGCGGCCGCGTTTTTCGATCCTTTGCAGCAAGGTCGCAAGATCCGCCTTGATGTACACGATAAAGTTGGGCTTTGGCAAATCGTCGGTCAGCAGATGATAAATCTGCCGGTATTTGTCCAACTTACCCCCGTTCAGCGTGCGCTGGGCAAAAATCAAGTTTTTATAGATATGGTAATCCGATACGACCGGCCGGCGCTGGGACACATAATGCTTCGCCGCATCCTCCAGTTGCTTATACCGGTTACACAAGAAGAACATTTCCAGTTGAAAGCTCCATTCCTCGATATTCTGATAGAACTTGTCCAGGAACGGATTTTCCTCCACGATCTCCTTCAGGAGCGCAAAATCAAACCGCTCGGCGAGCATCGTGGCCAGGGTGGTTTTACCGGCTCCTATCGCGCCCTCCACGGCAATAAAAGGACTTTGTTGCATAACTCGATGTTCCTCCCGCATCTCACTTATCTGAAAATAGACTAGAACATTGTATCATAGAACCGGCGCAGCAGCTTTTTCAATTTGAGAAAAGTCATGCAACAAGCATCCGAACCATAAGGAAAATAAGGGTAATCTGGTTGGGGTTTACAGGATTTTTTTGGCTTCATATCGAATTATAGTGCAATATGAAAATAATTTGGAGGTGGCCTTATGAAAAGTACAGGGATCGTTCGGATGTTAGACGAGTTGGGTCGTATCGTGTTGCCCATTGAATTAAGACGGGTGTTGAAAATCGTGGAAAAAGACCCTATGGAGTTTTTCATTGACCCTGACTCCGAATGGATCATGGTCCGCAAATATCAGACGCAAGTCTGCATGTTCTGTCAATCGATGGACAGGCTGGTCTATTTTCGCGAGAAATTTATTTGCCAGTCGTGCATACGGGATATTCGGCTTCAGGTGAACCCTGAATTGGACCTACGGGAATCCGCGACGGGAATGGAAGAGGTTTCGACAGCCGCAGAAGACAAACTTGCCGGTGATTCCAAAGGCAACGCCACTTCGAGAAAACCAGGCCGAAGATACGGCAAGGCTTATGAACGGCTTCTCGAAGCAATGCGTACCTACCCCAACGGCACACAAACCGAATGGGCACGGTTGGTAGGAGTATCCCAGAGCCGGGTGAGTCAAATCCTCCGGGAAATGAAGCAGGCGGCTCCAAGCGAGAAATCTCCTAATAACGTTCGCCCTATCTAAAAAAAGAACTCCTCCCCCAAATACTGGAGAAAGGAGCAGTGCATCAAACTATTTAATGCGTCACCAGGGAACGGAAATCATCCCGGCTCGACAAATCCGCGTGATAAAACACGACGTCCCCGTCCAGCAGCGTAAAATGCCGCCCGTAAGGGTCGGTCACATTCCGCGCATATCCTTCCATTCCGTACCACTGGTTCATCAGCGGCGCATGAACGTATTGGAGGTAGGGCTTGCTTGCCTCCCCGTTGCGCACCGTTTCGATATTGAAATTGACGACAATATACCCGTTTTTCAAAAAGATCGCCGATCGGTCGGTTAATCCCCCATGCGTCCTGCCATACTCGGCCACGTTCGTTCCCGCCGCCACGGCATACAGTTCCGCGGGCAAGCTGTATTCCCCGTACCATTTTTGCACTGCGGCATTTACCCGGGCAGGATCGACGCCGCCGGGAATCCCCGACTTCGGCCCGATCAGCGTCCGCACGGTTTCCGGCAATCTCAGCAGGCTCAGGCTCCCGATGGGCGTTTTTTGCGTCGCCTGCTTGTTGATGTAGTTTTGCACGAACTGGCTGCGCCCGATCCCGGCCACCTGATTAAACGTGTAGTCGTGATCGTACTTGAACAACGCCGTATCGGTCAGTTCCTCTTCCGGCACGTTCCGCAGCCGCTCGTTCAAAATCACATAACGCTGCACCTTGTCCGAAGGCGAGCCGATCCGCACATAGCTTCGGCTGCCGGTATGGTAATACAAATCGGCGGGTTGTCGTTTCCCATCCACCGCATCGACAAAATAAAACGAAGGCGTAATGACGATCTGATCCTGCGGCCCGTACATATTGCCTTTCGTTTTCAGGTCGAACTTGAAATGGTACCCCGTTTTAATGACGCCATTTTTGTATAGGGGATGGCTCCCCGGACGAATCGGCAGCGTAAATGGCGCGGGATTCCCCTTGGGCTCTCCATCGATGCCGTTTAGCCCTACCCAATAAGCAGCGCCCGTTGGCGTCCGGCTTCCCGCGGCCGTTCGAAACACGGTTTCCCAGTTGTAATCGGCGATATCCGTCACCCTGAAATCATAGACCCGCCCGATCGCATCCACCGGCACGGTATCATAGGCAATGTGGTTGGCGAGATTGAGGTTGGCGTTCGTCTGCTCCGCAGCTCCGGAAGGCGCATTATGGGCAATCGTCCGAAACTCGATATCGTAAAACCCTTCATCCACCCAGACCGGAAGAAAAAAGGCAAACGACTCCCTCGCCTTATCCACCTCGATCCAGGTATGTTTCGGATAAAAAGTCGTCCTCGTCCCGTCGTACGCATCAAACGGGAAACGCACCTGCTTGCTGCCGATATACTTGAGGTAATTTCGGTTCCCGTAACCGAGATAATTCGTATGCTGGCCGCTGTTGGGCATTTGAATTGTAAAAGGCCGATCCAAGATGATGGCGGACCGCCCTGCCGCCGGGTTCGTTTTTTGATTATGGGCGCGGTCGTCGGAGACGCCGGGGTAGATCACCACGGGCGTATGCACCGTCACCGAATTGATGCCGTAGATGGGAAAAGACTTGTCCCCGCCGCCGTTGATGTTCCCGGCCATGATACCGTAAGCGATCGTCCCGCTGCTGGGTTGATCCGCCTTGTTCGTTTTACTGATCGGAACGACATGCCCCGGACTATACAGCACATTGTTGGAGATTGGAGGAGCCACGGGGATCTGACCGGGTCTTTGCCCCGCACGTTCGGCCTGCGAGCCGTTCATGATGGTATGGCCGTTAAACGTAAGCGTATCGTTATTGACTTTAACTTCGTCGACAGCGTCCTCCGCGTAGGATTTCAGGTTTTCCCCACTGACGTCAGGCTTGGTCTTTCCTCCCGACTTGCTGCCCGGCGGAGCTTCTACCGGATTTGACGGCGCTGGCGGCGTGAACCCGCCGGATCGGGCAGTGGCGTAACTCGGAGGCGAATATCCGCTCGGCTGAATCCGTATGCCGTTCCCCTCAAAAGCGTAGTTCCCCAATGCCGCCTCGTTGATTTTGTACACTTCCAAATTATCGATCACCCAAAACGAGTATTTGCGTTCGATCGAATACGACTTCGTCACGGTCTCCGTTTCCGTTTGCGGATCAGGGATCTCACGGGGTTTTCCATCCGGCCCGGTCTCCGTTTTTTTCGGATCCCAAGTTAACTCGTAATCCCGGTTCACCGTCATATCGAACGTGCACGTCCCGCTCATTTCCACGAAGCGGTTTTGGGTCAAATAGCTTTTCGCCAAGACGTTCCCGTACAAGCTTTCCGAGGTGGGGATTCCGTCCAGTACATTAAACCGCTCCCCGCCCCGACTATCCGCCCGAATCACGGCGTTTGCGCCGGGATCATTCAGCGGAGCGTTAATGACGCTCCCGGGGGTTGGCTGCGTACATTGAGGATCTTGCGGGATATCGTCGCCCTTTTTCTCGTAGTAGTAATTGATGTAGTAATCAAAGCCGCCTATGTATGGGTCAAGTGGATACGGTTCGCCTTTTTCGATGATTCCCCCACTCGGAGGGCCTGTCGTACTTTTTTTCCACCCCTGGTATTCATATTTTGTTGTTCCCGGCGTGGGAGGAAACTCATATCTCTGATCTTTTATTAATGGTTTTTCATAATCTTTAAATCCATCAATTCCATTAAGTGATTTCCCATCAGTAGTATAGTGTTTAAAGACGGCCTTTCCGCCCTCTGGCTCCAACTCAATGGTAAGCATTGAAGGGAAATAGTAACGGTAGCCTAGAACGCCTGGATCTAGTCCCCCACCACCTTCTTCGGTTATGTCCTTACCAGCATTGTCTGGCTGAGTTGTTGTTAAAGTACCTGATACCTGTACCTTAAAAGAAACTGAACTGGTACCAATACCTGTCAAGGAGCCTGATCGAACAGAACTAAAATTGTTACTCATATATTTTGTGGTTTCATCCCAATCCATTGAGTTGTACCGAGACGTATTCCAAATATCTAAACCATTATCCCAATCACCAGGAGCTTTGAATCTAGCTACCTGTACACTTTTTATTTTGCGTTCCGGAAAGTCAAAAGAATAAGGAAAAGTTATGTTTACTGATCCACCCGGATTACCATCGCCTGTCCAGGTCTTCCCGTCCGATCTGCGCCAAATATCCGAACTAAATAAGGCAACGAAATAATATTTGTTAGGGTCGTTTTTGTCTTGAGTCGTTGGTAATGTACTGGCTGCATCCACCTTTGGAGGAAGTGCAATGCTGCTTAATAATATTAGGGAAGCCAACACGGTCATAAAAATTTTTTTCACCCATGCCATCCCCCTATTTGAACGGGTTCTCAATGACGGTTAAAGCATTGGAAGACATAGCTACCACAATATAATCCACCTGTGCTAACCTGAATTTTTCAAAATTCAGATCTATATCCACATCATGACCACTTTTAACGGCATAGGTCACAGTACGAGTTTTATCCGGATGAGTTACTGAAAGGCTTTCTCTTGGGTCTCTTTTTCGAGCATCAAATTTAGAACCAAGGAAAACCAATATAGGACTACCGTTAGAAGCATGCATTCTCAACCCTTCAATAGTTCCCTGCTTGACGGGCCATAGATCATAAATAACCCGATCTCCAATCTTTAAGGGAAGTTGATCTGCTTTAATTACATTTACCGTTTTGTACTCTACTTCCTCTGCACTTGTTAGAACCCAAACATGTTCACCAATCAGCTTTGTAAACTCATAAACAGGTACATTCTTCACCCCTGCTTCTTCCGGAGTAGGGATATCTTTTTTACCAATCCACACCCAATTCCCCACCTGATCCCAACTCACGCTTTCGCCCAGATTCTCACTCACAAAACGTAAAGGCACATAAGTCCGCCCCTTCACAGCTTTTGCTTTCGTGTCCATGTTCACTTTCTTACCGTCGACCGTAGCCACCTCACTGCCTAAAGTCAGGGCGATGGTTTTGTCTCCTTTTTTGTAAGTAACGGTCTGTCCGGAGAACCCCACTTCAGCCCCCAAAGCCTCCCCAACCCCGCGTAACGGCACTTGGACTCGACCGTTTTCAGACACGGGTTCTCCACCCTGAAATTTGATTTTTCTCCCATCGACCAACACGGCCAACTTGGGCCCACCAGTTATAACAGCATCAGCTCTAACTGCACTTGCGGGAATTGCCTGAATTGCCCCAAGTGAAATTACTCCACTTAACAACACCATGATCATTTTCTTCAACCCAATCACTCCTATGTATTGATGATTGCTCCATTTCCAATTCAACCGGCATACCAAGAAAGCTCCGGCCAGCACCAGCAAAGCAAGCGCAGTATTCAACTTGTACAGACTTCACCCCATTAAGAAAAAATAGGTATCTTTACTATTTCGCCCCATCTTCGCCCGAGCCTCCTTCCATCTTGCTTTTTTTGTGAAAATCATCCATTTGAGCAAATAAAAAAACACACCCCGCCATCGTTTACGATGCCAAGGTGTGCTTCACCTGTTTTCCATTATAGGATACTTCCGGAAAAATGAAAAGGCACCCCGTTCCAGCCTAAGGAACACGGCGCCTTGGTATTTCATGTGATGAAGTATGTAGCGTCCGCTTTGGCGGTTAACTGAACCAAGCCTTGATCATGATAGCATCCGAGGCTAAAAAGACCAACAGGCTGATGATTCCGAACCCGATGGCAAACAAGTTTTTCTTCGGGCGTTGGATCAACAGGCGTACCACGCCGATAAAAATAATGATCGTAAACAAAATCATAAAAATATCGAAACCGTTATACGTCGTTGTCGTTTCTCCCGCTGCTGCGAGCAACATCGCGAAACCCCCTCTTGAAATCCACGAAATTACATATCTTCTTCTATGTTATCTTCCCTCCACGCCGGATGCAAGTGGAAAGACAAAAAAATGTCAAAAAAATTACGGGAAATCAACATCTCCCACTGCATTTACCCTACATTTTATGCGTTATTTCCTTGACACATACATTATCATTAGTTCTTTAGCAATCCATAAAGAAGTTTGATACTCGTATTTGCCATTCTTTATTTACGCTATTTTGCATCTGTGGTAACATGAATATACTTATATCATAGTTTTTTAGTCGGAATTACGAGGCCGGATTCGATCAGGGTTCGTTTACTTAAAGCAGCATTTTAGGAGGGGAAACGATGGCTTATGAACCGATTTGGACCGCTGAACCGGAGAAACTAAACAAGTTCGAGTTCGTCAAACTGGAAAAAGACGGGTTGGATGTCATTCGCACAATCATTGAGGAGTACGCGGAGAAGGGTTACGATTCTATTTCCGCCGACGACATGGATCGTTTCAAGTGGGCCGGCGTGTATCAGCAAAAACCGAAGGATGGCCATTTCATGATGCGCGTGCGCATCAACAGCGGGGTCATGACCACGCCACAAGCGCGGGCTTTGGCGGATATCGCCCGGCTATACGGTCGCGATCTCGTCGACGTGACTACTCGCCAGGCCATTCAATTTCACTGGCTGCGCGTAGAACATTTGCCGGATATTTTTAGCCGGTTGGAAGCCGTCGGCTTGTATTCGTTCGAAGCATGCGGCGACTGCCCGCGGACCATTGTGGGTAACCCGCTGGCCGGTATCGACAAAGACGAACTGATCGACACGACCGACATCGTTGAAGAGGTGAATCGCTTTTTCCTGCTGAACCGCGATTTCTCCAACTTGCCGCGCAAATACAAAATGTCGATCTCGGCCAATACCTATAACAACGCCCAAGCCGAAATCAACGACCTCTCGTTCACGCCCGCGGTAAAAGTGGTCGATGGCCAAGAGGTGATCGGTTTCCATGCGATGGTTGGCGGCGGTTTGTCCGCAAAACCTCATTTGGCCAAGCCGCTTGATATCTTCGTCCGGCCGGAGGAAGTGCTGAAGGTGGCGATCGGCGTAACGACGATTTTCCGCGATTACGGTTACCGGGAAAAACGCCATCATGCCCGCCTGAAATTCCTCGTCGCCGATTGGGGACCGGAAAAATTCAAAGACAAGCTGATCGAACTGGTCGGCGATCTGCCTACCCGCGGAGAAGATAAAACCGTCGGCTGGCAAGCGGCTTATTTCGACGGCGTGCATCCGCAAAAACAGGAAGGCCTTAACTATATCGGTCTCAATGTACCGGTTGGCCGTTTAGACGCCGATGAACTGGTGCAGTTGGCCGATGTGGCCGACCAATACGGCGAAGGTAAAATCCGTACCACGATGTCGCAAAATATTCTGCTGAGCGGCGTTCCGGACGAAAAGCTGGAGGAGGCGCTGAAAGCTCCGGTGCTGCAGCGTCTGACGCCGAATCCGAACCATTTTATTAGCCGTACCGTGTCCTGCACAGGCAATGAATTTTGCAATCTCGCCATCGTGGAGACCAAGCGCCGCGCGGTGGAAGTAGCCGAATACCTGGACCAGCACGTGGAGTTGGATGAAAAAGTCCGTATCCACTTCATCGGGTGCCCGAATGCCTGCGGTCAAAAGCATATCGCCGACATCGGCCTGCAAGGCTCGTTGGTCAAAACGCCCGAGGGCATGGTCGACGCTTTCGACATTGCGGTGGGCGGCACTTTGGGAGGCGGCCAAAACGGACCGCAGGCCCAGTTTAACCAAGGCCTGAAAGGCCGCGTAAAGGGCGATCAGGTTGCCCAAGTGCTGGAACAGCTCCTGTTGTTCTACAAAGAAAACCGCTCCGTCGCCGAGTCCTTCCATGACTTCGTAAATCGCGTGGGCGTTCCGGCCTTCCAAGAGAAGCTGAGCGGCATATTAGAGGCGGGCATTGCCTCGTAAACAAAGCGAACGCCCGAAATCGCTTAATTCATTTTAAATCCGGCAAGATTTGTGATATTATGGGAATTAGAAGGATACATTAAAAAAGAGCGGAGATGCGGGAACATCTCCACTCGGCAACAGCCGCTTTTAAGGGCGGTAGGCTGTCAAAGGTTTTGTCTATCGAAATAGATCGTTACCTTGTTGGGGGGCGGTCTATTTCTTTTTGTTTTGGTTCAATGCGATGACGATCGTAACGATCAGCCCAATTAGCGCGACATGAAACGCTCCAAAACTAATCATTAACGTCAAGGCATCCTTAACCTCCACAGGCATCACCTCCTTTGCAGGAGACTAGCCGACCGCCCTTTATAGCCATTCTGTTGTTAGGTTAATTATACCATATATGGAATATGATATATAACAAAAAAACAGTCCTTTAGCTATCGATTGCTGGAGGACTGTTTTTCATCTATCTTATTTACACCACTTCGCGGTTCTGCACTTCTACTTCTTCCAGCTCCGCCGTACGCTTCGCATCGCGCTTCAGGATCGGTGCCAGGTAACGGCCGGTGTAGGATTCTTCGACCTTTACGATGTCTTCCGGCGAGCCGGTGGCAATCACCGTGCCGCCTCCCGTTCCGCCTTCCGGTCCCAGATCGATCAGGTAGTCCGCCGTTTTGATCACATCCAAATTATGTTCGATCACCAGCACGGTTTCTCCCGAATCGACGAGGCGATGGAGTACCGTCAGTAGCCGATCGATGTCGTCGACATGCAAACCGGTCGTCGGTTCATCCAAAATGTAGATCGTTTTGCCGGTACTGCGGCGATACAGCTCGGAGGCCAACTTCACGCGCTGCGCTTCCCCGCCGGACAACGTCGTTGCCGGTTGGCCCAGGTTCACGTAGCCCAAGCCTACGTCCAGCAGCGTTTGCAGCTTGCGGTGAATCTTCGGAATGTTTTGGAAGAAGTCTGTCGCATCCTCGATCGTCATCTCGAGCACATCGGCAATGCTCTTGTTCTTATATTTGACCTCCAGCGTCTCCCGGTTATAACGTTTGCCTTTGCATACCTCGCAAGGCACATAGACGTCCGGCAGGAAGTGCATTTCGATTTTGATGATCCCGTCGCCGCGGCAGGCCTCGCAACGCCCGCCTTTGATGTTGAAGCTGAAACGGCCCTTCTTGTAGCCCCGCACCTTCGCTTCGGTCGTCTGCGAGAACAGGTCGCGGATATCGTCAAATACGCCGGTGTACGTAGCAGGGTTGGAACGCGGCGTGCGCCCGATCGGCGACTGGTCGATATCGATGACCTTATCGACATGCTCCAAGCCCTTGATCTCCTTGTATTGTCCCGGACGGACTCTCGCTCTGTTCAAATCGCGCGCCAGCGTTTTGTACAGAATTTCGTTCACGAGCGTCGATTTCCCCGAACCGGAAACCCCCGTAACCGCCGTAAACACGCCGATCGGGAATTTCACGTTAATGTTCTTTAAGTTATTCTCCTTGGCGCCTTTGACCTCCAACCAACGTCCATTCGGCTTGCGACGGGTAAGCGGAACCGGAATGAATTTCTTGCCGCTTAAATATTGGCCGGTCAGCGAACGCGGATCGTTCATGATCTCCTGCGGCGTTCCTTGCGAGATGACCTGGCCGCCGTGAATCCCCGCTCCCGGTCCGATATCGATAATATAGTCGGCCGCCATCATCGTATCCTCGTCGTGCTCGACGACGATCAGCGTATTGCCGAGATCGCGCATATGCCCCAAGGTGGCGATCAAACGGTCGTTATCCCGTTGATGCAGCCCGATGCTGGGCTCGTCGAGAATGTACAACACGCCCATCAAGCTCGAGCCGATCTGCGTGGCCAACCGGATACGTTGGGCTTCCCCGCCGGACAACGTACCGGCCGCGCGGCTAAGCGTCAGGTATTCGAGTCCGACATTCACCAGGAAACCAAGTCGGCTGTTAATTTCCTTCATGATCATATGGGCAATGGCGGCTTCTTTTTCGCTGAGCACCAGTCCCTCGAAGAACTTCATCGCTTCCCCGATCGACAACGACGTCACGTACGCCATGTTCTGATCGTTGACGGTAACGGCGAGAACCTCTTTCTTCAGACGATGACCATGGCAGCTGCCGCAAGGCTTCGAGCCCATAAATTCCTCGATGAACTCGCGGATGCCATCCGAGGCGGTCTCCCGGTAGCGGCGTTCCAGATTGGGAATGATCCCTTCGAATGTCACGTACGCGTCTTTGCTCATGCCGAAATCATTTTCGTAACGGAAGCGGATTTTCGTATCTCCCGTCCCGTATAGCAGCTTGTCCATTTGCTCCTTCGTCAGTTCGGAAACCGGGACATCCTGCGGGATGCCGTAGTGCTCGCAAACCGACTTCAAAAATTGCGGATAGTAGTTGGAGGTGCTGCCGGCCCAAGCTTCAAAAGCGCCTTCCTCAATCGTTTTGGACGGATTCGAAACGAGCAGGTCCGGGTCGATGATCATCTTCACGCCCAGTCCGTCGCATTCCGGGCAAGCCCCGAACGGGCTGTTGAACGAAAACATTCGCGGCGACAGCTCATCAAGGCTGAATCCGCAGATCGGGCAGGCAAAGTTGGAGCTGAATCGCAGCTCCTCCTGACCGATGATATCGACGAGAATTTGCCCGCCGGACATTTTAAGAGCCGTCTCGATGGAGTCCGCCAGGCGAGTGCGAGCGTCCTCCTTCACCACGATCCGGTCAACGATGACCTCGATGGAGTGCTTTTTGTTCTTCTCGAGCTCGATATTCTCCGAAAGATCCCGCTGTTCTCCGTCGACCCGGACGCGCACGAAGCCCTGCTTGGCGATTTCGCTGAACAGACTTTTGTGCTCGCCCTTTTTCCCGGAGACGACCGGGGCCAGGATTTGCAATCTCGTCCGCTCGGGATACTGCATGATGCGGTCAACCATCTGCTCGACCGTCTGGGAGGTAATTTCGATGCCATGTTCCGGGCAATGCGGATGGCCTACCCGGGCAAAGAGCAGCCGAAGATAATCGTAAATTTCCGTCACGGTGCCTACCGTGGAACGGGGATTGCGGCTGGTCGTCTTCTGGTCGATGGAAATCGCCGGAGACAAGCCTTCGATCGAGTCCACGTCCGGTTTCTCCATCTGCCCCAAAAACTGCCGGGCATACGCCGACAGCGACTCGACGTAACGGCGTTGCCCTTCGGCATAAATCGTATCGAAGGCGAGCGAGGACTTACCTGAGCCGCTCAGCCCCGTCAGCACGACGAATTTGTCGCGCGGGATCGTAATGTTGATGTTCTTTAAATTGTGGGCCCGTGCGCCCTTGATTACGATATTCTCACTAGCCAACGGTTTCATCTCCCTTTATATAGGTTGTTTAAAAATCAGCTTCCCATCACGAAGCAACTCATAGGAGCGGATTCGGCGTCGAATCTTGAACTCAGCCGGGACTTCCGTTGCTCACGTAGATCTGTCTACGCTCCGCTACTCACTCCCTAGCTTCATCCAACCTTCTCGGTGCTGAAAAGCCTATTTTTGAACCTTTATTTAATATAGTTTGTTTAAAAACGACTTCCCATTGATCACGAACTTATGAACTTCTATCTCTAGCTAGCAGAACGCCAGCAGAATGATTTAAACATGGCCGGTCTATCCTAACGGACCGTAGTGATGCGATTTGCCCTTTTTACTCCGCCCTGAGCTCCATGACGGCATCGCGAAGCTCGGCGGCGCGTTCGAACTGCAGGTTCTTCGCGGCTTCCTTCATCTCCGCTTCGAGGCGGCCGATCATCGCTTCGCGGTCGCGTTTGGACATCTTCGCCTTGGCCGCATCGGCCAGGTAATCGCTCTTGCTCTCCGCTACCTTGGTCGCTTCGATAACGTCGCGTACCTTCTTCTTGATGGTCTGCGGCGTGATTCCGTGCTTCTCATTATACGCGATCTGAATGGTGCGCCGCCGCTCGGTTTCTTTGATCGCCTTATCCATTGACTCGGTAATGTTATCCCCGTACATCAGTACCCGGCCTTCCGAGTTCCGGGCGGCCCGCCCGATCGTCTGGATCAGCGAGCGCTCCGACCGCAGGAACCCTTCCTTGTCGGCGTCCAAAATCGCCACGAGCGACACCTCGGGCAAATCCAGGCCTTCCCGCAGCAGGTTGATTCCGATCAACACATGGAACGTGCCCAGCCGCAGGTCGCGCAAAATGCTCATCCGCTCCAGCGTCTTGATATCCGAATGCAGATACCTGACTTTGATGCCGATTTCTTTGAGATAGTCGGTCAAATCCTCGGACATCTTCTTCGTCAGCGTCGTCACGAGCACGCGTTCGTCTTTGGCGATGCGGTCGCGGATCTCTCCGATCAGATCATCGATTTGCCCCTTCGTCGGCCGTACCTCGATCACCGGATCAAGCAGCCCCGTCGGACGGATGATCTGCTGCACCATCGTGTTGCAATGCTCCAGTTCGTACGGACCCGGCGTCGCCGATACGTAAATCAGCTGTTTGGCCTTGCCTTCGAACTCCTCGAAACGGAGCGGCCGGTTGTCCAGCGCCGACGGGAGGCGGAAGCCATGATCCACCAGCACGTTTTTGCGCGCCTGGTCACCGTTGTACATCGCCCGGATCTGCGGCAGCGTCACGTGGGATTCGTCTATGACGACCAGCATATCGTCGGGAAAATAGTCCAGCAGCGTATACGGCGTCGCCCCGCGCTCGCGGAAGGTCAGCGGTCCGGAATAGTTCTCGATCCCGGAGCAGAAGCCGACTTCCTTCATCATTTCGATATCGTACCGCGTCCGCTGCTCCAGCCGCTGGGCTTCCAGAAGCTTGCCCTGAGCGCGGAACAACTCCAGCCGTTCTTCCAGCTCGCGTTCGATGTTGCCGATCGCTACACGCATCGTCTCCTCCTGCGTGACGAAGTGAGATGCCGGGAAAATCGCTACATGTTCCCGCTCGCCGATCAATTCGCCGGTCAATACGTCGATTTCCGTGATCCGTTCGATCTCGTCGCCAAAAAACTCCACGCGCATCGCATGTTCGCTGTTCGATGCCGGAAAAATCTCCAGCACGTCCCCGCGCACCCGAAACGTGCCGCGTACGAAGTTGATATCGTTCCGTTGATATTGGATATCCACCAGCCGGCTCAAAATCTGGTTCCTCGGCTTCTCCATCCCTACCCGCAGTGACAGCACCAAGTTCCGGTACTCCTCCGGCGAACCGAGGCCGTAGATGCACGACACGCTCGCCACGATGATGACGTCCCGCCGCTCGAACAACGCGCTCGTCGCCGAGTGCCGCAGCTTATCGATCTCTTCGTTGATGCTGGAATCTTTCTCAATGTAGGTATCGGAGGAAGGAATATAGGCTTCCGGTTGATAGTAGTCGTAGTAACTGACGAAGTAGTCTACCGAGTTGTTGGGGAAAAATTCTCTGAACTCGCTGGCCAGCTGAGCCGCCAACGTTTTGTTATGAGCGATGATGAGGGTAGGTCTGCCAAGCTTCGCGATCGTTTGGGCGATCGTAAACGTTTTTCCTGTCCCTGTTGCACCGAGCAGCGTTTGGTGTCTTTTTCCGGCCAGCACGCCCTCAACCAATTCGTCTATGGCTCCCGGCTGATCCCCCTGCGGGGTGAACTCGGAGATGAGCTCAAATTTATTATTGCTGAATACTATTTCACTCATTGTCCAACATCACCCTATCGTCTAAAATGGAATGGAATACTAGAAGAGTCTCCGGCAGACATCTTATATAATGAAAGAGACTTTTCGCCTCAACCTATTGCGTATTATCTAGGATCGGTCATGATTACCATGAATAAACCACGCGTCAATCGAAAGATCCTTCCTAAATTTATCAAAATAGGAATGGGTGTTCCCATGTATTATACCTTTTTCATCCTTCAGATGCAAACGGTAAGTCGAGAATAGGAGTTGTACATTTTCCATGGATATTGCAACGTTGTTGGGCATCATTATCGGACTGGCCGCCCTGATCGGCGGTTTTTTGTGGGAAGGCGGAGAATTGGCGGGATTGATGCAGATTACCGCCGCCTTAATCGTATTCGGCGGTACGCTCGCCGCGGTGCTGATCAGCTTCCCGGTGGCCAAACTGCGACAGGTGCCGCATGCGCTGGCCCTTGCGTTTATGTCGAAAACCCCGGCTCCGGATGACATCATCGAGGATGTGGTCAGCATGTCTTCGATCGCCCGCCGCGAGGGAGTATTGGCCCTGGAGAAAAAAGCGGCCGAGCATCGCAACCCTTTTCTGCGGGAGGGCATCCAGCTCGTCGTCGACGGAACCGACCGCAGCATGGTCCAGCAAATTATGGAGCTGGAAATCGATGCCGTGGCCAAGAAATATGAAGGCTACGCCAAAATTTTCGAATCCGCCGGCGGCTATGCCCCGACGATGGGGATTATCGGCACGGTGATGGGCCTGATTCACGTGCTCGGCAGCCTGTCCGAACCAACCGCGCTGGGCCCGTCGATCGCGCTCGCTTTTACCGCGACCTTGTATGGGGTTGCCAGCGCCAACCTGATTTTTCTCCCGATCGCGTCCAAGATCAAGGCGCGCAGCGAGGACGAAGTGGATCGCATGGATATGATGCTGGAAGGCATTTTGTCGATTCAAAACGGGGATCATCCCCTCCTGGTACGCCGCAAGCTGGAGTCGTATACCGCCGATACCAAACGCCTCCTCCCGGCTGCGGAACCTGAGGCTGAGCTAGGACCGAACACAAGCTTCCGTTCCGGTTCCGGGGAAAACGAAATATGAGACCATCAAGCAACCAGAGCAAGAATAGCGCTCCGGAGCAGCGGGTGCGCGAACGGCGCAGACGCCGGTCGGAGCGCCATGACACGAAGGACCGTTGGATGATCACGTATGCGGATTTGATTACGCTATTGCTGATTTTTTTCGTGGTGATGTATGCGATGAGCCGTTTGGACGTGGAAAAATACGAAGTCGTCACCGCCTCCCTGCAGCAGACGTTCAAAAGCGGGGATTCCCTGCTTGAGCTGGGCAGCGGGATTACCGGAACGGAGGATCGTTACAGCCATAAGAATCCGCCCGCTTCGGCCGAGAACGGCAGCAAGCAAGGCGAAGGCGCAGGCACTACGGGGCAGGCCGACAGCTCCGGACAAGCCCCCCTGACCGAGCGGGAGCTGGCTTTTCGCCGGCAGGAGGAAGAGCTCGCCAATCTGATGAAGCTGATTGAAGCGTATATCAAAGACAATCGCCTGGAGGACCAGATCCGGGTCGCCGATTTGCCGAAGGGCATCTCGATCACGTTAAGCGACCGCTTCCTGTTCGATACCGGCAAAGCCGGCCTGAAAAGCGGCTCGGCCAAAACGCTCGCCAAGCTTGCCAGCCTGTTCCGCCAGCTCGACACGGTGATCAGCATCGAAGGCCATACGGACAGTTTGCCGATCGTTTACTCGTCGGAGTTCAAGGACAACTGGGAGCTGTCGGGGGCAAGAGCGCTGTCGGTGCTGCGGTATTTCATCGATCAAGAGAAGCTTGATCCGCAGCACTTCCAATATGCCGGCTACGCCGACACCCGCCCGGCCGCCGACAACGCCACCGCCGAGAGCCGGCAAAAAAACCGCCGCGTGGAAATCACCGTGCTGCGCCAGCTGCAGCAGTAGGTCGATCCCCTAGGGGCTACTCGGGCTGGAGCCAGCCCGACTTGGCCGGGAATTGGCGGTTTATAGCCGTAGGTTGATGACGAGTATTGTTGCGGGCTGTTGATGGCGGACGTTGATACGGATGATGATGCGGACGATGATGCGAACGATGATGCGAACGATGATGGCGCTATAGCGAGAGGTTTGAAGCTGTTAGCTGTTAGCGGTGCTGATTTTTGCAAACTCCAGCTCTAACGGACTGAGATGACGCTAATCGCTATTTCCCGTCCTATTTCCCAGGCTTAATGAATAGTCAGGTACGCATGTCTGCTGATCGGTTGGGCTTGTTGCATACGCTGCTCCGATCGTGATTAGGCTACGATTTACTGTCAAGATCACGATTATGGTTGCGATTATGGTTGCGATCTATCATGATTTCGATCTTGATCACGATCACGATGTAACGGACCGTATAACCCTTATCACCGGCAAATAGGGCATTTCGCTCTGGATGGGGCCAAATAAGCGCATCTGAGTCCGTTACAGCTATCCGAAGCCATAGGCGTTGCATTAAACCCAACAAGATACCCGATGTGCATAAAGGCAGGCCAAGGCGTGGCGGTCAATAGGGTTCGAGTCTTG
>NZ_JBNYYG010000035.1:0-57993 GCF_050565405.1 Paenibacillus macerans | reverse complement strand
ATGGCATCGAAATTGAAGTGATGGACTTGCTGGACCCAGCCTCGATCGATGCCTTTGCAGAAAAGTTCCTTCGCGCAGCCGGCGGACGAGACGCCGGTGCGCGTCTACCTCACGCGCACCGGCGCCGTCGAGACCGTGCCGCTCGAGCAATACGTGACCGGCGTGCTGGCCGCCGAAATGCCGGCGGACTTTGAGCTTGCGGCGCTCAAAGCGCAGGCCATTGCGGCGCGCACCTTCATCGTCCGGCGGTTGGCGGCCGGCGATACGAGCGGGATCGCGGGGAATAAGGCCGACGTGAACGACACCGTCGAACATCAAGCCTATCTATCCCGCGCCGTATTGGCAGATTGGCCGAAGCAGGGGAAGTCCGAGCAGCTCGCCAAGCTGCGGCAGGCGGTCCGGCAGACGGAAGGCCTCGTGATGACGTTCCGGGGCCAGCCGATTACCGCCTCCTTTTTCTCCTCCAGCGGCGGTTACACGGAGAACTCCGAGGAATACTGGTCGCTCAAGATACCGTATCTTCGCAGCGTTCCCAGTCCTTGGGACGCGGCCATCAACCCGAAAAACCGCGAGACGCTCGAAATGCCGTTGACGCAGCTGTACGGCAAGCTGGGGCAAGCGGTACCGGAGAGCGTGCAGGCTGCGATGGCGGCGATCGGCCGGGGGGACGCCAAGGCCTCAGCCAAACTGAGCCCGGCCAAGCTGTTCAAGACCCTTTCGTGGACCAGCGGCCGCCGGGTCAAAGAGATTCGCATCGGCGACCGAGTTTACACCGGCCGCGAGGTCAGGGAGAAGCTCGACCTGCGATCCAGCCAGTTTACGCTGGCCGTGGACGGCGATACCGTGAAGATCACGACCTACGGGTACGGGCACGGAGTCGGCATGAGCCAGTGGGGCGCGAACGGCATGGCCAAGCAGGGATTTACCGCCACGCAAATTCTCAAACACTACTATACGGGGATCGCTTTTCAGCAGGCCTCTCATTTTTTAGAAAAAAATTAATATAAACGAAGTATAAAAGAATCCGCCCCGGTAACAATGGTTACTGAGGTGATGAGCAAATGAATGAAAACCAGAAAAAACAACCCCACGAGGAATCTCCTAAAATTGGATTGGGAGAGCCGGTAAAACCGGTATCCGCGTGGAAGAGACTATTGTCGAAGAGATGGGTTTACCCGGCAGCATATGTGGCGGCAGCGGCAATTATACTAACCTTAGTGTGGGTCTACCAGGATGCGAGCAACAAGCCGATGGACTCGACCCCCGCCAGCGTAACCGACACCGTAAACCTGTCCGGCGAAGAGGAAGCCACACAGGAAGATACCAAAGGGGGAGAAGCGACCGAAGTGATCGCATCCTCCGAGGATCTCGTTTGGCCGGTGGCGAATGCCGCCGAGGTTGCCGTCGTGAAGCCTTTCTATGAGAAGGAAGGTACGGCCGAGCAACATCAGGCCGCCCTGGTGCAGTATAACGATACGTTTACGCCGAATACCGGGATCGACCTGGCGCGGGAAGACCGCAAGCCGTTTGACGTAACCGCCGCCATGAGCGGGAAAGTCACCCGCGTCGAAGAAGTTCCGCTTCTGGGGTATGTCGTGGAAATTACCCATGCCAACAACCTGAAGACGGTGTATGAAAGCTTGGCGGAAGTTAAAGTGAAGAAGGACGCCGAGGTGAAACAAGGCGATGTCATCGGCAGCGCCGGACGCAATGAGATTGAAAAAGATCTCGACAACCACGTTCACTTCGCGATTTACGAAAACGGCGAACTGGTCAATCCGGAAACCGTGCTTCCGAAAAACTGATCCAACCAACCCATCGACTTATGAGACGGTACACCGGTCTATCCCGGTAAATCCGGTCGCAAACGGAGAGCGAATGCTCTCCGTTTTTTTTGTTCGCGCGGAGCAATACCCCGGTGCGACCTGGAATAGGGGAATAAAAGGGCCTTATTTGGGCTCCGCAACACTAGCGTTTCATTAATGTTTGACCGTTAAGCCGGCAACCTTTGGCGTTAGGTTAACACTCGCTGTCCGGAAGCTTTGCACAATTATCCCGTTTGATCAGGTAACAGAGAAACCGACAAGCCTCGGGGAAAGGAAAGAAAATATGGGGTGAAGAAAATAGATCGGTTCGAAATCATGAGACGGGCCTTAGGCCAAAGAAGCAGGCGGGGGTCCGTATGACGATGCAGTCGTTTCTGCTGACGGAAGGGTTTAGACTGCAGCAAAATCACAGCATTTTCGTTTCCACCGCTTCCTGTCATGGATCTGCTCTCCGGTCTGCTTCATTTCTCCTAACCCCCGACCTTTACTCCCTTAACGAAAGGGATAATCGTGCAAAGCAGCATGCAGAGACAACAAGACTCGAACCCTATTGACCGCCACGCCTTGGACTGCCTTTATGCACATCGGGTATCTTGTTAGGTTTAATGCAATGCCTATGCATTTTATGGCCTTATTTCTGCTGGATAGGTTACTGATCGGATTTTTTCAGCCCTTTTGCGAAAAATAAGACCATTTTTTACCCCTATTTATCCGGTTATGGCATTTTACGAGAAAATAAGGCCCTTTTGTTCCCTTATTACCTGCCGGGCGCTTCTGGCTTATGCTTTTCCCACCGAATCCCCTTTAACCAACGTTACATATACCCGTTCATGCTCGACCGGTTCACCGGCGAGCACCTTCAGCAACTGCTCGGAGGCCAGCGCCCCCCATTTGCGTTTGGAGTAATCGATCGTCGCCAGTCTCGGGACCATATATTCGGTTAATTCGATATTGTCGAAGCCGATCAGGTGAATATGCTCGCCGATCGCGTAATCGGTGGCCTTCACCGCATTATAGAGTCCCACCGCCATCTCATCGTTCAGGCAAAATACCGCCACGGGAGACGTATACTCGCCCATGATCCGTTCGGCGGCTTGTTCCCCGGTTGCTTTGTTGAAATCGCCCACGATTTCGGTCAGCTCGACTCCGTCGAACCGGGCTACCGTCTGCCTTACCGCCTTCAGCCGCTGCTTGGAGTCGTACGAGTCCTTCGGTCCGGTCACGACGTACAGCTTGCGGTGCCCCTGCTCAATCAGGTGCTCGATCGCCAGGGTCGCCCCCGCCTTGTTGTCCAGCAGCACCTGATTCACGTTCGGGTGTCCCAGCTCCCGGTCGAGCACTACGATTTTGTGCCCGAGATTCGCATATTTAAGCAGCTCCTGGCTGGAGAACGTCGCGTCCAAAATAATCGCCCCGTCGACCATGCGTTCCGGAAGCAGCCGGTGGGATTGCTTGCCGCTGCAAACGACCATGTCATAGCCTTTTTGATTGAGCACTTCCTTGACGCCCTGCAGCAAATCCCCGTAAAACGCCCCGCTAAAATCGGTCAGGTACAAACCGATGATTTTCGACTCCCGGGTTTTTAAGGAGCGAGCGGCGGCATTCGGCACGTAATTGAGCTGCTCGGCGATAGCCAATATTCTCGCGCTCGTCTCGTCCGTTACTTTCGGGCTCCCGTTCAACGCGTAGGATACGGTCGAGATGGAGACCCCGGCTTGTTTGGCGATGTCCTTTATGCTAACCACAAAGCTTCTCTCCTTAATTATAGGTAGTTCAAAAAGTCATCTTTTGATCACGAAGCAACTCAAGAGGCGGATTCGACTTCGAATCTTGAATTCACCCGGGAATTCCGTTGCTCACGTAGGTCCGCCTACGCTCCGCTACTCATTCCCTAGCTTCATCCAACCTTCTCGGTGCTAAACACCTCACTTTTTGAACCTTCATCTTACCGGTAGTTCAAAAAGTCATCTTTTACAACCTTACATAAAGATTTCAACGACGTTATGTTCATTCGACCCCGCCGCCTCAAAATCCTGCCGGCCGACCCGAACGCCCCCGCTCCGGTAAAAGCCGGATTTCTCCCGAACCGGCACGTCCCGGCCGTTGATCCGCACTCGGCGGCCCTGGCCATCCATATGGTAAACGAAGGTGGCCGGCACGCCCATCCAGGCAAAATCGAACTGCAGGCCGTCCAAATGCGGCGGCAGCACCGGATCGATCACCAAATCCTCCCCGTGGCTGCGGATCCCGAGACAGTTGGAGATCAGCTGATTCATGTAAATTCCCGGACCGCTGGAATAGATCCGCCAGCCGCCCTTTACCGGAACCGTGCCGCTCCGCAGCTCGCCAAACCGCTCATCCGCTTCGTAGCGGGTGGCGAACTTGCCGTCCGAGCTGCTGAAGTAGGCATTGCTTTGGCGCAGCTCGGCGTTCGGGACGACGTCCTTCAAGCCCACCGGGTTAATCATGTGCAGCCCTTTCCAGGCTTCGTCGGCTTTGCCCAGCTTGGCCATCGCTTCGATGAAACGGATGTGGGCATGCACGTATTGCAGCCCGATCTCCCGGCCGAAGTTGGCGGCCTGCTCCGCCCGTTTGAAATGCGTGCTGACGCCGCCCTCGTATTTCGCCGGCCGGTCCATCAGCCGCACGCCGTCCTGGTAATACAGCTTATCCTTAATCACCGCGAAATGCGCTTCGGCCTGCTCGGCGTCCAGCAATTCCGCGATCATGCTGCGCGTCATCGGCAGCAGGCGATAGTTGATCCCCGTTTTCGTATCCGTCGGATGCAGCATCAGCTCGGCTTCGCCCGGCTGTTCCATGTAGACGAACCCCGGAATGACCCCGGTCGGCAGCATGTAGCGGTTAAAGTCCCGCTTGATGCCCTCGGCCAGCTCCGTCAGTTCATCCGCCCAGACCCGCTCCGCAGCCGGCAGCGCCTCCGCCAGTTGGCGGAATGTTTGGTACGTCAACGCCACCGTCCAGCTGCTGATCATGTACCGCTTCAATTGGGCGTTGGCCGGCTGCAGCGTGTCGTCCCAATCCCCGTCTCCGTACGAGGACAAAAACGTGTCATGCAGGAAATGCCCGCGGATATAATCGATTTCCTTTTTCGCGTGCTCGCGGATCGTCGCTGCCGTGTCCGTAAATTCGAAGCTGCCTGTCAACGTGTACGGTACTTTTTCCTCCAGCACGCCGTAATCTCCGGTCGCGGCCAAATAATCGCCAAGCACCTTCAGCGGCCATACGATGACATCGCCATGGCTCTCTTCCTGCTGGATCCGGGTGTAGCGGTCGAACATGAACCATTGCGGCCAGTTTCCGTCCCGCTCGTATTGATGCGCGTAAACGGTCTTCAGAATGTCGCGGACCACCCCGTATTTTTGCGTCGCCATAAAATATTCCGCCGGTCCCTGACAGACGTCGCGCGTCCCCCAAGCCGCCCCGCCGTATTGCTCCAGCCCGTGGGGCACGGAGAAATGCACCAGCATGTTGTGCGTATACCACCAGGCCAGCGCGTTCAGCTTGTCGAGCTCCTCCGCAGCGCCCGCCTGCTGCGATAACCGGAAGCCGTTCATCAGTCCAGCCAAAAAGGCACGGTAACGGCCGATTTCCTCGTTTTCGTTCCTTGCCGCGATCGGCGGTTCGCCGCCCTGAAGCAGTCCTTGCACCGTCAAGCTCCAATCGGAGCTTGGCCCGGTTTCCAGCACGACGAGCGACGAACCTCCCGGTTCCGCGCCTTCGACCAGCTTGCGCTCATCAAACACATGGAAATCCGCTCCGGCCACGTGCATCCGGTAGGCCAAGTCGGGATATACCGACGCGGACAACGCCTCCCCGTCAGCCCGGAACGTCAGCGTTCCCCCCGATTGTTCCATTCGATACGGCAGCACGTACTCGTTGTCGTTCATGACGATTTGGTTCGTCGCCAGATACCGGTAAGCCCGCCCCGCGGCGGACTGGACCCGCAGCACCAATTCCGGCGCATCCGCCGCCGTGTAATTCGTGACGACGATCGTATCGTCCGCCGTTTTGTACGTCCAGCGCGCATAATTGAAACCCATCTCGAACATCGACGGCATCGTTAACAGCCGATAAACTCCGTCCAGCTCTACGTAAATCCGCTGCCCGGCGGCTTTGGACACGTTAAGCGCGTTGCGCATGTTGGAGATCAGCTTGTGGAACGACGTATTGCCGACGACGATCTGCGAGTTAAACACGCCGTACATGTAAGACGTGGTCGTCAGTACTTCCCCGTTGACGCGGTCGTTCCCGCCGGACATCAGAATGATGCCGTGCGGGCGCTCCACCCTCAGCTCTTTTTCCTTCAGCACGATATGTTCATGCGTCTCCGTGAAAAAAGACAGCAGCTTCCCGTCCTCGCGCTCCTCATGATGACGGCGCGGAAACCGCGCTTCGATCTCGGCCTCGCTCATCGAAACGGTGCGCAGCGGCTCGCCCCATACTGGGGACGGCGATGCCGGAGCAGCTACGGAAAGATCCGTGGCACCCGCGGCGTCCCCCGCTTCCGTCTCGCGCCAAGCCTCTTCCACCTCGGCTTCGAATTCCAGCGCCTCCACCGCTGCGGGATGATCGTCCCGCACCAGGCCGTAGAACACGAACCTCGCCGCTCCCGACAAGCTTTGCCGCGGCGTTTGCAGGGCCGTATACGCGAACTCGTATTGATAGACCTCATTCGCCAGATCCGCCCGCTCAAGCGCTTCGGGCCGGTTGGTTTCCTTGTAGCTCAAGCCGAAAAACTGATAACCGTCCGTCGAATAACCGGCCGCTCCGGTAAGCGCCCCCTGCTGCATATAGGGAAACTTGCCGCGCTGCGGCTGGTTTTGCCGCGAGCACACGACCGTCCCGCGCCGTTCATGCCGAAACACCGCATGATCGATATATTGGGACAAATACGCCTCGTTGCTGCGAACCGCGCCGGGATCGGCGAGACCTACGTCCTGCCCGTAAATGACGTCGATTTCGCAAACGGGTTCCCCTTCGAGACGGACGTCCCAGAACCAAATGCCCCGTCGGTTCAACGTTATTCTCACCCGATAATCGATGCCGCCCGCCGTTCCTTCCCAGACGGCCGAAGCAGCTCCGGCTTTCAACCGGCTGTTCGAGCGCACGCCCAATAGCGGGAACGCCTGGATGCCTTCCGGGCGATGCAACCGCATATAAAGATTATTGAGGGAGCCCTCCACCGGACCGGATAACAGCTGGTTGACCATGATATCCCCGTCTTTCATCGCAAAAACGTCGCCGCTGTTCCATAAAGCAAACGTCAAGTCTCCCGCTTGCAGGGTCATTTTTGCCTTTGTTTCTGCCACAGTACCCACTCCTCTGATGTGAATTCTATAAGAAAAACGTCTATCGACGTACATACAAAGTAGACAGACCGCGTTTAGAGGTAGTTTTTCTTGCGATATCAGGAAGCCAAAGCTTCGAAATTTATACTTTCTGATATCTTAAACGAAGGCTGAACCGGAGCTCAGCCGTATCTCTGCTGTTCGGTCCGACGTAAGCCGCGAATGCGCCGGGATCGCTGGCAAAGGTCAGGTCGGCATGGTGATAGCGCAGCTGCGGTTCCGTCAATTCAAACGCGACTTCCCGGCTTTCTCCCGGCTGGAGCCGAATTTTCCGGAAATCCTTAAGCTCCTTCAGCGGACGCACCACGTCCCCGGCCAGATCGCGCACATACAGCTGCACCGTTTCCTCCGCAGCCGCGGTCCCGGTATTGGCGACTCGGACCGTGATTCGCAGCGGCTCGGCAAGCGTCATTTCCGGAGAAGACAGCATCGGCTCATCGTAAGCAAAGGTGGTATAGCTTAACCCGAAGCCGAACGGAAGCAGCGGTTCGTTGGGCATATCCAGATACTGCGACACGTAACGGACCTGGGCATCTGGCGCATCCTTCGGTCGCCCCGTATTGAAGTTGTTGTAGTAGACCGGGATTTGCCCGACCGAATAGGGAAAAGACATCGTCAGCCGGCCCGATGGCGTAACATCGCCGTACAGCAGGTCGGCAATCGCGTTGCCCCCCTCGCTGCCGGGGAACCAAGCCTCCAGCACGGCACCCGTTCTGTCGATTACGCCGTGCAAATCCAGCGGGCGGCCGTTAAACAGCACGGCGGCCATCGGCTTGCCCAGCCCGGCGAGCCGGTCGACGAGCGCAAGTTGCGCCTGCGGCAGCCGAATATCCCCCCGGCTGCCCGCCTCGCCGCTCATCTCCGAGCTTTCGCCAAGCGCCAGCACGATCACGTCGGCCCCCGACGCCGCGCGAACCGCCTCCTCCAGCTGCTGCTCCGTTCCGTCGTCGATGCCGCAGCCTTCGGCCACCGCGATCCGCCCGCCGCCCGCCTTGGCGGCAAGGCCGTCGCAAAGCTGCACCGCGCTCTCCCGTGAGCCCTGCCAGGACCACGGTCCGAGGATGTCGCCGCTTTGGGCGAAGGGCCCGATCAACGCGATGTTTTGTTCTCGCCGCAGCGGCAGCACCCCTTCGTTCTTCAGCAGAACGCAGGACTTGGCCGCGAGCTCGCGGGAAACCGCACGGTGCTCGTCGCAGAATACCAGCTCCGCCTCCCGCGCCGGGTCGGTTCCGCGCAGCGGATTGTCGAACAGCCCCAGCTTATCCTTCAGCTGCAAAATCCGCAGCACGGCTTCGTCGATCCGGCTTTCCCCGATAGCGCCGCTCTCGACCAGCTCCGCCAGATGCTTCATATAACAGGTCGTCATCATCTCGATGTCGATGCCCGCTTCGATGGACCGGTACGCCGCCTCCTTCTCGTCGGCGGCGACGCCGTGCGGAATCAGCTCCTTGACGGCGCCCCAATCCGAAATGATCACGCCTCGAAAACCCCACTCCTCGCGAAGTAGCTGGCGAAGCAACCGCTTATTGCCGGTGGAAGGGATTCCGTCCACGGTATTAAAGGAAGCCATCACCATCTCGCAGCCCTCGTCCAGCGCCGCTTTGTAAGCCGGCAAATAGGATTCGCGCAGCTGCCGCTCCGACAGATCGACCGTATTGTAATCCCTCCCCCCCTCCGCTGCTCCGTATGCGGCGAAGTGCTTGACGCACGCGGCGACCCGGCTCGCATCGTTCCGCAAATCCGTCCCCTGGAAGCCGCGTACGAACGCCCGCGCGAACTCGCCGTTCAAATAGGGATCCTCCCCTGTCGATTCCATGACCCTGCCCCAGCGAGGGTCACGCACGAGGTCGGCCATCGGCGCGAAGGTGACGTGAACGCCCGATACGGCCGCTTCCCTGGCGGCGATTTCCGCGCTCAGCTCCGCCAGCTTCAAATCCCAGGAGCAGCCGATCGCCAGCGGCACCGGGAAAATCGTCTTAAAACCATGAACGATATCGGCCATGACCAACAGAGGAATCCCCAAGCGGTTTTTGCGCAAATGCGCCTCCTGAATGGCTATTGCCTCCCGGGCTCCCGACAAACCAAGCACCGAGCCGGCATTGCGTACCGTTTCTTCCGAAACGCCAAGCTCCTCCATCGGGCCGGTAATTTCGCCTTCCGATGAAGCCCCCTCAAAAAAAGGCACGGCCAATTGCAATAGCTGGTCGATTTTCTCCTGAAGCGTCATTTGTTTCAGATAGTTCTCAATCGGCTGCGACTTCATGTACGTTCCCACCCTCGAATTGATATATGAAAAATACCGTTTGGCCCTCGTCTCTTAATCACGGGCCGCCGTTGGCGGCGGTATGCCTCCATACTAGAATCGTTCTATAAGCTTCCCGTCGAAACGTTTCAATTATCGAATAAGTGGATTATATATCGAATCCGATTTTCCGTCAATTTCAATTGAATACGATTACACACTTTGTCGAAACGTTTCAATAAAGTCGAATAAACAAAATAATTTATTTTATCCTCGACCAAAAAAAGCTATTGAATACGATTACATTCTGTTTTATAATAAATCGAAACGTTTCAACAATTGCTGCTTGTCTCCAGGAATAACGTGATTCTCTCGCAATCGAAACGTTTGTATTGCAAAGGGCCTAAATAGGGCAGCTACAGATTCAGTTTGCTTCAAGGGGAGTTTATTCACTCATGCGGCAAGGAGGTGCTTATCCGTCAAGATAGGCTCGCAGGACGTTTCTTGCATAATTTCACTATCAAAAGCCTCATATTATTTACAGCAATAATTTGAGAAAGGACGATTCTTATGTGGAAAAAAACGACAACTACCCTCCTGGCAAGCTCACTTCTCCTGGCGGGAATTTTAACGGGCTGCGGCGGCAACGGCAATAACGCGGCTAACGGAGGAACCAACGGTGCAGGCGGCGACAACGGCGGCAAACAGGTGGAAATCAGCGTATGGGCGATGGGCGACGAAGCCAAATCGCTGCCGCAAATCGCCGACGATTTCATGAAGGAGAATCCGGACATCAAGGTTGACGTTCAAGCGCTGCCGTGGGCTAACGCGCATGACAAGCTGCTGACGGCGGTCGCTTCGAAGAAAGGTCCGGACGTCATCCAAATGGGGACGACCTGGATTCCGGAGTTCGCCAACGCCGGAGCGCTGCTTGATTTGACTCCCGTGGTGGACCAATATCCCGAGTTTAAAGAAGATCAGTTCTATGAAGGTGCCGTGAATACGACGAAATATGACGGTAAAATCGTAGGCGTTCCATGGTATACCGAAACTCGCGTCCTGTTCTACCGTACCGACCTGTTGAAAGAGATTGGCTATGAGCAGGCGCCGAAAACCTGGGACGAGCTGCGCGACGCCGCCAAAAAGCTGGCCGATCGCGGCCAAGGCAAATACGGGATCAGCATCGACATGAACGAACAGTCGCTGGCCTTCATGTTTGCCCGCCAGAACGGATCCAAACTGCTGGACGACCAAAACAAACCGCTGTTCAACCAGCCGGAATTCGTCGAGGCCGTCGATTACCTGAACGGTTTCTTCAAAGACGGTTCGGCTCCGGTCGATCTCGGGCTTGACGCGGTGCAAGGCCTCGGCGGCGAGGGCGTCGTACCGATGTTTATCAGCGGCCCTTGGATGATCAACACGATCAAGACGCAAGCCCCTGACCTGGAAGGCAAATGGGCGGTAGCTCCGTTGCCGGCGAAGGAAAACAACGTTTCCGCGCTCGGCGGCTCCGATTTGTCGGTATTCCAATACACCAAGCACCAGGACGAGGCGTTGAAATTCATCCAATACATGAGCAAACCGGAAACGCAAATCAAGTGGATGCAGCTGACCAAATCGCTGCCGACCAACATTAAAGCCTGGGAAGACCCTTCCCTGAAAGATGATCCAAACTATCAAGCGCTTCAAGAACAGCTGGAGCATTCCGAACCAATGCCGCTCTTGACCACCTGGGAACAAATCGCCCAAACCTACTTGAAGAGCTTTGAACGGATTGTCCGCGGCGGTGCGGATGTCCAAACCGAAATGGACGCCTTCAATGCCGAAGCGGGGAAAATCCTTAGCAAATAAAGCATCAGGTACTACCGCCAAAGTCCACCGGCAGCCCCGGCAGCCGGTGGATCGCGGCCCTTGTTAGGCATAGCCAAGATGCGTAAAAACAAAGGAAGTGATCCGTCTATATGAAAGGCCTATCCCAAAAAAACGCGCCTTACTTGTTTGTTGCGCCGACCTTGATTCTCTTAGCGCTGTTTTCTTTGCTTCCTATCGCCCTGGCGCTGGTGATCAGCTTTACCGATATGGATCTGGCCGGGCTTGCCGACTACTCGAACATCAGCTTTATCGGCTTCGACAACTACGTGGAAGTGCTGCAGGACCCTTCTTTTCAAAGGTCCATTTTTAACACGTTGTTTTACGTCATTATCGGCGTTCCGCTCGTGATCCTATTTTCCCTGGTCATTGCCTTATTGGTCAACTTCGGGCAAGCCCGGATTTTCAAGGCGTTCCGGGTTATTTTCTATATGCCGTCCGTCACCAACGTCGTTGCGGTTGCGGTCGTTTGGAGTTATTTGTACAACCCGTCTTTGGGCCTTCTCAATTACATTCTGAATTCGCTCGGGTTAGGTTCCGTTCCGTGGCTGCAGGATCCGGTCATGGCGAAAATCTCGCTGATTATCCTAGCCGTTTGGCGGGCCATCGGCCTGAACATGATCATCTTCATCGCCGCGATCAAAGGTATTTCCAAAACGTATTACGAGGCGGCGCAAATCGACGGAGCCAGCAGTTGGCGCCAAACCTGGTCGATCACGCTTCCCCTGCTCCGGTTCGCCATCTTCTTCGTATCGATTACGACGATGATCGGCTGGCTGCAGTTCTTCGAGGAGCCGTTCGTCATGACCAAGGGCGGTCCGCTCGACGGTACGTTATCCGTGGCCTTGTTCATTTACAATAACGGTTTTCAATTCAGCAAATTCGGATATGCTGCGGCAGGATCCTTTATTTTATTCTTCGCCATCATTCTCATCACGCTGGTGCAATTCAAATTCCAAAACAAAGAGGCGGATGTCTGATGTCATCTTGGGAGGTGTATTCACATGCAAACCAGAACCTCGGGCGATAAAACGCTGCAATGGCTGACCGGAATCCTTTTGGGGGTGCTGGGCCTGCTTATGCTGCTGCCCTTTGTTTGGATGGTATTGTCCTCGTTCAAACCGGAAAGCGAGGTTGCGCAAATCCCGCCTACGCTTTGGCCGCAGCAGTTTACCCTGGACAACTTCCGCGAGTTGTTTGAAAATATGCAATTCGGCATTTATTTGCGCAACACGCTGATCATCGTTCTTTTTTCCTTCCTCGGGTTGTTCCTGAACGCCCTGGCCGGTTTTGCCTTCGCCAAATACAAGTTTAAGGGCAGAGACGGATTGTTCTATTTGGTGTTGGCCACCATGATGATTCCCGGTCAGGTCACCATGATTCCGGTCTATTTGATCCTGAACGTCATGGGCCTGACCAACACGATGATCGGGATCGTGCTTCCCGGCCTCGTGGGCGCGTTTGGCATATTCCTGTTCCGCCAGTTCATGACGACGATACCCGACGAGTTGCTGGAAGCGACGCGGCTGGACGGTGCCGGCGAATTCCGCATCTTCCTGCAGATTGCGCTGCCGATTTCCAAATCAATATTGGCGGTGCAGGGAATCCTGACCTTTATCGGCGGCTGGAACAGCTTTCTGTGGCCGCTTATCATCGCCAACGACGAGAAGCTGTACACGTTGTCCGTCGGCTTGCAACTGCTCAAAGGCCAGTATGGCGGCGATTACGCTTTGCAGATGGCAGGGTCGGCGTTCATGGTCGTACCGATCATCATCATCTTCATCATTTTCCAAAAACACATCATCGAAAATTATTCGATTTCGGGGATGAAATAAAGCTTGGCTACTGCCCTTCGGCAGCGCAAATAAAAGGCTGTATCGTGGAAAGCCGCAGCCGCTTTCCTTGATACAGCCTTTTATCTATATAAATTGAACCGTCAAATGATGACGCTTAACGGATCGCGCTTGAGCGGATTCTCGAGAATCCAGCTGCGTTCGTTGTCGAACAGATAAGCCCGGTGCACCAGCACGCGCACCTCTTGGCCGGCTTTCAGGGTCTCCTTCTCCAGCGAGCGGAACGTGGTGAGCGTCTGCCCCCCTACTTCCACCTCGACGAGCCATTCGCTGCCGCGGAAATGCAGATGCTTCACCACGCCGGGCGTGGTGGCGGACAGCAGCGTAAATTCGTGTTCGGTTCCGACCTCGATATACTCCGGGCGGATCAGGGCCTTCGTATCCGGCCCGCCGCTTTCCTCCTCGAAGCCTTTGAGGCCCGCGGCCCGCTCCACCAGCGTCGATTGGCCGATAAACGAAGCGACGAACGGCGTGCTCGGCTCCTTGTAGATATCCCAAGGGGTCCCTTTTTGCTCCAGCCGCCCCTGATTGATGATCATGATCTCGTCGGCCACTTCGATCGCTTCATCCTGGTCATGGGTCACGAATATCGACGTAATGCCGACCCGCTCGATCAGCTCCCGCAGCCAGGAACGCAGCTCCTGACGAATCTTGGCATCGATGGCGGCAAACGGTTCGTCCAGGAGCAGCAGCTGCGGCTCGGGCGCCAATGCCCGGGCAAAAGCGACCCGCTGGCGTTGCCCGCCGGACAACTGATGCGGATATCGGCCCTCGAACCCGTTCAGGCCGGTCAATTCGACCAGCTCCATGACCCGCTCCCGCACCTGCGCCCTCGGCACCTTCTTCACCTGCAGGCCGAAGGCAATATTGTCAAATACGGTCATATGCTTAAAAAGGGCGTAACTTTGGAAGACGAAGCCGATGCCGCGATCTTGGGGAGCCAGATCGTTCACTCGTTTACCGTGGAAGACGATCTCTCCGGCATCCGGTTGCTCCAACCCGGCCAGCATACGGAGTATCGAGGTTTTGCCGCCGCCGCTCGGGCCAAGCAAACCGATTAACTGTCCTTTCTCGATCTCAAAGCTGACATTTTGAACGGCGTGAAAACTGCCGAAATGTTTATCCAGATTCCGTACTTCTACATGCATGCAAAACCACACATCCTTTCAAGATTCCGAAACCCAAGCTGCTGTCATACCGGTATCCTGCAAGAAAACATCGCTTCATCCATTCGATCTATTCTGATGAACTTACTTGGTTTTAATTATAAGGATAGATTATCAAACCCTGGGCTTTCCGTCAATGCGAAAATAAGCGATGGTCAAGCAATAGAAGCAAAAAAATAAAACCGTTCAACACGAGGAAACAGAAGTATCCCGTACCAAATCGGTTTTGTCAATTAATGTAATACAGTGTTGATGCTATGCTGGTGTAATTCGATAAAGTGCGAAGTTAAAACAAAAACGCCTTTATGACGTTATGCGGTAACTGCTGTGACTCAACATTTTTACGTGTGCGACAGCGGCCGGCTTGATCTCTTCAAAGGTCAGCCGATCCTGGATGTAGTAAGAGATAAATCCATGCATACCTAAAAACATACTGAGCGGAAGAGACGGATTGTTCTCCAGCGGATGCCTCTCCTCCTGCAAAAAGCTGCGGACAATGGACTCGAACATGTTGAAGCATTTGGCCTGCTCGCTGCGGCAGTACGCCAAAATTTCCTCATCCCTGAGCATAAACATAATTTCGTATTGGTGCGGATGCTCCAATCCAAATTTGATGAACTCCAGCATCAGTTGCTCCGCCTTGGTGAGCCCTTCGGCAGGCGGACGTTTGGTTACCTGCTCGCACAGAAGGGTTAGGGACTCGAAATCTTTTACCACGATGGCGTAAAATAATTCGGCCTTTTCCTTGAAGTGATAATATAGCGAGCCGTGACTGTATCCCAAATGCTGACCGATACTCCTCATGGAAATGCCGCGGTACCCTTTGGTAATGAACAAATGCCGGGCCGCTTCCATGATTCTTTCTCTCGACAACTCCTGATCAACTGCTCTTCTTGCCATAGGCATTATTCCCCTTCAATAAAGTAAACCTTGTCACCTTCCGTCACCACAGCCTGCGCTCCCGTCAGATCGGTCATCCAATCGACGAAGGCTTGCGCCTCTTGATCCAGAGGCAGACAGCGTATTGTCACCTTATCCGCGAACGCCGTATCTCCCGTACGGATGCCGCGGTTCCGCAATCCATTCTCTACCTTCCCCAGCCAGGTATAATCCAGCTCCACGAACACTTCCCGGTGAAGCACCCGGGTAATGGCTTCCCCCGCTTCGATCGCCGCTACGGCCCCGTCGGTATAAGCACGGATGAGGCCTCCAGCCCCCAGCATGATACCGCCGAAATACCGGGTTACGACAATGACCACGTTTTTGAGGCCCTGATTTTTGATCACCTCCAAAATAGGCTTGCCGGCGGTTCCGCTCGGCTCCCCGTCATCCGATTGCTTCTGGATCTCGTCCCGTTCCCCGATCATATAGGCGGAGCAGTTATGCGTGGCGTTCCAGTGCTTTTTCTTGATTTCTTCGATAAATTGGATGGCATCAGCTTCGGTTTCCACCGGTTTGACGTGTCCGATAAACCTCGATTTCTTGATGACGATTTCCTTTTCGCCGGCCTGTCGAACCGTCTTGTACATTTCCAGCATATGAACCCATCCTTATGAATGTGCCAAGAAGCAGCCCCTCCGGAACTCTCCGGCGAACTGCTCCCTGGCGCTGATGTCCTCTTAAGCGTAGTTTAAAAAGTCATATTTTGATCACGAAGCTTGAATTCAGCCGGGCCTTCCGTTGCTCACGCAGCTCCTAGCTACGCTCCGCTACTCATCCCTAGCTTCATCCAACCTTCTCGGTGCTGAAAAGTCGACTTTTTGAACTTCCATTTGAAGAAAATAACTCGATCTTACTCGGAAAGCCGGGCTTCCAGTTCGGCCTTCTCTTTCTCGTAGCCCGGTTTGCCGAGCAGCGCGAACATGTTTTTCTTGTAAGCCTCCACGCCCGGTTGGTCGAACGGATTGACGCCCAGCAGGTAACCGCTGATGCCGCAGGCTTTTTCAAAGAAATACACCAGATAACCGAAAGAGTACGGCGTCATGTCGGGCACACCCACCACCAGGTTTGGCACCTGGCCGTCCGTGTGCGCCAGCAGCGTGCCTTGGAACGCCTTCTTGTTGACGAAATCCAGCGTTTTGCCGGCCAGGAAGTTCAAGCCGTCCAGATCGGTCGGGTCGGACTCGATCGTGATGTGGCTAGGCACTTCGGTCACTTGAATGACCGTTTCGAAAATGTTCCGGTTGCCCTCCTGAATGAATTGGCCCATGGAGTGCAGGTCCGTAGAGAAATCGACCGAAGCCGGATAGATCCCTTTGTAATCCTTGCCTTCGCTTTCGCCGTACAACTGTTTCCACCATTCCGATACGTAATGGAGGGAAGGCTCGTAGTTGACGAGAATTTCCGTCACTTTGCCTTTGCGGTACAATGCGTTGCGTACGGCAGCATATTGGTAGCTGGCGTTCTCGGCCAGGTTCGGATTGCTGAATTCCTTGGCCGCGTCGGCCGCGCCGTTCATCATTTCCTCGATGTTGATGCCGGCCGTAGCGATCGGCAGCAGTCCCACCGCAGTCAGGACGGAATAACGTCCGCCTACGTCGTCCGGAATGACGAACGTTTCGTAGCCTTCCTCGTTGGACAGCTTCTTGAGCGCCCCTTTGGCCTGGTCGGTCGTCGCGTAAATGCGTTTGCGCGCCTCTTCCTTGCCGTATTTCTTCTCGAGCGCCGCCCGGAAGATGCGGAACGCGATCGCCGGCTCCGTCGTCGTCCCCGATTTGGAGATGACGTTGACGGAGAAATCCTTGCCTTCGATCAGGTCAAGCAAATGGTTCACGTAAGTCGAGCTGATGTTGTTGCCGGCGAAATAAATTTCCGGCGTCTTGCGCTTGTCCTTCGGCAGCAGATTGTAGAACGAGTGGGACAGCGATTCGATGGCCGCGCGAGCGCCCAGGTACGAACCGCCGATGCCGATGACGATCAGCACCTCGGAATCGCTTTGGATCTTGGCCGCCGCTTTCTGGATGCGGGCGAACTCTTCTTTATCGTATTCGGTCGGCAAGTTGATCCAACCCAGGAAGTCGGAACCTGCGCCGGTACCTTTATGTAGCTGCTCGTGAGCCGTGCGAATCGGCTCCGCGAAATAATCGACCTCATGCTGCCCGACGAATTGCAGGGCTTTGCTGTAGTCAAACGTCACTTTTTTGGACATTGCTGAAACTACCTCCGTCTATTTATTTATCACACTGACCTATCCATAAAGAGGTAACATTCAAATGCTGCTGTTTGGTAAAATAAGCCGGTTTGAACGACCTCTCAAACAACTTAAAACTAGGATACTGTAAATTCCCAGCGAAGACAAGGGCACAATATACAGGTTTCCGCCCTCCATGCTAAAATAATTAAATGATGTTCAATTCTTGGAAGAAGGTGTCGACATTGAAAAAAATCGGATTTATCGGCCTGGGAACGATGGGCGCTCCCATGGCTTCGAATTTGCTTAAGGCGGGTTATGAAGTCATCGTCTACAACCGGACGGGAGCCAAAAGCGCTCCCCTCGCGGAACAAGGCGCTGCCGTTGCCGCTTCCCCCAAGGAAGCCGCGGCTGCAGCCGACGTCGTCATCACGATGGTCAGCAACGACGCTTCTGTCACCGCCATCTATGAAGGTCAGGACGGCGTGCTGGCCGGACTTCGCCCGGGCGTTACGGTCATCGACTGCTCCACGATCTCGCCCGCGCTCGTGCGGAAGCTGGCGGAGCAGGTAGGCTCGCTGGGCGGCGCCTTTCTGGACGCTCCTGTCACCGGCAGCTCGCCGGCCGCCATCGACGGCACGCTGGTGTTTATGATCGGCGGCGCGGCGGACACGCTGGCACAGGTCATGGACCTGTTCGACACGATGGGCAAAAAGGTGCTGCACATGGGCGAGAACGGCAGCGGTGCCGTTGCCAAGCTGGCCCATAACACGATTGTCGGCATCAACAATCTGGCGCTGATCGAAGGCTTTGCCATCGCCGCCAAATCCGGGCTGCCGGCCGACGCGTTCCTCGAGCTCGTGCAGCTTGGTTCCGCAGGGAGCAAGGCCGCGGAGCTCAAAGGCCGCAAAATCATCGAGCACGATTATACGAACCAGTTCTCGCTGGCGCTGATGCTCAAAGACCTTAAGCTCGCCTCCTCGCTGACCGACGGCTCCGGCATCCCGGCTCCGATGCTGAACTTGGCCAAAAGCCTGTTCCAGGCCGGAGAGACGCAAGGTTACGGCGATGAGGATCTGTCCTCCGTCGCCAAGCTATACGAGGCCTGGATCGGCCAAAGCATCGGCGGCAAGGAACAGTAAGACGATTACGATGAACATAAAGGCAGGTCCAGCGTTAGCCGCTGTGACCTGCCTTTTGTTTTGCGGCTATTCGCCTTGAGCTAGACTCCCGCTCCATAGGAACAGCAGTAGTCGGTGACGCTTCGCACTTCCAGCTTGAAGGAAGACTGCGCGGGAACGGTGAACGTCCCGCGTCCGCTGATTTCTCTCCAAAGCGTTTCGCCCGGCAGCAATACCTTAAGTTCTCCGGAGAGAATGTCCATCACTTCGAGCGAATCGGTGCCGAATTCGTATTCCCCGGGGAGCATGATCCCCAGCGTGATTTTGCTACCGTCCGGTAGCCATACGGTCCGGCTCGTAACTTTACCGTCGAAATAAATGTTGGCTTTCTTGTCTACGGTCACATTTTGCAATTGCTGCGTCACGTTCCCCTCTCCTTTCGCTTTCCCGTCTATTAATGGTTGAACTTGTACTATGATTAATTCAATTGGGCTTTCACGTGTTTCACGACGTTTTCGACGGTGAAGCCGTATTCTTCGATCACTTTATCTCCAGGCGCGGATGCCCCGAACTTGTCGATGCCGATGACTGAGCCCTTCTCACCTACGAAACGCTCCCATCCGAACGAATGCGCCATTTCCACGCCTACGCGGGCTTTGACGTCCGGCAATATGACGGAGTCTTTGTAAGCTTGATCCTGCTTGTCGAACAGATCCCAGCTCGGCAAGCTGATAACGCGCACATGAATGCCTTCTTCCGCCAAAGCCGCTTGCGCTTTAACCGCCAGCTGCACTTCGGAGCCCGTCGCAATGATTTGCGCAACCGGTTTGCCGTCCTTCGCCTCGGATACGACGTATCCGCCGCGCTTCACGCCTTCGCGCGCCGCTTCGGCCGTTTTCTCCAGGATCGGCAGGTTTTGGCGAGTCAACACCAGCGCGACCGGATTCGCTTTATTTTCCACCGCATAAGCCCATGCCGCCGACGTTTCGTTGCCGTCCGCCGGACGGATGACCGTCAGGCCCGGGATGATGCGCAGGGAAGCCAGCTGTTCGATCGGCTCATGCGTAGGGCCGTCTTCGCCGACGGCGATACTGTCATGCGTCAGCACGTAAGTGACCGGCAGCTTCATCAGCGCGGACAAACGAACGGCCGGACGCAGATAGTCGGTAAAGACGAAGAACGTGCCGCCGAATACTTTGAGGCCGCCATGCAGCATGATGCCGTTCATTGCGGCCGCCATGCCGAACTCGCGTACGCCGAAGTACAGGTTGCGGCCGTCGCGGGTTTCCGGCGTGTACATCGCCAAGTCGTTCAAATGCGTCATCGTCGAGCTTTCCAGGTCGGCGGAGCCGCCCAGCAGCTGCGGCACGTTCGAAGCGAGTCCGTTCAGCGCGTTGCCGGAAGCCACGCGAGTGGAGACCGCTTTGTCCG
This sequence comes from Paenibacillus macerans, assembly GCF_050565405.1. Lineage (GTDB taxonomy): Bacteria > Bacillota > Bacilli > Paenibacillales > Paenibacillaceae > Fontibacillus > Fontibacillus macerans_B. Next base: position 37,986 of record NZ_JBNYYG010000035.1, on the reverse strand, counting down.
AAGCGCTGTATTTAGGCAGCTTTGCATCCCAACCGGAAGGCAAATCGCCGGCGATCGCTTGCTCGAATTGGGCGGCCAGCTCCGGATTTTGGGCTTTGTACTTCGCAAACGTTTCTTGCCAAGCTTGGTATGTCGCGATGCCGCGTTCTTTCACTTTGGCAAAATGCTCGCGCACTTCTTGCGGAACATAGAAATCTTCTTCATAGACCCATTTGTAGAACTCTTTGGTCAGCTTGGCTTCCTCGGAGCCCAGCGGGGAACCGTGCGTGCCGCCATGGCCGCCTTTGCCTTGCTTGTTCGGACTGCCGTAGCCGATGACCGTTTTCACTTCGATCAGCGTCGGACGTTCCGTATCGCGTTTTGCTTCTTCGATGGCCACTTCGATCGCCGCGAGGTCGTTGCCGTCCTCCACGCGCAGCGTTTGCCAGCCGTAAGCTTCGAAACGTTGTCTTACATTCTCCGAGAAGCTGAGGTTCAGCTTGCCGTCGAGAGAGATATCATTGGAGTCGTACAGGAAAATCAATTTGCCGAGCTTCAGGTGCCCGGCGAGCGATGCCGCTTCGCTGGCAACCCCCTCCATCAAATCCCCGTCGCCGCAAATGCCGTACGTATAGTGGTCGACGATTTTCAGATCGCCTTTATTGTAAGTCGCCGCCAGTTGGGTTTCCGCAAGCGCCATCCCGACGGCCATGGCCAGACCCTGGCCCAGCGGTCCGGTCGTCGCGTCCACGCCGGCCGTATGCCCGAATTCCGGATGGCCCGGCGTTTTGCTGCCCCATTGGCGGAATTGCTTGATTTCTTCCATCGGCAAATCATAGCCGGACAAGTGCAGCAGACTGTAAAGCAACATAGAGCCGTGGCCGGCGGACAATACGAAACGGTCGCGGTTGACCCACGTTGGTTCATCGGGATTATGATTCATCGTTTTGGCGAACAATTGATAGCCCATCGGCGCGGAGCCCATCGGCATGCCGGGATGGCCGGATTTGGCCTTCTCGATCGCATCGATCGCCAACGTACGGATCGTCGTAATCGACAGGTTATCGATCGTGTTATTGTTGTCTGAAAGTGGCATTCCTTGATTCCTCCTTATTAATGAAAAGATCCTTGAAAACCATGAAACTTTACTTCGCGATTACAAAACAATCATTTTGAAAAAATCATTTTGACTTTATCTATTGTAACACTTCCTTTTTCCCTTTACCAGACCATTATTCCCATCCGCCCCTCCTGAAATTACCTTTTTTCCATTTTACCTGCAAGGTCAACGGCAAAAGTCATTGCCCACGGCGAACATATGTTCTATAATATCATTATCAAATGCACCCAGATTCGGCCACTTATCGAAAACAGGAGGCGTATGTTCATGTTAACCCGAATTCCTACTCCCTTCAGCTATTCCTCGGCTGTAGCCGCCGGAGACTACATTTTCTTAGGGCTGCACCGAGGTTACGGTGACGGCTTCACCGCGCAAATCCACGATGCGTTCACCCATCTTCAGGCGACCTTATCCGAATGCGGGTGCCCCTTGGACCGGCTGGTCAAAGTGAATGTGTATCTCAAACACATTAAGGATTTGCCCGAAATGGAAAAAGTATTTTTCGATTACTTCGGCAAAGATCAATTTCCCGCCCGCATGACTTCCACCACGGAATTCATTGACAGCGACTGCCTGCTGATGATCGATGGAGTGGCTTATCGAGGGGACCTGTAGGATCCAATCGCCAAAAAAACCGGCACCATGGTCTATATGTCCATGATGCCGGTTCTTGTTCGATCAGTCGGTTAGTTAAACACGACCGTTTTGTTCTGGTGCACCAGAATCCGGTCCTCGATGTGCCATTTCACGGCCCGGGCCAGCACGACGCGTTCGATCGTCCGGCCGATCCGCTTCAGCTCGCCGACATCGTCGCGATGGCTGACGCGCTGCACGTCCTGCTCGATGATCGGTCCGCCGTCCAGCTCCTCCGTCACATAATGCGCGGTGGCGCCGATGATTTTCACCCCGCGGTCGTACGCTTGAGCGTACGGTTTGCCGCCTACGAAGGCCGGCAGGAACGAATGGTGGATGTTGATCAGCCGATTGCGGTACGGTTCGATCAGGGCCGGAGAGACGATTTGCATGTATCTCGCCAGCACGATCAGATCGACCTTGCCGTTCACGACCTCCAGTTGTTTCTGCTCGGCTTCGCGTTTCGTCTCCGGGGTAACCGGGATGTGGTAATACGGGATGCCAAAAGACTCCACGTACTCCTTCATGTCCGGATGATTGCTGACGACCATGGAAATCTCCGCGTCCAGGTCGCCCGCCTGCCACTGCCACAGCAGCTCGACGAGGCAATGGTCCTCCTTGGACACGAAGATCGCCAGTTTCTTTTTGCGACTGAGCTGATACAGGTTCCAATGCATGCGGAACTGAGCGGCGATCGAGGCAAAATCGTTCCGCAGGCCTTCCACGCGCTCATGAAGAGCCTCCAGATCAAATTCGATCCGCATGAAGAACATCCCGCCTTCGGGGTCCATGGTATATTGGTCCGACTGTACGATGTTCGCGCCGTGTTCATGCAGGAATCGGGATACCGCAGCCACGATGCCCGGCCCGTCCGGACACGAAATCAGCATCCGCGCCCGGTTGTTCTCATAAGGTTTGACGGGTTGTCCGCCTGTTTTCATGTGCATATCCATTCCGGTCCAAATCCCCTTGCCCAAGTGATTTGCTATTTCTAGTTGCCGCTGGCAAACCAGGCGACCAAACGTTGATTGATCTGCTCTTCGGAAAGGTCCGGGAATAGGCCCGCTTCCATCACGAAGTCGTACAGCCGTTCCATCGGCTCGCGCGGGTCGGCTTTTTTCGCCTTGGCGTCGTTCTTAAGCACTTGCCAGGTATCGAGCACGAAGGAGCGGGAATGAATGTCCTGTTTGGCGAAAAAGTCGGATACCCGCTCCACGTCGTTCAGGAACGCTTCGCCGAAGCGTTCGGCCACGTCCCCGCGCAGCAACGCGATTTCCACTTCATACATCGGACGTTGGGTTTTCGGATCTTTGCCCACCCATGGCGTCTCCAGAATAAATGGACGGCCTTGCAGAGCTTCGTGATGCACCACGCGGCGGATCGCCTCAAAGCCGATCCAGCCCGAGCCGATCGGCGTATGGCGGTCTTTTTGCGCGCCGGCCGGGTTTTTGCTGTCGTTGATATGCACGACTTCGATCCGGTTCAATCCGATCGTCTCATCGAATTTCTTCAGAACCCCGTCCAAATCTCCTACGATATCGTATCCTGCATCATGGATGTGGCAGGTGTCGAGGCAAATCGTCAGCCGCTCGTTATGCTGCACCTTATCGATGATCTGCGCGATTTCCTCGAAGCTGCGCCCGATCTCCGTGCCTTTGCCGGCCATCGTTTCCAGGGCGATGCGGACCTCCGTTTCGTCCGTGCCGTTCAACACTTCGTTTAATCCTTCCGCGATGCGGGCAACGCCGTATTCGGCATCCTTGTCCGTAAACGCGCCGGGATGAAGCACGATATTGCGCACGCCGAGCGCATGGGTGCGGCGGATTTCCTCCTGCAGGAAATCGACGGCGAGCTGATAGGTGTTCGACTTGTAAGATCCCAGATTAATAATGTAAGGGGCATGCACGACGATTTCGCCGATCCCGGCTTCCTGCATCGCCAGTTTACCTGCTTCAATATTCATGGAATCGATCGGTTTACGCCGCGTATTCTGCGGAGCCCCGGTGTATATCATGAAGGAACTGGAGCCATAGGATGCCGCCTCGGCCGTGGCGCTAAGCAGGCCTTTGTCCGAGAACGAGACATGGGAACCAATTTTCAACATCTAATTCTTCCCCCTTTTGGACAGTAAATCGCTAAACAAACCTATTTTAGCTTGAATACTGAAATAAATAAAGAAATAAGGTATAATTTTAGCAGATTATCTCATATTTGAAACATTTAATTTCTACTATATGATATCTTAATCGTTAGCGAAAAGCGAAAAGTACTTTCGAGGTGATGAATCCAATGCTGCAAACGACCTTTTACCTTATAACCGCCCAAGGACCCAACCGCTGGTTTATGAACAGCATCGCGTTTTGGGGATTTGTGCTGCTCGGCATGATGGCGATCGGCGGCTTTTTCATGTTCCGTAAATTCCTCAAGGTGCTCCCCAAGGCCGACGGCATGTCCAAGCTGGATTGGCAGAACCACTGGGTCGAGCAAAGCCGCCATTTATGGAGCGACGAAGCCAAGGCATTCCTGGATCGGCTCGTCGAACCCGTTCCCGGACCGTTCCGGGATATCGCCAAGCATTCGATTGCGGCGGAAATCGGCAAGATCGCCATTCAGGAAAATGCCGCCGAAGTGACGCAGGAGCACTGCATCAAAGGGTATATCGTGGCTACGCCGAAACGCGATAACAAGTTCCTCGTCAACTTCCTGGAAAAAAACCAGATCGATTATCAGCCTTACCGCCATTTGCTAAACAAGTGATGGGGAGGGATTCGTTTCGTGAAAGCTGCCATATTCGGAGGTTCCGGGTTCATTGGGCGCGCGTTGACCGCTTATTGGCTGACCCTGGGGCATGAGATCATTATCGTGACCCGCGATAAAGCGGGAAAAAAATCGCGATTGTCGCCACCCGTCGCTTCCGGCTCTTTGACCTATGCAACCTGGGCTGAAACTGAAGCGGAGCCGGCCTTGCTGGAGGGCGTCGAGACCTTCGTCAATCTCGCCGGTGCCACGTTGAACCAGCGTTGGTCGCGGGAGGGCAAGCGTCGGATCCTGGAATCCCGGCTGAAGTCTACGCAGGCGGTAGGGCGCGTCGTGGGGCGCTTGAAGCGCAAACCAGCCCTGATCGTGCAGGGGTCCGCGGTCGGGATTTATGGGACCTCAAGGACGGAAACGTTTGATGAGGGCTCCATGACGGCAGCGGCTGACGCCGATTTCCTGGCCGAAGTGACCGCCGCGTGGGAGGCGGCCGCAGATCAAGGATTCGAATTCCCCGGAATCCGCCTGGTGAAGCTGCGCACCGGGGTTGTGCTGGGCAATGGCGGAGGAGCTTATCCGTTGATGCGACTCCCCTTCCTCCTCGGCGCCGGCGGCGGCATCGGCAGCGGTCAACAGTGGGTTCCCTGGATTCATCTGCGGGACGTCGTAGCGTTGATCGATTTTTGCGTGAGGCAGCCTAGCATGAGCGGCCCGGTTAATGCGGTTAGTCCGCAGCCGGTCACGAATGTGCAGTTTGGCCGCGTCGTGTCCCGTATTCACCGCCGTCCTTACTGGCTCCCCCTGCCGGGTTTTGCGCTCCACGCCGCGTTGGGGGAGATGTCAATGCTGCTGCTCGAAGGGCAAAAGGTCATCCCGACGGCTGCGCTTGAAGCTGGATTCGTTTTTGCTTATCCGGCTTTGGAGGCGGCCGTTCAAGACTTGAAGAAATAGACGCATAACGGCCCGGAGGCTTGAAAGATCAAGCTCCGGGCCGTTGCTTTTGCGTATTGGCCGCCCCCCGCTCAAACGCGGGACTTGGACAGCAGGTACAGGAAGTAAGGCGCTCCGACGACCGCTACCACGATGCCCGTCGGAATTTCCGCCGGTTGCAGTACCCACCGTCCCAGCGTGTCGCCGACGATCACCAGCAGACCCCCGGCCAGTGCGGAAGCCGGCAGCAGGTATTCGTGCTTCGGTCCGACCAGCCGCCTTGCCAGATGCGGGGCAATCAAACCGACGAAGGAGATTCCGCCCCCCACGGCAACGCAGGAGCCGGTCAAGCCAACCGCAGCCGCTAAGAGGCCTAACCGCGAACGCTCTAGCGGAGTCCCTAAGCCGGTAGCGGTTTGGTCGCCCAAATTCAGGACGTTGAGCGCGCGTGCCTTGATAAATACATACGGCATCAGAACGATCAGCCAAGGGATCAGCGCGAGCACGTATTTCCAGGACGTCCCCCAAATGCTGCCGACCAGCCAAATTTGCAGCATTTGAAAGTTTTCCGGCCGCAGCCGCAGCTGCAGGACGATCATCGCGGCGTTAATGCCGGCCGCCACCGCGATCCCGACGAGCACCATCCGGATCGGAAGCAAGCCCACGTTTTTCTTGAACGACAGCACGTAAATCAGCGTCGCCGCCGCCGCTGCCCCAAGCAATGCCAGCACGGGCATCAGAAACACCGGCGCGTTCGCCGTGGTTGGATAAAAAGAGATAAACAACGTGACGAACAGACCTGCGCCGGCATTGATGCCCAGCACGCCCGGATCGGCCAGCGGATTGCGCGAAATCCCTTGGAAAATACAGCCCGCCACCGCCATCCCCATCCCGATAAATACGGATATGACGATCCGCGGCAGACGAAACTCGTACAAAATCAATTCCTGTTTCTCCGTGCCCATGCCGAACAACGTGCGGAATACGTCCATTGGAGAGAGGCGGATATAACCGGTATTCATGCTGAAGATAAATACGCCAATAATCAAAATGGCGAGAACGGCCATAACGATATAAGCCTTGCGGGCCCTTTGCCGCAAATGCAGCGGCGCTTCGATGCGGTTCATTCCAATCCCCCCTTCTGTTTCAGTGCCAGATAGAGGAAGAACGGCACCCCGATCACGGCAATCAGCGCCCCGATCGGCGTCTCGTGCGGCGGATGGACCATCCGGGCCAAAATATCCGCAAACACCATCAATAAGCTGCCGAGCAGCGCCGAAGAGGGAATCACCCAGCGGTAATCGACACCGACGAGGAAGCGGGCGACGTGCGGGATCATCAAACCGACGAACCCGATGGCCCCGACGATGGAAACGGCGCTGCCGGCAAGGACCAGGACGATGATCAGCCCTACCGCTTTGATCAGTTTCGTCCTTTGGCCGAGTCCGGTAGCCACCTCTTCCCCGAGGCTAAGCAGGGTAATGGATTTGGACAACAGCAAGGCGCCAAGCAAACCGGCGAACACCCACGGTGACACCAGCTTGATTTGCAGCCAGTTCGCCCCGGAGATTGCTCCGGCATACCAAAAAGCAAGGTCTTGTCCGATCTTGAAATAAATCGCTATGCCTTCGCTGATCGCGGTCAGCAGCATGCTGACGGCCGCGCCCGCCAGGGTAAGGCGGACCGGGGATATGCCCCCTCTGGACAGCGAACCGATCCCGAACACGAGCCCCGCGCCCATCCCGGCGCCGATGAACGAATAAAACATGGTCATCAGAAACGAAGTGCCCGGCATCAGCGCAAAACAAATGGCCAGCGCCAGGCCGGCCCCCGAGTTCAAACCGAGCAGGCCGGAATCCGCCATCGGGTTGCGGGTCATGCCTTGCATGATCGCCCCCGCCACGGCCAGCGCCGCGCCGATTAACGCGGCAGCCAAAGCCCGCGGCAGCCGCAGCTCCATGATGATTTGATGCTGGGTCTGATCGGCTTGAAAATGGAACAACGCATCCCAGACGGTGGCCAGCTTAATATCGGCCGCCCCGACGGAAATCGAGAGGCTGACCGCAAATAAGAGCAAGGCCGCTCCGCCGAATAAAATCAAGGTTGCTGCAATCGGACGCGAACGATATCGCGGCTTGGAATATTGGGTTATTGCCGACATGTCGAGAACCATCCTTTAATCAAATTTACAGAGGCATAAGGCCAAAATGCATGTAATTGAGAATCATTCTCGTCAATTATACCCGCTTTTTCTTCGAGAATCTACGGTTGATCCGAATTTTGATTTATGAAATTCGTACGATATCGGCGTAAAACCTATGTATAAGCTTATAAGGAACTCGTTGGATAGATGATCCTAAAGAGCCTGCATGGGCTAATTACGACTCCATGCCTAATTTGAAGGAGGCATCAGCCAGCGCGAAAACGTCTCCGGGTTCAAGCGCATACTCCTTGTAAGGAGCGATCAGCTCTCCCTTTAGCCTGGTGCCGTTCTTGGAACCAAGGTCCTTGAGGAAGCATCCTTTGGCGGTGACCATGACCTCGGCATGGGCGCGGGAGACCCCGGCCGTATTCTCGACATACTGAACGATCTCCTCGGATCGGCCGATCACGAAGCTACCCGGCAGCATTGGAATGCGATCGGGCCTTGCACCGGCGGAATCGTACCGCTCCAAATAATAACGCGCGGTTCGCCCGCTGTCTCTTCCCTGCTCCTGAAGCATGGACCTGCTTAACATTACCGTAGGCGGAGTCGGAGGGGAATCCGGACCTTGCTTGTCCCAGGTAGGAATGTCGGGCTGCAGAGGCAGATCTTCCTTCTCCTGCCTGGATGCGGGAGCAAACAACGAGGACATGGGCCGGATAGCCATCATATCGTCCAGAACGTCTCCGGCAGTTGGAACAGACTGAACTGGCGTAACTGACGAGACTGACGAACCTGACGGAGCCGGGGCCACGAGGTCATCATAAGGGCGCCCCGCAAAAGCGGCTGGCGCAGGCAAATTCGAAGCGAACGGGACCATGCTGCCCCTAACATCCGAATCTTCAAGTACAGCGGAAAGCTCCGGCGCCCCCAAGCCCGCTCCTACGCCCGTCACGGCTAATCTATTGCGCCATAACCAGAATGCCCCCATAACCAGCACCAGCGTAACCGCTATACCGGTGAACAAACTTAACCTGCCGGGGCGGTCCAGATAGAGAAACTTCCAGCACAGCGCATCGGCCAATATCACGCCAAGCACAAAATAAGTTTTTTTGATCGGCGGTTTGGTCCGGCCTTCCTCATCCATCCCCAGCCATGGTTCCTGCCCGTCGACGCCTGCGCCCCCGGTTCCGGCTCCGCCTCCGTTGAAATAAGCCGCCCCGGAACCGTCAGGCGTCTCAGCCGGCAAATATTCCTTGATGACCGTTGAACGTTCGAAGGATACGGCTTGATCCCCCGGCATGGATCCCTGCCGTTGAAATTGCGAAAATTTCCTCTGAAGCTCCCGGTCATTCCCCTGATTCCGGACATCCCGCCTTGCCGAAGCGGCCTGTTTCAAACCGGGATTCGTCCGGCCGGCCGCCACAGCACCATCCTCTCCATCTTGTTCCCCGGACAACCTTTGTAATAGCATCTTTTTGAGCTCACCCAAGGAAAATAGCTCATCGCCGCAAAAACGGAGCAATTGCTGGATCCCGTCGCCTTCGACCCGGGAAACGCAGGTGATCAGCCGAGTGATCAGAGCGATCAGCGTTTGGGCGAGGGGCGCTTTGCCCTGCGGCTCTTTCCAGGGCACGTACGAAAAATGAAGGATGCCGCAGGATAACGGTTCCTCCACAAAAATATGCTCTTCGTCGAGTAAAAAATGGGCCGGAGCCAGCATATACCTTTTGCAATCCTCCAGCATGCAGACCACCTGCAGCAGCAGGCTGTAGAACTCCGGCATGTCGATCTTGTCGCACTTCAGACATTGGGACAGCATTCTTTTGCCGGTAATGTCGTAATGCAAGCTGACCTCGAAATCGACCTCGCGAATATCCAGCCGTAACAGGTTAGGCACCGATACCGCCGCCAGCATGGCGCGTTGAACGCGGTTCAGATGATCCGCACGCAGCCCCTCCCTGGCCTTTAAAATCATATAAGTCCCGCCGTCTCTGACAAAATCGGCATATAGCTCCGGCATGTCTCGCCCCTCCCTTGTTAGAAATAATAAACCGACAGAATCGCTCCCGGCAGCACCGCCAACATGAACGGAAACTGCAATTGACCCTTGGCCGTTGCCTGGATGGGGGTCGCACTGCCCAGCATCGCCGCCCCCAAAATACTGCCGGCAACCCGCCGAAGCCGCTCCCACGTCTCCCGTCGCCAAATCAAAATAACGAGCCCGATGCAGCCCGCAGCCAAAATCGAATACATCATCGTTGACAAGGTAAGGGCGACGCCGGTCCACGCTCCAATTCCAGCAAACAGCTTTACGTCGCCTCCCCCTACGGCCCGCAGCAAATACAGCACGAACATCAGCACGAACCCGGCCGCGGACCCCTTCAGCGCAAACCAGGTGCCGCTCCAGCCATCCGCCAGGGTATGGCACAACAAGCCGGTAGCCAACCCCGATACCGTAATGGCATTAGGGATTTTCATCGTTTTTAGATCCGTGGCGAATGCCGCGATCAACATGAGAAAGCACCCCCAATATTCCCAGGCCATTAGACCACCCTTCCTTTCATCCGCTATTTCGGGCTCGCGACCTCGAATTGCGCCGTCGTGCGCGAGCCATTCCCCGTTTCGATCACAAAACTCCACGTCCCCGGCGTGGTATTTCCCCCAACCAGCCAATTCCAGGTTACGATCCCTTCGTCATCCGCAGCAGCCTCACCCAAATATTTGGCTTGGCTTACTCCGCTTTTGTAATAGACGGTCAGCTTGGCGGTTGTTCCCGGTGCAATCCGGGCCTTTATCGCGGCCCGATGCCCGGCATATGCCGGATCGGGTTTGGAGAGAATGACCGCCGCTTGTCCCGGTTGTCCGTCACCCTCTCCATCCGCAGAATTCAGCTCCCCGGTATCCCCAATCCATAAACGTTCTTCCGCTCTGGTTTGCAGTACGGCTTTGCGCCCCGTAAACGGTACGCTGATCGGCAACTCATAGCTCAGCTCCAGCCCGAAATACGGTGGTTTGCCCGTTCGCAAATCGGGAATCGCCACCCGGCTGACGTGCAAATGCTCTTCCTCGAGCAAGGTTCCCTGCAAAAAGGGCCGCAACAACGGCTTCACAAGCGGGTCCAGGACGCTTTCCGCCGCGCTGTTCTTGAGTTCCTGCAGCGGCTCGTCCCCTTTGCGGGCGGCCTCCGTCACCCAGTCCGACAACGGGGACGGCAGGGAATCGGCGTACTGGTCCGCCCACTGTTCCATGGACAAGCCGGGCATCTCCCAAGCAAATGGCGAACCAGTTCCCGTCTTGGCATCCCCTTGCCCCTGACCGGCCGGGTCCTGGGACGGCTCGCTGCCTTGCTCTTGCGCAGAACCCTGGGCAGTAGCCGCAAGCGCTACGGGATACATATGCGCGGCGACCTGTTTGACGGCGTTGGATGCCGCAGTATGCAGCTGGTTCACCAACAACGTCATATGCAGCATATAAATGAACCAAAACAGCACCAGAACAAATACCGGCGTCACCAGGGCGGCCTCAAGCACGATACTGCCCCGGTCCCGGTTCCCTGAGTTCCGACGCCGGGACACCCCGATGCGGCGGCGTCTGCGTCCGCGCAAACCGTAGGTATGCCGGAGCGAGTACAGGAACAACCAGCTCCGGCGGTTAATACGAAAAGTCCGCTTGCTTGGAGACATCATATCGGCTTCCTTCCACATTTCCTTTCACCACGCTGGCGGACCCCATCGCCTTGATCACCCCCGGCAGGAACCATAAGGGTATCGCCACCGTAACGTTCCCCTTCGCATAAGTCATCCGCTCCGAAGTATCGATCCCGGTATTCATGCCAATGACGGCCAGCATCCGCGAAAGCCTGTTGTCGCTTCGTCCATGCAGAAGCAAAAACAAACGCAAATGATCGCGGTACGTCAACTTCACCTGGAAATAATCACTCAACGGGATTTGGCCCTCGCGAGTTAAAGCGATCATGTCTTGCAGCGCATGCTGCGCTCCGTATAGCAGCGCTGAGGCCAGAATCAATAACGGGTTCCCTTTGGCTCCGTTTTTGATCAGGCCCTCCATCGTCCGAATCGCCAAACGCAGCGTAAAGATCTCCCCGAAAGCGGCGGCGATATTCCCCGCCGGATGATGAAAGCCGTACAAGATATACTCCACTTCCTGATGCTCCGGAGCTAGCTGACCGCGGATGGTATCCCATGCATCCTGATCCATCCCCCCTTTTCCTTCCATCAGACCTTTCAGCGTGCTCACGTCCACATAATCAAAATAGCTCGCGATATACTCCGTCTGGTACACATTGTCCGTCATGCCTTTCATAAAACCGGACAAGCCGCCGTATAAGCCGTCCACTCCGTTCATCGCCGCGCTGCCGGCTTGGTACGGGTCGCCGTCCAATAACGCTTGAACCTCTCCGCCTTCCGAAGTTGAACGGTTTAGCGACAAGTTGGCTTCATAATCCGCTTCCAATCGGTCGAACCGCGCCTGATGCTCCTGCAATTGGCCCTTAAGTGCGGTGATTTGCTCCAACAGCCCGGCCGCTTCTTTGAGTTTGGCCCCGGCTGCCTGTTCTGCCGCTTTGCGTTCCTGATCATGGGAACGATGGGCCGCCAACCGCTGTGCATTCGCATTCAACAGGTTCCCCTGCCCAGGATCCACAAATTGCCGCATATAGGCATCGCATTCCGTCCCGGCTTTGCCGACGGCCGATTTGAACGCATCGGAAGAGGCGGATGCCGATAAAACCGCTCCTTCCTGCGCCGCGAGTGTCATGATAGCGGCATGCAGCCGCTGAAAAGCGGCCGCTTGCCGATCAATATTGCCTTCGAGATCCGCAAACAACTCCTCGGGCAACAACAACGAGTCGCTTTGCGCGCGGATCTCGGCAATTCCGCCTCCATCGCCAACCTGGTTATCGCCTTGCGTGCTTGGGGCGGCCGTTACCTCGTTATATCCCTCCTGTGCAGCCCGACGTTCCGCTTCTTCAATCGTCCGCCGCATCTGCTCGTTGATTTGCCGCACCTCCGAGAGCCCTTCCCTGGCTTGCGGCAAAAGCGCTGCATGCTGCTGCTCGGCCTTCCGGCCGTTCCTTTGCAAGCGGGCAAACGCACTCCCCGTGCCGGAACGGTACCGTTGGAGTTCTATCGTATACATTCGCTCCAACGGCGGCCTGCCTTCATCCTCTGCGGATTTGCGTTCGTAATCGGCATACTGCGCCGCGCCATCGGCCAGCGACTCGATATCGCCGTCCAGATTCGCATCTCCGATCCAGCGGCCGGAGCTCCGCGGCAGCAAAGAGGAGAGGGCTTCCGCCGTTCGGGCCGCTTCCCGCTGTTTAGCCAGCAATTCATCGAGCAACGCCTCCCGCCGATCGTACAGCTTCTGCAGCTTCCCAAGCAGGTCCACCGTGGTCGAAGCTTCCTTCATGACTTGAGCCATCGGCTTGAAGCGATTTACGATTTCGATCGTGACATCGATCGGCGCCCGGTATTTCATCTGCTCCCCGATCTGCCGTTCGATAACCGCGTAAGTCCCGATCGGACGAAGCAGTTCCACGGAAGACGAATCCAGCCTGGCGTCGAGCAACTGCAGGCTATCGCTTCGCCTTACCAATTCGAATTGGTCCTGCAATACCTTGGACATAATGTAGTTTCCGTCCGTCTCCCCATAGGCGAACAATCCGTATTGCTCAGACAGCTCGCGGTCGTAGGCGGACATGACGGACCGGGAAGCCGCATGGACCAGCGCCTCCGCTTTTGCCTGCAAGGCAAACATCCTGGAAAAATCTATGAAGATGGCTACAAAAGCAAAAACCGCCGCAAAGATCACGATAAAAAACACCGTTACCGCCCCTTGCTCCGAATGCCCCGGTCGAAACAAACCGACGCGCCTCCTCTCTTCATCGCCGCACCTTTTCCGCTAAGCCGCCCGTCTTATTTGCCGAACAGCTTTAACGCCCGGCGCGCTTCCTGCTTGTCCATGCCGGTATTTCCGCTTCCTTTGAATTTCGCGCCGTAATACCGCGCCAGCTCGACGGTCCGAATCCATTCGACCGGCTCGACGACATAGGCTTCCGCACGGCCGCTCTGGTTTACGTCGCCAATCCAGCCCTCCAAAGGCGCCAAAGGAATCAACCGCTCCAACGCTACGGTGACCTTGCGCAGCAGCAGCCGGTTGTCATAGCGCATTTCCCCCCGGACGTTTCCGGGAATTCCGCTTCCCGTGCGGCTTAGCTTCTGCAGCGGGAGCGGTTCAGCGGCCCCCTCCTTCGCCGGGAGGCCCAGTTCCGCCGAACCTCCGTCTTCGCTCCAGCCGAATACCGACTGCAGCATACCATCGTCCTTCAGCCGCCAGTACAGGGAATCGGCCTCCTCCTCCGCAAATGCCCCGGTTACGTCGTCCCGCCGACTATTGTCCCAAACGTACGCGCTGCGTTCGGCCGCGACCGTGGCAACTTGCCCCAGCAACGTGTTCTGGTACAAGTACAAGCAGAAAAACAGCAGGACCAGCACCGCGTAGAATAGGAGGGGCAGCACAAGCGAAGCCTCCAGCGTGAAGCTCCCGCGCTTATCCCGTACGAAACGCATGTTATTCCCCGTCCATAAAGTTTTCCGTTTTCGATTTCGCTTTTCCGAGCAAGCTCGTCACGATCTCTTTCAATTGGTTCCGGAAAATGACGGCTATAATGACGATGACCGCGATGATCAGAATCATTTCCAGCATGCCGAGACCGTCTTCATTTTGCCAAAAGCCTTTGATTTCCTTGCGAATCGTCGTTAACATGCTTAATCCCCCTTAATAATGAATTTATAAATCCATGATCATGAACGCCGGCGCGCCTACCAGGATAAGCACAACCATAAACAGAAGAACCATCGGAAAAACGAGTTTGGCCGAAGCCTGCTCCCCCAGCGTTTTGCTGACGGCCTTCCGCTTCTCCCAGAGCGAGTGGGATAAGTCGCGCAAGGCCAAAGCGAAGTCCTGCCCTCCCCGGCGGTAATTTAACAGGACGGCCGTCGTAAAGGCCGACACTTCCTGAATGCCGCAGCGTTTGCTGAACCCTTCCATGGCCCGTTGGAAAGAATCACCCCCTTCCCACTCCCGCTGCATCTGCAGCAGTTCCCTGTACAGCGGATGATCATTCAACTCTCGCTTGCGCTCCAAGCAAAGCCGGATTGCCTGCTGCACGGTAGATCCCGCTCCGACCAGAAGAACGATCTTGTTCAACAGCTCAGGAAGCTCGAGAATGACCGCTTGTTCGCGCCGCATCACCTTGCGGTAAAGATCGTTGATCAGCGCCGCCGGGACCAGCACGGCCAGCATCGCTCCCAACGCGATACCGGCAGCGTCGCCGTTCGTCAGCAACGATAAGAAACATCCTGAGGCCAAAAACAGCCAGCCGTAAGAGAGTGTTTCGGCGAGGAACAGCAGCGTAAACTCGCCGCTTCGCCGGTCACCGGCTATTTTTTGGACGGCGCGCTGCACTTTGTGGAAAAGTCTCGGGAAACGCTGCGACACCTTGATACGTTCGAGTGCAAACAGCATCGGCGGAGATATCCGCTGCAGCCTTAAACCCTCCATCGTCAGCTTGCTATAGCCGCGATATTGATGGCGGGTTATCCTGAACCCGTAGAGCCAGCCCCCGCACAATAACAGCAGCAGCCCCCCGGAGAGTAGTTGAACCATGTAATCCAGGGCCTCCTCTATATCCGGATATCGATGATTTTGAGCATTAACCAGGAGCATCCGGCAAACAGCAGCAATGCCAGCGCCGAGATCGCCAGGCCAAGGCCGTGATGCAGCGGCCGCATATAATCCGGCGAAGTCATCTGCATAAATAGAAGAAACAACACCGGAGCCGCCAACATCGCTTTTGCCTCGAACCGCTTCTGGGCAAGCATGACGCCGATCTCCTGGCTAATCTCCAGCTTCTCGCTGATGATATTTGAGGTCCGGCGGACGATTTCCACCAAGTCCCCCCCGGAGCGTTTGCAGGTCGTAAACACATCGGCAAAGTTTGCAATGTCCTCCAGCGCCGCCCGCCGACTGAAATCCATCAACGCCTCCTCGACCGGCTGCCCATATTCCAAACGGGCGCAAATGATGCCAAGCTCCCGGATAACGTCGTTGTCTCCGTCCGGGTACAGCAGTTTCAAGTCGGCAATCGCTTCGCGAAACCCGTTTTCGACCGATCGTCCGGCCGCCAGCGAGGAGGATAGCGAATATAGCGCCTGCTTAAAATGCAAGCCGAGGTTTTCCCGCCTTCTCCGCAGCAAATAACGGCTCCAGTACTTCGGTGTAACCGCCCCGCCGCCCGAGAGCAGCAGCGCCAATAGAAGCGAATGAAAAAAGATGTAGCCCACGGCAAAAAAAGCCGCTCCCCCCGCTAACACGCATATCGTCTTCTGCCGCTCGGTTAACGTGTATTCCCGATAGTCCGTAAGCTTTGCCATATTCGCGCCCGGGGCATAGGGGCTTCTCTGTTGTAAGCCGTTATCCATGACAAATCCTCCCCTCCTCGCGGCTACCCGGGCAATAAGCCCGCCATGCGGAGCTTGCCCGTATGGATCAGCCCGGTTCCGCTGCCTATTAGCCGGCCGACGACTCGGCCTTCGAGTTCCTCCTCCTCCTGAAACGCAAAGAGCGGCTGCAGCACCACTTCCCCTTCTTTCAATCCAGCCACCTCCGAAATTTCCGTCACCCGGCGCGACCTATCCCGCAGGCGCGACAGGTGCACGAAAATATCGATCGACGAGGCGATCTGCTGCCGGACTACGCCGAGCGGCAGCTCCGCCCCGCTTAGAACCATCGTTTCCAATCGGCTGATCATGTCCGCGGTGCTGTTCGCATGCCCCGTCGACAAGCTGCCGTCGTGTCCCGTGTTCATCGCCTGGAGCATGTCCAGCGCCTCCGCCCCCCGGACTTCGCCGACGACGATCCGGTTCGGACGCATGCGCAGCGACGACCGGATCAGGTCGCGGACAGCAATCTCCCCTTTGCCTTCGGTATTCGCGTTGCGGGTTTCCAGCGAGACTAAATTCGGCACGGTGACGATCTGGAGTTCGGCCGAATCCTCGATCGTAATCACCCGCTCGTCCGGCGGAATATATTGGGACAACGCATTCAGAAACGTCGTTTTGCCGGAGCCCGTACCGCCGCTGATAAATATGTTGTATTTGCTGCGTACCAGCTGTTGCAGCAGCCGGGCCGCTTCTTCGCTGATCGAGCCTTTGGCGACCAACTGTTCCATCGTCAGCGGGCGTTCGGGAAATTTGCGAATCGTCATCGTTGGCCCCTTCAAGGCAACGGGCGGCAGCACGATATTTACCCGCGATCCGTCCCGGAGCCGGGCATCCACGATCGGCGACGATTCGTTGACCACCCGGTTCACTCCGGAGACGATGGTCTGGATGATATCCTCCAACCGCTCCCGCGACTCGAAGCGGACGGGAAGCTTGCGTACCCGCCCCTCCTGCTCGACGAAGATCTCATCATGGCTGTTGATCATGATCTCCGTAACGCTGCGGTCGTCGACCAGCGGCTGCAGCACATCCAGCCCGCGAAAAGAATCGTACAGCCTTCGAACCCATTTCCGTTTCTCGGCGGCGGTGAAATTGCGCAAACGGGCGTCCTCGAGCACATGCCGCTCGACATAATCGAGCAGTTGATCGTCGTTCAGGACCGAAGTCACATCCAGCCCTTGGCGCAGCTCGTTGCGCAACTCAGCAAATCCTTCCTCCCGCATGCTCTAACCCTCCCGGCGCAAAGGAGCCCCGGCCCAGCCGTCCAGTTCGCTGCATAATTTCATCACGTCGCGCTGATACACGGGGGAATGCAGCAGTTCACCTTGCTTGCTGCCTTGGGCCCAAGCCGGAATCAAGGATAACGTGGCTTGCACCCTCAGACCCGGCCTCGGCATTTCGGCCTGCAACGCTCCCGTATACCGGTTGAGCACAAACCGCGTTTTACCGATCAACGCGTGGCAAAACTCGGGACGGGAGCGTTCGAGATAAGCCAGCCAAACCCCGGTTTTGCGCATGACCCCCCAGTCGTCCGTGACGATCCATACGATTTGATCCGCCCGTTCCAGCGCGGCCTCCGTCCTGCCGCTCGGATACGAGTCCATATCGACGATCACCGCATCGTACAAGCCGCTGCCGGCAATGTAATCGATCAGCTCCGCCGTATCCTTGCGCTCCATTTCCAGCAGCTCATTGAGGTTGTCCAGGGGAGCGAACGTATCTCCTTGCAGCATGGGATGGCTGTAAGCGTACGTAGAGACCGGAAAGCGGAGCGGTTCCCGGCGGTCGTCCGCCGCTTTCAGATCGTACAGCAGCCGGGCCAGCCCCGCCCTCTGCCCCTCGCGAAAACCTTGTCCGGCAAATAAAACGCCGCTGCTCACCGTCTCCAAGTTTAGGTAAAACACCTTTGCGCCTTCGGTGGCCAGTTGCCTGGCCAAATTCAGCGCAACCGTCGTTTTCCCGCATCCGCCCACGGTAGAATAAACCCCGATGATCTGCGGCCGCCCGCTATCCGCATCCGTTCTTCCTTTGCCTCCGCGAACCAGCTCCAGTACGGCGGACAGCAGCTGGTGAAGGGGTTGGTATTTATTCACCCGCAGCCTTGCCTGATCTATCGGGTCACTGCCTTCTTCAAGCTGGATCCAGCAGATGTTGCCCCGCATGGCCGGTTCTACCGACTCCAGAAAAGCCGCTTCCCCCAAGACCGCGTCGATTTCATCGGCGGATTCCTCCAAATATCGGCCGAAAGCCTCTTTGCGGCTAAACGCCGTCAGCGCCACGCTGCGGTCGAACTCGCTGCTGTGCACGTAATGCAGGAACGGCTCGATATACTGTTCCTCCTGCACGGCCAGCACCAGTCTGATGGGGACCATGGTTCACCCTCCTCGATTAGGCCGAAAACAAAAAAGCACCGCCCAAAATCCGATATGCAATCGGATCATGGACGGTGCTACCGTTCCCGTATTCCTTAAATTCACAGTAAGAATATCACAGTTTTGGGTATTGGGCAAGTCCTATTTCGCAGACTGCCTGGCTATGACCCATCCTGCAAAAAACGCTCCTTAAGCTCCCGGGTCGGCACCAGGCAGGTCTCGTCCTTGCCGAACCACCGGTATCGATGCTTGGCGACGGTCCTATACGCCGCATCGCGAATTCCCCGCGGCACGAGGATCAAGGCATACAGCAGCGGCCAGGGATAACGCAAGCCTTTGGCGATGCGCAGCGCGGCCGCCGAACGGGTATAGCATGCGCCCCGTTCGATGAGAACGATAGTATCAAGCGTTTCCGTCGCCGGCATGTTGCTTTGCAATAACCGCTGTCCCGCTTCGGACTGAAGTGCAGCAAAACGGAAGCGTCCGCCAGGGTCCCGCTTGATGATAAATTTTACGGCCCCTTGGCATAAGTGGCAAACGCCGTCAGACAGTACGACAGGATGATTTTCTTTTTCGGGATTTCCGCTCATGTTACCTCTCCTTCCCATAGATTGGTGACGGGAAGTATGACCTCTTAAATCACTTTTTTTTGCCCATATTCCATATATTGTCCGAATAATTAATCCTAAAATAAATACAATCCAACCGATATTAAGTATGTTCTCTTCTTGGTTTAAATGTAGTAATCGAAGTCCAATTAAGATAACAATGGCACCCAAAATAGAAACAACAACTCCCAATAATCCCAACGGCTTCAATATAACACTCCTTTCAATAATCAGGTCATTTATGAATATTATTTATAAGTATAATTCATTTTGTTTTAAATTACATTTATTACTATAACACAAACATGCGATTCTACAGTGAGAGAATCTTTCAAAATTAATGAAGAAAGTTCAATCAGGGTTTAGAAAGGGGGAAGGCATGTTAACTGTAATCAAACAGATTTTTAATTATTGACTAATTCTAGTAATAGTTGTAACCTTAAGTATAAGGGTATATTTTCCAAATTATAAAAATTCAAGGAGGATGACAAATAAAAAAACATTTTGTCAAGGCAATTGCTGCTTTAACAATTTTCACAACAGTTCCTGTAGTTCCACTCAGTAATTTTGCATCTGCCGCATCTGTGAATCCAAATGAACTGTACGAACACAGTTCAATTTTCATGAATGAAAATGGGAATAAAGTTATCCAAGCATCTGTAGGATCTACAACTGCAAGTATTGAAATACTTGAAGGAACAGATGAAAACTTTACTAAATTAAAAGTAGTTCAAGGTAATCGTGTTGACTACATAGAAAAAAAAGATTGTAGATAAGAAAATGATCGTGACCAGCACTAACGTTGAAGGTGCTTTAGGAGATAACCACGTAGTCCTAAATGATGGAAATAACGTATTTTTTGATAATGAATTAGTTGAAACAAATGAAAATATTTCGAATAATGCTATTGAAAGCTCAAGTGATGATACAATATGGTATTTTAAAGAGTCCATCAAAGGTAGTGTTAATACTGACTATGCAGATGTGACTACATGTATGCTTCTCCTAATTGGTGTATTTAGTGCTCCAGCTGCGACCTGCCTTTCTATAGCAACTTGGTTTGTTGGTCATAACTTGCCATACCTTTGGTATGAGAGAATAACACTTTGGGATCAAGCACCATACCGACCATTATATTGGATTTCTATCACCACTTATTCTGATGCTAAGATGACTATACAGGAAACTTATGATGACTACTATTTATAATATTAACAGCAAAATAATTAAATATTTATTGTGACTTTAAATATGCATAGTTGATCATATAGCTGCTAGAGGATGGCTCCTACATTGAACAGGAGTCATCTTTTTTTATTAATAGCCTTAGTCAATTGAGCTTGCTGAGGATTGCAAAATAAAAAGTTAACGAGTGAAAATAAAGGATTCCCTGAATACAGTTCTTTAAAACAATATTACAAGCTTCAGCTTTTTTCCAGTCATCACTTTCCCCTTCTTTTACTTTAGCAAAGAAAAAAGCACAGGGACACGCCCCGTGCTTGCTGTCGCCAGTATTTCAAGAGGCGGTTACTTGGTCAAAAGCTTGTCGAACCACTGTCCCTCTTCCATCTGACGGTTGATTTCACCCGAAAATTTCTCCATGCATTGGCAGATAAAGTCTTTGCGGCAGACCGGGCATGGCGTCTTCTGCAGCCTGCTGACGCTCGTTAGCCGCCAATTGGGATTACGGTGGTAAAACACGCGGCACGCCGTTCCGTCGGCCATATTAACGATAAATTCATACAATCCGTCGTTTTCGTTACTTCCGGCCTTGGTCACATTTACAACATTCGGTCTGTAGGACATGTTATCACCCGTATTATCAAATTTCATTCCTGTGCAGTTCGCTTTTAGTACTTAGACATATTAAATAATTTTTACCGGCATGTCAACTTGAAAAGCCGCTAAATCGCTTGATTTTACGCTAATTTTCCTGCATTTGGATAGCATGCGCAAAAAAAGGGGGGCTCATTCTGGATTCACGGAAAAATGAACCGTTTTCACAAAAAAGTTTCCTCGGGCAAAAATTATTTCTAGCGTGCAATAAGAGACACTGTCTGCCGGGCCGGACCCTCCTATCTTCAGCCGCCAAATACAAACCCCTTCGCCGCGGATGTTTTCTTGGCGAAGGGGTTTGTATCACTCCTTGATTTCCTTAAAGGAAGCATCATACAACCGGAACATCGTCTTGTAGCCGGATTCGTCGATTTTGATGCCGACGTCAAGGCGGCCGGTAATTTCCAGCGCTTCGGATTTGTAGCGGAGCTTCACGTCGTCCGGAACGAAGACGATCATGATTTTATTCCAATACGTCTCGTCGCCGTTGTCAAAGGGACATTCCGCGCCGGGTTCGGGAATCAGTAGAAACCAGTTCTTCTCGAACGACAGCACTTCGCCCATGAATCCGCGAATCGTGACGGTGGTGCCGCTCAGGTCCCAGAAGCGTTCCGACGGCGTTGTCTGATCCTCCCCGTCAAAAAACTCCGACCACCCGATGGCCGTTACGGACGGCTTGGCATTCTCCGATCGGCCTTTTTCGGACTCGGCGGACGCCGTACCCGCCGGACCGGCCGGCCGATTCGTTGGCGCGGCGGGGGCGCCTGTCCCGGCCGATTGGCTTGGGACCAGTTGTTGCTCGGCGTCCGCGGCACCGGACTTCCCGGCAGCCTTTACCCGGCCGGCCGTATTCCCGGATGTCCCGCCGCCCGTCCGCCCTTTCGCGCCACCCTCTGCTGCCGGTTGCTTGGCGTCGGTCTCCTTCGAAATAGCCGCTTTCTCTTGGGCCTCCTCGGAAACAGCGATTTCGGTTTCCGGTTTCCCGGTATCCCCTTTTGCCTTTCCTTGCGCGACATCATCCACAGTTCCATCCGTAGTCCCGGCTTCTGCCCCAAGGCCCCCCTGTCCGGCAAGCGTCTGCCGGGCAGGGGGCGCAGCAACGCCGCTCTCCAGCAGCGAGCCTGTATTTTGAACTTCCAGGCTGCCCTGTTCCCCGGAAAGCGCGGCGGCAAAAGAACCGGCTCCCCCTTCGTTCGCGGGATCCTGGCCGCAGGCCGGAAGCAACAAAGCGAATGCGATAAGCATCGGGAGCGTGTACAGGCATTTCTTCATCGTGTTCCCCCCTTTTCAGGATTTAAACAACGTCAGCGGATCCATCCGGTACAGCCGGAGCGCGGGTCCGAGCGATGCCGCAAGACCAATGAGCAAGGTCCCCGCGGCGATCAGCGTATGCTCCTGCGACCAGCGGAAGGGCTCGATCTGAATGCCGCCGAAGGCAAACAGCGCATCCTTTAGCAGGTAGCTGCCGACATGTCCGGCCAGGAGACCGAGCACCAGCCCGGCTGCCGTGATGAGGAGCCCTTCCCCGATCATCGTCATCCAGACGTACCCTTTGGATTTGCCCAGCAGTCGGAGCAGCCCTACGTCCTTCGTCCGCTCGCCTGCCGCGGCAATCAGGGACAGCAAAATCGATATGGCCGCCAAAACGACGCAGAGCAGCGTGACGATGCCGACTATCTCCGCTCCCCGGTCCACCAGATTGACGACGTCGGCTACCGCCTTGCTCGTATAGGTCACTTGGACGCCGCCCGCTTCTTCCAGGTTATTTTTCAATTGCTGGGCCCCCAGCAGTGTTCGCGGCTTCACCAGGATCGACGTTATTTCCCGCTCCGCTTCCGCTTCTCCATGGACGGCCCATGCGTAATCCACCGTCGTGAATACCGCGCGGTCGTCAGGGGTGTTCAACCGGGGAAGGATCCCTCGGACCGTGTACATAAAACTCTCATGCTCATCGTGTTCCCCATGCTCCGCTTCCGCGCCTTCGGTCTCGTGATGCGCTCCTTCGATCAAGCCGTGGGCCCCCGAAAAGGTGTCGCCCACCTGGAGGCCCAACGTTCTCGCTACGTAGTCGCCGACGGCGACTTCTCCGGTTTCGGCATACAATTTTCCGGTGGCTAGCATGCGGTCCCCGTATCGGGTCAGAAAATAAGCCGGGTCGATCCCCACGATCGGATACCCGTTATAGTTGTCTCCCGCCGTCATCGCGTACGCGGTGTCGACGCCCGAATCCTGCCGGACCGTATCCAGCGTTGCCAGCGGAATGTTCCCGACCGGTGCCCCGACATGGTAAAACGTGCTGAGCACCAGTTGGGTTTCGCTGCCCGCCGCGCCGACGACCAGGTCAAACGGGCCGTAGCCTTTCTCGGCGCCTTGTTCGACGCTGTCCCGGGATAACGACAGCAGCACGATAAACGCCACGGTTGCCGCCACCGACAACATCGTCAGCAGCGACAGGAATTTGCGATGCCATATATTCCGTACCAGATAATGCAGCAAGCTCATCCGATCCGCTCCTCTCGTTGCCCCCCGGCTTTACCGATGCGCTCGGCGTCTCCGGCGAGCGCCGTTTGGCGTTGCCCGCCGATCCGGTTGATCTCCGCGATATGGATGCGCTGCGGAAAACGGTCCGCCATCTTCAAATCATGCGTCACGACGATCAGCGTATGCCGCTCGCTTTCGCATAGGCGAAGCAGCAGGCCGGCGACTTCGTCCGCCGTTTCCCAGTCCAGGCTGCCCGTCGGCTCGTCGGCCAGGACGAGCGCGGGGTTGTTGATCAGCGCACGGATGATTGCGACCCGCTGCTGCTGTCCGCGGGACAGCTGGGCCGGCAAATGCCGGCTCCGGTCGCCGAGGCCCACCTCGGCGAACCAATGGTTCACGAGCTCGCGCCGTTCTCTTGTCCCCAATGCCCCCGGCAGTACCATTTCTACGTTTTGCCTTGCCGTCAGCGACGGGATCAAGTGGAAATCCTGCAGGATGTAACCGATATGGCCGGCGCGGAACCGGTCCCTGGCCGGTTCCGTCATCGCGTGGAGCTGCTGCCCGCCGACCGCCACTTCCCCTTCGTCGGGCCGCATAATCCCGCTGATGACGTGAAGCAGCGTGCTTTTCCCCGAGCCGCTTGGACCGGTGATCGCCAGCTTCTCCCCCTGGCCGACGTCCCATTCCGGGATGTCCAGAATCGGCAGGCGCTCTCCGGACACCCGGAAATGTTTTTTCAATCCGCGTAGTTTCAACAATGTGATCCACTCCCCGAATATACGGGAAAAACAGGAGAACCGAGTCGTTCCTCCTGTTTGTTCCCGCGCTTTTGCTTAAGTCCGCGCGAACAGAGCGCGAAAATTTCCTTAGTTCAAAATGAGTCTTTCGGACAATGAGTCCCACTTCAGCGTTTTTCCGGTCAGTTGATTAAATGCGGCCAGCGGCAGGTATAACGTGCCGTTGTCCACGTCTACCGTCAAGGCCGCCGACGATCCGGCCGCTTTCGCCGTTCCCGCTTTCAAATCCACCGTGATGGCTTTGCCGCCGCTGCCGTTCAACGTCGCCGTGCCGCCGGATTCCTGATAGGTGCCGCCCAGCGCCTGCGTCAAGGCTTTCGCCGGATAGAGCACTTCTTTTTCCCGGTTGATTTTAAACTTCGGATAGAGGTATTTGGACTGAAGTTCCGCGGAAGCCTTCTGCAAATCGACCCCCAGCACTTCCGCACCGGCAAAGGCAATTTCCGTATTGTCGATTTGGCCCTTCACTTTATCGGCGATCGGCCCGTAAGCCCATACGCCGACATCGACGGCGGAATGCCCATGACCGGACCAGCCGATCAGCAAGCGTTTGGAAACGACGGCATTGTATCCGCCTTCCCGTTTATAGGAGGAGCCGTCGCCATCGAGAATTTGCTGGGCCTCCTCGTCGGTTAGATCGGTGATCCAAGTGTTGGCTGCGACGATTTTCTTCACGTCCGCTATCGTCTTGGCTTCATTCAGCGACGAGATGAGGTACTCGGAGGAATGCTTCTGGCGGTCCCACAGGTCGATATTGACTTCATAAATGTTGTCGCGGGACAGCGACAGGCCGCCGGTCTCGTGATCGGCCGTCACGACGACGGAGGTGTTGCCGTCCTTCTTGGCAAAATCAAGCGCCACTTTGAATGCGGCGTCAAAATCAAGCACCTCTTGCACCATGGTCGGCAAATCGTTGGCGTGACCGGCATGGTCGATCCGGCCGCCCTCGATCATGATCGCGAACCCGTCCTTGTCGGCGGACAAAATATCCAGCGCTTTCGACGTCATTTCCGCCAGGCTTGGCGTAGCGTCGGCGCGGTCAGGCACGTAAGCGACATGCGAGCCCCCGAACAGGCCGAGAACCTTGGAGTCCTGGGCCGCCGGTACCGCATTCAGCTCCTGCACCGTTTTGACGACTTTGTAGCCTTTGCCTTGAAACTCGGGCAGCAGGTTTTTATCGCTGCGTTTTCCATCCTGCTCTTTGGTGACGAAGAAGGATTCTCCGCCGCCCAGCAGCACGTCCACGCCGCTCTCTAAGTATTGGGAGGCGATGGCATTCTCGTTGTCGCGGCTGCGGACGTGGGAGGCATATACCGCCGGCGTCGCATGCGTGATTCGCGCCGTCGTCACGAGGCCCGTCGCTTTGCCGCTCCGTTCGGACGCTTCGATAATCGAGGCGAACGGCTTCGATACATCCTCGTTGGATACGCTGATGCCGGCATTATAGGTTTTGTGCCCGGTCGCAAAAGCGGTACCCGCCGAAGCGGAGTCCGTGACGATCCCGGACACGATCGTGCCCCCGTCTTCCCCGCGATCGGCATACGTCGTGGCTTGACCTACATAATAAGGATCAATATTCAAAGCCTTAACCCCATGTTCATATTGCTGATAGTAGCGTGCAGCCGACACTTGCGCCGGGCCCATCCCGTCGCCGATCAAGACGATCAGATTCCGGGATTTTCCCTTAACGGCCGCATTTGCCCCCGGGTTGTCCCCTTCCGCTGCAGCCAGACTGCCGGCCGAAACGACCGTTAACGCCAAACCGCTGATCGCCAGCCCTTTCCAAAACTTGTTCATTGCTTCCCCTCCCCAGAATTTCGAAACTAAAGAGAAGTTTAATTGGAGAGTATTAGAGCGATGTCATATTTTTGTTCTTGTTTGGTAAAATTTTCTTCATTCCATGTACCGTCGGGTTCCGGTTAGGTCGAGAAAACGCGATAGAGGAGTATAGAAAAATTTCGCGCAATTCAAGCACTCAACTGGCTTAAGCCATAAAATAAAACAAGGATCTGTCCCGAAAGGTCGTCAAATCAAATGCCCAGTGTTTCCGGACTTTTGTACGAAATATCGGCCAACCCGCTCGGTGGACGGTTCCATGCCGGAGTTTTGTACGAAAAGTCGTACAACATCACTCCCGCACCGCCTGAATCCAGGATTTTGAACGAAATATCGTATAAAAGCGCCCGTGAAGCGAGGGGACGAGGGGAATTTGTATGAAATATCGTTCAAACTCTTCCAGTCGATGGCATCAAGGAGCAGTTATATACGAAAATTCGTACAAAAAGCATTTGTGCCGCGCCGCGGCCACTTCCTACAAACACAAAAAAAGCCGGATGGAAAATATCACCTTTTCCATCCGGCTTTTTTTGTGTTCAGGGACTTATGGGACAGCTCCCTGATTCAAACATTATAATGCGGTCGAGAGGACTCGAACCTCCACGGGCGTACGCCCACTACCCCCTCAAGATAGCGTGTCTGCCATTCCACCACGACCGCGATTGTTAAGCGAACGTTAATTAAAACGAACATTTTTTATTATATCTCCACGGCCTTGAAAAGTAAAGTGGTATTATTTCCCACGCCGGTTTCTTCGCTGCATCCGGTATCGGGTGAACTCGATGTATTCCCGGACGAAGGCCCGCTCCGATTCGGTCAACGACTCGGCGAAGGAATTCCAGTCGGACTCGTTTCCGCCGGTATTATATTCGGCTCCTCCATCCTGTATGTGAGTGGCTTGCTTCTCCCGGCCGGTCATCAACCAGTCCAGGCTGACATCGAAAAAAGCTGCGATTTCAATCAATTTATTCGTGCTGGGGGTAGATTTGCCGCGTTTCCAGTCCCCAAGGTTTCCCGTACTGATGCCGAGCTCCAGACAAAACGCTTTTTTGGTCAAGCCTGCGTTTTTGATCAGTAGTTCAATACGTTCGTAGATTGCCAACTTCCCTCCAACCTTCCTTTAACACTATCATGACGCATTTAAGTGATTTAGTTGTTGTTAAGCCACGTAACTACGTATATAATAGAGTGAAATATAATCTTTCCTTCATCATGCGTATTTCGTTTAAAGAAGGGGCCGTACCCGAAGTTTACGTTCGCCTATATCTTAACACAGTGCCGTCAAGTACTTAATAGGTCCGAAAGACTGCCCTTAATTCAATAACAGGAGCGCACCCGCCGTGAAAGAGATCCCTCTTTGGAAAGAAGCCCTTCATTCGCTGAACCAGAGCGTTGCCATCCTCGCCCCTGACGGAACGATCCTATTCGTCAATCGGACCTGGGCCAATCGGGCGCATCATTTTGGTCTTGCTCCCTTATGGGACCGTCCCGGACATAATCTACTGCATGATTTCAAGAGCCGGGATCTTCATCATCATTTTATCGCTAAGCAGCTTCTGGAACAAATTCCGTCCATCCTTGACGGATCCAGCCGTTTCTTTACCTTGGAATTTAGCACGGCAACGCCGCAAGGCGTTAAGTGGTTTCTAGCCGAAATCACTCCGATTGCCGAAGAGGAAGGAAGACCTCCCCAGGGCGTCGTCATCACCTGCACCGATATTACCCGTTTGAAGGAGCAGGAGCTGCAAATGCAGCATGCTTTGTCGCATATCCGCACGTTGCGGGGGATGTTGCCGATCTGTGCCGTCTGCAAAAAAATAAAGGATGAGAACGACATGTGGAGCACGATCGAAGCCTACTTGATCAAACATACTCACGCCGAATTTACGCATGACATTTGTCCCGAATGCATCCGGATTCTGTATCCGAAATATTCGTCGATCCTGGATCCTCCGAAGGAGCAGGAATAACTCAAATCCCGCAAAAGTTCTATGCCGCTTCGTCGTTGGCTCGGGCGGCACGCTTTTGATGCCAACGACTTAATTGCTGCCCGAGGGTAGCTCCGGCTACCCCGCCAGCGATCAGGCCGACCCCGCCCAAATTCATC
The DNA here is from genome assembly GCF_050565405.1 of Paenibacillus macerans. Lineage (GTDB taxonomy): Bacteria > Bacillota > Bacilli > Paenibacillales > Paenibacillaceae > Fontibacillus > Fontibacillus macerans_B. The sequence continues at coordinate 9,862 of NZ_JBNYYG010000035.1, read as the reverse complement.
ATTCCGGCAAGCGTGGCGATCACTGCTCCGCAGCCGGCGGCAACCATGGCCGACCGTGTCCGTTCCCCGCCGGCCAGCAGCGCGATGAACAACGCCGGTAACGCAAAGGAGAGCACCCCGGCCAACTCATCGGTCACGAACCCGCCCAATCCTATACCGACGGCGGTTCCCGCCACCCAAGAGCCATAGATGGCCAGAGCAAAAGTAATGTAATAGGAAGGCAGAAGCCGCTTTCCTTGAGCCGCCCTGCTTGACGTCACGGCGAATCCTTCGTCCGTGAGTCCCATCGCCGCCACCCATTTCCCGGACTCCTTCCAATCCCTCAGGTAGGGTCCCAACGTTGCCCCGTATAAGACATGGCGCATACTGAGCAATAATAAGGTGGTCACGACCGTTACCGGCGCAGCGGCCGAATCGAACATGCCGAGCAGCATAAATTGCGCCCCTCCCGAGAAAATCCACGCAGAGCTAAAGATCGTCAACCCTCCGCCTAATCCGCCCGCCGCGGCAAGCACCCCGTAGGTCATGGACAGGGGGAAATACGCAACCATAATTGGAACCGCATCACGCAGCGCCATTCCCATTTCGTCCCTTCGATTCATCCCCGGTCTCCTCCTATCCCATGAAATAGACTATGCCAGCGTAAAATAATACCCCGGCGGCGACGGGAAGCAGCAGGCGACGGGACCACCAAGCGATCAGCATGGTCGGAACAGCCGCAAACAGCATGGCATTGTCCGCCAGCGGCATCCACTCCCCGTCCCGCAGCAGGAGCAAGGGACCGATTAACGCCCCAAGCACGGCTGGAGATACATAGGAGAGCCACTCCTTCGTAGGTTCGGACCATTTGACCCGGCTCCCCAGAACCAGAGATCCGGCCCGCAATAAATAAGTTCCTGCGCCAATCAGAATAATAATCCAAAGCTGGGTTGCCACGATGGGTTACCTTCCATTCTATCTTTTGATTTTCGTGCAAATCGGCCTGTTGACCTGAAATGCATTTCATAATATATACTGTGGGCATGCCAAAGAACATAGCAAATACAGACAAAACCAAGCAACGTTGGTTAGGAGGAAACCACCCTTATGAAACTCATTGCCGTTGATTTGGACGGTACGCTGCTGACCTCGGACAGCCTTCCCAGCCCCGAGGGACTGGAGGCCATCCGCGAGGCCGTCGCCAAGCACCATGCCGTGACGCTCTGCACTGGACGGGCCAGCTTTGATGCCAATAGCTTAACGGGCGATTTGTCGATTCCGATCATCGCATCCAACGGAGCGGAGATTTACGACCGTCATGGACGATTGCTCCGGGAAACCCCGATCGCCCCCGACGTAGCGGCCGATGCCGTGCGCTATTTAATGAAGCAACAAGTTTATTTCGAAATCTTTTGCCCCGAGGCGATATATTCGCCATCCGACGGCGAACAGAAGCTGCAGGCCGAAATGGACGTCCTGGTCAGCGCCAATCCGGAGGTCGACCGCGATCAGTTGTGGAAAAGCGCGCAAATCCAATTCATCCAATTCGGATTCCGGGGAATCGATCAGCCGCTGCAGCTGCTGGAACGCGGATTACCGGTTTATAAACTCCTCGTTTACACCTTCGATGACGATAAGCTGGACGAAATCACCCGGCATTTTAATGCTCAGGCCCAGGTACACACGACGTCCTCGTCCAATCACATCATCGAAGTGATCTCCACGGAAACGGATAAAGGAAAAGCCCTTCGGTTCCTTGCCGGCCATCTGGGGGTAGACCTATCCGATACGGTCGTCATCGGCGACAGCTTTAACGACATCTCGATGTTCGAGGTCGCCGGGACCAAGGTGGCGATGGGGAACGCCGTGGACGAGATCAAGCGGCTGAGCTCCATGGTTACCAAGAGCAACAACGAACACGGGGTTGCTTATGCCCTTCGCCAATTGCTGAAGCTGTAAGATCCGGCAATGACCGCTTGCCCCGGCCGTCTTGCCGGTTCCTTCCTTCCGCCTTCCGCTTGAACGGCTTGTTTATGGTTAGCTATGCAGAAAGAACCTTGCTATTCGCAAGGTTCTTTCCGTTTGATGCGGTCGAGAGGACTCGAACCTCCACGGGCGTACGCCCACTACCCCCTCAAGATAGCGTGTCTGCCATTCCACCACGACCGCATATTCAAATTAATAAAAATGGTGACCCGATGGGGGTACTCTCGCTTCGCTCGAGACTGCGAAGTAATCCTACCGAAGCCTATGCTTCGACGAACCCCTATCAGGGATTCTCCCCCTACTTGAAGCAAATAATAAAAGTGGTGACCCGTAGGGGATTCGAACCCCTGTTACCTCCGTGAAAGGGAGGTGTCTTAACCCCTTGACCAACGGGCCGCAATGCAATTCCGCCCTGAAGCGGCGACAAAATTGAGTATAGCAAAAACCTATGCGCCTTGCAACCCTGTTTTTTTCTTGTAAATTCTGTAATTTTCGCTTCTGGAATCCGGCACGAAAAAAAGCATCTCGCCAGAGATGCCCTTTAAATCAGAACGGAGAGAGAGGGATTCGAACCCTCGCACCGCTTACGCAGTCTAACCCCTTAGCAGAGGGTCCCCTTATAGCCACTTGGGTATCTCTCCAAGAAATGAAATGGCTCCCCGAACAGGACTCGAACCTGTGACAACTCGATTAACAGTCGAGTGCTCTACCGACTGAGCTATCGGGGAACGTTGCGAAAAATAACGAGAACACCAATAAATTTATCACGCTTCCGCGCCAAAGTCAAGATTCGAAGCGCTTTCCGCGGCCTTCCTTCTTCCCCCAATGCCCTGATTCCCAGCTATGATTGCTCCTGAAACCGGCCGGACAAGCCTCTCAAAAAAAGGATTGCAAAAGACGGGAAAACCAATAAAATAAAACTAACGTTAAAAATATTTTAACGTATGAATATTTTTAAAGGATGGGTGCCATGAGTGAAAAAGCGTTGGTCAAACGTAAAGGATTTGCCGGGATCAAGGAACTGACGGTGTATAAATCGTTTACGTATCTCCTGTTGGCCCGCGTCATTTCCCGTTTTGGGGATTCGATCGATTCGATTGCCTATAGCTGGATGGTATACATGCTGACCGGATCCAAGGTTTTGATGGGCACGCTGTTCGCGCTCAATTTTGTTCCCAATATTCTGTTCAGCTTTTTCGCGGGGACGCTGGTGGACCGTTGGCCAAAAAAAAACGTCTTGGCGCTCACTTATCTAGGCCGGGGACTCCTCGTCTGCTTCACGGCTTTTCTCTATTGGAAAGGACAGCTCGCACCATGGCATCTGTATGTTCTCACGGTGCTGACTTCGACGCTCGAATGTTTTTCTGCTCCTGCCGAGATAGCCCTGGTTCCCCAGCTTCTGCCCAAAGATAAGCTGCTGAGCGCCAATTCCTTTAGCGCCTCCGCCACCCGGGTTGCCGAGTTGGCCGGTATGGCGGCCGTCGGCGGCATTATAGCCTATTGGGGGATCTCCAATGCGATTTTGATCGATGGGCTTACTTTTGCGGTTGCCGCCGCCCTCCTGGCAATGATCAGGGTGTCCAACCCGGCTTCTGCATCCCAGACTCACGCCACGAAAAACGAATCCACATTTTTTCAGGAAATCAAGGAAGGGCTGCAGTACCTCAAATCCAACAAACTGATTCTGACCATCATTACCGCCGCAGCCTACGTGAATTTTTGTCTATCGCCGCTTAATGTGTTGAATGCCGTCTATGTTAATGAAATTTTGCATTCCGGCCCTAGCGGCCTGAGTTTGATGGGGATTTCCCTGATCTGCGGCATGATCGCCAGCGGGGTATGGATCGGCAAAAAAGGCGGCTCCTATAAAAAAAGCCGGCTCATCCTGGCCGGTTACCTGCTGCTCGGCGTCAACTACGCGCTGCTGTATCTGCCGGCGATCGTGCCGATTCATCCTCTCTACTTGGCCGCTTTGTTCAGCTTTGGGATCGGCCTGGCCGTCTCGTTATGCAATACGCCTTCCACGACCTTCTTTATGGAATCGGTGCCGAAGGAACTGCTTGGCCGCGTGGGCGCGCTCTATGGAATGGTCTGCACCTGCGCCATACCGGCGGGCAGCGCCTTGGCCGGGATTATGGGCGAATGGATGCCGGTCCACCTGCTTTATGTGACCTTCGGTATTCTCTTGCTCATCCCCGTCATTTTTTTGCTGCGGCAGAGGAACTTCATGGAAATCTAGGCCTGTCATGCTTTGCGCATTTAGCTGACCCGAGCTATACTAAATGGAACGAAACTAAGGCGGCTTTAAACCATGTTCGGGTGGGGTGCTTGCAGATGCAAAACGTTAAAGAACTGAAAACGCTGGAGGAGATCCGGATTTATTCCGACCCCTATCGCATTCAAATCATGGACGTATTTCAGCGATTGAACCGTCCGGCGACGATGAAGGAAGTGGCGGATGCCATGGGAGAGGTTCCGGCCAAAGTTTACTACCACGCCAAAAAGCTGGCGAGCATCGGCCTGCTGCAGCTCGTGAACACCAAAGTGATCAACGGTATTACAGCGAAATATTATGAGCCTTTTCAAGGCCATATCCATATTACAAAAAGCCGTTTCGACGATACGATCAAACCGGCGGCTTTATCTGAAACTGAAAAGCTGCTGAGCCATATATACGATGAAAGTAAAAAAAAGTTTCTGAAGACGTCCCGTGCGGAATCGGCTGCCGGCCAATTAACCAGTCAGCACGCATATTTAACCGCGGAGGAAGCGGAAGCATTTAACGCTTGGATGAGCGAATTTCTGGAAAAGCATCAAAACAAGGCTTCCGAAGCAAGCGTGCGGTACGATATCTTTTTAGCGGTGGCCAAAAGCAGCGAATCGGAAGAGTAAATAAAAAGAACCATCGTCTCCATAAGCGGAAGCGTGGTTCTTATATTTTTGCGTATTCGCTTGATCCTGCTTCGTTTTGGTCTTGCGGGTTCTCAGATCGGCAAAGGCAAAGGCGCTGCGGCTGAGCTCGGGATTGCGTTTGCCTTCCCGGATGAGCTTTTGGCGCATCTTTTTGGCTTTGGATTGGGCCATCTTCAATCACTCCTTGGTTCATATTGATTCAAGTATAGCACATCCCGGCCGTTTAAAGCGTATGAAGGCGCAGCCGGCCGGCGCATTTCCCGCAGCGGTAACGGTTCGGATCAACGCGGCGTTTCCGCAGGTATTCCATTCCGCAGTCCGCGCAGATCAGCTTATAGCGGTGCGGCAAGGTTTTCCGCTGTTTGTTGCCGGGCAGCGAATGGCAATAGCGGCTTCCGCCGACTTTTTGCAGCAATGTTTTGAAATCGGCATCGCGATGCTGGTAACCCCTCCCCGCCAAATGAAGGTGGTAGTGGCACAGCTCGTGTTTGATAATGCGCTCGACTTCCTCTTGTCCGTAAGCCTCCAGCTGCCCGGGGTTGATTTCGATATGATGAGTTTTCATAAAATAGCGCCCCCCGGTGGTCCGCAGTCGGCTGTTAAAGCGGGCTTGGTGCCGGAAAGGCACGCCGAAGGAGCGGAGCGAGATTTGCTCGACCCAGGTTTGCAGCTGCTCATTCGTCATCGTTCCTCTCCCCTTCCTGTTGTTGGTGAGCGTTGCTCGTATTTCATCCTATTAGTACGTGTTCAAAAAGTCGAGTTTTCAGCACCGAGAAGGTTGGATGAAGCCAGGGACTGAGGAGCGGAGCGTACGTTTTGGGTACGTGAGCACCGGAAGTCCCGGCTGAATTCAAGATTCGATGTCGAATCCGCTTCATGACCTGCCTCGTGATCAAAAGACGACTTTTTGAACAACCTCTATTACTTGAATTTTAACTTCCCCTTACGCTACACTGTCAAGTAGGATGGATAGAAAAGGAGAATCGTGAGCATGTCCATGATGAGATACGTCATTTTGCAGCAAGGCCAGGAACTGAAATTCGTTGAAATGCCAAGCGACTATGCTTATCAGCTTAGCGCTTTGAACTTGCGGTTGAACAAGGAAATCGATAAATTGACGGCCCATGAGGTTCCTGCGCTGCCGCGCGCGATCGCCGAATGCGACCGTTTGGACCTCCTGCAGGAATCGCTGCAAATCACGGGCGGCCTCGAGTATATCAATGAATTGGAAGCGGCCTTCTCCGCTATCCGGGAGGAAAACTACCCCCTCATTTCGCTGCTGACCGAAATCCGCGCCCTCCAGGCCCAACTGGAACAATGGTACGAGGAGGAAGGCGCTTAAGTTACCTTCCCTAACCGATGGATTGAAAGCGAAAAGCTGCCCGATGTAATCCGGCAGCTTAATTTCTGACGAATATGAAATCAATCCAAAAATACGAATGAGGCCGAAATTTCGTTAATATGCGATTGATCGGCCCATAAGATAAAATAATGATACGTCTGCCCTCCGATAAGTACCGGACGGGGATACCGGACGATAAGTGCCGCTTGGCCCCGCATTTCGGGAGGTTGGTCCGGTGACGGGAAAATATAACATGCCTCCTGGTTCCGGATCGTCGCCGGGATCACTAGCGGCTGCGATCCGTAAGGCCTTAATGGATGAAACGCTTCGTTCCGGCAAACCTCCTCGATATCCGTACCGGCGGAAATGGCCGATATTTGAAAAAATCCGTCCGGTCCTTCATACCTCTCATCCGTTATCCTTTGCCAATGCGCCGGGTATTCGAATCTAATTTTGTATTCCGGATGGATATACGTTTTCTTCGGAAGTCTGCCGGCTGGTTGCGGAGACCATTGAACTGCGGTAATCCGTCGCCCGCAAGGAGACGGATCGGTACAGGATGAGCCGGATCAAAAAGGCATATTTCACTCGCAAACCCGCCGCCGTTACAGCCGGAAAGATACACGATCTTCTTGCCGTCCGGAGACCAGTCGACGGGAGTGGCGTAGCAATCGGAGATCGCCCGGGTGCTGTCATTTTCTCCGCGGCGTCCGGCAATTCGTATAAGCGAGAAGAACCCTCTGTCTTCAAATGCCGTTGCGCTGTATGCGATTCTGGCCGAGTCGGGCGACCATGCGGGAAAGTAATTTTTGGCAAGCGGTCCGCCGGGAACTTCAACATCGTTGCCGGTATCGATTTCTACGGTGCGAATGATCGAAATGCTTACTCCCGGCGTCGTGTACAGCGCAAATTTACCGTCGGGTGAAATGCGTATGGTTATGTAACGGCCCGCCCGTGTTCCGGGTGATTTGCCTCTTGCCGGTCCCGTCGGGGCGTATGCGGAACAGCTGGCTCGTTCCCGGTTCATCGGGCGCTTCGAAGAGCAATTCAGCGCCGCTTGGGAACCATTGCGTTTCCGAGACGCCAGGCTGCTCAATCGTGCGCGCAAAGTGGGCAACAGTGTCGTATAAGACGATTGCATCTTGTTTTACATATGCCAGTGTCCGGCTGTCCGGAGACCAGTCAAGCCCGGACAGCGGCACTTCTCCCGCTTGATCTATCCGCGCGACTCCCCCGGTATTGACATCAATGACAAAGATAATTCGGTTTCTTCCGATGAAGGCGATCTTTCTGCTGTCCGGAGACCACACAGGAAAAGACAGCGAATCGCCCAATCCGAAGGTAAGGCGCATAACCTCGCCGTCCCGGGGATTATACAACCAGATATCGAACTCCCCCGCTTGGTCTGACGTATAGGCAATCCGTCCCCGGTCGCCCGGCGGAGCATATGGGATGATGAGCCTCATACCGGGAGTAATCAAGGCGGATGGAAGCCTGTTCACCCTCCGAATCAAGTCGGGGGCCGCATGCCCCCCGGTTACCACGTTAAACCGAAGCGCAATCTCAAACAGCGTATCCCCGATTGAACGATATAATAGGGCAGTCCCGGAGGAACTGTGCAATTGGCCGGGATAAATGAAGTAGGGCGGCTGAATCCGGTTCGTCTCTATTATCACCGACGCGGGGACTCCGAACGTTTGTGAAATCCGGTAAACGGAATCTCCCGGCTGAACTCTCACCCTGTCCACGCCGGGCGGAACAGACAACTGCTGCCCGATATAGATCGTGTACGGCGGAGTCAAATTATTCGCGGCGATCAAAGATTGAATCGGCAGTTCCCACCGTCTTGCAATCATAAATATCGAATCGCCGGCACGAACGGTATAAAACAGTTGCATAGCCCTTCCCCCTCGTAGTAAGCCTTATTTATCGTTATGCCGGCCATTTCCCCTTATTCAATACCTATATCACAATTATTATTTTCCTATCAGCGAATGGACGCCTATGTTAAAAAAATAACTATTGTCCTATAAACCTTTTGCCGTTAATTGCGTCTAAGTTTGTAAACCCGGATGTATAAGGAGATAAAGGAAATGCTTAAAAAGTTTGCGAAATTCGCATGGATTGCTTCACTTCTGGCATGTCTTTATACCACACCGATCCATGCACAGAATGGTCATGAAAAAGCGATGTGGGTTTGGGACTATTATCAATCCTTGTCAACAGACGAACAAAGACAGGAGCTCCTTCAATTTTCCTTGAATAACAACATCAGCTTGCTATTCGTCGGGACGAAGACGACGTTAAAGGACCATCCTGAGGAGTATGCCGAATTCATTCAGAAAGCGCATAAGAACGGAATCCGGGTTTTTGCGCTTGCCGGGAACGCTTCGTGGGCACAGAAAGAAAATCATCAATATGCTTTGGAGCAGTTGAAACAAGTGTTGGATTTTAACGCAAGCCATCGATCGGACGCGTTTAACGGACTTCAATTTGATATTGAGCCCTATTCGCTACCCGCATTCAAGGACTATGCCGCTGCGGTCAGCACCCAATTGTTGGACCTTCTTGAAGCCTCTGTGAAAATGATTCCTGCAGAATCGAAAGAAGGTTTCGAATTGAATGCGGCGGTTCCATTCTGGTACGCAAGCGGACAACAATCGATCATGATCGAATACAATGAAGCGCGCAAGCCGTTAAGCCACCATATTCTCGATCTTTTCGACTCCGTATCGATTATGGCCTACCGCGATAATGCCGCCGCTCAAATCGAACTGTCGAAGGCCGATGTCGAATATGCTTCAAGTACAGGAAAGAAGGCCTATATCGGAGCCGAGACGATGCCTTCCAATGGCGGCAGCATTCCGGAGACGATTACGTACAACAATAGAAAAACAAGCTATTTGACTAAGCAATTGGAAGAGATCAGCCGGCACTATGCAGATCATCCCGGCTTTGCGGGGGTTGCCATACATTCGTATGATTCATTCAGCGCAATGCTGCAGAGAGAAGAAGAACAGCTCAAATTGCTGGAAAACAAGTTCAGCCTATTGAAAGAAGCGGGGATTCTCAACGGCTATTCCGACGGCAGCGCCCGCTTCGGCCGGAAGGCAACCCGAGCGGAAATTGCCGCCATTGCGGCAAGATTAGACGGTTATGCCGACGCGAATTTGTACAAACCGGAGTCGGCCCATTTTCGGGATGTACCGCCTGAAGCATGGTACTACGGATGGATTGAATCGGCATATCAAATGGGGGTTATGAACGGCAAGGGCGGTCAAAAGTTCATCCCCAATGCGAATATTACCGTCGAAGAAACATTGATTGTCATGGCGAAGGTGATCGGTCTTTCCGAAGCGAAGGGTGCCGAAGTACAAGGCGCTTCCGTCTGGGCGCAAGGATGGGTCCGGGCGATGATTGATGCAGGCTTGATCGAACAAAGAGAAAATTACCAGAATGAAATATCACGGGAGGATTTGATCCATATCGTATACGAGACATTCTTATTACCATGACTCCAGCGGTCTCCGTTCACATCCGGTTTACCCGGCCTGAACGCAAGATTCGACGCCGACTCGGCTTCGTAGCAATGCTTCGTGATCAAAAGCCGGAATTTTAGCTAAATCTCCAATCAAGGCTAAA
>NZ_JBNYYG010000034.1:0-59679 GCF_050565405.1 Paenibacillus macerans | reverse complement strand
CAGGAGCGATTGGCGCGCTTGGACCTGAAGGACTGGCAGGAGCACTTGGACCCCAGGGACTGGCCGGAATTGCAGGAGCGATTGGCGCGCTTGGACCTGAAGGACTGGCAGGAGCACTTGGACCCCAGGGACTGGCCGGAATTGCAGGAGCGATTGGTGCAACTGGACTGGCAGGACCGGCAGGACCGACAGGTGCAACGGGGCCGGCGGGACCAGCAGGACCGGCAGGTGCAACGGGACCGGCGGGACCAGCAGGGCCGGCAGGTGCAACGGGACCGGCGGGACCGGCAGGGCCGGCAGGTGCAACGGGACCGGCAGGTGGAGTATTGGGCTTTGCAGATTTCTTTGCCTTGATGCCTCCCGATAATGCAGCAACTGTTGCTCCCAACACGGACGTTAGTTTTCCGCAAGATGGCCCAATCAGTGGAACCGAAATTACCCGTGTAAGTGCGAGCTCATTTAACTTGGCTTCAATCGGCACTTATCATGTTTTATTTCAGGTAAGTGTAAACGAAGCGGGCCAACTCATTTTAACACTCAATGGCGCCGACTTGGCTTATACCGTAGTCGGGCGAGCAACAGGTACTTCTCAAATTGTAGGAATGGCTCTTGTGCAAACAACGGTCATTAATTCAGTACTCACAGTTCGAAATCCTGCCGGAAATGCTGCGGCACTTACGATCACTCCATTAGCTGGAGGGACAAGACCAGTTTCCGCACACCTTGTTATTACGCAGATCGCATAGAGGGAAAGAAATACAGTAGTTTTCGACAGGCGAACAGGACTAAACGAGTGGAATACGATAGCTGAATAATGACTAGGCATTCCCACCGCGCTGCCCCGAAACCGCACTTTTTTTGTTTTGGAACGAGGCAGATCCGGGAATTGAACGAGGGCAGCACCAGGCCAGAACTAACGACCAGTTGCTGCTCTCTTTAAGTTTCCGTTAAACTGTTAGCATGGCAACAAGTTTCTTGTAAAGGAAGATTATTACAAATTACAAAAATTAGAAAATGCCTTTGCGGGAATATTCCTCATATGGTATATTCAGTTTGTGGAAAATTTTACGTTAGGAGTTGACCAGGAAGTGATAAACGAAGAGGTTACCGACTATATCGAGCAATTGGGAGCAGCATGGCAAATTGAACTCTCTACCGCGACTGAGAGAGATGGTTCACCAAACCATCCCATCGGTTGAAGAGCGGATTCAATATAAGAAGCCCCATTTTCTGAAAAACGGCCACTATGCTGCAGTGATTTCACCTTCGAAGGACGCTATTGCTTTCATGATCATGAACGCCAATGGATTGGAGGTTCCGAAGGGATTCGAAGGACCGCCGGAACGTAAATGGATCAAAATTAAAGAGGGAGTTACTCCGGACTACGCCTTGCTGTCCTCTCTGCTAACTCAGGCCTCCGAAACGCTCTAATAAAGAAACCGCGCTGGGTCGGAGGAGAAAAAGTTGAATCCGGATAGCTTTTGCAGAGCCTTACGGCATAAGAAATGGGTGGCTGCGCAGGTTTCGCAGATGGCGGAAAAACATCGGGATCGATTAGGCGAGCATTTTTTCAACTGCAAAACCAAAAAATCCGGGAGGAATAGAAGTGGAAAACCATGAAGTGTTGTTGACTCGTGAATTTAACGCTCCTCGCGAACTCGTATTCAAGGTATGGACGGAGGCTGAGCATTTCGGCAAATGGTGGGGTCCAAAGGGATTCTCGCTCGAAATCAGCAAGATGGATGCTCGCCCGGGGGGCATGTTTCTCGGCTGTCAGAAATCCCCTGACGGAATGAGTATGTGGGGGAAATTCGTTTATCAAGAAGTGAACGAACCAGAGAAGCTTGTGTTCGTACAATCGTTTAGTGATGAACAAGGGAATACAATACGTGCGCCATTCAACCCGAATTGGCCGCTTGAGATTATCAACATTCTTACTTTTACCGAGGAAAACGGGAAGACTACAGTAACATTCAGCGGCGGTCCCGTGAATGCATCGGAAGAAGAAACGGCGGCATTCGAAGCCATGAAGCCGATGGTAAAGCAAGGATTCGAAGGCACTTTCGAACAACTAGACCAGTACTTAGCCAGCCAGCAATGATTCAAAAGCGGCGTTCCGCTCACGGGACGTCGCTTTTTGCTTTGCTACGTTTGCCCTCTTCTCGCTCCCCGAATAATCCGATCAAGCGACGGAGGAGCGTAAGGCCGCGAGGATGCCTCAGACTGCGCATGCAACGATTCCTGCACCGCCATATGGAGCGTATGCCCCCAGGCGGTGCATTTTTAAGTCCGAAAACTGACGGTCCTTCCATGAGGCTAAGAAAGACAGGGAAAGTTTAAGAATGCCTCACTACAGAACAGGTTAGTTATGCGTTAAGCTAGTATTACTCCTTGGATTTTACATTTTTATCCATCTAAATACAGGAGGTGACGTCTTGAGCATCTACGCTGTCCGGCGACGAAGCGGAATACATGGGAGGCATTCAAGGGCATTCCAGGATATAACCTGAATTCATGTATCAAGGAGGTAAAATGATGAGAAAAAAAGGTTTGAACCTATTTGTGTCAGGGATCATGCTGCTGTCCGCACTTTTCGGGTTCGCGTCCTCTACTGCGGCCGAGGGAGCCGTCACTCTGTCCGGCAACCCCATTTTCACGAGTATATTCACCGCCGATCCTTCTGCGCATGTGTGGGAGGACGGACGTATTTACGTGTACCCGTCGCACGATATCTTTCCTTCCCGGGGCAGCGATTTAATGGACAAATATCACGTCTTCTCGTCGGATAATATGGTGGATTGGGTGGACGAAGGAGAAATTCTGGGCGCGGACGACGTGCCGTGGGGACGGCCGGAGGGCGGCTTTATGTGGGCTCCCGACGCCGCCTACAAGGATGGAACTTATTACTTCTATTTCCCCCATCCCAGCGGGACGAATTGGAACGATACCTGGAAGATCGGCGTAGCGACAAGCGATAAGCCCGCCGCGGATTTTGCCGTCCAGGGCTATATCGAGGGACTTCCCGGCAGCAACCTGATCGATCCAAGCGTGTTCCGCGATGACGACGGAACCTATTACCTTTATGCAGGCGGCGGCGGAGTCAGCTACGGCGTCAAGCTGGCTGACGACATGGTGTCGATCGACGGAGCGGTCCGGCAGTTCAGCGAGCTGGCGGACTTCCATGAGGCCACCTGGGTCTTTAAGCGGGGAAGCCTGTATTATTTAATGTATTCCGACAATAATCCGGGCGCAAACCGGATGCGGTACGCCACCAGCAGCAGTCCGCTCGGCCCCTGGACGAACCGCGGCATCCTTTTGGATCCTGTAGAAAACAGCGAGACGTCCCATGGCTCTATCGTACAATATAAGGGCGAATGGTACCTGTTCTATCATAACGCAAAAATCTCCTCCAACGGTACGTTACGCTCCGTCTGCGTAGATCGGGTAACCTTCAATCCGGACGGGACCCTTCAAAAGGTCATCCAGACGTCCGAGGGCGTCCCCGCTGTCGGGCCGCGTTCCCATGCGACGGAGATCAAGTATTACGATTTGATCAACGAGAACTTTGACGAATACACTCAGACAACGGAATATGCCATGAACGGCGGCAACGTAACCATCGGAGGAGGGGCGACGCTTTCGAACGGAAATGTTGAAAATATGCATACCCAGGGTTCCTACGTTCAGTTGAACGGAATCAACGGCGGCAACGGCGGCAAGGCGCTGCTTACCGTGCTTTACGCTTCCGCCGACGGCGGAGCCGCCTTTAAGGTGGATGCCAGCGGCGACCCGTCCGGTGACGGTTATTTTCTTTCCCTGCCCGGCACGGGCGGCTGGGGCAGCTACACCGGCCGAACCAACCGTCTCATCGATTTGAACCCGGGCACGAATAACGTCATTCGGCTGAGCGGCGGCATGGGAGGAGCCAATATTTCCCGCGTCATCGTCTCGTTGATCCCGGAATCGGGATCTACCGAGGAAACGGAATATCCCGTCACCGGAAACAATGTGTCCGTCGGTGGCGGAGCGGTCCGATCGGGCGAAAGCATTGAAAACATGCATATCCCGGGTTCCTACTTCGTGTTGACCGGCATTAACGGCGGCGCGGGCGGCCAGGCGCTGCTTACCGTCGTCTACGCCTCCGCGGACAACCAGGCAACCTTTCAAGTAAATGCCAGCGGCGACCCGTCCGGGAACGGTTATTCTCTTACTCTGCCCGGCACGGGAGGCTGGAGCGCTTACACCGGCCGCGTCAGCCTTCCCATCGATTTGAACCCGGGCACGAATAACGTCATTCGGCTGAGCGGCGGCATGGGAGGAGCCAACGTCACCCGTATCATCGTCTCGTTAAATTGAATCCCTAACCTGACGATGACCTGAAAGTGGGAAGGAATATGTTAAAATAGCAGCAGCGCGTCGAATGATCTTCCCCAAGCGCTGGCTGGCAGGTCAATAATTGTACAAGAAACCGTCCGGCAGGCTGCAACGGAATGTTGCGGCCTGCTGTTGTTTACCTACGGATTCGTTCGCCGCTGCCATTCATAACGATCCCTTCTCCCATCGCTTGCCGATCACCTTAATCATTGCTCAATCCATCGCCTACCCGTTAATTCTGTATGATTTTTCGAATAGAATCGTCCACAATAGCGCAAAATGATCCATTCTATATGATTATTCATATAGAATCATGCGTTACGCCTTCTTAAGGACCAAATCTATATGATTTTTCATATAGATTGATCCCCTTTCCTTCCTTAAGGCAAAATCTATATGAATTTTCATATATAATTGCACTACCAGACATTCACTCGCTCAGTCATACTACCGAACGGTCACCCAGCCACACCTTCCCTCGGCAGTATCCCTCGTTCATACCAAATCCAGACTCTGGAGGGAACCCACATATTCGTAGTAAATGACGCGACCGGATACTCCCCTCGCAACGGCCCGAAACTTTCCTTTATCCACCAGTAGCCGGCAATACTTAATGACAGTCATCGTGTGCATTTCCAATTCCCGTGCCGTCTCGGTTGGGCGTATCACGCGATTGTGGCGGATGGCCGCCCGCATCAAGTCTCGTTCGATTTTGGAATAAGGCCGGCTAGCCGTTGTACCGGTTCCGGCTCCGGACTCTGCCACAAATAAGGGGATAGAATATTCCGCAAGGCGGAGAGAATGAACGAGGGATTCTCTTTTAACTCGTCCAGCGAGAGATAATAGAGCGTACAGTTCTGAGCTTGAAGAAAAAGCCCCCGGTTCAAATCCATCCGATACTTGGTCCGATCCATACCGTGGGAGCCAAAGTCCATGATTTCAAAACCGATGCGTGCGGCTCCGACAATCCACATGAAATCCACAAAATAGGATCTCCCCCGCCAATCCTTCACCTCGTATTCGGGATGCAATCCGTTCAAATGTCCGGCAAGCGGCCACCAAATCTGTTCAACGAACACCCGATTTCCGTAACCGTGGCCGCGTTTTAGCGCGTCGCGCCGCTCCCCTCTTCTTCGTCTTAGATGATCGTCCATCCATTGATCGTGCTCGGTTTGGAAACTCATATCCGTCCAACCTCTCTCCCTTGGATTGTCCACTAAATGCAAAAGCCCCGCCTCCTTTCAATAGATGAAAGGAAACGGGGCATTCTTTGCCGCTTGGCTACTGCTTGATATTCATAGTGTGCCACAAATTGGGGTTAAGAGCAACGGGAGACGTGTCCAGAGGGTTCGTATTTTTTATCGGAATCGCCGAATTGCTTGGAGCTCTGGGGCTGACTTTGCCGCAAGCGACAGGGATCGCCCCTTGGCTCACGCCGGCCGCCGCCATAGCGCTTGCCGCCGTCGTATTGTTTGGATTTGTCTTTCATCTGGTGCGCAAAGAATACCGGGACATCGGCGTTAATATCGTTTTCTTGGCGCTAGCTGTTTTTGCGGCTATTGCCCGCTTGTGATTCCGGAACCCTATGCCTCTCTCGGGCGCTTACAGGTCTACCTCTACCATCGACTGAGCCGTCTCGGGATAATCGGTAATCATGCCGTCGATCCGGAACTTAAGCACTTCCTTCATATCCCGTCTGGCGTTGACCGTCCAGACCCACACCTCGCGTCCGTCGGCATGGGCTCGATTCACGAATTGATCGGTTAACATCACTTGCCCGATCGTAAAGAAATCGACGTCTAGCTTCGATAAGTCCCCAAGCGCGAAGTACAGAATTCTCCCGATTTTGATATCGGGCGCGAGCTCCCGAATCCGCCTGAGAGCATCGCCGTCGAACGACTGAATGCGTACCTCTTCCTCGATTCCGGCCTCCTTGACCAGCCGGACGACCTCATCCGCAAGCGCTTCGCCGGAGCCGTTCGGCTTCAGATCAAGCAGCAGCTTGATGCGGCCCTGCGACTCCGAGAGTACATTATACAGGGTCGGAATGTGCAACGGATAACCGTTCTCGTCCATGCCGATGGACAGTTGCTGCAGTTCCGCGAAAGTCAAATCGGCGACGCGCGCTCGTGAGCCGGTCAAACGTCTAAGATCGGGATCGTGATTTAGCACCGCAACCCCGTCCTTGGTCAGCTGAACATCCACCTCTGCCACCTGAATGCCTTTGTCGATCGCCGAGACGATGGAGAGGAGCGAATTCTCCGGCGCGTTCGCTGTGTCGCCGCGGTGTGCTGCGATTTGTACGTTCCATTTCGCGTATACCAGGCTATCGTTTATCCGCAAGCCGATGAATGCCGACAGGGCGATGTAGGCGGCGGCGATCGAGACGTACAGCACGCCCTTCCGCTTTACCCCCTTCCACCAGGCCCCGACGAGGTTTTCGAATCTGCCTACTCTGCTGCGGCTAACGTTAAGTTGGTCTCTCGCCCTTATCCCCTTTAACCGGCTCAGCGCGTAATAGAGTCTCGTCAGCACGAACATATTGATCGGCAAAAGCAGAAGCTCCAACAAATACGTAAGCAAGGTGGAAAACATCAGGGAGTAATGTTGGGACACGAGTGCAAGCACATCCATATCCAGCCATGATGGGATGCGGCCGAGCGCGGACACCGCAGCGGAGGTTGCCGCGAGTATAACGGCATTGAACAGGAGCAGCGAACCGAACAGCCTCCATCGCCGGCCTTGCGTCAGGACATGGCTACTGCGTACCGCCTGCCTCAGCGTCAGATCCTCAAGCACGATACAATGCAGTACGAAGATCCAACGGAGCAACGTATACAAAACTCCTGCAAGAAGCAGAACATAGGCAACGGTCATGGTATAGGAAGCGTCCAGCACTTGATTGTTCAAGAAGATCGGAACGTTAAAAAGCGCGTAGAACGAGGCCGATAGCGGCGAGTCGACAAACGGAATCAAGAGCAGCAGCAGCAGCATGAGCTGGAA
Source organism: Paenibacillus macerans (assembly GCF_050565405.1). Lineage (GTDB taxonomy): Bacteria > Bacillota > Bacilli > Paenibacillales > Paenibacillaceae > Fontibacillus > Fontibacillus macerans_B. The sequence goes on along the minus strand of NZ_JBNYYG010000034.1, from coordinate 52,302 downwards.
CACGCCGAATCCGAGCAGTCTTGGAATTTTGCGCAGCGCAGTCAGCACCGCATCCGCGATCGTGATCTCCTTGCCGAAATACTGTTGTTGGACGAGAACGATAAGCGCAAACAATTCGATCAGCAGGGTAAAGGAGGCAACGAGCCCGATAATAAGAAGCCCGGCCACGCCCTTATAACTCAATCCGATCCGGTAAACCTCCCCGTTGAGCAGGGAGCCGGAGCCGATCACCCGGAGAATCCGGTTGAACAAAAACGTAATGATCGGAATAACGACGACGCTCGTGACCAGCATGTACATCAATTGGAAAAGCAGCAGTTTGGCGGAAAACTTGCGAAAGTCGCGAATACTTCTGCCTAATAGCTTAAGCATGGAGAATCACCCGACCCGATTACAGTTAAGTCCACCGCGCTGCCCATACTTTCATTTCATGGCAAATGACATGAAGATCCATGCCCTTCGGGGTGAGCGTGTACTCGACCGTCACGGGTACGGTCGGGTATACCGTACGTTCCAGCACGCCCTTCTCCTCCAGATGCCGCAACGTGCTGGTCAATGCGCGAGGGCTGACTTGAGGAATTTTGCGCTGCAGCTCCCCAAAGCGAAGGGTCCCGCAGAAGAGCTCCCGAATGACGAGAAAAGCCCATTTCCCGCCCAGGACATCCAGCGTTTTTTCGATGTTGCACTCGATATGCTCCGGCGTCTTCGGAACGTAATTGCTTGCCTTTTTGACGGTGGTCATCGCGAACTTCCTCCTTCGAATGAAGCTATACTTTGTATAGTATATATAGTCCTTATAATTAAGTGAAAGACTTTTCACTTCTTCAAATTGTATACGAACTTTAATAGAATGAAAATGGTTAACCACAAATTCGAGGAGGAAGAAACCATGAACTATAGAAGACTAGGCGGGAGCGGACTGAAGGTCAGCGAAATCAGCTTGGGAAGCTGGCTTACCTATGGAGGTTACGTCGAACGCGAAAACGCGGAGAAATCGATCAAAACCGCGTACGATCTCGGCATCAACTTCTTCGACACCGCTAACGTGTACGAACGGGGCGCGGCGGAAGAGTTGGTGGGCAAAGCGCTCAAGGCCTACCCGCGGGAATCTTACGTACTCGCCACAAAGGCGTTTTGGCCGATGGGCGACGGCCCCAACGACCGCGGCCTGTCGCGAAAGCACGTGATGGAACAGGCTCACGCTAGTTTGAAGCGCCTCGGCCATGATTACATCGACATTTTCTATTGCCACCGCCATGATCCGGAGACGCCGCTTTACGAGACGCTGCGCGCGATCGATGATCTGATTCGCCAGGGCAAGGTACTGTATGCCGGCGTGAGCGAATGGCAGGCGTCCCAAATCGCGGAAGCGATAGGCGTGGCCGATCATTATTTGCTGGACCGCATCGTGGTCAATCAACCGGTCTACAACATGTTCGACCGCTACATCGAGAAAGAAGTGATCCCGGTCAGCGAGCGTTCGGGCATCGGCCAGGTCGTTTTCTCCCCGTTGGCCCAAGGCCTATTAACCGGCAAATATACGTCGGCGTCCGACATTCCGCAGGACAGCCGCGCCGCCAAGCTGGATTGGATGCGCAAGGGCATTACGGAGGAGAAAATCGCCAAAGTGAAACAGCTGGAAGGCGTTTCCGCCGAGCTCGGCATCTCCGTCGGCAACTTGGCGCTGGCATGGATCCTGCGCAAGGATAACGTCGCGAGCGCGCTTGTCGGCGCCAGCCGTCCGGAGCAGGTGACGGAGAACGCGAAGGCTTCGGGCATCACGCTCAGCGAAGACGTGCTGACGCGCATCGAAGAGATTTTGAAATAAGGGGGCGCAGCCATGACTAAAATCGTCGTTACCGGCGGGAGCGGCATGTTGGGACGTTGGGTCGTGCGCGAATTCGCAGAACGCGGCTACGACGTGCTGAACGTGGATGTCCGGCAGCCGGAAGAGCCGGATTGCCCGACGTTGATTGCCGATCTGGAACAGCTTGGCGAGTGCTACGGCGCGCTGGCCGGCGCGGACGCGGTCGTTCATCTCGCCGCCATTCCGGCAGCGCATATCCGCACGCCGGAGGTCACCTTCCGCAACAACGTCATGTCCACCTATAATATCCTGGAAGCGGCGGCGGGACTCGGCATCAACAAAGCGGTCATCGCCTCGAGCGAATCCTCGTACGGCATCGTCTTTGCGGTTCATCCGCCCGCACCGAAATACGTGCCGGTGGACGAGGCGCATCCTCAGCTTCCCGAGGACAGCTACGGCTTGTCCAAGGTGGTGAACGAGTTGACGGCGGAGATGTTCCACCGCCGGACCGGGATGCAAATCGTGTCGCTCCGTCTGGGCAACGTCATCCCGCCGGAACGGTACGCGCAGTTTCCGTCGTTCGTTCACGATCCGGCCGAACGGGACCGTATTCTGTGGAGCTACATCGATACGCGCGACGCGGCCGTCGCCTGCCGCCTTGCCGTCGAAGCGGATGGCCTCGGCGCAGTGGCCCTCAACCTCGCGGCGGACGACTCCAGCATGGCGATCCGCAGCCGCGAACTGATGGCCGCCCGTTATCCTGAGGTAAGCGACCTCAGAACGCCGCTGGAAGGGTTCGAGACGCTGCTCAGCAACGAGAAGGCCAAGCAACTGCTCGGATGGCAGCCTACCCATTTTTGGCGCAACGAAGTAGAAGCGCAGCCGTGATCGGCTTGCCGATATCGAATAAAAGGGGTTGTCCAAAGGAGTCCTCATGAAATGGGAACGCCCCACTTTACACACGAAAGGACCTCAAATTCCCACTGCAAAGTGCGGGATGAGGTCCTTTTTCTCGAAGCAGTCCCACTCATAACACTTTATTATCAGCGTTAGAGTCAATCATCCGGGACTTGCCGAAGGGCTTACCCATCATCTGCTGAAGAGAGCGGCTATTGACCGGGAACGGGAAACGGCAACGCCGGGATAACTCCCTTGCGCGGACCGCGTATGAGGGAAACCGAACGCCCCGCCTCCCCAATCCGGACCATCCATCGGCAGCCTACATCCTTCTCGCCGCGTCTTCCTCCAATCCGGCGATCTCCAGCAAAATATCGCAATAGGGCTTCAACCGTTCCCGGTCGTCAAACAACCCCTCCGCCGAAAAATCCTGCGGAATAAGCCGCCCCAACAAGCGGGACAGCTCGGCGATCCTTTCGTACTGCCGGGCCAGATCGTCCCTGCCGTTATCGTAAAAAAAGGGAACGGCATACTGCCGGTCGAGGTATTGCTTGTAATTGCACATCGCATTGAGATAAGGCGCGAAGTTGTCGTCCCAGGCATACGTCATCAGCGCGTTGGCAAAAGCTCTATGGGCGGCAAGCCCAACCGCTCTTCATAACCACTGGCTTTTTACCAACCCTAACATTTGGTATATCCATTTCGAAAAGAAGGATCGACCGTTAAACTTTGCGCGGGATGTTCGTGATGCGCTGAATATAAAAATAATCGATCGCACCCCGGAGAGCCGGGAAGTCGCGCCGAAAAAGCTTGAGGGCTGCAGCAGGTTGCCAGGGATCGGCCTGTTGCAGCCCTTTTGGGTATTGTCGGCAGCCTGCCCACGCTCAATTTTGCGTGTTTACGCCAATCTCCCCCGGATCGGAGCCTGGGCCGGCTCCCCAAACGAAACGTTTACTTCGCTGCGGATTTCGATCCCGTCCTCCAGCAGCTCGATCTCGACGCTCAAGCGAAACGGCGTTTCAATCCGCTGAACGCTCAGCAGCAGCGTCTCCGGCGACTTCCAGGTATAGGAGGCAGCGATCCGTTCCTCCTCCTCGAACAACGTCGTCCGCCCCAAAATCCAGGCTTGCCGGCCCAGCTCGGCCCGGTGCTCCCCCCGCTTATCCTTGATCGTCAGGATCGCCGTCTCTCCCTGCACTCCGATGCCCAGGCTTTGCAGGCCCAGTTCGTTCTTTTCCAGGCGATAGTTCTTCCCGCCAAGCTCGCCTTCCCGCTCGGAACCGGACTGCACCCGAGGCGGCTCCAGATGCAGACCTTCCAGAGCCCGCTTCAGCTCCTCCTCCGCGGCTGCATCCTCTTCTCCGCCTGCACTCCCGTCCGCAAACGCGGCCAGCAAATGATCCCACACGCCGTTCAGCACGCCCTGAAGGTCGTTCGTCCCGGACGTCATGGCGATGACCGCATCCTGCTCCGGCAGGACGATGCAGAATTGTCCAAACGCTCCGTCGCCCCGGTAAACCCCGTGACGGCAGCGCCAGAACTGATAACCGTAGCCCTGCGCCCAATCGCTGTCGCCGCCGTCTCCGTTGGAGATCTGCTTGGAGGTAGCGGCATCGATCCAGCTCTCCTCCAGCAGCCGCTTGCCCTGCCACAGGCCCTTCTGCAAGTAGAGCTGGCCGAATTTGGCGATATCCTCCGTCGTCACCTTGAGCCCGAATCCCCCGGTATTGATGCCGCGCGGGCAGCTCTCCCAAGTTGGATTCGCGATGCCCAGCGGTTCGAACAGACGCGGTTGCAAATAATGCAGCAGCGTTTCCCCGGTGACCTTTTGCAGGATCGCCGACAGCATGTAGGTCGCACCGGTGTTGTACAGGAAAAACGTTCCCGGCTCATGCTCCACGGGCTGCTTCAAAAACGCCTTTACCCAGTTCCCGTGCTTCGCCCTGGCGAGCGGCTCCATCGTATCGAAGGCGTGGCCCGTGCCCATCGTCAGCAGGTGCCGGATTCGCATGGCGGCCAGATTCGGCGAAATCTCGTCCGGCGCGTCCTCCGGGAAAAAGGAGACGACCGGATCATCTACGCTGAGCTTCCCCTCCTGCACGGCCATGCCGATGGCGGTGGAAGTAAAGCTTTTGCTGAGCGAAAACAACATATGCGGCAACTCCGGCCCGTATGGTTTCCACCAGCCCTCCGCCGCGACATGCCCATGCCTCACCAGTATCAAGCTATGCAATTCAATTGAATGCGCTTTCAGATATTCCAAAAAACCGATCACGTTCCGAGCGGATATCCCCAGCTCCTTCAGGTTTTTTCTAGGCAGCGATTTCTCCGTGCGAATGGACATTTCCATCTCTCCCTTCATTGGGTGTTGCACCAATCCTTATTATACACCCATTAGAGCGGCATGAACGCAAATTCACGGATTATTGGCGATGCCTGTAAAAGCTTCTGTGATAAAGAATTGACAGCGAGCCGGGAATCCATTATATTCGTTGTACATACAAAATAAATTCATCTCCCCATATTCCCAAAGGAGGCTTTCTCTTGTCCAAAGAATCGAAACCCGCAGCCACCGCTTCAAAAACCGACGACTCTTTCCTGCATACCTGCATGTATTTCACCACCAACCGTTTAAGCCGGGCGATCACGCGGATCGCCGACGAAGCGTTTGCGACGACGGGGCTGGCTCCCGCATACGGATACCTGATCCGTCTGGTCATCGGCCAACCCGGCATTACGCAAAAGGAGCTGTCGGAGAAGCTTTACATCACGCCGTCCACCTTAACGCGCTTTATCGATAAGCTTCAAGCCAAGGGATTGGTCGAACGCCAAGTCCAGGGCAAAACCGTGCTGGTTTATCCCACCGATAAAGGTCGCGGCCTGGAGTCCTCCCTCCGCGAAGCTTCGAAAAAGCTTAAAGCGTCGTACGTAGCCGTGCTTGGCGAGGAATTGGCCGACTTGCTCACCTCGCAGCAGGAACTGGCCAGCGAACAATTGGAACGGTAACCCGTTCCTATAAGGGAGAATCATACGATGAGAGATAGGAAAGCTTCGCCTGAAATCAGGCCAAAATCACGTTTTTACTATGGTTGGATCATTGTTTTGCTTACATTTGCCACTTTGCTCGTTTCCGCGGGAATCCGCTCTTTGCCCAGCGTGCTGCTCGTCCCGTTTCAGGACGAATTCGGCTGGAGCCGCGGCAGCATCTCGAGCGTGATCTCCGTCGGCATTTTCCTGTACGGCTTGGTCGGTCCTTTTTCGGCCGCGCTGCTGCTGCGGTTCGGCTTCCGCAAAGTGCTGGTCTCCTCGCTTTTCATTTTGGGATTGAGCTTAGCCGTAACTCCGCTGATCCAGGCGCTTTGGCAGTTTGAGATGCTGTGGGGAGTCGTCTCCGGACTTGCTACCGGCATGATGGCCAACGTGCTGGGCGTTACCGTCGCCAATCAGTGGTTCGTTCAAAGGAAAGGCCTGATCGTCGGTCTGCTGACGGCCAGCGCCGCGACCGGACAACTGTTGTTCCTGCCGCTGTTCGCCAAGCTGACGACCGATTTCGGCTGGCGGTACGCCGTTTACATCGCCGTCGGCAGCATTCTCATCGTGCTGATCGCCGTGACAATCGGGATGCGCAACCATCCGTACGACGTCGGGGCGGCTCCTTACGGCTCCAGCGAGCTCGTCAAACCGGAGCCCTTTAAGGGCAACATCTTCATCGCTCCGCTGCAAAATTTGCGTTTTGCGATGAAGCACCCGACCTTTTGGCTGCTGGCCGGAACCTTTTTCTTCTGCGGCTTCTCCACGAACGGCCTGATCGGCACGCACCGATCGCCGCCTGCGGAGATCACGGAATGCTGGAGGTCGCCGCCGCCGGACTGCTGGCGATGATGGGCGTATTCGACTTGTTCGGCACGACGATCTCCGGCTGGCTGTCCGATCGCTTCGACAGCCGCAAGCTGCTGTTCTGGTATTACGGATTGCGCGGCCTGTCCCTGCTGTTCTTGCCCTTTGCGCTGAGCTCCGCGTCCCCTTCCATGCTCGTCGTCTTTTCCGTCTTTTATGGCCTGGACTGGATTGCCACCGTGCCGCCGACGGCGAAACTGGCAGGAGAAACGTTCGGAAGGGAAAAATCCGGCATGATCTTCGGCTGGGTCGTCGTCGCTCACCAAATCGGCGCATCGACCGCCGCTTACGGCGCCGGCGTCCTGCGCGACTGGCTCGGCAGCTATTCGCAGGCGTTCGTGATCGCCGGTTTCATTTGCTTCGTCGCGGCCGTCATGGCCGTGCAAATCCGCAAAACCCAAGCCAGTTCCGCCAGAGCCGCGGCTTAACCCCGGTCAAAATCCCTTGAATCTCCCTACAGCGGCGGTTCAAGGGATTTTTCATGTTTCTTTCAACGGAACGGCTATTGACAAACCCGCCCCTCATGTCATAAATTGGAATCTTGTTAGATTTTGCGCCATATTAAAATGTGCCGAAAAAGGAGCGATGCAGGAATGATTCGTATTGGACTTATCGGAGATTATCGCCCGGAGGTTAAAGCCCATATCGCCATCCCGGAAGCCATTCGGCTGGCTGCCAAACCATTAGGGGTTGAAGCTAGGTTTGATTGGATCGCAACGCCTGCGCTCGAGCGGGACGCAGAGGGAAAACTGGCAGGTTATCAGGCGATATGGAGCGTGCCAGCGAGCCCTTATGCCAGTATGCAAGGCGCGCTTAACGGAATCGAATATGCCCGGACGCATCGGGTCCCTTTTATCGGAACCTGCGGCGGCTTTCAGCACATGGTGCTTGAGTTCGCCAGAAACGTGCTGGGCTTCCGTGAGGCGGATCATGCGGAAATGAACCCGGACGCATCGGAGCTGTTCATCATTCCGCTCGCCTGCTCGGTCAACGAAACCACGCATGTTTTTCGGTTATCGCCGGGCTCGAAAGTCGCCCGCATCTATGGACATCCTGAAATCACGGAACAATACGGCACTTGCCGTTACGGCTTAAATCGGGGATACGTTGCGCGGCTCGAAGAAGAGGGGCTGAAGGTCGCCGGCGTGGACCTGGATGGGGAAACCCGCATCATGGAGCTTGCCGGGCATCCTTTTTACGTAGGTATGTTGTTCCAGCCGGAGCGCTCCTCCTTCAAAAACCTCGTGCATCCGTTGATCCGGGCATTCCTGGAGGCGGCATCGACAAATTAAACGAACGGCGGCCCGCCTTTCATTCGTCAAAATCCGCATTTGTTCATCCATCCGGACGACAAATTTATGATAGAATAAATAGCATCATGTTTGACGATATGAACTAGAGAAAGGGACGTCATCGTTTGGCACAATTATTTTTCAAGTATGGAGCAATGAACAGCGGCAAGTCGATCGAAATTTTGAAGGTGGCCCACAATTACGAAGAGCAGAACAAACCGGTGCTCCTCTTTACTTCGGCCATCGATAACCGGGACGAGGTCGGCTACGTATCCTCGCGAATCGGGCTGCGCCGGCAGGCGATCGCGATTTACGAAGATACGAATATTTTCGATATCGTCAAAAACCATACCCCGAAGCTCTACTGCGTGCTCGTGGACGAATGCCAATTCCTAAGCGAGAACGGCATCAAGCAGTTGGTCCGGATCGTTGACGAGCTGGACATTCCCGTCATGGCGTTCGGCCTGAAGAACGATTTCCAGAACCAGCTGTTCGAAGGAAGCCGGATGCTGTTGATTTACGCGGACAAAATCGAAGAAATGAAGACGATTTGCTGGTTCTGCGCGCGCAAGGCGACGATGAACCTCCGCGTGGAAAACGGCAAACCCGTATATACGGGCGAGCAAATTCAAATCGGCGGCAGCGAATCGTATTACCCGGTTTGCCGCAAATGCCACGCGAATCCGCCGCTATAATCCATATCTATTTTGGGATCGCAAGACAAGGCAAAAGCACGATGGCAGGGGAGTGTATCTTTGCCCATCGTGCTTTTTTTGCGGGTCAATCCAAATCGTAAATCGTGCCGACCTTGAGCCCGTACAGCTCATTGTAGATTTTCTCCGCGTAGGCGTCGGTCATGCCCGCGATGTAATCGATGATCATATGCTCCCAGGTCCAGATCGGCTTCGCTTTCGCCTGGTCCCGGTCGAAGCGGCGCAGCCAGTCGCCGGGGATGATCGACTTCGACGTTTCGGGATCGACGAAAGCGTCCCACAGCCGCTTGATGACCCAAGCGCTGCGTTTTTGCAGCCGCTGCACCCGCAGGTCGCGGATCATCGTGACCCAGGCGAAGCTTTTCAACACGCTCACCGTCCGCAGCATGTCCTCGTTCTCCTGCCCGTCCTTCACGAACGTCACCTTCTGCCAGTTCCCGTCCGCGACCACGCCCAGGCTGCCGACGAACAGGCTGACCCAATAGGCCTTGACCTCCCGCCGGGTCCGCGAATAATCCTGGTCGCAAATCGGCATTTTCGTGTTCCAGATCCGCAGGAACGCATCCAGTACTTCCCCGACCTTAACCTGCACTTTATCCGGCATCCAGCCGTCCCAGAAGGGATCCTCCAGGGTCATGATTTTCTCGACGATCAGCCGCTGGATATTCGAGTCCTTGAGGAAATGCTCATGCACCTCGATTTTGCCCGCCTTGATGCCGTCCTCGAGATCATGGGCCGAATAGGCGATGTCGTCGCAGAGGTCCATCAACTGCGCTTCAAACGTCTTTTTGCCCTCCGGGATGCCCCAACGGCCGCGAATATGCGAGATATACTCCCATTCGTGAAGATACAGTCCTTTTTTGTTCGCCGTCCCCGGATAAGGGTATTTGTTCGTGCCAAGCAGTACCGCGTCCGATAAATTAAGGCCGTCGATGTTTTCCCGTTTCTCCAGGAACATCATCAGGCGGAAATTGTGGGCGTTGCCTTCGAAATGCTCGTATTTCTGCCGGATCGCTTCCCGGGTGCGCCGTTCTTCGTCCGGAGTCGGATTTGTTCCCTTCAAGGCCTGCCTGATTTGATCCTCGACCAGCTTCTCCAGGATTTGATCCAATACCTCTTCGCCTTTATGTCCAAACGGAGGGTGTCCGAAATCATGGCAAATAGCGGCGCACTCCACCACTTCCGGATCGATGATCAGCCCGGGATGCCCGGCTTTTTCCGCAGCCACCTCCGGGTAGGAGCGCAGCAGGCTCCGCGCCGCTTCCCGGGCGATTTGCGCCACCTCCAGCGAATGCGTCAGCCGCGTCCGGTAATAATCGCCCGTTCCGGCCCCGAACACCTGGGATTTCCCTTGCAGCCGGCGGAAGGTCGGAGAATGGATCAGGCGCGAATAATCGCGCTCAAACGTCGCCCGGTTGGTTTCATGTCCGATATTGTCCGGGTACTGCCGATGCTCCCTTAATTCCTGGATGTTCATAGATCTCGCACTCCTTAGTCGCTTTCTTTCGTTTTATGTTATTGTAGCCGTCACGGCGCGGAACATAAAGCGCGAATCGAAAGAATTGTGAAGCAAGCACAAAATCCCCCACAAAGTGAGGCCTTGCCCAGAAGTCCATTCAGGTACCTTGCGGGGCCCCGGAAACTCAAAAAAGACCGCAAAACCGCGCGGTCTTTGTTCCCCACCATGAGCCGGCTTAAGAAAATCCGAGCCGCCACGGCTCGCCAAGAGCCGGGGACTTGGCTTCGCCGGACTCCCGTTCCTTCTCGCTTGCGCTTCGGCATTCGCTTTCCCAGGCCTCCGCCAGCAGTTGAACGTAATCCTGCGACGCCTGCAGGTCCAGCGATTCCCCGGCAATGGCATGCCTCCGGTCGTCCAGCAGGGCATAGACCTCGATGGCACCTGGCGGCCGGCCGAAAGCGCTATGCCAAAACACGTTCGTCATATGCGAAAAAGCTCTGACCAGTTCCTCATTGTCCTCCACCAGAAATTTCTGCACCGTCACCCGGTCGGGGTTGCCCCGCTGCTGCCACACCGCTTGAAAAATGACGGATAGGTGCAGATCGAGCCCGGCCGCGTGCGTCCCCCACTTCTCGTACAATGCCACGGGATAATCGTAAACCATCATTCCTGTGATCAGAGTTAATTGAGAAACGATCCGGTTGTAAACCTGCCAGTAAACACACGGATCGGGAAAATCATCTTGGTTTCGCGGCCAGCGCCGGTTCAACAGCACCTGAATCGGCGTGTGCAGCCGGACCGCCGGGATCAGCGTGTAGTAATCGTTGATGGCATGACCTACGGCGTACTGAACACGCTGCTGCCAGGTTACTTTCGGTTCGCTGCCCGTTTGGCCGCCCGAAGCCGCCGTCAGCGAGCGGATCCACCCCTCCAGCTCATAATCGACGATCCGCTTCGTCATGGCTGATGCAGCGCTCCCAGACTTTTGGCGAAATTCGCCCCAAATTCCCGGCATAACACCTTCTCTTCCGCGCTTGGGCCGTATTCCACCTTCAGGCACTCCTGCACGACTACGGCGCCGAAATCCCTGAGCCGCTGCTCCAATTCATCGACGGCGGCGCAGTACAGCCGGTAAGTGGTGTCTCCGCTTCCGAAGGCGGCGCCACGGGATCCTTGCAGATCCAACTCCTTCATTTCGTCCACAAAATCCGTAAATTCATCAGGAAGCTCCCCGTCTCCCCAAGTATAGGCCCCCAGCAGGTAGGCATCATATTCCAGCAGACGGACGGCATTGCAGTCCTCCACCATTTTCAAATCCGCGGTCGCCCCGGTGCTGCGGACGCCTTCGGCGATCAGTTCGGCCATTTCCTCCGTATTGCCGGTCAAGCTGGCATAGACGATGATGACTTTGCTCAATCCCTTCATCTCCTCCCGTCAGGATCTTGATATAACGAAGTATAATTGATAATGATTCTCATTGTCAATTATAACTGTTGTTAGGAGCGTCCGCATCCGTCCGGAACACGCAAAAAACGGGATCTCCCGCCCCTTTGGGGAGACCCCGGCCTATCGCATCAAACGGCTTGCGCCGCAAACTTAAGCTGCAGATGCTTGCAAACTCCTTGCTGCGTGGACCTCACACCCACGCATCGTTGGAATAACCGCGTTGTTCCCAATATCCCACGTGTTCGCCTTCGATCAGCTCGATGCGCGTCAGCCACTTCACCGATTTGTAAGCGTACATTTTGGGCACGATCAATCTGACCGGACCGCCGAGATCGCTGGGGATCGGCTTGCCGTCATGCATGACCGCCACCATGACATCCTCCATGTCCGCCTGGTCCAGCGTAAGCGTATCCGTGTAGACCCCGTCGCCGGAATAAAACTTCACCGTCGCGGCATTCGGCTTCACGCCCGCCTGGTTCAGCAAAATCCGCAACGGAATGCCCTCCCACGTATTTTTATAAACCGACCAACCCGTTACGCAGTGGAAATCGCTGACCTGTACCGTTCGCTGCAGCTGCAGAAATTGCTCCCAGCTCCACTTGAATTTGCGGTCCACCAGGCCGTCGATCGTAAACGACCAGTTGTCATTGTTGAAGCTCGGGATATCCGTCACCGTGTACACCCGGAAATGCCCCTGGGCGCCGCCGCCGATCACCTGCGCGGAAGCCGGCAGCGGTACCGGATTCGGGACCAGCCGGTTGGCGTTATCCTCGATCAGCCGGTCGATCGTTTGCGATCCGCCGATGCTGCCCAGCGAGCTCCCGATCCACTTCACAAAGGTCGGTCCCACCGTGACCGCCAGCCCCACGCCGATCGCGCCGCGGATAAACGCTCTTCGCGTATACACCGGCTGCGGGGTTGCGGGACCCTGGCGTTTCGCGCCATTCTCCATTCCCATGGACGCACTCTCCGCCTCCCGGGGACGGCCTCCCCGGGAGGCCGCCTTTTCCTCGGCTTTGATCGAACGCTTGGCGGGTTCCTTCAGCCATTTCGCCCGGGTCAGGGAATGGTAAATGATGTACGGCAGCCCGATCCAGGTCAGCAAATCATGCACGACTAACGCAGCGTTCGCTACCCGGGGACCCGCCAGCCGGAATTGCCACAGCAGCACGCCCGATCCGAACCAGCCTAAAAGCAATACCAGAACGACGATCACGTTAAATTTCTGCCACGGTTTTTGCCGGATTTGCTTCCAGTGCTTTCCGGCCAGCAGCAGGTAATAAATGACCGGGAGGATCGACGCGATGCCCACGGCGATGTGCAGCCATTTCAGCCAGACCCGGCCCTCTCCCAGAAAGCCGCGCCAAAACCCGCCGACCAGAACCAGGCCCGTCAAGGCCAGGACGACGACGATCCAGCCGTTCAAGGCGTGCAGCGAAACCAGCTTTTTGCCATATCCTTTGCGTACGCGTTCCAGAAATCCGCCCATGGCCTGCCTCCTCCTTATTCCTGTTTATATGCTCCAGCACCGCTTTGCCCCTCGGCTCCCGGCAATGTAAACCAAAATTCGCTGCCGCCGGAGGCGGCCTGCCGAACGCCGATGTGCCCGCCGTATTGCTCCACCAGTTTCTTCGCGATGGAAAGGCCCAGGCCGGCTCCGCCTCCCTCCCGGCTTCGGGAGCGGTCCGAACGATAGAACCGTTCGAAAATCCGCTCCCTTTCCTCCGGCGGAATTCCCGGTCCTTCATCGGAAACGGCAAACCGGACCAGACCCGTCCCCGACCCGCCGGCAAGCTCCTCGGCCGCGCACGTAATCGTCCCGTTTCGCGGCGAATGCCTAACGGCATTCTCCAGCAAATTTTGCAGCACCCGCTCCAGATGCCTTGGGGAGACGCGCAGCTTAAGGGGATGTTCGGGAAGCTGCACCTTCAGCTGCAGCGATTTCGCTTCGCACGGGATCGCAAACCGCGGCAGCAAGTCGACCAGCACATTCTCCGCGATCGACAGCCGCAGCTCCTGCGGTTCGTGCTTAGCCGATTCCAGCGTGGACAATTCGAACAAGTCCTGGATCAGCTCGCCGAGCCGGACCGTCTCCGTACGAATGGTGGCGAGGTACTGGCGGAACGATTCCTCGTCCTGAATCACGCCGTCCTCCAACGCCTCCACGTAAGATTGCACCGACGCCAGCGGCGTCCGTAAATCATGCGCCATATTGGCGACGAGTTCCCGCTGCGCCGATTCGGCGGCCGACACCTGCCGGAAGCTGGCTTCCAGGCTTGCACCCATGTGGTTGAATTGATCGGCCAGCTGCCGGAATTCCTTCAGTCCGGTATGCTCGACCCGCGCCTGCAGGTCGCCTTCGGCAATGCGCCGGGCCCCTTCGCCGATCCGCCGAACCGACGCCTCCAGCGGCCGCACCAGCACAAAGTGCAGCAGGGCCGAAGCAATCCCCGCGCCGACCGAGGCAAGCGTTAACCAAAGGAACTGCTCCATCGTCAGCAGCATGTACCGGTAAAAGGCCACCAGCAAAATGATGACGAACGCGATGCTGATGAAATTGGCCAACAGCAAATAGGAACGCAGCTTCATCGGCTTGGCCCCTTGGCGTCCAGCTTATAGCCGATCCCCCAAACGGTCTTGATCCAGCACGGATCGGACGGACGCTCTTCGATCTTCTCCCGCAGGCGGCGAATATGCACCGTCACGGTCGTCGTATCGCCGTCGTAAGCGACGTCCCATACCTGGTTCAGCAACTGGCTGCGCGAGAACACCTTGCCCGGGTACAAGGCGAGCAAATGCAGCAAATCGAATTCCTTGACCGTCAAGTCGGCTTCGGCGCCTTTGATCAACACCCGCCGTTCCTGAGGATAAATCTCCAGGCCGTCGAAGACGATCGGCGCCCCGGCGTCTCCGGCCGCCGCCGAAGGCTGAGGCTCCTGAGAGGCGAGCGCGGCGGTTGGAACGCCGGTTCGCCGCAAAATGTTCTTGATGCGCAGCACAAGCTCCCGCGGACTAAACGGTTTGGTCAAATAGTCGTCCGCCCCCATGGTCAGGCCGAGCAGACGGTCGGCTTCTTCGCCGCGGGCCGTCAGCATGATAATCGGCGTATCCTCCTGCTGCCTGATCCGGTCGCACACCTCGAGTCCGCCAACCTTCGGCATCATGAGGTCCAGCACCAGCAAATCGGGATGGTGCTCGCTCCAATACCGCAACGCTTCCTCCCCGTCGGCGGCAACCCAGACCGACCATCCCTCGCGCTCCAAGTAACGGCGGCATACGTCCGTAATATTTCGTTCGTCGTCGGCTACAATAATTTTGGCGCTCAACCGCGGGTCCTCCTTATCGGGCAAAACTTTCCATAACATTAATCACATTATAACGCGATTACGCCCCGGTTACGATATCGGCCGCCGACCGGCGAGGCAAACGCGAAGAATGGCCTTATTGGCCATCCTCCTTCATGCTATCCGTCATGACTTCGCATCCATTATTTTTTCGCATCCTTCATCTCTCTGTCGCCCATATTCCCGCCCATGTCGCCCGTCATCATCCCTTCGCCGTTCATCTCTTCCTTCATCATGTCCGAATTATTGTCCATCTCGCCCCCGGAAGACATATCATCGCCTGGCATATTCCCGCTCGTTTCCGTCGACATGTTCTCTTTGCCAGTCATGTTCTCGCCGTTCATGTCGTTGTTTTTGGCGCCGCAAGCGGCTAAAGTCAACATGCCTGCCAACAATAATACTACCCCGATTTTTTTCATGTACATTCGTCCTCCCGTTTCGTAATGAATGGTTTTCGCCTTATCCGTCACCCATCATAACCAACAATGCTAACCATCCAAGAACGAACCGCTTGCGAAAGCATTAGAAAAGGATTACGAAAGTATTACATCCGTGGTCCATCCAATGGAACGCAACATACGAACGTGCCGTCTTTCTTACAACGGTAAATTCCTTTTCGAAAAGATCCAAATGGCCGCTCCGTACATTACGATGCCCGCCGCTCCCAGACCCAAAGCAGCCGGAAGCACGTCATAAGAGCCTGCGGCTATCTTCACCGGCTCGAACACGGACAAAACCGTTAATCTGCGCAGCCAATCCAAGTCGCCGCTCATATTCGCCACAATCTGAAACCCGTAGAACAACACGGAGAGCAACCCGGAAGCGGCCAGCGTTTGTTTGCCGTCATTGAGCAGGCAGGAGAACAAGAAGGCGTAGCCGCTGATGACGAAAAACAGTAAAAATCCGACGAGATTCATCTGAACGAATGCCGATGCGTTCAGCTCTGCATCCTTCAGAAGAACCGGAGCCAACGCGAAACCGGCCGCCGTGGTCAGCAATGAAATCACGAACAAATTGACGACGAGCACCGCCGCTTGCGTCGCGGCGATCCGCCCTCTCGACACCGGAGTCGACAAGAAATACGCCATCGCCCCCCGGTCCACCAAATGAGAAATCAACCCATTCGCGACGACTACGCAATAAATCATCAGAAACATAATAAAGGTCGCACCGTAAAACCCCGTCGCCATAAATCCGGTCAACGTCTCCATGCCTCCTTGCATCCCGAAGGCGTTTCTCATCGCTTCCGGCATGGCTTCAAACGGATCGGAGCCACCGCCGGTGAACATCCCCATCGTAGCGAGGAAATAAAATATAATAATTGCCGAAAAGACCCCGAACAGCTTCAAATTTCTTCTGTAAGTCGATACGAATAAAGCCTTGTTCATCGCGAAACCTCCTCCTTACCGCCATAAAAATGCATGAATACGTCTTCGAGCTTCTGCGATTCAACGTCCATATTGACGATACCGCGTCCGGCCAGCGCCGCTACCAACCGCTCATAATTGCCTTGTACGGAGATATGCAACTTCAAGCCCTCTTCTTTGACCCATTCCAGCCCGCTTTGCTTGACAGCGTCCATATCCTCCTTCGACCGGAAAGTGATCGCAATGATCTTTCGCTGCGCCGCCTGTATTTTACCAACCTCTTCGACGGCGATCAGCTTTCCGTCCTTAATGATCCCCACGCGATCGCAAGTCCGTTCGATTTCGTCGAAAATGTGAGAGGACATCAGCACCGTTTTGCCGCGTTCCTTCTCTTCCAGCACCAATTCTATAAATAATTGCTGCATTAGCGGATCGAGGCCCGATGTCGGTTCGTCCAAAATCAGAATTTCCGGGTCATGCATAAATGCCGCAACGATGCCGACCTTCTGCTTCATCCCTTTCGACATTTTGCGGATGGGCGTTTTGACGTCGAATTGAAACCGCCCGATCAATTGGTCTCGCCGGGATGCGTTTTTCATGCCGCGCATCCCCCCAAGCAGCTCAAGAATTTGCAGGCCGGTCATCCCCTCCGGAAAGGCGATTTCCCCCGGTAGGTAACCCACTTTCTTCATAATTTCCGCGCTTTGCCGCGTGCAATCCAAACCGTCGATCGAAGCTTTTCCGCGATCCGGTTTGTAGAACCCCATCAAATGCCGGATTGTGGTTGATTTGCCCGCGCCGTTTGGCCCTAAATACCCCAGTATCTCTCCTCTTTGGACGGAGAAGGAGAGGTTGAATATTCCCTTCCCGTTTGAAAACGTCTTCGTTAAGCCTTCCATGCGAATGCTCATTTCGAGGAACACCTCTTTTTATGAATGTTATGAATAATATTTATATATTTCATTCATAATATATAGCGTCGCCCCTATAAAGTCAATACATTTTGAATGGATCAAGTTGAAATCATACAAAACTTAACGTATGCTTGTCCTAGAGGTGAAATGCAGAATGAATGGATATCAACGCCGTACGGAGCTAAAAAAGGAAAAAATAAAACGCGCGGCCGTCGAATTGTTTACGGCATACGGTTCAGACAAAGTCAGCCTGGCTGAGATCGCGAAACAAGCCGGCGTTTCTCCTGTGACGATATACAATTATTACGGCACGAAAGACGAGCTTTTCGTCAAAGTTGTGACCGAAATGCTGGAGGAAGCCTGGCAAGAGCGGCTTCAATTGATCCGCAGCGATCTGCCCTTCCTAGAGAAAATCGAGAAAATGATTTTCGAGACGGCGGATTTTGCGCAAAAGGTCGACCCCGAGTTTTTGAAGACGATCATGTCCGGCAATCCGGAAATAAAAGCGCTGACGGAGGATATCGTAAAGCGGTATCTCCCCCCCATGATGGGCTTTTTCGAGGAAGGAAAAAAAGCGGGATACATCAACGCGGACGTATCTGCCGAAACCTTTTGGTTATACATGAACCTTCTCGCCGAGGTCAGCGGCAAAATTGAGCTTTTCAAAGATAAGGATAAAAATCGGCGTTTGTTCAAGGAACTGACCAGCCTGCTCTTTTATGGATTAGTCGGCCCGAAAGGGAGGGAAAATCCAGCGTCTCTCCGGGATGGATAACCTTCGCCGATCCTTTTGCGGAAAACAAAAGACCCGCCCAGGCTTTTTATGCCTGGAACGGGTCTTCCTTTTCGTTTCGGTGCCTGTTCTAGTTCGTCCGATGGGCGATGCCGTTCATCAGCAAATCCACCGTTCGTTCGATTTCCTCGTCTTCGTCGAAGGGGAAATCCGGCAGGATCAACACATGAACGAGGATCATGCCGATCATCACGCTGGCTCCGACCCGGGCGATACGCCAAGACGGCGCATCGACCAATTGGCCTTTTTCCTGAAAATGCACGATGACCTTCTGAATCCGTTGAAATACGATTTCCGAAGCCAGGTTTTTGACCTGCTCCAGCAATTCCGGTTGAAACGGCACTTCATGAATCAGAATCTTGATGATCCGCATATTTTCACGGACGAATTTGAGCCGGTCTTTGGCCAGCGCCCGAAAAAAATCGTCCGCCCGCTCATAAGGCATATCGATCATCTTGGCGAAGTCCCGCAGCAGAAACGGCGCGACCAGCTTGATGACGATCGGTCCGGCAATGGACAGCAGCAGGTCCTTTTTCGTCTTGTAATGCTTGAATATCGTCCCTTCGGCGACCCCGGCCTTTTGCGCGATTTCGCTGGTAGAGGTAGCCGCAAAGCCTTTTTCCGAGAAAATATCCGTCGCCGCCTCAAGAATCTTAAGCTGCTTCTCCGTTTTTTTCTCCGTGTCCTCTTCCGACAACCGGATTAGGTCCTCCAGCCACTGCTCTTTCCGATCCGACATAGAGGCCTCTCCCCTTTCAAGTTCGAATGCAAGTCTTCCTTCAGCGTACTATATTTTGCGGTGTTTTCGCAACGCGAGCACATTGGCGGCCATAAAGACGAGGGACAAACCGGCCAGCACGTAAATATCGAGGGCAATCGCGCTCCAGCCCTCCCCGCGGATCATCACGCTCCGCAGCGCGTCCGCTCCGTACTTGAGCGGCGTAATGTGGGTAATCCAACGGAGCCACGGCGAGATGTTTTCCAGGTCGAACAAGCCGGAGAAAAACACCTGGGGCACGATGACGAGCGGAATGAACTGGATCATTTGGAACTCCGAATTGGCGAATGCCGACAACAGGGTACCGAAGCTGAGCGCCGTGATCGACAGCAGCAGCATGATCAGCAGCACGTACCCAAAGGAGCCGATCATCATGCTGCCAAGCGCATAAACGGTGAACCCGGCGATCAGCACCGCCTGCAGGCTGGTGAAGATGCCGAATCCGGCCATGTAGCCGACAACGATTTCCCAGCGGCGTAGCGGGGTGGCAAGCAGCCGTTCGAGCGTGCCGCTCGTTCGCTCCCGCAGAAAGGAAACGCCGGCGATCAAGAACACGAAGAAGAAGGCAAACAAACCGATCAATACCGGGCTGAAGCTGTCAAAGGAAGACATCTCGGCGGACCCGTACAGGTACTCGAAGACCGGAGCCTTGGCAGGCCCCGAAGCCCCAACCGCCTCCCCGTTTTGACCTTGTGCCGACTGTCCCGGGATGGCCGATGGGCCTTGCAGCGTTTTCTGGATCAGCAGCATGACCGCGCGGTTCTTGGACGGATCGCTGCCTTCCAGCTTGATGTGCGGCACGCCGTCCTGCAAGCGGATGATCGCGTCGATGTCTTGGCCGGCGAGGGCCGCTTCCGCTTCTCCCTCCGCCTCGAAAACGGTCACTTCCGCATCGGCTTGGCTTAAGCTTTGCGCCATGGCGGGCGGCATCTGCACGGCACCGATCTTCGGCTGGTACGCGTCGCCGTTAAAAACAAGATACATCAGGGATAAGACCAGCAGCGGAGCCGCAATCAACAGGGCCATCGTACGTTTATCGTGAATGAACTGACGGATGATACGAACAATCAGAGCCCGGATTCTCATGCGCGGACACCTCCGTAGTACAGGAATGCTTCTTCGATCGTCGCGCTGCCGGTCTCCTGCTTCAGCGATTCCGGCGTGCCTACGGCGATCAAGCTGCCGTCGCGGACCATGCCGAGCCGATGGCATTTGTCGGCTTCGTCCATGACGTGGGTCGTTACGAGAATCGTGGTGCCTTGCCGGCTAAGGCTATCGAATTCGTCCCAAATCGATTTGCGCAGCACCGGGTCGATCCCGACGGTAGGTTCGTCCAGAATCAGCACCTCGGGCTCGTGCATCAAGGCGATCGCGAGCGACAAGCGGCGCTTCATCCCGCCGGAGTAAGCCCCGACCGGGCGTTTCAGGTGATCTGTCAAATTGACGAGCGCCATGACTTCCTCGATCCTCCGCTTCATCTTGGCCCCCTTAAGACCAAACAATGCCCCGAAAAACTCCAAGTTTTCTTTGGCCGACAGCTCGGCGTACATAGCATCGGATTGGGCCATATAACCGATGCGGTTCATCATGGACAGCTTGGGCATCCGCGTGCCGAGCACTTCGATCTCCCCGCTCGTCGCTTCGTCGATCCCGGCGATCATTTTCACGAACGTCGTTTTGCCCGACCCCGACGGTCCGAGCAGCCCGAATATCTCGCTTCGCCGCATCTCCAAGCTAATTCCGTGCAGCACCTCTTTGTCGCCAAAAGCTCGTGTGACCTCTCGGGCACGGAGGCAAATTTCCGGTTTATTCATTTTCGGGTTCACTCCTCTGTGGCAGAATATTCTAAAGTGAGTACTCACTCATTTCAGATCGATAAAATAAAGATACTCCCTTTGCAGGTAGATTGTCAAGTGAGTAATCACTCAATCCGCAATCGAATTCCCGACAGTTCTTAATTGCCACTGACGCGCTATCTACTGCGGGCCAGTGGCTCTTTTCCTTCCCAATTTCAACCTCTAAATCCTTTCCGGAGAAGATCAACTTCCCCAAAAAACATCGTTATCCAGCGGTTGTCCCATTGCAATAAACTGACTTGGCGACATGGAGGTCAACTGCTTGAACATACGAAAAAAATAGGAAGTATCGTAGTATCCTAAGTATTGAGAAACGCTGGCTACCGACGTTTTGGTATTGAGCAACAAGTAGCAAGCTTCCATAATTCGGAGTCGATGCAAGTACTTAATGGGCGATTGCCCCGTTACCTCTTTGTAGATCGAAATGGTGTAATTCTCCGAGCGACCGATGAGTTTGGCCAGTTGTCCGATCTCTATTGGCTCACGATAATGCTCAACAAGGTAATTCTGAATCGTTTGTGCATATTTGATCTTCATCGGAGCCATTTCCGGTTGCTCCATTTCACGAGCAATGATACCCAACAACTCCTGAAGGATACCTTGACAAATCATAGAACGAAAGCTTCTGGCCCCCCGCATCTCCAGAAATAACTTCTCGAAACGTCGCCTCAACGATTCAAAATTTCGCGGTTTGATCAATGTTTGTTCATAACATTGAAGAAAAGGAAGCAGCGTCTCCTCTTTGTTGCAGGTGAACAAAATGGTGTATTTCTGGTGAGGCCCGCTTTCATGATTTACCCCGGCACGGGTAATTAGCTTGGGTAAAATCAGTAAATCGCCTTTCTCCGCGATAAGTCGCTTCTGGTCTACCTCATAGACGACCTTACCCTCGGTGACAAGCACAAGCACATTAAAGTTA
The DNA here is from genome assembly GCF_050565405.1 of Paenibacillus macerans. GTDB lineage: Bacteria > Bacillota > Bacilli > Paenibacillales > Paenibacillaceae > Fontibacillus > Fontibacillus macerans_B. The sequence goes on along the minus strand of NZ_JBNYYG010000034.1, from coordinate 30,820 downwards.
ATGCGTTCCTGCGACGTACACCAACCCGGAATCATTTTATCATGATGAACCGAATCTACCTGAAACACGCACCCTTGCCCTCCTTTATTTCACACTTTTAGCTAGGAAAAAATACATGGAATATATGGGCTACACTCCGTGTCTTCCTGGTTTTATTGGAGTTCCCTCTCTAGATAATAATAGAATTGTACACCAAATCGTAATAACATACATCGACTTGTTTCCCTTCCCAATTCTATAATGAAAGCGATCTTAAGATTGACACTGCGCAGAAAGAAAACGATTACAGAAAAATGATCGTAACAAAAGGGAGGAACTAATTTGAAACGATGCCATGTGTTTACTAAAGTCGCTATCCTACTACTACTTGTTGTATCACTCGCGGCCTGCAATTCTAAAGGAGAAAGCCCAGATCCGGTGGCTTCAGTAGACCCGGGAAACTCTTCGGAAGAGCAGATCGTCTTGAAAATCATGGATTGGAGTGATAGCGTCAAGGAAATTCGTGAAGAATTCAACAAGCGCTTTATGGAGAAATATCCTCATATCAAAATCGAGTACACCCAACTTACGATTGACCAATTCCAGAACACCATTTTGACGGCGATCAAGGGCGGAAATGCGCCTGACTTGTTCCCGATTCCATCGACCGTAAAGCTGGCAACGGCCGTTAACGAAGGCTGGTTCCAGCCCATAGATCCTTATGTAGAGGCCGACTTCAAGGATCACTTTATTGAAGGTACATTCCAGAACGGAATTACGATGTTCGACAATCAAATTTATAGCATTCCCGAAAACCCTTCGATTCCTTCCAGTCTCATTTTTTACAATAAGAAATTGCTGAAGGAGGCCGGCGTTGATGTCACGAAACAACCGCTTAATTATAGTGAATTCCGAGAAGCAGCTGCCAAAGTGACCGCCGCAGGCCAAGGAAAGTACTACGGTATCGTGGAAGGTGGAAAACAATCTAATCGCTGGTTGATCACTGTACGGGATTGGGCCTCTATGGCCGGAGCGGGACTAAATGGAAATTCCCCTGTAAATCTCGCCGATGGCAAAACTACCTATGATTCTGAAGCGGTGTTGGGAGTCTATAGCCTCTTTCAGCAACTGGCCGAGGATGGTAGTTTTCACCCCAAAACGATGAGCATTTCCGCACCGGAAGCTAGAGCTTTATTTAGTCAAGGTCAAGCCGCATTTATCATCCAGGGCTCGTGGTGTATCGGCGTATGGAACAAGGAGAATCCAGAGTTAGACTATGGGGTAATCGCACCTGCCGTACCGGATACCGGAATCAAGGGCTCCATCGGTATTGGACCTAGTGGGGCATGGATGGGTATCTCCGCTGATTCCAAACATCCAAAGGAAGCTGCCTTATATTTGCAAGAACTTTATCTTGGCGATTATTATCAGCAAGCTCGCGTGGCTTCAGGGGACAGCTTCTCCATTGTCAAGGGAATTAATGAGGCAAATATTAGTGTGCCTCAGCTCCAAGAATACTACGATATCATTCAGCAATACGGCAAGCTGATTCCTGACGCGGCCGTGCGTAATCCAGCGGCAACCTCTGTGTTTGAATACTATAAAGACATTCAGCCCGATCCAGGTCAACTAATGGCCGGAACCGTCGCAGGCGCCATCAAGGACTATGCTCAGGAACTCGACAAGTACTCCAAGAAGGTAGACATGGCGTGGTCCAGTTCCATCGAAGCTGCTCAAAACGCAGGAAATCAGGTAGCGGCCGAGGATTTCATCTTTCCGAACTGGAATCCAATGGAGAACTACACTGCAGAGAATTACGCTGAACTTCCATAATTGCAATCATCAAATACGGAATCCCATACATGGCCTGCATTTACTTTGGCAGGCCTCCGTTTTCGAGAACTCCGTCTTTTTCACTTAGGGGGTTACCAAATGACGAAATCAACTGCAGGACTTTCGAGTCCTGCTACTCAGAGGAACAAAAATCAAAAAAAACGTACGCTCTGGTGGTGCTATCTGTTTGTTCTGCCGAACCTGATCTTCTATGCCTTGTTCCAAGGTTGGCCGATTGTGATCAACTGGTATTACTCCACCCTGGACTGGTCGGGTATCAGCTCCAATAAAACCTTTGTTGGCCTGGATAACTATCGGCATCTAGTGGCGGATCCATACTTCTGGAAGGCCTTTGGCCATAGTTTTCTGTTTATGGTCAGCACCGTGCCGATTTTATGGTTATTATCGCTTCTGGTGGCCGTCGTACTTAACAACCCGTTGCTGCGGTTAGCCAAGTTTTACCGGACGCTATTCTTTATTCCCGTGATCACCACGACCTCCGTTATCGGCATTATCATGGTGTTTATTTGGAGTTCTGATGGTCCGATTAATTTTTTGTTGACCCGCCTGCATCTGATTGAGCATGAAATCAATTGGCTGAGCGAACCGGGGATGGCGATGATCTCGGTAATTGTTACTTATGTTTGGAAAAACATCGGGATGAACATGATCTATTGGCTTGCCGGGCTGCAGGGCATTCCCCGCGAATTGTACGAGGCTGCTCGGGTTGATGGAGCTGGTCCAGCCAGAACCTTCTACTCCATTACGTTCCCCCTGATTTTGCCCATAGGACTGGTTATTCTGCTGCTTAACACCGCCGGGGCATTGAAGGTATTCGACCTGGTGAAAACGATGACCGATGGAGGCCCATTCTACGCCACGGATGTGGTATCCACTTATATCTATCGTTTCGCCTTCTCAAGCGAAATGGGACTTCCTAGTCTTGGCTATGCCTCGGCTGCAGGTATCTTCTTCGCTTTCAGCATCATTCTGGTAGGCCTTTTGCAAGCGCTTGTTCGCAAGCTCGCCGCAGGCCGAGATACGAAAGGAGTGGCCTAATGAGGACACTGCTCCGACTGCCGATACATTTGCTTCTTCTTTTATTCGGAGTCATCTGGGTTTACCCGTTTATTTGGATGGTATCGGCATCATTAAAGGATACCAATGAGTTCTTCACAGACAGCCTGTCCCTGATTCCTGCTTCCTGGGAATGGGACAATTACAGACGTGCCTGGGATGTGGGGAACTTCCAATATTATTTTTTCAATACAGTCATTATTACCATAACCGTCATAATTATTGTTCTCTTCATCACAGCAACTTGTGGCTATGCTCTTGGACGCTATGAATTTCCAGGCAAAACAGCAATTATGCTTGTGCTTGCCGCCAGTATGTTTGTGCCGCTTGAGTTCTCGGTTATCCCTATCTTTGAGCTAATCAAAAATATGGGTTTGCTTGGTACTCGAACTAGCGTTATTCTCACGGAAGCCGGTGGCGGACATGTGTTATTCGTTTTGCTGTTCGTCAGCTTTTTCCGACAAGTGCCCAAGGAAATGGAGGAGGCCTCTCTCATCGACGGTGCAGGATTCTTTCGTACCTTCTCCAGCGTCATCCTGCCCCTTTCCAAGCCAGTGATGGGCAGTGTCATCATCATGCAATTTATCTGGACCTGGAATTCATTTCTGATGCCGCTTGTACTAACCTTGAGCGAGCCTAGTCTGCGCACATTGGCAGTTGGCCTGTACGCCTTGAGGGGAGAGAATATCGTAGATTGGACCGGAATTGCTGCCGGAGGAGCGATTGCTCTCGCCCCGATCATTCTCATTTTTATAATGTTGCAGCGGTATTTTGTTGATGGAATGGCCGGCGCTGTGAAAGGTTAAACCTCTACCCTGCACTAGAGAATAGAATCAGGTGCTTGTTGCTGCGCATACTGATATTTTGAAGGAGATGGATCACCATATGAAAGTTTTGCTGCTCGATTTGGATTCAACATCGCCAAGCCATCTTGGATGTTACGGTTATCAACGCAATACTTCGCCCAATATTGATCAAATAGCCCGGGAAGGCGTGCGATTTACGAATTATTATACCTCTGATGCCCCCTGCCTGCCATCACGTACAGCTCTCATGACAGGTCGCTTCGGCATTCATACCGGTGTGGTCGGCCACGGTGGAACAGCGGCAGATATGCGTCATGAAGGGGAGCAACGGGAATTTAAAAGCCGTTTAACCCTAGAATCTCTTCCGGCTCTATTCAGAGCTGAGGAAATGTACACCGCATTGATCAGTCCTTTCGGTGAGCGACACTCCTCCTGGCCTTTCTATGCCGGATTTAATGAGATGCACAACACAGGCCGAAGCGGTGCGGAATCCGCCGAGGAGGTCACGCCCATCGTTCTAGACTGGCTCGAAAAGAATGCAAATAAGGAAAGTTGGATGCTATATGTAAATTATTGGGACCCTCATACGCCTTATAGAGCTCCCGAGGATTTTGGTAACCCGTTTGCCAATGAACCACTGCCATCTTGGCTGACAGATGAAGTATTGGAAGTCCACAAGCAAAAAGTAGGTCCTCATAGTGTGAACGAAATTAATATGTACGACGACGAAGTGCAAGAAGAATACCCACGGCTTCCCGGCAAGATCGCCGATTTGTCTGATCTCAAGCAGATGATCGATGGTTATGACTGCGGTATCCGTTACATGGACGAACATATCGGTCAAATTTTTGAAGCACTAAGAATGCAAGGGGTGATGGACGAAGTCGTGATTATTATCACGGCAGATCACGGAGAGAACATGGGCCAGCTCGGGATTTACGGAGAACACGGTACCGCCGACCAGGGCACCTGCCGGATTCCGATGATCATCCGATACCCAGGCATGATGCAAAACCATGTAGATCACGGCTTACATTATCATTTAGACCTAGGCCCTACATTAGCAGATTTGATGGGAAGGAAATCAATGCCAAGCTGGGACGGACAAAGCTATGCATCCGTCCTAAGGTCCGGCAAGGAATGTGGCAGGGATTATTTAGTTCTCTCGCAATGCGCCCATGTCTGCCAACGCAGTGTCCGTTTTGACGAATGGCTGTATATACGCACCTATCATGACGGCTATCATCTTTTCGATACCGAAATGCTATTCAATTTGCAGGAGGACGAGCATGAACAGGTAAATGTTGCTGATGCTCATCCAGATATATGCCGTGAAGCGGTCTATCTCCTCAATGAATGGCATGATCAGATGATGCGCAACATGGCTCACGATACGGATCCGCTATGGACTGTAATGAAGGAAGGCGGACCCTACCACGCCAAAGGACAGCTCAAGCAATATGCTCAACGCTTAAAGGAGACCGGACGCGCTCAGGCAATCCCCGAACTGATGAGGCGTCACCCACGGGAGTTTCAATAAAACAGCTTTACTTCAGATGATTTATAAAACACCTTCAAGACCTTCGGCCATGTCATTAGAGAGACTTGTCGACCTCCTTGAAGGTGTTTTTGTTGTGGACACAAATTTCCACAAAATAAAAAACCGCCCTTTTCCCGCAACTCGTGCGGCAAAAAGGAGGTTCTTCGTCTAGCTTGAATTATTTTACCATTCCACCGTCAACGACACCGGGCAGTGGTCGCTGCCCATCACGTGGCAGTCAATGCCGGCCTCTCTCAGCTGCGGCTCCAGCCGGGAGGACGCAAGGAAATAGTCGATCCGCCAGCCGATGTTCCGCTCACGAACCTTCGGCATGTACGACCACCAGCTGTACACCCCTTCGCGATCCGGGTACAAATACCGGAAGGTATCGGTGAACCCTTCCGCCAGCAGGTCGGTCATTTTGCCGCGTTCTTCCGGGGTGAAGCCGGAGTTGCCTTCGTTCGACTTCGCGTTTTTGATGTCGATCTCCTTATGGGCCACGTTCATATCGCCGCAGACGATCACCGGCTTAACCGCGTCGAGCTGCTTCAGGTAGGCACGGAACCGATCCTCCCACTCCACCCGGTAATCCAGCCGGGAAAGGTCGCGTTTCGCGTTGGGCGTATACACCGTGACGAGGTAAAAGCCCTCAAATTCGAGCGTGATGATCCGCCCCTCCGGCTCGGAGTCCTCCTCCATGCCGTAACGCACGGACAACGGCTTGACCCGCGTAAAGACGGCGGTGCCGGAGTACCCTTTTTTCTCCGCGTAATTCCAGTACTGCTCGTAATCGCCGCCAAGATCCAGCTCGATTTGCCCTTCCTGCAGCTTCGTTTCCTGAAGGCAAAAAATATCCGCATCCGCTTCTTTAAAATAATCCATGAATCCTTTGCCCACGCAGGCCCGCAATCCGTTAACATTCCATGAAACCAGCTTCATCTTGCTTCTCCTTTAATCCTTGCCTTTTATTATCGGACTCTATTAATCCTTCTGTCAGTATATCACACGGCGGTAGAGAATCGCCTGACGGTATAGGCTAAGCTCTGATGCCTATTGCCGCAAATCGTGTGCCAGTTACAGGAACAGGCAACATTATATCGAAGACCGCACGATGGCTCTACCCCCACACTTCTAACGGACCGTAATGACGCTAATCACCCATTTCCCGGGTATTTGTTAACGGACTCCAGGGACGTTATTCAGCCCCAAACGAGGACCTTATCGCTGAATTGAAGCAAATAACGTCCTCTCAGTCCGTTACCCATTTCGGGACCCGCCCTTTAAGCCAATTAAGGTCTCTGGAGTCCGTCAACTCTATCTATTGGCCACTCATCCAAAGCCGAATCGACGCGCTCCCCGGCAAAACATCAAACAAAAATGAACGCAGGTGCCCGACTATCGAAGAACGGATGTTGATCCGGATCAGGGCAACACAGGCGCGTTACAACCTAGCTCTTCATATAAGCCTTACCCTTCTTGACGACCTCGGCCTCGTACATGTTGACCGACGTGCTGACGATAAACGAAGGCGGCGGCTGCCCCCGGCTGTTTTTGTGCCCCTGGATGTGCGCATCGCTCTTCTCCCAGTTTCTCCAGGCTTCCTGCGATTCCCAGCGAATCACGACGATCACTTCCTCGTACTCCTGGCTCTTCCGATTGACCATCACGCTGATGTCCACCAGCCCTTCCATCTGGTCGACCGGGCTCTCCGCGCTAAATCGGGCCAGCACCTTGTCGCTGTTTCCTTTCTCAATCAGCATCGTTCTTGTCATGACGAACATCGCGTTCCCTCCCTCATCATAAATAGTCCCTACCCTTCGACCAGCACCGGCTGATCATAGACGCCCTCCAAAAGGCGCCGTTTCCGGCTTACCGCTTCGGGCGGGGAGATCGACGGAGCATATGGATGCATCAGCCACGATTTCACCGCATGCGTGTCCGACACCCGGTATACCGGCGGCTCCTGCTCGAAATCGATCTTCATCGCGTACGGGCTCCGCAGCGCAAAAGCGTCCCCCTGCGGCGGACGAATCAGATCGGGCGGCGTGCCGGGGATCGCGGTAAGCTTCCCGCCGCCTTGGCCGTCGAGGCTCGGCATCGAGGCCAGCAGCCCCCAAGTGTACGGATGCCGCGGATCGTAGAAGATTTCCTCCACCGTCCCCGCTTCGACGATTTGCCCGGCGTACATCACCGCGACCCGGTCGGCCATTTTGGCTACGACGCCCAGGTCATGCGTGATGAAAATGATCGCCGTGCCGATCTTGCGCTGCAGCTCCTTCATCAGCTCCAGAATTTGCGCCTGAATCGTAACGTCCAGCGCCGTGGTCGGTTCGTCGGCGATCAGCAGCTTCGGATTGGCCGCCAACGCGATGGCGATCACCACCCGCTGCCGCATGCCGCCGCTGAATTCGTGCGGATACTGGTGGAACCGCCGCTCCGGCGCCGGGATCCCGACCAAGTCCAGCAGCTCGACCGCCCGCCGGTACGCGGCGTCTTTCGACATATGCTCGTGGGTATGGAGCACCTCCGTGATCTGTTTGCCCACTTTCATCGTCGGGTTCAGCGAAGTCATCGGATCCTGGAAGATCATCCCGATCTCTTTGCCGCGAATCCGCTGCATTTGCTTCTCCGTTTTCCCGATCAGCTGCTGACCGTCGAACCAAATCTCTCCCCGTTTATATAGGCCTTGCGGCCGGGGCACCAGCTGCATCACCGCTTGGGAGGTCACGCTTTTGCCCGAGCCCGACTCGCCGACGATCGCCAGCGTCTCCCCCTTGTCCACGTGAAAGCTGACGCCGCGGATGGCCTGCACCTCGCCCTCCCGGGTTTTGAACGAAATGGCCAGGTCCTTCACTTCCAATAGATGGTCCATGTTATCTGCTCCTCACTCTTTCTATATTAAAAAGCTGCCGTCCGTTAAACTCCGTGAAGCAGCAGCGGGTGATTCGATATGAATGCGGAACATAGGAATCCCCATGATCGGCATGTGAATGATAATGATTATCATTATTAAGTATAACATGACTTCTCTTCCGTCTCAATCGGGAATCTGCTGCCAGCCATTCGCCTATTAACTGCCCGTCATCCACCTACCTTCGTCGGCCCGAATCATGAAACCGCGTAAGACGTCTTGTTCCGTATGTCCGGCATTTTTCACCTATACACCTCGACGGTACCTGTGCTATCATGTTAAATATGCAAAGATTTAGAGATATGAAATTTCAGATTTTAAGGAGTTTAGTTGATGGACGTGAATCTGCAGCAATTTAAAGCGGAATTTTTCAAAGCTCTCGCCCATCCGATGCGAATTCGTATTTTGGAGGTGCTGAGCGAAGGCGAGCGCAATGTGAATGAGCTGCAGGCGATACTCGGATCGGAAGGGTCCGCCGTATCCCAGCAATTAGCCGTTCTTCGCGCCAAAAATCTGGTCAACACGGTCAAGGAAGGCACGACGGTCGTTTACTCGCTGCGGGATCCGCTGCTTAAGGACTTGCTCGCGGTAGCCCGGCAAATTTTCGATAATCATTTGGTCGAATCGATATCCTTATTGCAAGGGATCCGTAAACAAAAATAAGGAACCCTCAAGTTTCCCCGCCGGGCTGCGGGGGATCTTTTTTGTTTCCGGGTAAGGTCAGGCTGCAGGACAATGCAGATTATTCAGAAAAGAAGGTTTTAATGGATGAAGTGGACTGGGCGGTTCAAGAACTATGATGCGGCATCTTTACGCAAAGATTTGATTTCGGGGTGTATCGTCGGGATCGTGGCGATTCCGCTCGGGATGGCCTTTGCCATCGCCTCCGGCGTGAAGCCGGAATACGGGCTGTATACGACGATCATCGCCGGGATTCTGATTTCGCTGCTGGGAGGATCGCGATTTCAGATCGGCGGTCCGACCGGCGCGTTTATTCCGATCCTGCTTGCCATCGTGCTTCAATACGGATATGAAAACCTGTTGATCGCCGGCTTTCTCGCCGGGATTTTCCTCGTTTTACTGGGCCTGCTTCGGCTCGGAACGCTCATCAAATTTATCCCGCGGCCGGTGACGATCGGTTTTACCGCCGGCATCGCGGTGACCATATTCAGCGGACAGATCGGGAACTTTCTGGGCTTAATCGGCATGCATCGGCATGAATATTTTCACGAAAACATGAAGGAGGTCTTCCTGCAGCTGCCGACCCTGAACCTGTACAGCGTGCTGACGGCCGGCATCTGTCTCGCCGCCCTGCTGCTGACGCCCAAATACTTGCCGAAGATCCCGGGCTCCTTGGTCGGCATCCTGGTTTCCACGCTGGCCGCGGCCTGGCTGTTCCCCGGCAAGGTGACGACGATCGGCTCGGCTTACGGGGTCATTCCCGGCGGCGTGCCAAACTTCCACCCGATCTCGCTGTCCTGGGACAGCGTCGTGCCGATGCTGCAGCCGGCGCTGATCATCGCTTTGCTCGGCAGCATCGAATCGCTGCTCTCGGCGGTGGTGGCGGACGGAATGACCGGCACCCGCCACAGCAGCAACCGCGAGCTGATCGGCCAAGGCATCGCCAACATGGCCGCGCCGCTGTTCGGCGGCATTCCGGCGACCGGAGCGATCGCCCGGACGGCGACGAACATCAAGAACGGGGCCGTCTCCCCTTTTTCCGGCATCATTCACGGCGTCGTCGTGCTGCTGATCGTGGCGTTGTTCGCGCCATACGCTTCCAACATCCCGTTGGCCAGCATGGCCCCGATCCTCATGGTGGTCGCCTGGAATATGAGCGAACGCAAAGCGTTTGCCCATATGCTGAAAACGCGCACGAGCGACTCGCTAGTCCTGCTCGTGACGTTCCTGCTGACGGTGTTCACCACGCTGACGACAGCCGTTGAAGTCGGCCTGATCCTCGCGGTCGTGCTGTTCGTCAAAAGAATGGGCGACCTGATGACCGTCGACAAGGTACTGCCCGACCTTTCCTCTGCCAAAGAGAAGGTCAAGGCGCATATGGTCACCGAGGAACACGATTGCCCGCAATTATCGATTTTCACCGTGGACGGTCCGCTGTTCTTTGGCGCTTCACAAGTCTTTGACCAGTTCGTAGCGCAAATCCAGGACGGGCCGTTAAAGGCGGTGCTGATCCGGATGGGCAAGGTTCCGTTTATGGACACGACCGGCGAAGCCAATTTCGCCAGCCTGATCAAGCGCCTGCAAAAAGCCGGGATTACCGTCGTCGTCTCCGGTCTGCGCGTGCAGCCGCATAAGCTGATGCGCAAAACCGGCTGCTACGGGATGATTGGCGAGGAGCATTTCTTTGAAAGCACCGGAGACGCCCTCACCTACGCGCTCAGCCGAATCAACAAGGACAAGTGCCGGGGCTGCAAGCATTTCGCCTTCCGCGAATGCGCCGGCCTCTGCGGGGCGGAGGCCGAGCGGACGACGCTGCCCGATTTGACCGGAACGCTGGTTCGGGACGGCAAGGTCACGGTTTGATCCGGCGATCGCCCTAGCAATAGGAAAGCCCTCCCGCTTACGGATGGAACATCCGCAGGCCGGAGGGCTTCTTTGGCGCGCCTTAAACTAGGCGTCGGTTCGGGAGTCGCCGGAAAGGGCGAGCGCCTCGACGAGGCGCAGCACGCCCCGGAGGTTCTCCTCCTTCGTGGCCCCGTGGTATTTTTGCTGGTACAGATACAAGTCCGGGCTGAGCACTGCGACCAGGGCGCTGCCGATGAACTGCGGCTCCACTCCACGAATCTCGCCGGTAAGGACCGCCTGGCGGATCAGCTCCGTCAATACGGCATTCAACCGTTCAAAAAAGGGATGTTCGAACTGGGTCAGCTGCTTTTTGCCCGTAAACTCGGACTTGATCCGGAGCAGCAGCTCGGCGTGTACATCGATGAAATCGACGATCCGCGCTATGGCCAAGCGCAGATAATCCATCATCTTCTTGAACTCTCCCGCGGCAGCTTGGGGCTCCGCATCGGAATTTGCCGCGGGGCTTGTTCCGTTCTCCGGATTTGCCGCGGCGCTTGCAACGGCGGATTCGGCGTCGCCGGCAGCCTCAACCTTGGCCTTACCGCGTGCCAGACGGCTCGCCAGCTCCTCCAGCCCAAGCAGCAGCTGCTCCGTATTCTCCTTCAGCAAATCCGAGCAAATCTCGCCGATATCGGCATACCGCCGGTACAGGGAGCCTTGGCCGATCCCCGCCGTCTTGGCGATCATATACATGCTGACCCCTTCGAGCCCGAACTCGCGGAATAGCTGCTGCGCCGCCTCCAATATGCGTTCCCGGTAAAGATCGCGGTTCCGGGCCTGTCCCGCGGGTGCCGCATCCCGCCTATTTCCCCCGCCTCTCGTCTTGCCCGCTTGTCCCTCTCCCGCTTGCTCCGGTTTGCGCGCTCGCCTGTCCTGGTTCATCGATGACCCGGCCCCCCTCATTCATTCGAAAATCGCAATTGACTTATCGGACAATTGTCCGTAAACTAAGAATCGTAATTCGCCGGACAATTGTCCGGCATCTATACCCAACATTATATAGAGAAAACGGCCGCGGGGCAATTCCGGAACGTACCGGCTGCCCCCGAACGGCCGACCTAGGAGGAGAAAGATATATGGAGCAGACCCTCAACCCGCATGCCAACTTTAAGCTGTCCGGCATCCTGGTGCCGCTGCTGGCGATCATCGCCGGGGTATTTATGGTCGTATTGGACAACACGGCGATGAACGTCGCTTTGTCTACGCTGGTCACGGACTTCGATACAGATCTTAAGACGCTGCAATGGGTCGTCACCGGCTATATGCTGGCGCAGGCGTCGGTCATTCCGTTGTCCGGCTGGCTGTCCGACCGCTTCGGGGCCAAGACGATTTTTCTCGGCGCCGTCGTGCTGTTTACGATCGGTTCCCTGCTGTGCGCCACGCCCAATCAAGCGGAATGGCTGATCGTGTTCCGGGTCATTCAAGGGCTGGGCGGCGGCTGCGTACTGCCGGTAGCGATGGCTTATGTTTATAAGCTTAGCCCCGCAAGCAAAGTAGGCGTCGTCATGGGCATCATGGGCATTCCCGTGCTGTTTGCCCCGGCGATCGGCCCCGTTCTGTCGGGCTGGCTGGTGGAATACCACTCCTGGCGGCTGATTTTTCTGATCAACATTCCTGTGGGGATCCTTTGTCTTGCCATCGGTATCTTCAAGCTGCCTAAGGTGGAACGGAACCAGGTGGCCGGCATCGACAAATGGGGCATGGTTCTCGGACCGCTGGCCTTTGCCGCCCTTTCCTACGGCGTCAGCCAAGGGGCGGAAAGCTGGAGCTCCGACAAAACGATCCTCGGCCTGGCCGTCGGCGGCGCGGCATTGATCGCTTTTGTCGCGGCCGAACTCAAAACCCGTACCCCGCTGCTGGAACTGCGCATCTTCCGTTCGGTCGATTTCAGCGCCGGCATCATCGTGCAATGGATCGGGCAGTTCGGCTTGTACGGAGCGCTTTTCTTGCTGCCCCAGTTCCTGCAGCAAGCGCGCGGCTTCGGAGCGTTCGAGACCGGCTTGACCCTGCTGCCGCAGGCCATCGCCTCCGGACTCGTCATGCCGATCGCCGGCATCCTGTTCGATAAAATCGGCGTACGCTGGCTGGTCGTGCTGGGACTTAGCCTCGTCTCCGGCGCATTGTACCAATATTCGCACGTGGACTTGACGACCGAAAGCCACCAGATCATCCTGCCGCTTATCATGTGCGGCGCCGGCATGGGCATGATGACGATGCCGATGAACAACCATTTGCTGAACAAGGCTCCAAAGCCGCTCATTAACCGCGTTACATCGCTGACCAACTCCATGCAGCAGGTGATCAATTCGTTGGCGATTTCCACGCTGGTGACGATTCTGAGTTCCAGAACGACCTTCCGCGCGGAGGAAATGAAAGAAGCGGCGGCCGGTGCGGCCCAAATCGCAGGCGATGTTTCGCAAGCCGCGGCAGGCTCGGCCGAAGCGATGCGGCAGGCGGCCGCCACCGTGCTGGCCAAAGGATTCGACGATACGTTCTTTATCATGATGTTCGTGGCGATGGGCGGCGCCGCGTTGGGACTCCTGCTGCGGCGCAACCGTCCGGCGAAGGAAGAACCGCAGGAAACGGCGCGGCCCGTTGCAAGCAGGGAGAGCGTCAGCCACTAACGGCTTAACGAGAACTCGTCCACTTTGGCGCCGTCCACCTCGAAAGCCGCATAAGTCAAGGCATGCTCGCCTACGGTGATCCCGGCAAACGTCTGCTTGCCCGGCTGCGTATGTACCGCGTGATAAAACTTGTCTTTTTTCAAAACGTTGAATTTGGGGCCGGCCGTGTTGACAACGACATAGACGGTCCCTTTTCCTTGTCCCTCCGGAACGATTTCCCCGTCCCGCAAAGGATAGGACCGGGAGTATTCATGGTTATGTCCCTGCAGCACCAGATTCACGCCGAATTCGTCGAAGATTTCGATCCAATCGGCGATTTTCTCGTATTGATTGCCTCCGTAGGCGGGACGGTGAATGGCCGCGATCGTCCAAGGCTTGCCGTTCTTCTTCAGGTCCTTCCGCAGCCATTCCGTCTGCCGCTTGAGGTTCGATTCCGTGTTCAACGCGATGATATGGGCGTAGCCGTAGTCGAACGAATAAACGGTTCCCGGAGTCGCCCCATCCGCCCCGGTATCAGGCACGTAAAAATGCGACGCAAACCGCTCCGCTTGTCCGGGAACTTCGTCATGGTTGCCCGCGACCGGCATCAGCGGCACCCGGTCCAGCCACTTCGCCGCTTGTCGGAAAAAGGCGTCCCAGCCCCGTTCATTCGCCGGGTCCTCCGTCAAATCTCCGTTGTGCACAATGAAGCGGGCATCGGGAAACATGGCGAACGCCTTGTCCAACGTGCGCCCCCACAGCTTGAAATCCGCCTCCGACTCCCCTTGCGAATCCGTTACATTCAAGAAGGTAAACGTCTCCGGTGGAGGCCAAGGCGAAGCGATCGCCACCGACGTACCCCTGCTGGCGCTCCTGCTCGCCGCCGTTTTCGTCGTCTTCTTCTGCCGAAAACGGCTATAAAAAGAGATACTTAGGATACATCCTTTACGATAGCAACTTTTTAGCCCAGCAACTGTTTTGCTTTCCAAGCTTCACTTAGAATTCGTTGATTCCCTCGTAAATCGTTTATGATTAAGGTACTTCAAATGGCTAAGGGAGACCTTCAACGCTTTATTTTATCATTCAGAAGAAATTTGGCCCCTCCTAACCATGCAACTAGTAGTCTACTTTTTGTCAAAAGTTTGAAATATATTAACCTTGTTAAAAAGTCCAATCATCCCCTTTACAGTTTCATAACTTAAAGCCATGAGGGTATTTTTCAAGAAACTCTTGAGAATCCCTTTATAGTTGAGAAGCAAGAAAGGCGCCTAGCTCTCAACAATTTCAAAAGGAGATGAATAAGTTTATGGCATTTACGAGGGAGTACGCAGCAAAAAAACTGAAAGAGCACAAAGGGAAATATATGACAAGGGCATAGTAAATCCTACTGATTCTAGCACTTTTGCAGACGTATTGAGTGCATCCGCTACTGTATTAGGCCTCGTTTTTCTTCAAAGTACGGCAACTGGTTTAGCAACAGCTGTGCTTGGCATTGTTACCGATTTGATTCCAAACGAAAAAGAGATTCTCAAAGATATGGTATATGATGGATATTGGCATTTGGGATACCTCGAAGACTTTTTAGTTGACAATCCAAACTTTGATTTACTAGAAGTTAACTTTCCTTTTATTGAGTACGAAACAGCAGGTGTTCGATTCATCACAGGCAACGGTGTAGTAACTCGGGTTCATTCAAAGAGTGGAGGTTGGCAAATATTGTAATATTCATAGAGAAAACGCAGCCCTTTAATGGGTAAAGGGCTGCGTTTCCTACTCTCCTGAAAGAACTTACTTTTTGAATAACTCCCGAATAACTACTGGGGGATCAACCTTGTTTGTTATTTGGTATGATGAAGTTATATTTCTATTATAATCAAAAATACTGATATAACTGTTACCGTAGAGGGTTAATCCAAACGCTAACTTCTCATTAACTCTTATGGTTATCCAGTAGGACTCAGTATAACTGATGTTTGATAAATTTGATTCTTTTAAATCAAGATGTGAAAAATAATCTACAATTTTATTGATTTGATTCTGGTCAGATAAAGATATTTCATCTTCATCTACAGAGTCATATAATCGACTAATAATATTCAATGAGCTTATTTCTTCTACATTGAATTTATTAAGAACCACCTTGTTAAATGTAGTATGTTTTGAATTTTGATAAAAGAATGCGGCAACACCAACTAATATAATTAAAATTATTCCCAAAGTAATATATTTATAACGTTTTTTCATAGAACACCTCTCTATCCTACAGTAAGATTCTAACACTATTAAATACTCATAATTAATTAAGTCTATAGGATTTCGCACAAAATGAAAAAACTACATTATATCCAATACTATAGAATATGAAAATGGCCTACCTCCTCACTACATATAAATTAGGCAACAAAATGTTGCTGGAAGTAGTATAGAAGAGAGTTACTTTAGTACCTGTGATTTTCACTATACATATATTACCACGTTATACCTATTATATCCAAATTTTGTGTATAAATTGCTGAAATCCATCAATTCAGCAAATACTCCATAATTATAGTTCGCTAATAAAGTACTTGAAAACGATAATTCATCGATTAAAACACCCGCCAACCTATGTCTCCTCACTTTGAGTTGCAAATATTGAGACAATTATCTCTCTAGGTTCCAATTGAAGCCACTGCCGGCCTGAAGTAATTTAGTTCTTCACGCCCCTTCCTCCCGGAACTCGGTCGGCGTCATGCCGGTGACCTTCTTGAACACCTGGGTGAAGTAGCGCGGGTCCTGATATCCGACCATCGGAGCCACTTGATATACCTTGACGTGGCTGTTCATCAGGATGTATTTGGCCTTTTCGATCCGGCATTGGGTCAGGTACTCGAGGAACGTATACCCGGACACCTGCTTGAACAGCAGGCAAAAATGGCTGATGCTCAGATCGGCCAGCTCGGAAACCTCCTCGATGCTGAGGTCCTTGTGGTAGTTGTTCAAAATGTATTCCTGCGTTTTGGCGATCACCGTTTGGACGTTCTCCTTGGACTGGTTCTCCCGGCTTTCGCTGATCCATTTGCCGAAATTGGCTTTCAACGTTCCGATCATTTCGTTCAGCGTGCCGATGGAGTGCAGCTCCTGCAGCAATCCCTCCAAGGACCATTCGAGCAGCAAATTCATATGCTCGTATTGCCGGTACAGCACCACCGTCAATTCCACGATGATCCGCTCGGCAATCTCCTTGGTAAAGGCCTGCCCCTCGATATACAGCTTCGTCTCGTCAAAAGCGGCCAGCATCCGCTCCCGGTTCAACGTCCGTATGCTGTCCAGCAGCGCCGCCTCCAGGTGCTTCGGATATTTCAGTTCGCGGGCGCCCGGCTCCAGGCCGGAATCGTCGACGAACACGCCTTCCCGGTCGCTGTAAAACCGTTGATATAAAGCTTTGGCCGCGCTTTGGTACGCCTCGCTTAACTGTTCCATGCCGGCCGCCGTTTGGCTGAATCCGATGGAGCAGGACAATTTCGTGTTCAGCTTGACTTGGCGAATCACGTCATTCCCGAGCTCTTCCCTCTGATCGCTCAGCGTACTCGGGAACAGCAGCACCCATTCTCCGCCGTGAAAAGGAAATACGGTCAGCGCGCCATGCGCCACCGACCATTCGCCCAGAATATTGCGAATCGCAAACAGCCATAAACGCCGCTCTTCCGGCGTCCACTGCTCGTTCAGCTTCAGGTAATGATCCAATTGGATCACCGCCATGAAATATTCCTGCGACAGCTCGCTGTTCTCCAGCCAGCGCATATGCTGCATCGGGCTTTGGCTCTGATTGCCTTCGATGAACTCGGCGAACATCCGCTCTCTAGCCAGCACCGACAGCACCTGCACGGAATGCAGCAGCTTGTCGTTCTCCGTCTGCTTCTCAAGCGTCTTCTTGGCCCGCCGGATCATTTCGATCAGCTCGTCATGGTCGATCGGCTTCAGCAGATAGTCGAAGGCGCCTTCCCGCAGCGCTTCGCGAGCGTATTCGAATTCCCCGTACCCGCTGATAAAAATAAACAGCCTTTTGGCGTCTTCGGCCAGCACTTCCTTCATCAGCGTGATCCCGTCGATGCCCGGCATGCGGATATCGCTGATGATCATATGCGGCGACAGCTCGCGGACGAGCTGCAGCGCCTTCTCGCCGTTCCGCGCCTCCCCGACGATCTCCAGGTTCAAATCCTCCCAGGGAACCGCAACTTTCAGGCTCCGCAAAATGACCGGCTCGTCATCGACGAGAATAACCCGGTATTTCTCCTCCTTAGCTACCATATTGACACCTCCAGGCGATTAATTGGGCAGAGAGCTTCTTCGCAGCTGCCAATATTGCTCCGACGTTTGCTGAATCTGGTCGAGCGCTTGTTCGGGCGAGACCCGCCCTCCGATCATTTCCTCCAGCACCTTCAGAAAGGTCTTGTTGACTTCCGGAGAGAGCACGTTATCGTAAGGTACGAAACTTTGGGGGCTTTGCTCCATCAATTCCACGACTTGGGCGAACACCGGCCCCGTTTTATCCGAGTCATAGGTAATCTTCATCGAAGGAATCCGTAATGCTTCATATACGATGCGCCGCTGGATATCCTCCGTGTAAAAAACCTTCAGCAAATCCTGGGCGGCTTCCCATTTGGCCTCCTCCAAATTGGAGGACAAGCCGATCCCGATCGTGTATCCTCCGGCGATCGATTGGCTCCCGCCTTCCGCCAGGGAAGGAAACGGGATGACCCCGACCTGATTCTGAAAATCGGCCGGAGCTTTCTCGTTGTGAAACAAATTGATATCCCAGTTCCCGTTCAGGTACATCGCCGCTTTGCCGCCCGTAAACAGCTCGATGGCCTCTTCGGTCGACAGATCGTTGGCCGGCAGGCTGAAGGCATCTTGCCCGATCCAAGATTCCAGCTGCTTGAACGCTTGCAAATAGCCGGGGTTTCGAAAGTTCCGGGACTCTTCGCCCTGCACCAACGCATTGATCAGCGCCGGTCCGGCATACCGGTCCATCAGGTAATGGGCGAAAATGGCCGCCGGCCACCGTTCCTCATTGCCCAGCGCAAACGGCGTGATTCTGCTCGCGCCGAGCACGCGCACGACGCGGTTCAAATCCTCCAGCGTCTGCGGCGGTTCAAGGCCAAGCTCGCGGAAGATTTCCTTATTGTAATAAAGCGGCTCCGCATTTCCTTCGATCGGCAGGCCGTAGATATGATCGTCGTACGTCCACAAATGAAGATCCTGAAATTCTTCCTTGAGTCCGTTTTGCTCCACGAATTCGGTCAAATCCATCAGCCGGTTGGAGCGGACATACGGTTCGATTTCGGCCCCGCCGAACAACACGAACATATCCGGCGGCGTACCGGTCACCATTTCGCTTTTCAACTTCTGTTCGCGGTGGACGGTTTGGTCCATTCCTTCAAAATTCACCTTGACGTTCGGGTGCGACTTCTGGAATTCCTCCACGACATCCTCGACGATGTCGAGCATCTGGCTGTCATGCTCCTTGATCCAGAAATGGCGGAACGTGAGCGTAATCTTCTCGGTTTGGCTGTCCTCGATCGGCTCATGTCCGTCCGCGGCGATAATCAGTACCGAGATGGCAAGCACGAGCGCATAAACGGCGATCCATCCCCAGTTCAGAAACCACTTTTTCATGCATGCTCCCCCTTATCGTTTGGCCGTTGCGGTCTCATGTAGGATTTTCGGAATACGGATGCGGATAATCGATCCGTAGCCGGGGGAGGAACAAATCATGATGCCGTAATAGCCGCCAAACCGGATACGGAGCCGCTCGTGCACGTTTTTGAGCCCCACGCCGTTCTCCCGGTACTTTTTCAAATTGCCCCAATCCTTGCTCCACAAATGCATGAGCTTATCCGAATCGAAGCCCGGGCCGTTATCCATGACGTCGATCAGAATATCCCGGTCGTCCTCTTTGGCCGTAATGGAAATGAACCCGCTATCCTCCATCGGCTCGATCGCATGGTATAGCGCATTTTCCACGATCGGTTGGACGATCAGCTTCTGGGTTTTGAAATACTTGAGCGACTCGGGAATTTCAATATGATAGGCGAATTTATCTTCAAAGCGGAATTTCTGAATATCCAGATAATGCCGCACATGCTCCATCTCCATGGATAGCGGGATCAACTGCTGGTTTTCGCTGATGCTGATCCGCAGCAGCTTGCCCAGGGATATGACCATTTTGCTGATATCTTTATTGCCCTGGAGCACCGCCAATGAATTGATCGACTCCAATGAATTGTAGATGAAATGCGGATTGATCTGGGCTACCAGCGCCTGCAGCTCGACTTCTTTCTTTCGCGCCTGCTCCGTTTGCACCTGCTCGATCAGCTCGGTGATTTGCGTGCTCATCCGGTTAAAGCCGTCAACCAGCAAATCCGTTTCGTCTTCGCTCCGCACGGTGGACGTAATCGGCACGAAAATCCCTTGCTGCACCCGCTTCATCCCGTTCACCGCGCTGATAATGCTTCGAACCAGCCGGCGCACGAAGAAGCGGTCGAACAGAAAGGCCGATATTAAAGACACGAGCACCAGCACGACCGCGATGTTGCGGATCGACAGCGATTCCGAAGCGATCAGCTTGCTCGGCGTGATGGCCACCAGATACCAATCCTTGTTGTGCGAGGGTAAATAGGTAATCAGCGACTTTTCGCCTTGGTATTTGTCGGTGTAGTATCCTTTGCCGCCCGAATCCTCGTCGGTCAAGAAAGGAAACTCCGTCCGTTCCCCAATATGCTCGCCGGACTTGTCGAATACGATATTCCCCTGTTTGTTAACGAGCAGAATATCCCCCTGTTTCAACGTGGCGGCGTCCCAAAACACTTGATCCAAAATATCGGGCTTCACCGAGATCACCAAAGCGCCGATATCCTCCAGCGAGTAATAGTCCTTAATCAGGCGGGCTTGAATCAAAACCGGTTTCCCCATGGAAGCGGACCCGTTCTCGCCGGGACCTACCCAGACCGGGCGTCCTTCGGCGGCTTTCATCGCTCCATACCAGCTTTGCTTCCCCAAGTCCTCAAAGGACATCGCCTCATTGAATTGGTATTGCAATTTCTCCTTGGAGTACAACCCGAAGGAAGTAATCATCGGATGATTGATCAGGTTGTTGATGTCTTGCCTTTGCTCATAAGTCACGGAAAAATTCGGCTGCTTGACCAGCTTCTGAATCAGCGGCTGCGTAATCGCCGAATTGGACACCGTCGTGACTTCGTTTAGCGCAAACTTCAGCTTGCGATCGGTTTCGAGCAGCGAAACCCAATAGAAATTGCTCGACTTATTCTCCATCGCGTTCGAGAAACTGTAATACGATATGGAACCCATCAAGATAACGGGAATAAACACAAGAAGAATAATAGCCAGCAAGATTTTTCGACGGAGCTTCATAACGGGCGTCCTCCTAAGCATCTCCTCACTCTATTATTCTTCGTCATGTTGGATATTCCTTTGCTATTGATATAAAGATCGTATTCGTATTTAACTCTTGATCGCGCCCGAGGTCAGACCGGCGATGACCCAGCGGCTGAACAGCAGGAACACGATCAATAACGGCAAAGTCGCCGTAAAGGTTGCCGACATGATCATCCCGAAGTCGAGGCCGTCCTTGTTGGTGAACAACTGCTGCAGGGCCAACTGAAGCGTATAGTTCTCCTTGTTTTTCAACACGACCAGCGGCCAGAAGAAGTCGTTCCATACGTTCATGAAGTTCAAAATGCCCAGCGTAGCCATCGCCGGCGTAACGACCGGCATCGCGATGCTCCAGAAAATGCGGAAATGCCCGCCTCCGTCGATCCGCCCCGCCTCGATCAGTTCCGAATGGACGGCCGAAGTAATGTACTGCCGCATCCAGAAAATACCGAACGCGTTCACCATCGCCGGAACGATGAGCGCTTTATAGCTGTCGATCCAATGCAGCTTGGCCATAATCACATACTGGGGCAGCACGCTAAGCTGCGCAGGGACGAGCATCGTGGCGATAACGAATACGAACAGCGTCTTTTTCAACGGAAATTCGTATTTGGCGAAAGCATAACCCGCCAGCGTACTTAAGAATACGACGGACACGGTTACCGCCGACGAGACGACGATCGAGTTGAACATCGCCCGGAAAAATTCCGTCCGTTCCAGCACGCGTTCGAAGTTGTTGAAGAACTCCAGTCCCGGCGTCAAGAGCGGCGGAATATGGAAAGCCGCATCCTTCTCGTTCGTCGCTACGACAAACATCCAGTAGAACGGGAACACAGAAAGAATAGCGCCAACGATCATGGCTAGATAGAACAAAGTTTTGGCTACGACGCCCGGGTCGTCGGGTTTTCTTTTTTTCATGACAGCGGTACTCATGCCTTCTTCCCTCCTGTATCTCCGCCCATACGGCTTGACAGCAGCATATTAAGGAGCGAAAAAATAATCGTGGCGGCAAACAACAACACCGCTGTTGCGGCAGCCGTTCCGAAGAATCCGTTCTTGAACGCCTCATTGTACAGATACGTAACCATGGTGACCCCTTCCTGACGCGTGGAGCCCGTACCCGATTGGCCGAGGAACACATACGGTTCAGTAAACAGCTGCAGGGCACCGATGGTGGATACCAGCGTAACGAAGAGGATAAATGGCCGGAGAAGCGGCAGCGTAATGTAGATCAACTGCTGCCGGCGGTTGGCACCGTCGATGCGGGCAGCCTCGTAAATATCGGTCGGAATGCTTTGCAGGCCGGACAGGAAGATGATCGCGTTGTACCCCATCCAACGCCACATGACCATCGTGGAGATGGCGATTTTCACGCCCCACCAGCCCGAGTTGAACGGCACGCTTTCGAGGCCGAAGCTGTTCAGGACCCAGTTCACCATCCCGTTGTTGCCGAACATCGTGCTGAACACGAGCGTTACGGCGACGATCGAGGTGATGTTAGGCATGAAATACAAAACGCGAAACGTATTCTTGTATTTGTTCAGGGCCGAGTTGAGCATAACCGCCACGAACAGCGCCACGATCAACTGCGGCAGCGTGCCCATAAGGCCCATTATCAGCGTATTGCTGAAAGAGATCCAAAACGTCGGATCGGTCGTGATCAGCTCATAGTTTTTGAAACCGACGTACTTCATCGGGCCGAGCGCGTCCCATTTGAAGAAAGACAAGTAAATCGTAAACAGGATCGGATACAAGCCGAAAATGGCAAACAATATAAAGAAAGGCGAAATGAATGTGTACGCCGTAAGCCGGCTCCGCCTCGTCTCGTTCCAGTACGGCTTTTTCTTTGGAACGGGCTGGAACGGGCTTGTTGTAGCTGCTGTGTCCGCCATGGACGCACCTCCAAGATATAGGTAATTCAAAAAGTCATTCAGTGCTTCAAACCTGACTTTTTGAATATTCATGCTAAGCATGCTAAGGCAAATCCAAATTCGCAAGAAGAATGGCTTCTCCTTGCGAATCCGGATAGGTAAATGGATATCATGCCCGCTCCATTCGAGCGGATTTATGTCAAGCCAGCCTTAGCTGCGCTCAACCAATGTTTTGGCTTGTTTCATAGCGTCGTCCCATTCTTTTTGCGGATCCGCTTTTTTCTCAAGCACGTTTTTGAGCGCGTTTTTGATGATCGTATCGACTTGGTCATGCAGCGGTCCGTAGTAGACCGGTTTAACGCGTTCCGCCGATTTGGCGTACGCCTCGGCAATGACTTGGCCGCTGAAGAATTCGTCCTTGGTTTCGCTGAATGCCGGTTCGTCGTACACGGCCGGAATCGATGGGAACAAGCCGCTGTCTTTGAACGATTTCAACTGGTTCTCTTTGTTCACGAGCCAGGAGATGAATTCAAAAGCTTCTTTCGAATGTTTGCCTTCTTTCGGCAGCGTCAGGAAGGAACCGCCCCAGTTGCCGGCACCTTCGGGAAGCTGGGCGATTTGCCATTTCCCTGCGGAGTCTTTGGCGTTGCGAATCGTACCTGCGATCCAAGCCGGGCCGAGCATTACGCCGAAATCGCCTTGGTTGATCGCGTTTTGCCATTCGGGAGACCACAGGATCCAGTTGCCGATCCAGCCTTCTTGAATGCCTCTTACCGTAAAGTCGTAAGCTTTCTTCACTTGAGGATTCGTATCGCCGATGAAAGCGCCGTCCTCTTTGTTGAAGTAGATTTGGTCAGGCGATTGGTCGCGCAAACCGTTGTAAACCAGGTCCGTCAAATCGGCAAACGGTTTGCCGGTTTTGTCTTTGAACTGCTTCGCTACCGTAGCGAATTTATCCCATGTATCGATCGCGGCGCTGAAGCCGTCCGGATCGGTAGGGAGTCCGGCTTGTTCCGCCAGGTCCGTGCGGTAGTAGACAACCGTCGGGCCGATATCGGTAGGCAGGCCGAGCTGGAAGGAGCCGTCGATCGAAGTCGCTTGTTTCCATTTCCAATCGAGATAGTTGCTCTCGATATCTTTTGCGCCAAGATCGTACAGGTTGTAAAACTTGTCTTGCGCGTTAATGAACCGTTCCATGAAGGCGATTTCCAACATGAAGATGTCTGGCGCGCCCGAGCCTGCGGACAAAGCCGTCGTCAGGTTGTTGTGATGCGCCGTTTGGTCCGACGTGTTTTGGAACTTGAACGTAATGTTCGGATGCTCCGCCGTATATTCCTTGGCGAGGTCTTCATAGTTGGTCGTGCCCAGCGACCAGAACGTCAGCTCGACCTTCTCGGCCGGTTCGGTTCCGGCGTTGGAGGCGCCTTCGCTTTCGTTGGTTGTGGCCGGAGCGCCCGCTCCGCCGTTATTTGCCGCATTGTTGCCCCCGCCGCAAGCAGCCAATAAAGAAATCATCATGGCAGCAACCAGCACGAGAGCCCACGGTTTTGTTCTCTTCATTGCAAAATGTACCCCTTTCCGTATTCCGTATTTTACATTTTCAGTCTAACGAAAACGGATACATTTTTTGAGGAGGCAAACTTGCGATTTGTGGTTGGAATTATTCCGATATTGCTAATCTCTCATTTTCCGGACGTGTCTTGATGTAACGAATCCTGATATCGCTAATTGGCTCAAATACGGTGCTTTGGGAGCCGTTTTTCGGTTAATAAGGTTACCACAGTTCGTCACAAATTCCGGAGTGCTTATTTGGAGCTGTTCAGCATTTCCACGGTTCGTTAGAGCCACAGCCGCAATACGATCATCACGCCTGCCCCTAGCACAAAAAAAGCCGGTCCTCCGCTTAAGCAAGCGAAGGATCGGCCATTAGCGTCCGGTTATATAAGGTTCAGAAAAAGTCCAGCAAAGCCGTTTTGCTAACGGGAATCAGCCGCTCTAGCGTCTCTGCGTCGGCTTCCGAACCGCTTAGCTTGCCGTATGCGAACATCTCCCGCGGCCGTTTGTATCCCAGCAGCATGGCCGTCAGCGTTTGAATGTCACAGGTCAGCCCGGGGATGCCTTCCCCTGGAGCAGACTCCGCGGGATTCAGCATCCCTGCTCCTTCCGGGGAGACCTCAAGCAGCCATTGGCCCTCGTTCCAAGGGGCGAATCCATCTTGGATTTGCAGGTTGATGCGGGTTGTTTGCGCCGCCGCAGCGTTAAACGGATATTCGCGGACAAACGCCGCCGCATTCACGATCCGGGCCATGAAGTAAGGCACGGTCTCCTGCTTGCAGCGCGGGTCGCGCAGCATGTACGGCAGCAGATCGTCGGCCGGCACATGATTGATAATCGCCTGTTTCACCATCGAGTCGTGGTTGGCCAGATACGTCCATAAGCCTTGGCGCGCCGTTTCGTTCAAGAAGACGAATTCGTCGACCAGGAGCTCGCCATTTTTCACCTGATAGAGAACGTAGCCCTCCGGTTCCCCGGCCTCGGAAAAATACACGGCGGTATGGTCCTCGTCGCCGAGCACGCTCTGCTTCCACCAATCCGCGTCCCGGACAAGGGTCCCGTTGTAGCGCCGAGCAAACGCATGATAGATGCCGTCCAGCAGCTCGATGTCCTTCACGTCCCGTTTGACGGTGCCGGGAACCCGAGTTTTGGAAGGGAAATTATCCACGTTGAGGGTGTACTTCTTATAATCCGTGTATACTTCCCAGCCGAATTTCCGGTAAAAAGGGATGGAGAAGGGATGCAAACAAGACAGGATTTGCCCTTGCTCATTCATGCGGTTCAGCGCCGTCGCCAGCAGCCGGCCGACGAGTCCGCTCCGCCGCTTCTCCGGCCAGGTCGCCACGCCGGCAATGCCTCCCATCTGAAAGGAACGCCCCTGGACGTACAGCTGCAGCGGCAGCAACGTCAGCTTCGCCAGCAGCTCGCCGTCCTCGAACGCTCCCCAGAACCGTTCGGGCTTGAACGAAGCCCGATTTTTCTCGCGGTCTTCCGGCGAAAGCTTATACTGAAACGCATATTCGGATAAATTTAGGCTGACGTCATACTCCCCGGGCGTTAATTGTCTGATATCCACAAGTCCACCTCTTTTTCATAGAATTCGCTTCCGCGGTTGATGCGGAATTTCTATGAAGAGTGTGTCAGAAATTACCTGAGGTGTCAATTGGAACGACTTAGAGCAAACCGGCCACTTCGCCGCTTTCGTCGAGATGGATCCGCTCCGCCGCCGGGGTTTTCGGAAGTCCGGGCATCGTGACGATATTGCCGGTCTGCACGACGATGAAGCCGGCTCCCGCGGACAAGGCAATGTCCTTGACCTGCACGATGAAATCCTCGGGCGCTCCCAGCAAGCCCGCTTGATCGGAAAAAGAGTACGGCGTCTTCGCCATGCAAACCGGCAGGCGGCCGAAGCCCTGACGCTCAAGTTCCAGCATTTTAGCTTCCGCTTTGGCGTTCAGCTTAATGCCGGCGCCGCGGTAGATTTCCCGCACGACCGTTTCGATCTTCGACTTCACGTCCAACTCGTCGGCATACAGCGGCGCATAGCGGGAGGTTTCCTGCTGCAGCATGCTGCGCAGCGTAGTCGCCATCTCGATCCCGCCTTCGCTGCCCCTGGCCCACACGTCGGAAAGCTCCGCCTTCACGCCCAACCGGCCGCACTCCTCTTTCACCAGCGAGATTTCCTCTTCCGCATCGCCGGTAAAATGGTTGATCGCCACCATCGCCGGCACCCCGAATTTGCGGAGGTTCTCCAGATGGCGCCTCATGTTGGCCATTCCGGCCTGAAGCGCCCCGGGATTCGGCTTGTCCAGCTCCGTTTTCCGGATTCCGCCGTTATATTTCAAAGCCTTGATCGTGACGACCAGGACGGCCGCATCCGGTTTTAACCCGGCTTGCCGGCATTTGATGTCGAAGAACTTCTCGGCGCCAAGGTCGGCCCCGAATCCCGCTTCGGTGACGACGATATCGGCCAGCTTCAGCGCGGTTTTCGTGCCGATGACGCTGCTGCAGCCGTGGGCGATATTGGCGAACGGCCCGCCGTGCACCATCGCCGGCGTTCCCTCTGCCGTTTGCACCAGGTTCGGCTTGAGCGCCTCCTTCAGGAGTACGGTCATCGCGTCCACGGCACCGATTTGCGACGCGGTCACCGCCTCGCCGGTCATACTGTAAGCCACGACCATGCGCCCCAAACGCTCCTTGAGATCCCGCGCATCTTCGCTGAGGCACAGCACCGCCATCACCTCGGAGGCCGTCGTGATCATAAACCCGGATTCATGCACGCTCCCGTTCCCTTCGCCGAGTCCGACGACGATTTGCCGCAAGCTCCGGTCGTTCATGTCCATCGCGCGTTTCCACAATATCCGGTTGGTGTCTATTTGCAATGCGTTCCCTTGAAAAATATGATTGTCGATCATCGCGGCAAGCAGGTTATGCGCCGAGGTAATCGCGTGCAAATCCCCGGTAAAATGTAAATTAATGTCCTCGGACGGCATAAGTTGCGCCTTATTGCCGCCCGTCGCACCGCCCTTCATGCCGAAGCACGGCCCTAGCGACGGCTCCCTCAGCGCGGCGATCGTCGGTACGCCGATCGCGTTCAGCGCCTGAGCCAGCCCGATCGTCGTTAACGTTTTGCCTTCCCCGGCCGGCGTCGGATTCATCGCCGTCACCAGCACCAGTTTGCCGTCGGGCCGGTCCTGCAAATCCTGGCGCAGGCTTAAATCCAGCTTGCTCTTGTAACGGCCGTACAACTCCACATATTTTTCCGCAATACCAAACGATTCGGCCACCTCTATAATCGGCTTCATTCCCGTTAGCTACCTCCAGCCATCTCATTCTTGCAACTCATATGGAAATCCTATTGAAAATTTCAATTCTTATTGTACATGAAATAGAGGGGAATATGCGTGACGGAAATCGTACGCCGTGGGGAGACAGTATTTTTGTGGCGCGGCATTTTCAAAGTGGAGGGGCGGAAGGAATCCGATGAACAGCGTTAGCGCGAAGCTGGCGCTTGATGGCCTGAATTGCCCCAATATGCAATCCTTCATGAAAAATCGTTCTGACCAGCACTTGTTCGATCGTATGCATGCCCATTTCGGTTGGCGGGAACTCCTGTTCCAAGCGATACCGGTTTTGTTCGAAAATGATGTCGGGTTGTTGTTTCAGAAACGAAATCAATTCCTGCAGCGTAGGGGTTCCCGGGGTGAAATGTGCCGGCAGCGGATATTGTTGTTGAACCCCTCGGGGATGAAGTCCGCCTCCTCTTCCGAGATCCCCTCCACCGTTTCAAGCAATTCGTTCCTGTATGTTCTCAGCTGTTCGAACAGTACTTCGTGCCGTTTTTCCATGCCGGTTCCCCTTTCATTCATAGATTCGATTTATAACTTCCTGCCTGAAGTAAGGATTCAAATCTTACTTGCTGCTTCATATCCGTAATCCCGCTCGACTTTGCACACTCTCGTTTTATACTGGAGATACCATTCCGACATTCCCTTGCGTTGGGCAATGAGATGTCTCTCGTTTTGTTTCCATTTTTGAATAGCTTCGAGAGAATCCCAATAAGACACCGTGATGCCTAAACCTTCCCTCGCGCTTTCTACTCCCAAAAATCCGGGTTGGATTGAGGCAAGCTTCACCAGTTCATCAGCCATTTCAGCATAACCATGATCCCCTTCCGTCCGTTCGGAAGAGAAAATCACCGCATAGTAAGGTGGTTCTGGCGTTTGGGCAATACCGCTCATACAAATCCTCCTATTTTGATGTTTGCCGCCTTTACACCTATTTTTATTCGGCACTGTGTGCTCTAATTCCTTGCAAAAAAAAGGATAAGCATCTCTGCTCATCCTGATTCTACCCTAGACCATTAGCTCAAAGACGCCATCGGCCCCCATATATGAAGTGACTGGGATACTGTGCGAATATTCATAGTCTAAACTTTTACAAATATATGATAAATAACCAAATGCCATTGACAATACCTAACATTCTAAGCAAAGTATAAAGTGTATATTTTGCCTGTATTTTACAAAATAGCAAAAATAAATTCACTAGATTTTAAGGCAAATTATACAATCCGACAGAAAGGAGTGAACCGTCCATTCCCCTTTGTTTGACATGATGGGGAGTTATCGGCATAAACTCGGCTAACGGACAATGGAGTGACGGGTGGCCACTGGCTTTTGCTACGATGGCGTGAACGGACAAGCCGCTTACCGGATGTTGGAGATCCGAAGGAACTATCGTTAGATTATTCTATTTCTAAGAGAGGACTGAATCATAATGCAAAATCATAGGAAGAAATTTTCTTTTCTGGCTGTATTGGCACTATTGATTACCCTTTTCACTCCATTTTTGTTTGATGTGCAATCATCCCAGGCGGCTGCCGGCGATCCTGCGATTGAACTGGACACTAGCCGGGTCGTACTGGCCAGCACCTATCCTGCATGGGATAGCGCTAAAGCCTATATTGGCGGAGACATCGTATCCTATAACGGTCAGGATTATAAGGCCAAATGGTGGACACAGGGGGATGCCCCCGGTACATCAGTGGTCTGGGAATTGATTACGCCATCCGATGGCACCTATCCGGCATGGGACAGCGCTAAAGCCTACATTGGCGGAGACACCGTTGCTTACAATGGTCAACTGTACAAAGCCAAATGGTGGACTTTGGGGGAAATACCTGGTGTGGCTGCCGTTTGGGAGCTGCTGGCGGGCAATCCAAACCCGACCGATCCAACCAATCCGACGGACCCCACAGATCCAACCGATCCCATCCCAAGCGGCTTCAAAGTTGTGGGATACTACCCTAGCTGGGAGCCTGGCAAGATTAACATGATTCAATATCATAACCTGACTCATATTAATTATGCGTTTGCCATTCCAACCAGTGAAGGCTCGCTTCTTCCGCTGGAGAATACCGATGCCGCCAGTCAAATTATTCAGACGGCTCATGCCAATGGCGTGAAAGTGCTGCTTGCGGTAGGCGGCTGGTCTTACAACGGAACTCCTCTGGAGAACACCTTCATGGCGGCGACCAATTCGCCGGAAAAGATTAAGAAATTCGGCAATGCCATCATCGCGATGGCCAAGCAATACGGGTTTGACGGCGTAGATATGGACTGGGAGCACCCAAGAACCGACGGCTCAAGCAAGCAGCAGTATGAGGATCTTATGGTGTATTTAAGCACGGAGCTTAAAAAGCAAAATATGCTCCTAACCTCAGCCGTCCTCAGCGGTGTAACGCCGGAAGGAGTGGTTTATTGGGATTCGGCGGCCCACACCGATAAGGTTATCCGTGCCGTGGACTGGTTTAATGTCATGGCCTATGACGGAGGCGACGGGAATAGGCACTCCACCTATGACTTCGCTGTGCTTTGCGGCAAGTATTGGAAGGAAACGAGAAAAATGCCAGCGGATAAAGTCGTTTTGGGCGTTCCTTTCTACGGCAGACCTTCCTGGGCTTCCTATGCTGCCATTTTGCAAGCCAATCCCAATGCCTATAACACTGACATTTCTATGATCAACGGGATGGAAGCCTATTATAACGGAATTCCAACCATTCAGAAAAAGACACAATATGCGCTAGAGCAACTTGGAGGCATTATGGCCTGGGAGTTGACTCAGGATACTACGGATTCCGGCAAAAGCTTACTGCAGGCCATCGGCAATACTGTAAGGGCTTACAGTCAATAAGAATAAGCCAAAGTATTTGATGCGCATCAAGGGCAAGGGCCTTCAATTCTACTCGGACAGTAGAACTGAAGGCCCTGTATTTACCCTATGGATGCCCTTAATGGAGATAGGATGGACGGAAATTACAATCCGTGCTTACCTGGTTCTTAAAGCGAGCGCCTAATTCAAGGGCCTTTGAGCAAAAACCTGCAAAAAGGTAGGCTTTGGGAGCCCATTTCTCACTTTAGCCCCATAACCCTAAAAATACCTGCGCTTTTGCAGGTTTTGGCTCATTATGCCCCCACGCCCCCAAAAAGCCTGCACTTTTGCAGTTTTTTCTTCGCACACAAAAAAGCACCGCCGAATAAACGGCAGTGCTCTTTCTTCTTTGCTTGGCGGCGTCCTACTCTCCCAGGACCCTTCGGTCCAAGTACCATCGGCGCTGGAGGGCT
>NZ_JBNYYG010000033.1:0-60705 GCF_050565405.1 Paenibacillus macerans | reverse complement strand
GATCGCCATGAAAAATGCACCCCTTATATTTCATCGGTTTACCCAAGGGGGGTTTCCAATGTCTAGTATAAGGGGTGCACTCCAATCGCCGCGGGGTCTTTTTCGGTTTATTTCTTCATCCCCGTGTAAATGTGAACCGCGTTCCGCAGAAACTCGGCCGTCCCGGCCTGCTCCGCGTCATAATAAGCCTTGAAGCGTTCATCGTCCACGTACATTTGCGCTAGCCCTGCGTGGGCTTCCTTGCTGTATTCGCTCCAGTAATAAGTCAGCCACTGCTTGTGCAGATCGGCGGCTTTCTGCGCCAGTTCCCCTGCCGGGTCGCCCGTTTTGAAGGCTTCCGCCAACGTGGCATTCACTTCATTCGCCAGCCGCGTAACCTCCTCATACTGCTCCTCGGTCATGTTCATCAGCTTCCGGTTGGACTTGTCGACCGTGTCGTCCCCGTATTTTTCGCGGATTTCCCGGCCGTATTTCTGCTCGTTATCTTCGATCATCTGTTTTTTGAAGCCCTCGAATTTCTCCTGATTGTTCATCGTGATTCTCCCTTCCTGCGACGCGATCGTTTTTTCCACATTGGCGATTAACGCGTCGAGCTGCTTTCGTTTGTCAAGGAGCTGTTTGCGGTGTTCTCTCAGCGCATGGGTGCCGTCAAAGGAAGGATCGGTGACGATCGCCTTGATGTCCTCCAGGCTCATGCC
The DNA here is from genome assembly GCF_050565405.1 of Paenibacillus macerans. Taxonomy (GTDB): domain Bacteria; phylum Bacillota; class Bacilli; order Paenibacillales; family Paenibacillaceae; genus Fontibacillus; species Fontibacillus macerans_B. Next base: position 60,007 of record NZ_JBNYYG010000033.1, on the reverse strand, counting down.
AAGCTCCCGGTAGAACAAAATTTGCTGCAACCGGTCGACCTCCCGCTGCCCGTAGATGCGGTATCCCGACGAGCTCATTCTTGCCGGCTTAAGAATGCCAATCTCATCGTAATAGCGCAGCGTCCGGGTGCTTATCCCGGCTAGGCGTCCCAGCTTCTGAACGGTGTATTCCATGTGATCACCTCCTGACAAGATCACTATAAACGTTGACGTAACGTGAAGGTCAAATCTTTTTTCAAGAAAAATTCTGGGACCAACGAGGGCGCGGCACCTTTACCGTTTCGCCGGACAATATCGCCCGCTCGATCATCAGGCCGAGATATTGATCCTGCGCCGCTTCCCACAAGCCGTAAAATTCGGAGCCTCCCTGCACGTAATCAGCCATACGCTGCAGGCAAGTGGCAATCGCCAGCTCATCATCATATAATCTGGCCGGCGCGAACGGATTCGTATACAGCCATTGTTCCCCGCACAAATATCCTTGGAGAAAATACCCCTCCTGGTTCTCCAGCTCGCCTTTGTTGATCCGCTTCAGCTCAAGCTGCAGCGGGACCCTATTCTCCTGTTGGATCAACACCCGCGAATCGAAGATTTCTCCGCGCTCCCCGCGTGCGTTGCAGTGGTTCGAGCGGATCCAGGAACGGTGCTGGTCGCGGGTGAAGTCGTAAATCCCCAGCCGGTCGCCAAAGTCGAGCCAGGCCAAATCGCGGACGGAAGGAACCCGCTTATCCTCCGTCGGCGGACCGCTGCGGCTCGGCCCCTGCACCCAATTCGTTTCGAACCGCATGCCGCGGATGCGAACCTCTTCACAGGAAATGCCGAGCAGACGGCGGATCAGGCTAACCCCATGGTAGAAATGGGAGACCGAAACGGTTGCCTCGGTGATTTTGCCGAGCCGGCCCGATTGGATCAAAGCCAACCGTGCCTGCTGGATAGGATGCATGTGGTATTGCTCGGCCACCTGAATCCCGGCTCCCTTCCCACCCAGGCGGTCGTGGAGGAGCTCCAGTCCCGCCAAATCCGTCACCGGCGGCGTTTCCGCCAGGACGGGAATGCCCGACTCCGCCAGCATCAGCAGGTAAGGCGGCATCTCCGAGCCGCTGACGGATAGCACGACGAAATCCGGATGCTCCTGCTGCAGCAGAGCTTCCATGGAACGGTACGTCCGCACGCCCCACTGCCGCTCCATCGCTTGCGCTTTAAGCTCGTCCCTGACGACCAGACCGCCGATTTGAAACCGGTCCGGCAGCGCCTGGGCGATCCGTAAATAATATTGCGCCCGGAAGCCGGCACCGCCGATAATGCTGAATTGGATAGGCATGCTCATCCCCGCCATTTCTATTATAATTCGGTTAACTCAAGCGCTGCGGCCGGCAGCTACGCTTTCCGGCGAAAGCGCGGCGCCTGGGCGATAATGCTCTCCTGCGCGTAGAAAATGGATTCCTTCGAAAGCGGCAGCGCCACCGGCTTGCCCGTTGCCGCCGCTTCATAGATCGCCATGACCAGCTCGATCGATTTCCGCCCTTCGCTCCCGTCGATCAGCACCTGCCGCGAACCGGTCTCGATGGCGGTGAGCACATCGTCGATTTGCCCGGCATGGCCGGTATATTTCAGCGGCTCGATCCCTGCCGCAAACCTTTCGATCTCCTCCTCCAAAGCGGGATTCCGCTGCGGAAATCCGCCCGACTGCTCCGCCGAGGCGTACAACTGCCAAGGCATCGACACCTTGGCCCGTCTTCCTTGAAAGACGAGCCGCTGCTCCTCCCCGTGATGCACGACGGAACTGGTGATTTGCCCCAAGCTGCCGTCCGGGAACGTCAGGATGGCGGTGGAAAGATCCTCGACCTCCGAATTGTCGTGCGACGTATTGGCGGTTACCGCCTGAACGGCGGTCGGCATGCCCATGACCCACTGCAGCATATCGATGTGATGGACCGCATGGTTGATGACGCAGCCGCCGCCTTCTTTTTCCCAGGTGCCCCGCCAATCAACGTCGTAATAACTATGGCCTCTCCACCAGTAGGAGTTGGCTTCTGCATGAACGATCCTGCCCGCCAAGCCGGACTCGATCACCTTCTTCACCTTTTGGATCGGATCGTAAAAGCGGTTTTGCCCGACCACGGACAAAATCCCCGCGCTATGGGAGGCCGCCTCCAGCATTCGATCGCATTCCGACAGCGACGGAGCCATCGGCTTCTCGACCAGCACGTGCTTTCCCGCGCGCAGGAAGGCGGACGCGATTTCCGCATGGGTGTAAGGCGGCGTGCAAATCGACACCAGATCCAGCTCCGGGTTGTCCAGCAGCGCCTCGTAATCGTTGAACATCCCGCAATCCAGCGCATGCTCTTCCTTCAGTTTCTGCGCCTTATCTCCCTGACGGTCGACCAAAGCGATTACCTTGCAGCGGCCTGGGAACCCGGCATACGCCGCCAGATGCACGCCCGCGATCGAACCGGTGCCGACGATAGCTACCTTTATCATGTACTCCACTCCTCAGGTTTCCGGTTTATTTAATCAAATCGGTTGGATTCAGACCGGTAATTTTCTTGAACAAGGTACTGAAATACGGCACATTTTTGTAACCGACCCGCTCTGCGACCTCATAGACGAGCATGTTGCGTTCAAGCAGCAGCTCGCGCGCTTTTTCGATGCGTACCCGGGTTAAATAGTTGTTGAACGTTTCCCCGGTAATATTTTTGAAAATGATCGACAAGTGGTTGCGGGAAATGTAAATCTTCTCCGAAAGTTCCGCCAAAGTGACCTCCTCGGCATAATGCTCATGGATGTATTGCGTCATGAAATCGACCACTTGCCGGTGTTTACTGTTCCCGCGCCATTGGCGGCTGCTGCAAATGAGGGAGATTTTGGCGGACAGCCACGCGGACAGCTGCTCCGGTCCGGTTAGGCCAACCAATTCTTTCGTCACCTGCTCGCCGGGCACGAGATCTTCCAGCAGCACGCCGGCTTCGTACAGGCAATAGGTGAATACGCCCCACAGCTCGCAGGCCAACACCTGGATATATTCCGGCGTCATCGCCTTATGCAGCTCCAGCCGGCTCATATAATCGGCGACCAGCTTATTGGCTTCTTCCTCCTGCGAAGCTTTGATCGCCGCGGCCAGCTCGACGTAGAATTTGACCGAAAACAGGCTCGCCGTCCCCCGTTTCTCGCCGTCTTCCTCCTTAAACGCATACAGAGCATAAACCGGGTCCATTCGGCCGGATCTCAAATCCATCGCGCGGAAAGCTTCTTCAGTAGAGTCCGGAATGTCGGGCCAGTCCGGCTTGATGCCCCCGATCCCCACCCGGACGACCAGCTTAAGACAGCTCTTGATCGCGTCGATTAGTTTGATGCCCAGCTCCTTCAGCTTGCTCTTCAGCCGTTCGGCGCCGTCCTCCGGTCGCGGATGGACGATCAGCACCGCCCTCGTGCTGTGCAGCTCCGTATATTCGATGTTCCCGAACATTTTGCGGGCGACTTCGCAGGCGATATTGCTGATGGCAAACCGGAACAGGTTCCAATCCGACAAGGTGAATTCGCTGGCGCGCACATCGCGCACGAGATCGATCCCGATCGTCGCATGGCTGCATTCCGCCCAATACCGGTAAGGCTCGGGCAAACGCCCCGCTTCGCGGTAGGAAGGGTCGAGCGTGCCGACCACCGCCGAACGGACCCATTCCTTCTCGATGAACGGTTCATAGAGGCTGAGCTTCCGCTCCATTTCGCCTTGCTTGTGCCGCTTCGCCTCCTCCGTGGCCAACTCGTCGATCACCTTGGTCAAGATCGTTTTCAGCGTCGGCACGCTGATCGGCTTGGACACGTAGTCGCTGACGTTATACCGCAGCGCTTGCCGGGCGTGCTCAAAGTCCGAATATCCGCTGAAAATGATTACTTTCCCGTCATATCCTTCCTTGCGCAGTTGCTCGATCATATCGATGCCGTTCATCGACGGCATGTAAATATCCGTAATGACGATATCCGGTTCGGTCTGGCGGACCACGTTCAAACCGTCCTCCCCGTTTAAGGCCTCCCCGACCCATTCCGCTCCCAGCTGATTCCAGGGAATGGCACGCCTCATGCCCTGCAGCACTTGACGTTCATCATCGATAATGGCAATTTTCCACACCCTTATCTTCCTCCTTAAACATGATCTATGGATGACTTTCCCCGCTTATTCCGCGGCGGCTTCGGGGGAAAATGGATCGCTGAGCGGTGGAACCGGCGGCTCCGGCAACCGCGGCAGCGTGATGACCACGCGGGTCCCGCCTTCCTCCCGCTCGGCAAGCATAGCGCCGTAAGCGCCTTCAAAGTACCCGGCGATCCGCTCCTTGACGTTTCGGATGCCATAGCCGCCGGTATGCCGCTTCCGCTGTAAGTCCACCGCCTGCTTCAGGCCGATCCCGTCGTCGTCGATCGTAATTTGCAATTGATCCGGTTGCTCCTCCAGCGTAATCGCGATTTTCCCGCGATTGCGGGCATTAAACCCGTGGACGATGGCATTCTCGACGAACGGCTGCAACGTCAGCTTCGGAATGAACAGCTCTTGGACCGAAAACGGCGCATCGATGTGGTAGTCCAGCTCGCCCCCGCCGCCGGCTTGCCAGCGAAGCTGCTGAATCTCCAGATAACAACGGATATGTTCCAGCTCCTCGCCAATGCTGATAAAGCTGTCGCCGTTGGATAAGCCGATGCGGAACATCCGTCCCATCAATTCCAAAATGCGGCTGAGCTCATCCTGGCCGGCTTCGATCGCCATCCAGTTCAATTGATCGAGCATATTGTACAGAAAATGCGGGTTGATGTTGGCCTGCAGCGCTTCGATTTCCGCCTTGCGCTGCTGCTCGTAGCGTTGCTGCAGCGAGCGGTACAGCTCTTCGATCTGTTCCATTTGCTTGCGGTAGCCCGCGAACAAATAGCCGAATTCATTTTCATAGTCATCCGGCAAATCCACGGGGTTGCTTCCGCGGTCGTTCACGAAGTACATCCGCATCGCCGTAACGAGCTGCTTGATCGGCTTGGTGAACTGCCGGCTGATATACAGGGTCAATACAAGCACCAGCAAAACGGCAACGACCCCGATCACCCCGATCACCAGCGCCAGCCGGAAGCTGCCGTCGGTAATTTCGTTCCAGGAGGTGATTTCGACGAGCATCCAATGGGAATCGCGCAGCTTGGAATACACCAGCAGCGAATTGCCCAGCTCGCCCTCGCCGCGAATGTGCACGTAGCCGGACTGCTCGCTTTTCACGTCGATCCATTGCGACAGCTCGGCATGCTCCGGGACCCGGCCGGTTTTAACCGTCTGCTGCCCCAAAGTGTCGAACATCATCCGATTGGCCGAGGCGGAATGCCCGGCCAGCAGCTTCTCGATTTCTTTGGCTTTCACATGGATGACCAGCACGCCGAGATATTTGTCCTCCTCGACGATTTTCCTTGCAAAGCTGAGCACCGGTACGTTCCCTTGAAAGCTGGGGACTTCGTGCTCCCGCGACCAGGCGAAATCGTTTTTGTCGAGCGCCTCGACCCACTCCTGCTTCGCCAAATCGCCAAGCCCCCGGAACTGGATGTAGCTGTTGGCATCGCCCCGCAGCGGGCGTTCCATATATAGATCGATTCCCTGAATGATCGGGATCGAATAGGTCAAGTTGGCCAGCGCGTGTTCTACGCTGACGGACCTGCGGTGGCGGTCATATTCGTCCTGACGGTCCCGCAAAAACGTGATCAGCTCATTGTCGCGGGACGTAGATAGGGAGATCTGTTCGATCGTCACCAGCCGGGTGGAGATTTCGTTGTTCAATTCGTCCAGCAGCAGTTGCTGGTAGTGCGAACTTGTTTTCGCCAGCTCGCCCGATGAAATGCTGTAGCTTGCCCAGGCGATGCAGGCCAACACGACTACGATGAGTACGGCAAAGCTGCGGAAAAAGAGACTGTCGATGCGGAATTTCTTAAACGGATTGGTCATTTCTAGGCTGCACTCCCTTCAGGTCTAAGGAGAAAAAACGGTAAAAGCGCGAAAGATCTTCACGCTTTACCGTTATATAATTGGCTGTTCGCCGTCCTTAACCCTTTATTCCGGTCGTGGCAATCCCCTCAACGAAGTATTTCTGCAGGAACATGAAGATGACGGTAGCCGGGATGATGGACACGAGCGACATCGCCAGCAGTTGCCCCCATTCCTGGGCGGACTGGGAGTCGTTGATCATCCGCAGCGCCAGGCCGACCGTGTATTTGTCCACCGAGTTGAGATACAGCAGGTGGCCCAGGAAATCGTCCCAATTCCACAGGAAGCAGAAGATCATGATGGTGACGATCGCCGGCTTCATCAGCGGCATCACGACGCGCAGGTAGATGCCGAACCATGAGCAGCCGTCGATTTTGGCCGACTCGTCCAGCTCCTTCGGAATGCCGCGCACGAACTGGATCAGCAGGAAGACGAAGAAGGTTCCTCCCGCGCCGCTAGCCAGCATGTGCGGAGCGATGAACGGCCAATACGTATTCACCCAGCCCAGCTTATGGAACAAGGCGTATTGCGGAATGATCAGCACCTGCCCCGGCATCATCAGCGTCAGCATGAACAGGGAAAACCAGAGATTTTTCAACGGGAAATTCAGTCTCCCGAACCCGAAGGCCACCAGGGTGCTGGATACCAGCGTTGCCGCCAGGACGGCCAGTTCAAGGCCGAAGGTATTAAGGTAAAAGTCGGTGAATGAATGGCCCGGCACCGAATTCCAGCCTTTGACGAAGTTGCTCCACTGCGGTACTGAAGGGAAAATATTCGGCGAGGCCAGCTCGCTGTTCGTTTTCAGCGAGGCCCCGACCCACCAGAGCACCGGATAGACCATCACCAGGCTGAACAAGATCATGAAGGCATGCCGGATCAGCGGCTTCCATTTGAAGGTCATTTGCCTTTTCTCCCTTCCGTTTCCGTTTCGTAGAACACCCAGTACTTCGAGGTACCGGCGATGATCAGCGTGGCTACGACGATCATGACCAGCATAATCCAGGCCAGCGCCGAGGAGTAACCGAGCTGATAACGGCTGAATGCCCTTTCATACAAGTACATCGCGTATACGAAGGTCGAGTTCATCGGTCCCCCGTTCGTAATGACAAACGCCGAGGTAAACATCTGGAAGGCGTTGATCACGCCCATGACCAGGTTGAAGTACAGGATCGGCGACAGCATCGGAAGGGTGATGCTGAAGAACTGGCGGAATTTGCTCGCGCCGTCTACCGCCGAAGCTTCGTACAAATCGTTCGGAACCTGCTTCAAGCCGGCCAGGAAAATAACCATCGACGAACCGAACTGCCACACCGTCAGCAGGACCAGCGTGCTTAGCGCGGTGTCCGGGCTCGTGATCCAGCCTTTGCCCTCGAAGCCGAATACGGCAATGATCTTGTTGAAGATGCCGTCCACACCGAAAATGTTGCGCCACAGCAGCGACACGGCGATGCTGCCCCCGATCAGCGACGGGAAATAAATCGCCGTCCGGTACAGGCCGATCCCGCGGATCGCTTTGTTTAGCACCATAGCGACGAGCAAAGCCGCAATCAGTTTCAGAGGCACCGAAGCCAGAACGTACAAGAACGTGACCTTGATGGAAGTGACGAATTTGGAATCCGCCGTAAAGATCAGTTCATAGTTCTTGGTACCAACCCAACTGATCGGCTCCATCAGCGTGTAGTCCGTAAACGAGTAGTACAGCGATAATAATAGCGGGTACGCGGTCAGCCCGATAAAACCGAGCAGCCACGGCGAAATAAATAAATAGCCGGCCACCGGCGCGTTCCATCTTTTCAGGAATGCCCGGCGTTTCTTTAGCCTGGGTGCCTCTTTCACGGCTAAGGCTGTGGAACTTTTCATGCTTGCTCACCTCTGCAGTTTCTGTTCATCTCATAAATTAAGTATAGAGCGAGCCTCCGGGCGGTTGTAGAAGAGGAATCCTCGATTTCTTTTAAAATATCACGGAAAAGCGCGGGCCTCCTTCATGGGCACTTCAGCCGCCGGGTCGGTAGGCATAGCAGCGGGACTTGCCCAACCGCCACGAAAGTTCGCGTTAGCGGCGGTATAAGCTGTGCTCCTCAACATCAGCGGAACGCATAATGCTCTAACGGACCCAGATGACGCTATCGGCTATTTCCCGCGCTAACGGACCGAGAAGACCTTATTCTGCGAAAAACGTTGCTTTGAAGGTCGTTTGCGCATCAATAACGTCTCTGGAGTCCGTTAAAATGCAGGTCAACTACATTATGCGGCCAATAAGGGCACTAGAGTCCGCTAGCCTTGCTCTGGGTAGGTTACCGGCCCTAATAAAAGAGGAGAAGGACCTTCTTGGCTCCCGCTCCTCCGCTAATGAAAAAGAATTTAATAAATCCGTCTCCCCTGCTTGTCGGGAATGCCGCTTTTCCGATAAAAATACGTGTTAATCTGATCGCGCCATTCCTTGGCGTGTTCCGCTTGCTCCGCCAGCCGCTCGGCTACCTGGCGATGGAGCACTTCCTCCATCGTCCCGGTTAGGCTGTCCCAGCGCTCTCGCAGTCTGGCAGCCAGCTCCGCCCCCTCGAAATGCGTGTCATAAATATGCTGGATGACCGTTTTGCCGGAGTGCAGCACATGGGTGTATGGAACATGATGGAAGAACAGCAGCAGCTCGTCCGGGCAGGTCTCCGGCGATTCGTACAAACGGAAATTCGGCTCCGCGTATTGCGCCGTATAGCCCGTCCCCGTCGCTTTCGTCCGATCCACGCCGATGCCATGGCGGTCCGCGAAATGGTAAGTCCCCCACATCGAATACTCGTAGCCGTCGACGTTCGGACCGTAATGGTGATTCGGATTGACCATGAAGCCGATGCCCAGTGGCGCCGTATAGCTTTCATATATGCTCCAGGAATCGAGCAGCAACCCGCGAATCGGCCGGACCAGCCGGTCGTCCCCGCCAAAGACAAGGCGGATCCATTCATCGGCGATGGTCTCGGCGTTGAGCTCCGGATTCCAGGCAAGCCGTCCGTAGCCGTACAGGTTGGCCTGCGCCAGTAAATGCCCGGTCCAATTGGCGTCGTTCCCGATGTTCGAAACGGCGGCAAAGCCGCTATACCGGCTGCCGTGCAGCGATCCGTCGACGATCCGTTTCACCGGCGCTTCCTTCCCTTCGAGATGGGTGTCAAACTCCAGAACTTCCTTCCACTGCGGTACGAGATAGCAAACATGGCGCTGCTGGCCGGTATATTCCTGCGTCACCTGGAACTCGATCATCTGATTCGTGCCCGGCATGGCTCCAAGCAGCGGAGATACAGGCTCACGCACCTGGAAATCGATCGGGCCGTTTTTTACCTGCAAAATCACGTTGTCCTTAAAGCGGCCGTCGAGCGGAACGAAGTGATCGTAAGCGGCCCGCGCCCGGTCCGTCTTGCGGTCACGCCAATCCTGCTTGCAATTGTAGACGAAGCAGCGCCAAATCACGAGCCCGCCGTAAGGCTCCAGGGCGTCGGCCAGCATGTTGGCCCCGTCCGCATGGTCGCGCCCGTAAGTAAACGGGCCGGGGCGGTTCTCCGAATCCGCCTTGACCAGGAAACCGCCAAAATCCGGGATCGCCCGGTAAATGTCGGCCGTGCGTCTCCGCCACCAGTCGGCCACATCCTGATCCAGCGGATCAGCTGTGGTCAGGCCGTCAAGCTCCATCGGCGCAGCGAAATTGATGCTCAGGAACAGCTTGATCCCGTATGCCCGGAAGATATCGGCCACCTTGGCCACCTCCGGGAGGAACTCCTCCGTGACCAGCTTCGTTTCGATCCGGTGCACGTTTACGTTATTGACGGAAATCGCGTTGATCCCCGTGGACGCCAGCAGCCGCGCATAATCGCGAATGCGCTCCAAATCCCAGACAAAGCCGTCATTCTCGTAAAAAATCGAGTTCCCGGCGTATCCGCGTTCGATGCTCCCGTCGATATTGTCCCATTGGTTGAGCATCCGCAGCTGGTTAACCGGACGCTCCGCCACGTCCAAATCCTGCAAGGAGGCGCCGGTGCCGATCCGCCGCAGCAAATCGAAAACGCCGTACAAGACGCCTGCCGGTTCTTCCGCACCGATGGCAATCTGTCCCGCTCCCGGTGCGGATTTCAGCGCGTAACCCTCGGAGCCTAAGGCCATACCGGCCCCGTCCGGAAAGATTCCGTCGATCACGCGGCTGCTTCCGAACAAGCCAAGCGCGATTTGCGGTCCTTCTCCAGGCTGATCCGTGACGGAAACGGGTTGCCCCAGCATCCCCTCCAATCCCCGGGCAAGCTCGGCCGCCGCCGAATCCAGGATTTCATCCGCCCCTTCGACGAAGATGCGGCCGTACGCGGCGATCTCCTCCTTCTGCTTTCCCGATGCGATCTCGCGATAACGAAGCCAAGCCTCATATCCGCTGTCTGCGGCAAATACGGGTGTGTTGTTCACGATAACTCCTCCTGTCAAATCAATTGAAATAGCGGTTCGTCCGCGATGAAAAACACCGGAATGCCCGGGTAATCGGCTTGGAGCCTGTATGCCAGACGCTTCATTCCGGGAATTTCGCTCGGGCCGTGCCCCAGGACGATCAACGCTTGGTTTCGTCCTTGGTACGCGGCGTCCCGCACGTATTCCGGCGTCTCCCACTCCGGACCTTCGCCGGCGATGATCAAATCCGCGCCTTCATCTCCCAGCAGCGGGATCGCCAATTCTCCCCCGCCACGGTAACCCGCCAACACCCCGGCCTTGCGGCAAAGCATGGCGGGATCGCCGACGACGCGAACAAACGGCAGATCCAGTTTGCGCTTCCACAACGCGGCAATGTCCCCAAGCGTCATTGGCGGAATTTCCAGCAAAGCGGTTGCCGAACGATGATCAAGCACATAGGATTCCCAGCCCACGGCCTCGATCAAGCCGGCCGTAATTCCGTCGGGCCGCTCCCGATGAATGCCGTCGTGGCAGCGGTAAACCGCCAGGCCTAATTCCTCCAGCCGCCGCTTCTTCTGCAGCACGACCGGATCCCGGCCGATCGGATCCCCTTGATGATGGCGATGGCTATAGAACAACCCTTCATGCGCGATCAACAGATTGGCCCCTAGCGCCGCTGCCCGATCTATGACTTGATGCGAGGCCATGAAGGACACGGCGATGCCTTTCACTTCCGCCGAAAGATCGCCCGCCTCCAGCCGATCAACGGTATTGCAATCCGGCGCGGCTGCCTGCGGCGCCAACCGCTTGGTTACCTCTTCTATCAGCACAGCTATGAGTTCACCTCTTGTTTTGGGTAAAAACCAGCCCGGAACGCCTTGCTTGTTCCGGGCTGGCTGCACCGCCTTATTCGTATGCCATGGCAGCTTCTTTCAGCTGCTTGTAGGCTTCTTCCGGCGTAATTTTGTTAAAGCTCAGCTGATCATGCACCAGAGGAAAATCCTTGTCGATGTAGTTCGTCCAGCCTCCCGCGCCGGCCGTCCAGGTTTGGCCATCCGTTTCGGTGGCACGAAGCAGTTCCATCCCGATCTTGTCGACATCGCTCATGCCCGCTTCGAGCGCCGTTGCATTGTCTTTGTTGACCGGCAGGCCCCGCGACGTTTTCAAGATGGCCGCCGCTTCCGGATCGTTCACGAACCAGTTGATGAACGCTTCGGCTTCCGCCTTATGCTCGGAATTGTCGGATACGGACAAGTACATCGATGGCTTCAGCCAGCCGCCCGCTTCTTCCGCCCGCGGCATCGTCACGAGCGCATAAGCGCCTTTCTTGATGCTGTCCCAAGCGCTGTAGTTATTGGAGAAGCTGTAACGGAACAGGATTTTTCCGGCCACCATCAAGTCCATTTGCGGGTCGAATTCCTTGTCGGAGGAGTTCACGTCCGCCGGCGGTACCAAGCCGTCCTTTCGAAGCTCCTCGAAATGTTTCGCCCATTCCAGGAAAGAGGTTTCGTCGACGTTGAATTTGCCGTCCTCCGTAATCACCATGCCTTTCCCTTTGCTGTACTGGTATGCCGAATACATAAAGTAGTTCGCGGCATAATCCTTGGTGAAATATTGGCCGCTCGGCAGCTTGCCCTTCAGCTCTTTCGCCAAAGCGAAGAAATCGTCCCAGGTCCAGCCGTTTTCCGGGTTTTTGACGCCCAGCTTGTCTAGCGCCGCTTTGTCGTAAATCATCCCGAAGGCAACCGAACCGAGCGGTACCGCATATTGCGTTCCGTCAAGCTGGCCGCCGGCGAGCAGCTTCGGATCGATTTTCGAAACATCCACGCCATCCAGCGGCGCGAGCTGCTTGCGGCTTGCCCAGTCCGGTGCCCAGCCCGGATCGAGTTGAACGATGTCCGGCGCGTTCTTGGCCGCGGCCTGCGTGGACAATTTATCCAAATAGCCGTCCATCCCGGAATATTCCGGCTCGAACGTCACGTTCGGATGCTTTTGCGTATACAAATCAAGTGCGGCCAACGTCGCTTCATGCCGTTCCTGGGATCCCCACCACATAATCCGCAGCTTGACTTGCTCGTCTCCCGCTCCCGTCGTCGCGGCCCCTTCGGAGTTCGCTCCGGCAGGCTCCGCTCCGTTATTCGCGGCAGAATTGCCTCCTCCACCGCAGGCTGCCAGCGACCCGATCAGGGTAACTGCAACCAGCGCTGTCAGTAAACGCTTCCATTTGAACATTGATAACCCTCCCATTTGAATCGTGAGTATCTGATTTACAACTTAATAGTAGCGATTCCAAACGGAAGTGGGTATGAGAGCAATGCACGATTTGTTTTAAAATTACTCGGAAATCAATTGAACCACCTGTCACTGACTTCTCTCTTTAAGCGTCCCGTTAAACGCCTGCACCAAACCATACGGACCAGATCCGCGCAACAAACATCGATCGAGGTGAAATTTCCGCCAATTCCCGGAGCTTGCACCCGAATCCGGGAAATTGGCGGCAGCATGACCTTTTGTTTTTCCTACTCTAATTTCTTACGGGCAGAGCGGCCAACGATATTAAGGCTGATCGTTTAACCGCTGCTTGGCCAAGCGGATCATTTCCTTCACCATCGATCCGCCGATAGCCCCGCCGATTTTCCCGGCTTTCGCCGAGGTCAACTCGCCGTTGTCTCCCTCATTGAGCGGCACGCCCAACGATTTGGCGACCTCGAACTTCACGTCGTCCGGCCGCTGCGGATTGACGGCGTAGCCTTCCCGTTTCATGACTTCCGCTTTGAAACGGCTCAGGTCGGACTCGCGGCCCGGGGCTCCGGGCGATTCGCTCCCATTTGTTTTTACCATGGATATCCCTCGCTTTCAAGTGAGAATTATCCATTAAGATGCCCGGTTTCTTCCATCCCCATGCCGGCCGGGAACCATTCGTAAAGCGCATTAACGGAACAATCCAGCTGATAAGCGATCGATACGGCTACCTTCAGCGGCATGATCCGTTTGTTTTCCATATAATCGAGCAGCCGCTCCGGCTTGTACTGAAGCAGCCTGGCCAGGTCGTCGCACGTATAGCCGGCATCATTCAGGCGCTCCCGTAGCAGGCAGCGGCCGATATCCAATTTCATCAATAATCATCCATTTCTCATATTTTAGCTGATTCTGGAAATATTATGGTCATTGTTCTGCGGATTCATGTGGAGGGGGGAATCATGTTGGATGAAAAAATTAGCGCAGGCCAGCTGGCCGCGATCGTCATCCTGTTTCAAATCGGCAGCTCCTCTTTATTCCTGTTGGCCAGCGAAGCCAAACACGACGCCTGGATCTCCGTCGGCATCGCGATGCTGCTTGGCATGGCGATGCTGCTACTCGTCACGATGCCCATTCAGGCCAAAGCCCCCCATTCCGACCTGATCGAAATATTGAACCGATATTTCGGCAAGTATCTGGGCTTTGCGGTTGGCTTGGCTTTCATTGGATATTTTATTTACAAGTCGGTGCGAAACGTACGGGAGTTCGGAGACCTGGTGATCTTATATATGCTGCCCGGAACGCCTCTAGACGTCGTCATGATCGTGCTTCTGCTGGTTGGAGCCTATGCCATCTACCACGGCATCGAAGTGTTTTTTCGGGTAGGGCAATTAGTGCTTCCCTGGCTGCTGTTGATCTATATCCTGTTGTTCAGCCTTTTGTTCGTTTCCGGTTTAGTCGACTTCAAGCGGCTGCTGCCCCTATTGGAACGGGGATGGATGCCGGTATGGAACGCCGCCATCCCTGAGGTGATTTCTTTCCCGTTCGGGGAAATGGTCGTATTTCTCATGTTCTGGAAGCATGTCACCCGGTTTAGCGACTTTAAAAAGTTTACGCTGCTTCCCTATGCCTTCTCGGGCATGTTTATCGTCATTACCAACATGCTGATCCTCACCGTCCTCGGCGATTTGTCGGGAGCCTATGTCGTCCCCTTCATGTTTGGGACCAGCTTGATCCAAATCGGCGGCTTTCTGGAACGGATGGACCCGTTCGTCAGCTTGCTGCTTTTCGGCGGCGTTTTCTTCAAGCAGACCACCTATTATTTGGCGGCGGTTCTGGCGGCGGCGCAGCTGTTCAAAATAAATCGCCGATTTGTGGTCGTTCCCGTAGGGGCCGCCATATTTGTGGGAGCCAAATTGTTCAAAAGTTATATGGAGCAAATCCGGCTGGGCTTTGAACATAACCTCAAATTTCATTTTCCGGTTTTTCAAATCATTTTGCCCGTTATCCTACTGCTGGTCATGCTCGTTAACCGTTGGCTCAAGCGCAAGCGGGATCGTCGGGTTTTGGAACCCCCTCAAAACGAATGAGAAGGAGATAGCGCCATGGAACAACAGCAAGAACAACAGCATATGGAGCAGCGCAGCCAGCCTCATCCTTTATCATTCCGATTGGAAGATAATCTGGCCAGCCTTCGGGCCGCCGCCAGCAAACGTTCCGACGTCGTGATCCGATGGTTTCACGATCCGGCCACCGACCGAAAAGAATATGCGCTGGTATATATCGAAGGGCTCGTCGACCTTACGGCTATCAACGAGTCCTTGCTCCGCCCGCTCATGTCGGTCTTATCCGTTCCCGACGGGGATACGGCGGAACGTTTTTCCGCCATCCAAAACTGCGCTTGCGCTGCGGGCCCAACCGTCATCGTCGAGGATATGGAAACGCTGTGGCAGCAAATATTGCAGGGGGATACCGTCATTCTCGCGCAAGGGTTTCAGCAGGGCGTCGCGGCCGGCACCTCCGGCGGCGAACGGAGAAGCATCGCAGAGCCGACGACGCAAAATGTGATCCGCGGTCCGAAGGAAGCTTTTACGGAAAGCCTTCGAACCAATACATCCTTGATCAGCCGCAGGCTCAAATCGACCAAGCTTCGCATCGAAAACAAAACCATCGGAGAGCAGACCCAAACCAACGTATCCGTCTTGTATCTGGAAGGAATCGCGGACGCTTCCGTCGTCCGGGAAGTCCACGGGCGCCTTGACAAAATCCGAACCGACGGCATCCTGGAGGGCGGGTATATTGAGGAATTGATCGAAGATGCCGCGTTAAGCCCTTTCCCTACGATTTTTAACACGGAACGTCCCGATGCGGTGACGGCCGGCTTATTGGAAGGACAAATCGCCATCGTCGTCGACGGCTCTCCGTTTGTGCTGCTTGCTCCCGTTACCTTCTTTACCTTTTTCGATTCCAGCGAGGATTATTATCAGCGGTTTTACATCGCTTCGTTTCTGCGTCTGCTCCGTTTCGGCGCTTTTTTCGTCTCCTTGCTGCTGCCTTCGTTATATATCTCCGTGACGACGTATCACCCGGAGATGCTCCCCACGACCCTGCTGGTCAGTTTGGTCGCCCAACGGGAAGGCGTGCCTCTCCCCGCCTTGATCGAAGCTTTCTTGATGGAAATTACGTTCGAAGTACTGCGGGAGGCGGGCGTTCGCATGCCGAAAGCCATCGGTTCGGCTATATCGATCGTGGGGGCGCTGGTGCTGGGACAAGCGGCCGTGGAAGCCGGCCTGATCTCCGCCGCGATGGTCATCATCGTATCGTTTACGGCCATTTCGAACTTCGTGATCCCTTCCCCGAACCTGTCGGTCACGGTCGGGTTGTTCCGCTTCGCGTTGATGCTGCTGGGAGGAACCTTAGGGCTCTACGGCGTCATGGTCGGGTTGATGCTGATTTGCATTCACCTCGCCTCCCTACGGTCGTTTGGCGTGCCGTACCTCATGCCGGTTGCCCCCATGGTCTGGTCGAACCTGAAGGACGTCTTCGTCCGTTTTCCGTTATGGAACATGCGGACCCGTCCCGACGGCATTGCCGGAAAAAACCGGATAAGGCAAAAGAAAATCCTCAAACCACAGCCGCCTGAGCCGAATCCGGGAAAGGAGTGAAACCATGCTTTTTAAGCCCAAGATGATGAAGCTGATGTTCACGTTATTCGCCTGCCTCTCCCTTTGCGGGTGCTGGAGCCGGAAGGAACTGACGGATTTGGCGATTGTATCGGCAACCGGCGTCGATCGAAAAAATAACCAATGGGAGTTGACCTACCAGCTCGTCACCCCGGCAGCCACCGCCTCGGGCACTTCGGGCGGCAATGCTAGCCCCGGTCCGCCGATCAGCGTGCTTTCGATTCAGGGAGACACGCTGCGGAAGGCTTTCGCCAACAACGAACTGGAGAACACGCGTCAGTTGCATATCGGGAACAACCGCGTATTCGTGATCGGCGACGCGGCCGCCAAATACGGGCTGAATTCGTTGATCGACACCTACTTGCGGAATCCGCAAGCAAGGGAAACCGTTAGTATGTTTGTCACCAAACGCAACCCTCGGATCGTCGTATCCCAATTGATGTATCTCGAAAAAAACACCGGCGAAGGCATTCATAAATTGATCGAAAAAGAAACCAAAAACACCTCCATCCTACCAAAAGTCAATATGTACGATTTTGCCTCCCAAACGGCGGGATCATCCAAATGCGCCATCATCCCAGAACTGCTGATCTCCGGCAAGGGCGAGCCGGGTTCGACCAAGGCGCTCGAGACTACGACGAAGGCCTCCAAATTGAAGTTGGGCGGGCTGGCCATCCTGAAGAAAGGAAAGCTGATCGGATGGCTTAACCAAAACGAGGCGCTCGGAATCGCCTTTATCCGCGATCATGTGAACAAAGCCGTGGTTTCGTTTGAATTTGACGGGGGCAAGGAAGAGAACAAAGCGAAATCCACGTTCGAGGTATCCGACTCCTCCACCCGGCTAAAGCTGAGACGCAAGGATGGGCGGATCATCGTGACCGCAACCATCAAAGCCAAAGGCATGATCACGGATACCGAGTTCAAACTCGACGCGATCGATCCGGGCATGGTACGGGAGTTGGAACAGAATATCGGAGCCGAATTGCTGGGTATCATTGGGGAGGGATGGCATGCGGTGCACGGCATGAGGGCGGATGTCGTGGGGTTCGCCGACATGTTTCGCCGCCAAAATCCGCGGGAATGGCAGCAGAAAAAAGAGGACTGGGCCGAGGAATTTGCCAAGATCGAATTCGAACCTTCCATCGAGGTAACGATTGAACGCGTAGGGTTGATCAACCAGTCCTATCAAAAAATCGTGGAGGAATAACGGTGACCGGCTTGAGGTTGACAAATGTCATAGTCCGGCAGACCGATAAAAAAGATAATTTAAACCGATAAACAAATTTTATGAAACTTTTTCCTACTCTTAGACGAAAAGAAGGCTCTGACATGAATTTGGACCAGTATCATCCGATGATCAGCAAACCGCTCAAGGCATCCCTGAAACCGGCTCAGGAGGTGGGCGTGATCCTGCTTTCGGCCCTGCTTGTGGCCGCGGGGCTCGACCTGTTCCTGATTCCGCATAAATTGCTGTCCGGCGGCGTGACGGGCGTTGCCTCCATCATCGGTTATTTGACCGGATGGAACATTTCGATCGTTTACTTCCTGCTCAACGTCCCGCTTATTTTATGGGGGTGGAAGGCGGTTGGCCGGCGTTATATCGTGCTCAGCTGCATCTCGGTCGTCAGTACCACCTGGTTTATCTCCATCATTCCCCAGGTGCAGGTTACCAAAGATCCGATTCTTGCGGCGGTGTTCGGCGGCATCATTTCGGCCGCGGGCATCGGCTATTCGCTGCGCGTAGGCGGCTCCACCGGCGGCTTCGATATTCTCGGGTCCATCGTGACGCGGAGACGGGACGTGCCGATGGGCAATATCCTGTTTCTGATGAACGGCATCGTCATTTTGGCGCTCGGCTTCTTTCAAAGCTGGGACCTGGCCTTGTACTCCATGCTGTCCACCTTCGTCAAAGGCAAAGTCGTGGATATGATTCACGTCGGGCATATCAAGGTTACCTGCTTCATTATCACGAAGAAAAAAGACGAGATGCTCTGCCAGCTGCGCAAGCTCCATCACGGCATCACCTGCCTCCATTCGGAAGGCGGATACCGCGAAGAGCAAAACTATACGCTCATGACCGTAACGACCCGGTATGAGTTGGCGGCCGTCCGGAAAGCGGTGGCCCAGACCGACCCTCACGCCTTTATGAACGTGGTCCAGTCCACGGAGATTCACGGACGGTTCGCCAGACCGGTCAAATAATCCGTTTATTCAAGCTCATCGCGGATCTTATCGCCCGGACCGCTTTTTTGCCCCGGGACGTTCCAGCCGGTGTTTTAACGGCCGCGATCGGAGCCCCGTTTTTTATGATTCTGCTGTACCGGAACCGCAATCGATTTTAATCTTACTAAACCAACTGCTAAAGCTATTGGCATTTCGACGGGACCAGCCTAACGAACCAAAGCCGGCGCCCCCCTCAGGGGACGCCGGCTTTGGTTATTTTTCTATGAGCCTGCTCCGCGGTACCGCTTGACGCCGAAATTCCAGGCGATCAGGCCGATGGCCAGGAACACGGCGCCGACCAGCGGCGTCAGCCAGGCCATATGTCGCATCTCCTCGCGCTCCAGGAACAGCGAGGCCGGGTAGACGCCGACGAAGGCGAACGGCAATATCCAGGTGAGGAGCACCTGAATCGCCCGATTGTAAATCGTCACCGGGTAACGTCCGTACCCTTGCACGTTGTACATGAGCGGTATAATGCCGGTCGGTGCGTCGGAATAAAACGACAGCGAGGTTAACGTCGTATAGATCCCGGTATAAATCGCCACCGCGCTCATCGTGAACAACAACATCGCTGGAATCGTCCACCATTCGAAGCTTAAACCGAGCTGGCCGCCGCTGATCGCCATAATGACCATCCCGATCAATGAGCCGACGAGCGCCGGCGGATCGACGTTTTCCAGGAAGATCTGGAACAGGTTGTAAGCCGGACGCGTCATGATCCGATCCATTTCGCCTTTGACGATGTAACGTTCGCTGAAGTTCCACAGGTTCACGAAGCAACTGAACACGCCGAACGGTACCATAAAGAAGCCGTAAACAAACACCACTTCGCTTTCGCTCCAGCCGCCAAGGCTGTTGGTGTGCATGAAAATGACAAAAATAAAGATCAGGTTCGTCGCTTGAAACAGCAGGTCGGAAATGACCTCTACCCAAAAGTCGGCGCGGTAGGTCAGCCTGGTTTTCATATAATTTTTCAAATATTCGCCCATGAGGCCCAAGTAGTACATCCTCCGCTCAACCCCCTTGCACGAACAGGCGTTTCCGCGAGGCGCGGTACAGCCAAATCATTGGAATCAGTAGAATCACGAACCAGACGACCTGAATTCCCAGCACGTTCCAGATCGAAGCGCCTTGAATCCGGCCCGTAAAGACCGAACCCGGCAAATACGTGATCGCCTGAAACGGCAGGAACGTCATGACCCCGCCCAGCCAGGACGGAAACAGGCTGATCGGGATGATCAGCCCCGAGAACAAATCGACGACAACGCGTTTCATGCGCATGAAGCCTTCGTTATTTTCCACGAAAAAGGCCATCAATCCCGTGATAACGTTGAGTTGGGAATTGATCAGAAAGCTGAAGAACAGCATCACGAGAAACCCAGCCCAGGCGCTTGGCTCTGTCGGCAGTTTGACCGGAAACAGAAGCATGGCGATCGCCATGCCGGGAATCATCAGCATCAAAAACCGGAACACTCCTTCGCCTAAGCCCTGCACCATTTTGACGATCAAGTAGTTATAAGGACGGATGAATTGGATCGCGATGCTCCCGTCGCGGATGTCCGTGGAGATTTCCCGGTCCAAGTTGTTGAAATAAAACGCCCGGGCCATCCAGGAAACGGCCAGGTATGTCGTCATCTGCGAAGCGGTGAACCCGCCCAACTCCCCGCCGCCCCCGTAAATCGCCTTCCACGTAAAATAATAAACCCCGATGTTGAGCGAATAGATCAATATGCCCGAATAGTAGTTCACCCGGTAAGCCAACATCGTCAAAAAGCGGATGCGGATAAAATCCCAATATGCTCCCCATTGGCTAGACATGGATCACCGCACCTTCGCGGCTCTCCGATTCCCCGTCCGCCTGTTTATCGGCCGAACCGGATTGGTAAATGCTGCGCACGATTTCGTCCGTATTGGTTTCGACGATTTTGATATCGGTGATGTCCGCTTTGCCGACGACTTGCCCCAGCACCTCGGACACGCCGATGTCCCGCGGAATCCAAACCTTGGCGTTCAAGTCGTTTTCCGCCGTCCAGATGACCGGCATCGCCCCCGTCCAGCTCCGCAACTGGTCCAGCTTGGTTGCCGTTCCGAATTGGAACAGCACCTCTTTGCCCGTGCCCCAGCGGTCCTTGAGCTCCTCCAGCCCGCCGTCGTAAATGATGCTGCCGTCGTCAAGCATGATGACCCGCGAGCAAAGCGCTTCAATGTCCTGCAGATCGTGCGTGGTCAGCAGAATCGTCGTGCCGTGCTCGCGGTTCATGTCCTTGAGGAAATCGCGAATCTCCGACTTTACCACGATGTCCAGCCCGATCGTCGGCTCGTCGAGGAACACGATCGACGGATTGTGCAGCAGTGCCGCGACCAGTTCGCAGCGCATCCGCTGGCCGAGGCTCAGCTTGCGCACCGGCCGGTTCAGCAGCTCCTGCAGCTGCAACCGCTCCACCAGCTCGTCGAGCCGCTTCTTGTAATCGCCCTGCGGTACGCGATACACCTTGCGCAGCAGCTCGAACGACTCGATCACGCCGATGTCCCACCAGAGCTGGCTGCGCTGGCCGAACACGACACCGATATGCTGCACGAACTTCTCGCGTTCCGCATAGGGCACGAAGCCCCCGACCTTCAAATGCCCCGACGTCGGCACCAGAATGCCGGTGAGCATTTTGATCGTGGTCGATTTTCCGGCCCCGTTTTCCCCGATATATCCGCAGATCTCCCCTTCCGGTATCTGAAAAGAAATATCTTTAACGGCGGCCACTTCGTTGTACTCCCTCTTGAACAAATCGAGAAAGGCCCCCTTGAGGCCTTCGCGATTTTTCTGCACTTTAAATGTCTTGCGCAAATCACGCACTTCAATGGCAGCCATGTCGTACCTCGCTTATACAAATTTTTAGTCCGCTAAAAATTATATAGTAACTTCCATCAAAGCACCAGACCCCATAAGTGCGAGTTCAAGTTAATTCTGAATGATCTGAATAAGGTTGCCGCAAGTATCGTCAAAGACGGCTATTGTGTTGTCCCCCATTTTTGTCGGCTCCATCGTAAACTTCACACTGTTTTCCAATAAACGTTTATACTCTTTATTTATATCTGCAACGCCAAACATGGTTACTGGGATGCCATCGGCAAATAGCTTCTTTTGATATTCTTTGGCGGCAGGATGGTCATTCGGTTCGAGTAAGAGCTCGGTACCGTCTTGCTCATCGGGAGAAACAACCGTGATCCACCTATATTTTCCGGTGGGAACGTCATGTTTTTTTACAAAGCCCAGCGTTTCTGTATAAAACTCCAATGCCTTGTCTTGATCTTGAACGAATATACTGGTAACAATGATCTTCATAATGTTTTTGCCTCCTTTGATATTTGCGACGTTGGCGCTCTGCTAACAAACCGGCTCCAAATCAGAAAAGTTCATAGTTTGAATTAAAACTATTCTACCCATCCTTTCAACAAATTTTTAAGGGGTTCGTTGTTAAATACAACCACTCGATATTTCCCCTTCTTTTCTGATTTTACGAGCCCTGCATCTTCCAATGCGGAAATATGTTTAGCTATCGCCTGTCGCGTAATGGAAAGCTCGTGCTTCGTAATGAGACGCACCGTAAGTTCGTACAACGTCTGCTCGTTGCGTTCGGAAAGTTCGTCTAGTATAAGCCGCCGAGTAGCGTCGCCAAGTGCTTTGAATATAGCGTCTTTGTCCCTATTCATATATCGAGTATAAGCAACCCTGAGGTTGCTTGTCAAGCATAAGCAACTGCATGGTTGCTTGATAACGAATCCGTACCCTGCAATCTCATGATGCCATCATCCGGTTTCCAGTTTCGTCAGCATGGAGTGAGTCGCTATAAATTAAAGCGGTATCCGACGCCCCAGATCGTTTCTATATATTGCGGTTTGGACGGATCCAGCTCGATTTTCTCCCTTAATTTGCTAATGTACACGGTGACGGAAGCCAGGTCGCCCAGTGAATCCATCCCCCAAATTTTCTCAAACAGATCATCTTTCGTGAATACCCGATTCGGATGCAAGGCCAAAAATAACAGCAAATCGTATTCCTTGCCGGTTAACGACAGTTCCGTGCCGTTCACCGCTACCTTCCGCGACATCTGATCGATGTACAAGCCGCGGATCTGCAGCTCCTCTTTGTTGCCCGGCCGGCTCTGGCTGGTCAGGCGTTCATAGCGGCTCAGATGCGCTTTGATCCGGGCCATCAGTTCGCCGAGGCTGAACGGCTTGATCACGTAGTCGTCGGCTCCGAGGCCCAGTCCGCGAATTTTATCGATATCTTCTTTTTTGGCGGACACCATCAAGATCGGGATATCCTTAACCTCCCTCACCTGTCGGCAAATTTCATACCCGTCCACGCCCGGCAGCATCAAATCAAGCAGGATCAAATCGTAATCCCCCGCCAGCGCCAGCTTCAGCCCTTGATCCCCGCTCGCGGCGAGGTCCGCGGCATAACCGCTCGCCTGCAAATAATCCCGCTCCACTTCGGCAATTACGGGGTCGTCCTCGATAATTAAAATCCGCTTCATCCCGGTTCACCGCCCTTCCGTTTATCCGCTGTTCGCGGCAGCGTAAAAGATATCGCCGTGCCTTCGCCGACCTCGCTGTCCGCCCGCACGCTCCCGCCGTGCCCCTCCACGATCTGCATGACGATCGCGAGTCCCAGCCCGCTGCCTCCGCCCACGGTGCTTCGGGACGATTCCGCGCGGTAAAACCGCTCGAATACCTTGGGCAGCGCTTCGCCGCCGATGCCGGCCCCGTTGTCCCGAATGCGGACGATCGCCTCCCGGGGGCTCGCATCAAGTTCGATGCTTAGGCGTTTTTCCGCCTTATCCATATAATGCAAACTGTTGTCGGCAATATTCATGATCACGCGTTTCAGCTTATCCCGGTCGGCCGTCACCAATAGCGGTCCCTGCGGTTTCGCGTCAAATGCGATATCCACCGCGGCGAAGCGCGGGTCGGCTTTCAATTCCTCGCTGCAGTCCTGCAGGAAGCCGTAAAGATCCACCCGTTCGAAATCAAACGGCAGCCTCTTTAAGTCCAGCTTGGAGAACAGGAACAGCTCCTCGATCAGCCGGTCCATGTCGGCGGCTTTTTGCCCGACCATGGCGATGTATCTGTCGCGTTTCTCCTCCGTATCGGCGATGCCGTCGCGCAGTCCCTCTACGCAAGCTTTGATCCCGGTGATCGGCGTTTTGAGGTCGTGCGAGATGTTGGAGATCAGCTCCTTGCGGTTTTCTTCGTATTGCAGTTGCAGATGAATGGAATGCTTCAGCCGCTCGCGCATTTCCTCAAAGGCTTCCCCTACTTCGCCGAATTCGTCCTTGCGCTGCATGTGGAGCGGCTGGTCCAGCTCGCCTTCCTTGATGCGTTCCGCCGCCCGCTTTAACGTATACAAAGGACGGATGATGCTGCGGGACACGAAAAAAGTCAGCAGAAGGTTGGTAAAGGCGACGATGAGCAGCAGCGAAAGGAACAGGATCGGCATTAACCGCGACATTTTACTGAACAAAGGATTCAAATCGGACAGCAAATACAGCGTGCCCGGACTTTGGTCGGCAAACGTAAAATCGACCCGCTCGGCATTGTACCTTCCGTCTACTTCTGGCTCTCGCTCCATCATGCCCTGCCAGTGCCGGTCGGGATCCGTGCCGACCTGGGCCAACTGCGCCTCCAGCCCCGAGCGGTCCACGCCGGAGGAAGCGAACGCCACTTGCCCGTTCCTGACGATAACCAGGCCGGCTTGCAGCTTCTGCAGCGTCTCGTTGGTTTCCGATAGAAACGATTGGTCTGCCAGCAGCTCGGGATCGTGTTCGGCCACAAATTTCACGCCGTTCATCAACTGCTCCCGCTCGTTGATCGTCTCCCAAAACGCCGATAGCGTATGGCCATGAAACCGGAAACCTTCTTCCCCGCCTCCGGCAGGCTCCCCGCCCCCGAAAAAGGCGCGCATCAACACGACCCCGATCACAAAAGTCAAAATAATGGGGATGAGCACCATCGCGATATAAGAGAAAATCAACCTGAGCCGGATCGTCATATGCGGAAAATCCTTTCGTTTGCTAAAATGCCTTGCGTTCGAAGCGGGAGACGCTGCCTACATATGCCATCATACTATAAGCGAGCAAAATGAAAAACGACTGCAGCAGCTTGCCCGCCGGCGCTCCGTCTCCGGACCACAACGTATGCCAATCCGTATAGGAAAACGGCGACCATAAGGCCAGCGGCGGATAGAGGACCGGCAGCAGCTTGGCGGCAACATAAACGAGCATCATGCAGCCGAGCGCCGCCGCACTGTTCGTAAAATACAGGGCGATCCACGCGCCAATCAGCCCGACCGCCAGCATCGGCATTACGGATACCGCGAAGGCGATCGAACCGTCGGCCCAATCTTGCAAAGGATCGGCGGACGGGACGAGGAAGCCGCAAACCGAAGAAGCGATCCATGCGGCGGCCAACATGAGCGCAGCGGACGAGACCAGGGCGAGCGCTTTCGCCGCATACAGCTTCGCGCGGGTTACCGGACGCACCAGCGTCAGCTTCATCGTACGCGCGGCCGTTTCCCCGGTAAACAAGTCGACGGCCGACATAAACAAAAACAGCGGCAGCAACAACCCGGTCAACAGGTTCAGCGTAAGCACGGATACCTGGCCGCCCAACACCGCGGTGAATCCGACCGCGCGGTCGAGGATGGTGACCGCGAGCGTGATCACGATCGGGACAAGGACCGCCAGCCCGAGCATGGCCTTCGTTCTTTTCCGCAACCAGAGCTTCTCCGTTTCATTATGCCAGCTTGCCAGCAAACTGCCCATGTTCTTCAGCTCCCTTCTTCGCCTGGATGGCTTCCAGGTAGTAATCCTCGAGCGGCATTCCCGGCGGAACCAATTGGAATCGATTGCCGCAGCGCACGAGGTCGCCGTGATGGATAATTCCGATCTTCGTTACGATCGGCTCCAGATGGCTTAACATATGGCTGGAGATGAGAAAACCGATCCCCGCTTCGCGGGCCAGCCGTTCGATCGTTTGGCGCAGTTCCACCATGCCTTCAATATCCAGCCCGTTGGTCGGCTCGTCGAGAATGACCAGCTTCGGATTCGGCAGGAGGGCCGCAGCCAACGCCAGCCGCTGCTTCATCCCCAGCGAATAATGTTTGGCCCGCTCGTTTTTGTAAGGCGCAAGGCCGGTTTGCTCCAGCACTTCGTCCACTCTTGACTGCGACAGCTGCGGATAATATCTGGCCGCCTGCCGCAAGTTCTGCTTCCCGGTCATATAGTCGTAGGCGTCCGCCGCTTCGATCACGCAGCCGACCTGATGCATCGCCTGCTCGAACTGCGCAACCAAATCATACCCGAACAAGCGTATCGTCCCTTCATCGGGTCGGCACAACCCGGTGATCGTTTTCAACAGCGTCGTTTTGCCGGCTCCGTTTTGCCCGAACATCCCCATGATTTCGCCTTCGCCCACGTCCAGGCTGATTTGGTTGATTCCCCGCTGATTCCGGAAACGTTTGGTCACCCGGTCGACTTCCAAGATAGCCTCCATCGGTCTTGCTCCTTTCTGTCATAGAGAATGACGCCGGGCCGCAGCCCGGCGTTCCAACCTCTTCCTAGCGTTCTCTGCCTAGCGTTGCCAATGCGGATGATGCGCTTCCCGCTCGATCGTCTCCACTTGTTTGCCGGTCAGATCCACGGTTTCGGGCGTCGTCTGGCCAAAGCCGGACAAATCGAAATCGATGGCGATCACCAGCTCGTGCCGGTTCCCTTCGGCATCGGTTCCGCTCACCTTGATCTGCCCTTGCTGCTGTTCCACGTATTGATCCGGGCTGATCTCCGCGTCAATCCGGATGTCCTCGACCTTCACGTCATCCGTTAACGCCGGGAAGTCGAAATCCGCCAGCGACGGATGCATCTTCATCATATCCTCGTCGTTGGACATCATAGCACCGCCATGGCCCATAGGCATATTCCATCCTCCATCTGCCGCCATCCGGTCGGCCGAGGTCATATGGCCTGCCGCCATGGAACCCACGGCCTGCACGATCGCCGGAATTTGGCTGCCGGACAAATGCAGGGAAGCCTGCTTATTGCCGGAAGGCAGCTCTTCGACCGTCGCCAAATCCTTCAGGTTGCCCATCAAGGCCTCCATCAGTTGCTCCGCGTGCTGCGGCGGCTGGGAGTCGCGATCTTCGAAGCTTCGCTCCTCTTGGCTGAGCGGAAGGACACGATAGACCTCCGAGTCATCGCCGGCGAATACCATCTTGCCGTCTTGTTTGTAGATTTGGAAGGATTTCGTTTCCGACGTTCCGGTCACGGCCACCTCTCCGCTCATCGCATTCGTCTCCTTGTTCAGCTTCATCTCCAGGTCGGCGCTCAAAATCTTCTTGCCGTTGTCGGTCACTACGATACTGCCCTGGTTGGTAAAGCTCGTCGCCGCATAAGTATGCTTGATCGCGGATTTGTACGTTTCGTACCCGGAGGTTCCCGCCATGGCGGACAAACCGCTGGCCAGCAGCAAAGTTGCTCCAACGCCGAACACGGTTCCCCGCTTGATCCATTTTTTGTTCATCTTCTTCTTCCTTTCCCGCTTGTTTTTTTGTCCTACGGACATGCGGAAAGCCCGGCCAGCCGGCACGCACCGGCGCTTTCTCTATTTAAGCTTAGCTCCCAGGTCTAAAACGCTTCTAAACAAAATCTAAAAAAAGTGTAAAAAAACCAACCCCAAGTCGCTATGCTTGACTCAGGGTCGGCTAGTGGATCCATTCACTACTTCTTCTTATTCATTTCCGCAAAATATGTCGGACTGAGTTCTGCCACTTGAGCCAGCGGCTGCCGCAAATCGTTCCCAATCGTCAATCGCCGCTTCTCGCCGTTGCCGCGACCCGGTCGATCCGGTTCGTCCAGATCCAGCCGGAGAAATCCGCAGGCAGGCGCTTCAGGTCCTCCGCCGTATCGAAGCCGCTGGAGAAATCGCTGCCGTCATCGCCGACAACAATCACGCGGGTATTCGCTTGATCCATCCGGTTCAGGAACTTATCCGGCCAGCCCCAGATCCACGGCGCGATTGTCTCGGGGATGTGCAATTCGGTGTTTCGGCAAGCCTCCGGAATGTACCCCGTCCAACCGGACGCCTCGTAGGATAGCAGGCATTGCTTGAGGGTCGCTTTGGACATGACCCGCAGATCCGGGATTTGCCCCTTTAAGGCCGCGATCGGCCGGTCTCCGCCATAAACGGTCAGCAAATCGCGTTCCTCCTTCGTTAACGTCGAAAGATAGTCCGCCAGCTGTTTGCCCTCACTGGGATCGTCGCTTTTGATGTGCAGCAGGAACGTTTTGCCGGGAAAATGGCTCAGAACCTCCGGAAGAGACGGCATCAATCCGACGCCTTTGCCTCGAAACGGGTACGTTTTCCCTTGATCCGCCGTATACCCGTAGCCGATGTCCACCATTTTCAGCTCGGCCATCGTATAATCTTTCGTCATACCCACGGCATTGGTGCGGCAGTCCAGCGTCCAATCATGGAACACGGCAAACTGCCCGTCCTTGGTCGGCTTCAGGTCGAGCTCCACCATATCCGCGCCAGCCTTGAAGGCCGCCTCCATCGACGGCAGCGTATTTTCCAGAAATTCGTGTTCCGGTTCATAAATCCGCTCGGCGGTGCAGGTATCGTTTTCGATTCCCTCCATCGGAAAGGTTTGAGCCAGTCCGCGGTGAGCCAGCAGTTTGGCTCCCCCGCTGCGTGCAGTTGCAAGATGAGACGTATTGTTCAAATAGATGAATGCTATAAAGACCAGCAATATCCAAAACGATTTTCTTCTAAGCAGTTTTTTGAATAAGTTCACTCCGGTTCCCCCCGTTTACGGCACAGCTCCTATTCTTTTTCTAAAATATATCCGCTGCCCCGGATCGCATTGATCTGGAACGTGTCGCGCCCGTATTTTTTGCGAATCCGGTAGATGAGTGTCGTCAGTTCGTCGATCGTCACGTCAGGCAGCCCGTCCGGGCCGGCATTGCGGTCGTACCACACTTTTTGCTTGATATCCCGGATCGTGACCAGACGGTTCGGATGCTCGTGCAGCAGTTGCAGCAGCAAGAACTCCTTCTCGGACATCGCGATCCGGACGTCGTCCACTACGCATTCCCGTTTCTCCCAGTGGATCGTCACCGAACCCGACATCGTCTCCTCCGGCTGCGTCAAGGCGCCGAACGGCTCAAACTCCAGCGTCTGCTCCCCGGGCGAATAAGAAAAATGCAGCACGCTCGTGCCCCGCGCCAGCTTCAGGATATCGTTCGTTTCCAGCACGTAAGGCGCGTGCGGGATCATCCGCACCCCGTTCAGCTCCGTGCCGTGACGGCTGCCCAAATCATAGGCGACCGCGCGCCCCTCCTCCTTCCGGATAGCCAAATGCCTCCGGGAAATAAAAATGTTCGTAAAAGCCATATCCGGCACAGTGTCCGAAGAGGCGCGCCCGACTTCAGTCACGTTTTGCTCCAGATTCAGACAGGTACCGGGGCGGTACGGATCCCCGCGAAGAATATAAATACAGGCAAAAGTCTCCATCCTGTTTTCCCTCCATTTGCGATCACTTCATCATCTTATCTTAATGGAAGGGCGAAGAACATGGCAACCGGACTGACATTATCCTCACAACAGGCTGATGAAACGGGGGCGAGCACCCCCTCATTTTTCGATCCGGGCTTTTCTGTTATCATAGGATGAGGATCAAAACCGAACGGAAATACGAACAGAGGAAAGGAAACGAACTATGAGCTTTCAGTTAACGCAGCGCGTGATTAAATTGTTATGCGGCCGGATCGCCTACGAACGGGGAGAAGCTTACTACCGGACAGGCAAAGTGAACTTTCTGCGGATCGATCACGGCTCCCGCGTCTATGAAGCGACGGTGTCGGGAGCAGGCCATTACCATGTATCGGCCCAAATCGATCAACACGGGGACGTGCACGCGGAATGCAACTGCCCGGCTTTTTATTCCTACAACAATTACTGCAAACATATCGCCGCGGTACTGCTGGGCATCCATGACATGCTGCAAAACGGCAAGGCGCCGGTACGGCCCTACCCTTCGTTGCTCCACACGTCCCGTCTGAACGAGGAAGGGCAAGGCGCGAACGGCGATTTCTGGAGCGGCGGCCGAACCGCCGCTCCCAAGGGCAAAGCCGGCGACATCCCTTCCCGGGACATCTGGATCACCCGCGACATGATGCGCTTGTTCGAAGAGCAAGACCAGCCGCCGCTGCGGGCCGGAGTCCGCTTCGATCGCCGAACGCCGCTCGAAGCCGAATTCACGCTGCGCCCGTTTCCTTACGGTTACCGCAAATACATGTTCGGCCTCGAGCTGAAGGTCGGCCAGAAACGGCTGTATATCGTCAAGAACATCCGGGATTTTCTGGATAAAATTCACCGGCGCGAGCCCTACAGCTTCTCCAAGCATTTCAGCTACGATCCGGAACGGCACAGCTTTGCTCCGGCGGACGAAGCGATCTTGCAGAAGCTGGTAGAGATCCAGCGCAATGAGCAGATGTATCAAGAGACTCTTAGCGGATATTCGGCGCGTAAGCACCATGGCGTCGGGGATCGGCTGCTGCCAGTGCCGCCGTTTTTCTGGGACGGGCTGCTGCCTTTGCTTACGGAGGCCCCCATCGTACTGCTGGAGCAGGATGGCCGGATTTGGCCAGAGCTGACGGTGTCGAAAGAGCCGCTGCCGCTGCGGTTCGACCTGGGACAAGCCGAAGGCGACGGCTTTCAGTTCGCCGTTCACGGTCTGGATGACGTGACCGTCATGGAAGCCTACGGCGTCGTCCTGTCGGAGGGGAAGATCATCGCGCAGCCGCCGGCGCAAACCCGCCGGCTCGCGGAAATGAAGCATATGCTGAGCACGGCCCGCAAGCAGCATGTCATGATTCCGCCCGAGCAAATCGAGCCCTTCGTCGAACGGGTGCTACCGGGACTGATGAAGCTCGGGCACGTGGAAATCGAGGAAACCGTCGCCGGGCGAATGGTTCGCACCCAGCTCAAAGCCCGGCTGTACCTCGACCGGATCAAGGACCGGCTGCTTGCCGCATTGGAATTCCAATACGGGGATATCGTGTTTAATCCGCTGGAAGAGCACGGCCCGAAGCGGGGGACCGACCTCATTCTGCTGCGCGACGGCGAGCGGGAGCGTCTGATCCTCGACCTGATGGACGGCGGCTCGTTTGCGAAGACCGAAAGCGGTTATTTCCTCGACGACGAAGAGGCGGAATACGACTTTTTGTACGCGGTCGTCCCCGAGTTGGAAAAGCATCTCGAAATCTATGCCACTTCCGCCGTCAAAACGAGGCTCATCACCGACCTGAGACCCCCGAAAATATCCGTGGAGCTCGACGAGCGGACCGACTGGCTGGAATTCCGCTTCAGCATGTCCGGGATCGGCGAATCCGAAATCCGCGGGTTGCTGCAGGCGCTGGAAGAGAAACGCCGGTTTTACCGCTTGCCGAACGGATCGTTAATGCCGCTGGAAAGCGCTGAATTCCAGGAGATCGTCAGCTTCATGAACGAATTCGGCATTCGCCAAAGCGAAGTCCAAGGACCGGAATTCAGGCTGCCGGTGATCCGCGGGCTGCATATCAAGGATGACCGTGAGCCAAACGGAGCCGTGAGACTCGGCAAATCGTTCCGCCAACTGCTGAATAATTTGCAAAATCCCGATAACCTAGACTTTCCCGTTCCGCCGCTGCTCGCCTCCGTGCTCCGGGATTATCAGGCGCACGGCTACCAATGGCTGAGAACGCTGGCCCATTACCGCTTTGGCGGGATTCTGGCGGATGACATGGGACTCGGCAAAACGCTGCAAAGCATTGCCTTCATCGTGTCGGTGCTGCCGGAGATCACTGACACCGGTCAACCGGCTTTGATCGTCGCCCCCGCCTCCCTGATGTACAACTGGAGAAACGAACTGACGAAATTCGCGCCTGACATCAAAGCGGTCATCGTCGACGGCGGCAAAGCCGAGCGGGTTCGTACGCTGCGCGAGGCGTCGGACGCCGAAGTGATCATCACCTCGTATCCCCTGCTGCGCCGCGATATCGAACAGTTTGCGGAGCTGTCGTTCCATACGCTGATTCTCGATGAGGCCCAAAGCTTCAAGAATCATGCCACCCAAACGGCGCAAGCGGTCAAAAGCCTGCAAGCCAGACATCGATTCGCGCTGACCGGGACGCCGGTGGAAAACTCGCTGGAGGAGCTATGGTCGATCTTCAGTGCGGTATTTCCGGAATTGTTTCCAAGCCGCCAGGCGTTTAACGATTTATCCCGGGAGACGGTGGCCAAGCGCATCCGCCCGTTTCTGCTTCGCCGCTTAAAGCGCGACGTGCTTAAGGAGCTCCCGGACAAAATCGAATCCTTGCAGCCCTGCGAGCTGCTGCCGGAGCAGAAGAAGCTGTATCTCGCTTATTTGGCGAAACTGCAGCAGGAGACATTAAAGCATTTGGACGCGGATACCTTTGGCCAAAACCGTATCCGCATTTTGGCCGGCTTGACCCGGCTGCGCCAGCTCTGCTGCCACCCTGCCCTTTTCGTGGACGGCTATGAAGGGGGCTCCGCCAAATTCGATCAACTGATGGAGATGATCGAGGAATGCCAAAGCGCGGGCAAACGCGTGCTGATCTTCTCCCAGTTCACGGAGATGCTCGGATTGATCGGCCGCGAGCTCGGGTACCGGGGGATGCCGTTCTTCTATCTGGACGGAAGCACCCCCTCGGCCGACCGGGTTGAGCTGTGCGACCGGTTCAACGAAGGCGAGCGGGATCTGTTCCTCATTTCCCTGAAAGCCGGCGGCACCGGCCTGAACCTGACCGGCGCGGACACCGTTATCTTGTACGATTTGTGGTGGAATCCCGCCGTCGAGCAGCAAGCGGCCGACCGGGCCCACCGGATCGGGCAAAAAAACATCGTCCAGGTGATTCGTCTCGTCGCGCAAGGCACCGTTGAGGACAAAATGTACGAGCTTCAGCAGAAGAAAAAGAACCTCGTCGAAGAAGTGCTGAAGCCGGGCCAGGAAACGTTGTCGGCGTTGACCGAGCAGGAAATCCGCGAAATTCTGATGATCCAGGACCTATGACAAGAGGACTTCCTCCGCTGCGATCTGCGGAGAAAGTCCTCTTCTTTACTTTCCGTTCGTTTGTTGGCGGCTATTGGCCGGTTACCTCGAATTCGTACAGCGAGTAACCGTAAGGCGTTCCCCGCTCCAGGCCCAGCATCCTGACGTACCTGGCGGGCTGCGGCGTCAGCGGAATTTCATCGAAGCCCCCGTTCCCGTTTGCGGTGGAATAGACCTCCGTCCAATGCTCCGGGGAACCGCTATCGGTAGAAATTTCGATCTTGTACCGCGTGGCGTAGGCGTCCTCCCAGCGAAGCTTGACGCCGGTAATCGGCTGAACCGAACCGAGGTCGACGTAAATCCATTCCGGATCGGTGCCTTCATGGCCCGCCCATCGGGTCATGTTGTTGCCGTCCACCGCTTTTTCCGGCTCAAAGCCGACGCCTTCGATCGTACTGGATGCGGCCGGCTTGTTCAAAGCCAAATTCGGTGCCGTCGGCACCGTCTCCCTGCTTGGCTTCCACCAGTTGCCGGAGATGAACAGCAGGTTCAGCAAATTATAGCTGTCGCTGAAATAATCCTCTTTCTTATTCTTCATCCAATCCCAACCGGCATTGACCCACGCCTGGTTGTTGCTGTCGGCGGTTCCCGCAGCGATGAACGGCGAGACGAATACCGCCGTCGCGTATCCTCCGACGGCCGTTCCGTCCAGCTTGTAGCCGTTTTTGACGTTGGCCGGCGAACCGCCGGTCTTGCCCTTAATCCAAGCGGTTAGTTTATCGGCGATCGCTTTCCCCCTCGAATCGCCGTATAAAGCGTAGTCCATCACGATGCGCAGCGGAACCCGGCTGGCGTTGTAGTAATAAAGGTTCGTTTCCTTGAATTCGTCCAGATACCACTCCGGAGCCGGTTTCGGCGGACTGCCGACGACAAAATCGGAAATCAGCCCGGTGTTTGGCGAATAGGAAGCGCTAAACTGCTGGTATATTTGATATAGATTATCGATGGCATGAATCCACGTTTCGTCGCCGGTGACCTCGTAGAAGGCGCGCAGATGGCTGAGCATCCAGTCCGAAGGGCGGGTATTGAGCGCATCCTTCGCATCCCAATCTCCCAGGTTCAGCCGGTATCCGGTTGTCACGTAGCTGGCTTTGATGCCGTCCGTAATCATCTTCTTGGCTTCCTGCAAATAGTTGACGGCTCCGCCGGATCCCCATTGGTTATGGGCCAAAATCAAGGAATAAGCAATGTCTAGGTCGCCGTCGGTGGCCGACCCGAAATGGCCCTGCGCCGCTTTGCTGTCGGCTACGACCCAGCCCATCAGGTTGGGATTGCCCGAGCTTTTGTAAGCGCGAGCCGTTTTGAACAATCCGTCGTAAATCGCCCGGGCGTTCGGATCGTGGCCGGCCATCAGGACGGTAATGATCATCCCGTAACCCTGGCCCTCGGAGGACCCCAGTGCGACGAAGCCGTCGGGATCGCCCGTAATATTTCCTTTGACATAATACCCGCCGGGCAAAGAATTCAGGTTGTTCTTGAGGTAGGTCACTTTCCAGTAATCGTAGTAGGAAGCTACGGCCTGGTTCATCGCCGCTTGGGTGACGTGACTGGGCTTAATAACGCCCGGATAACTTACCTGTTGCGGGAAAGGCTTCAGTTCTCCGGCAGCGGAGGCCGGTACCGCCGGACCCAGTGCCCCGAGCGGGGTTAACAGGATCAGGCACAGCAAATACAGGCAAACCCTTTGAAGCTTACCGGCTGCGTTTGCAGCCTTTGTCCTTGTTCGTTGCATCATCATTCCTCCTCGAATCGAAAGTGCAAATCGGGCTTTCGTCTTACGTCGGAACTACGGGAAGTGAAGCGGCAAGGATGTCCTTAATTGTATTTTATTACAAACCAGTATCAATATAAACCGAATCGGCCCTCAGTGAAACATGATGTTTGTAATCGCTCCGATCGGGACACGATAAATAAGGTAAAATGACCACAAAAGCACAGACCTAAGGAGGATCAACATGGAACATCAGAATGGGCAAGCATCCCGCGACGAATCCAAGCTGCGCAATAAAATGGATCATCAAGGCGACTCGCTCGCAGAGAAAAAGAAGATGGAAAACGGCGTAGACATCGAACCGGAAGCCGATGAATGGGTAGCCAAACCGGTGCCGTTTACCGATTCCGGTTCCGCAAATTAACGCACCTTCCATTAATGCATCCGCAGGGCCGATCAGGCTGCTGCGGATTTTTATTCGCCGGGGTCTTGGCAAAGCAACAGGATAATTGCGGATGATCGCGAATACTCTTGTAGCAGAATGGGGTTATTGCCAAAACTGATCAGGGAGCGTGAATCTATGGAAGCGTTTGCGAAAGACCTGTTGAAAGGAAAAGTGGTTCTGATTACCGGCGGAGGCACGGGGCTTGGGCGGTCGATGGGCGAACGTTTTCTGCGGTTGGGCGCGCGCATTGCCATCTGCGGTCGGCGCGAAGACGTATTGCGTGCAGCTGCCGAAGAGATGGCCGAAAGCGGCGGCGAGGTGTTTTGCCGCAGCTGCGATGTTCGCGATCCCGAGCAGGTACGGGAATGCGTCGAGGCGGTTTGGCGGCACTACGGTTCTTTGCACATACTCGTCAATAACGCCGCCGGCAACTTCATCAGTCCGACCGAGCGTTTATCGCCAAGGGCCGTCGACGCGGTGCTTGGCATCGTCCTGCACGGGACATTTTACATGACACTGGAGGTAGGCAAACGCTGGATCGATCACGGGGAGCCGGGGACGATACTGAACATCGTCACTACCTACGCCTCGACCGGCTCGGGTTACGTCACTCCGTCCGCGGCCGCCAAGGCCGGCGTACTGGCCTTGACCCGTTCGCTGGCCGTCGAGTGGGCGCCGTACGGCATCCGTCAGGTCGCCATCGCCCCCGGCCCTTTTCCGACGGAAGGCGCTTGGTCCAGGCTCTCCCCTACGCCGGAGCTCGAGGCGAAAATGCTGGGACGCGTCCCGCTCGGCCGCACCGGTCGCCCGGAAGAGCTGGCGGACTTGGCCGCCTTCCTCGTCTCAGACGCCGCCGGATACATCAACGGCGACGTCGTCACGATCGACGGCGGCGAATGGCTGCGGGGCGCCGGTCAATTCAACGATCTCGCCGAAGTTACGGGCGAGCAGTGGGACCGGCTGTCCGAGCTGACGCGCAAAGGCAAATGAATTGGTTGGACGGGGTGGCTGGCATCGGGGAGATTCAGGCGATCCTCCGATCTTCCTCCTCCTTCCGCTTGTTTTTGCGGATCAGCATCAGGATGAATAACAGCGCCGGCAACCCGATTTGAAAGATCGGGAACCATTTCAGGACCACGTCGATGCCTACCCACAAATGATGTGCGAAATTGGGGGAAGCAAAGGATGCGCCGTAAATGGCCATTCCAACCGGAGCAACCCACCTTTTGTAAGGGGTGCCGGAGATTCTGGACCCTCCCACGACTGCCCCGATGTAAAACAGGAGCAGCTTGGTGCCCAGTCCGATGAAGAGGACGATTACGAATAAAATGTCCATTCTTTCGAACACTTCGACCAGTTCGATCAGTTGAACGACCTGCAATAGCGGGAACGTCACCGTATCGGCGAGCGTCGGCCCCAGCACCAGTACGTTTATTTGGTTGACGGCCATCAGGAAAAGGGCCGTCAACCAATAAGTGAGCACTAGCGACCTTCGCATTTTTGTCCCATTGCGGATTAACGGAAAAAAAACCAGGAACAGCACCGTCTGCCCGAACGGGAAGGAAATGACGTCGGGAATGTTTTTCAAAATCGGACGGAATCCGTTCTCCAGGACGGGAAGCATGTTCTCGAAACGAACCAAGCCTACGCCGGCAATCATCGAAACTAGCAGCAAATAGCTCACCACAATGAACGGGACCAAGGCCAGACAGCAAAGAAACACGACATGCGGCCCGTACCTGACGCTGTTGGCGATCACGAGAATGGCGATCAGCATGATCACCCCCAGCGGCGTTCGATTCAACAGCATATAGGCGGCCAATTCGCCTAAATCCCTAAGGTTGCGGGAAGCCTCGTAGGCGAAGTAAACCGCAAACGAACCGCCGATGGCCGTGCCCGCTGCCTTGCCGAAATAGACCCGGCACAGCTCGAACAAATCCCGCTCCGGATCGCGGCGATGAATGGCCAAATGCAGCAGCAGATACAGCAAGCCCGCAATCGCGGCGATGAGCATAACGAGCCAGGCATCCTGCTTCGCTTCGGTGCCGATTTGGAACAACGTGGTGCTGCCGATTTCAAACAGCGCGAAGCCGGCAAGAAACTCGGCAAGCCGGCTTTTCTCGTATTTCATGACCTTCCCCTCTTTCTTATGGACCGTCCCCCGCCCCGGTCCGATCCAGCACGGAATCGAACGATTTCTTGGTCAAACCGGGCCGCTGCATTCTTACCTTCACCCGAATTTCCAAATCGATCCGGGTCAGTTCCTCGTCCCAGTTTTTTTGCAGCTCCTTCCAAGCCTTAGGATCGTTGCGATGAATTTTATCGGCAAATCCGGGCAAATCGACCCGAAGCTTCCGGCTTGCTTCCCACCCCGTCTCGATCGCTTCCACGATTTCCGCCGCCACCGCTTTTTCGATACTCCGAATGCTATGGGGCTTGGACAGATCTTCCCGGCACACATATTCCATCAGCAAATCGCCTTTTGCTTCCGTTTCGACGCGCATGTTGAAATGCGCACCTGCCTTGACCGGGGTCACCCGGGTCTTTGTGCTCGTGATCCGAACGGTCCCATCCGTCTCCTTGGCCTCGCCGCCGGAGCAGGAAAACGAAATGGTGCTCCCCTTCACCTGATCCGTTAGCCAGGCGATACCGAAGCTTTCATTACGATTAAGGTATCCCACCAACCGGTCGCCATGGAACACGCCTAAACGGTTAAGCTTCATTTTGACGGGCGGGGAGGTCGTTTTGTTAATGTCCAAAGACTCCAGCGCTTTCGCATTCCCTTCCGTGACGATAACCTCGGGTACGCCGGCCGTTTTTGCATCCGAGACCAGTTTTTGCGCCAATTGGTATACCTTGACGACGGGGAAATACGAGGAAAAACTGTTTTGTTTCCGCAAAATATCGGCCAAGGCCGTCCCCGGGATTTTCTCGGGAGGCACCATTTTGCGTAAAATATCGCCTGCTTTCCCGTCCGTAAGGGTGACGAGCACGGTTTCGCGGGCGTCGATGTTGCGGAAATACAAATCGAGGATCTGACTGATTCCCGACTCGGCCGCTTCTTTTCCGATCACCAGAATGTCCGTATGAGCGAAATACAACCGCCGCGGGTTCTCCACGTAACCGCGGTCGGCCGCTTCGCGGATCGTCTTCCCTTTCGTGGAGAACACGTAAACGCTAGGCTGTGAGCCTCCGCCGGTGCTTCCTCCGCCTTGGCTCGCGCCGGTCGCCGAAGGGACGATGACCTGGTAGGACAATTCCCATTCGTCTCCGGTGCGGTCGAAGCCCGTAGCGACGGTGATGCCCAATTCGTTCAGCTCCATGCGGTTCCAACAGCCGGACACGGCAAAACATATGATCACGAAGGCGCAGCACAACAATAAACGGCGCATTGGCATTCTCCTACGGTTCAATCTTGCCCTCGTCCGGGCCGGGGCCTTGTCTCACTTTGTTTTCGAGATTGATATACGATGGGCGTTTGTTCATTTTCGGCCAAGGCACGCGGATAAACACGTCCTTCATGTTGGATAGGCTGAGCGGCGCGATCGGGAGGAAATAGGGAACCCCGAACGAGTTCAACGAAACGAGATGAACCATTAGCGGTATCACGCCTGCAAGAATGCCGTAAAGCCCGAAACTACCAGCCAGAAGCATCAGGCCGAATCGGATCAAGCGCACCGCCGCCGACATGCCGAACGTCGGGATGACGAAATTGGCGATCGCCGTAAACGATACGATAATGACCATGGCTGCGGATACAAGCCCGGCTTGAACGGCGGCTTGGCCAAGGACCAAGGCGCCAACGATCGAGATAGCCGGCCCGACCACTCGCGGCATGCGCACCCCGGCCTCCCGAATCACCTCGAACGTGATTTCCATCAACATCGCTTCCAGCAGCGCCGGAAGCGGCGTACCTTCGCGCTGGGCCGCCAAACTGATCAGC
Source organism: Paenibacillus macerans (assembly GCF_050565405.1). Lineage (GTDB taxonomy): Bacteria > Bacillota > Bacilli > Paenibacillales > Paenibacillaceae > Fontibacillus > Fontibacillus macerans_B. The sequence goes on along the minus strand of NZ_JBNYYG010000033.1, from coordinate 21,189 downwards.
ATCGTCGTAGGCAGCATTTCCGGGTGAAATGTCGTTACCGCGATATAGAATGACGGAAGCAGCATGGCGACCAAAAAGGCAAATAAGCGGATATTCCGCAAAAACGAGGAGATGTCATACCTTTGATAATAGTCCTCGCTGGACAGAAAGAACTTAAAGAACGTCACCGGACAAATGAGAACAAAGGGACTGCCGTCGACCAGGATGGTGACCTGTCCTTCCAGCAAGCTTCCCGCGGCGGCATCAGGCCGTTCCGTGTTCAGGATCGTCGGGAACGGCGTAAACGAGCGGTCCTGGATAAATTCCTCGATATAGCCGCTTTCCAGAATGCTGTCGGTATCGATGGCATCAAGGCGCTTCAACACTTCCTCCAGTACAGGGGGATGGACGATTCCCTGGATATAGGCAACTACCACCCGCGTTTGCGTGTACGAGCCGATGATCCGGTTTTCGAACCGCAAATCCGGCGTTCTCAGCTTTCTGCGGAGCAGCGCCATATTCGTGGACAACTCTTCCGTGAAACCTTCTTTTGGACCGCGGATCACCGTCTGGGAGGACGGTTCTTCGACGGACCGCCGGGAGCCCCCGGGAATGGAAGCAATCAGCGCCCCTTGCACGCCATCGATGAGAACGGCCGCCGCTCCCGCTAAAATCCCGGCGATCATCTCTCCCTGGGAGCTCGCCTGCTGCACATTGCCCGTAGTAATCGAGTTGGCTAGCTCCCCGGCCGGATGTTCCGTGCATTCCTCCGGGATGCCGCCTTCGATATCGCCGATCAGTTCACTTAACAGCTTTTGATCCACCAAGCCGTCGATATAGCAAACGAGGAGATCCGCTCTCCCCGATTCCCGGCCGACGAGCTTACGGACGACGACGTCCGGGCTGTTCCCCAAGGCTTCCCTGATCAAAGCGACCTTCTCGTCAAGAGACGGCTCAAGCGGCCGATCCGAAGCCTCGCCTTTGCTTCCCGACTTGGCGGAATCAGGTGACAACTTGTGTCGGGTATGGTGTGGTCGATTTCGTTTCGCTCTTCTCATCACGCGCCTCCGACTCCTAAACTATTTGTAATATGTTCCATATCCAAATTTTGTATGCGCCTGTGAAACGTACACGGATCAAAACGAAAAAAAAGCCCAAGCCGATAGCTTGAGCTTTCCGGATCGGGCACTGCCGCTTATTCGTCGCAGGCGGTTCCTTGCACCATCCCACGGGTACGGCTTGTCGCTTGGATCGCGAGATAGACCAACAGGAACCCACCCATAAATCCGGCGGAATATCTGTACATCATCGCATAGTCGGTCATCGAGGCGATGGCGCCCAGAATGACGGCGCCTACGGCTACGCCCAAATCCGTCGAATTATAAAACATGCTGTTAGCTGATCCATATTGCTCGGGCGTGCAGGTACGCAGCATCCAGGCCTGAATGGTCGGCTGAATCGCCCCGAAGCCCAAACCGTACAGCAAAGCCGAACTTATCAGCATCGGCATCGATCTTGCAAAGGATAATACCAGCATGCTCGCAACGACGATCAATGCCGCCGGGATCAGCACGGCAGCATGGCCGCGCGAGTCAAAGATCCGGCCGGAAATCGGGCGAACGATAACGACGGTGACGGCGTTGAACAGGAAAAACAACCCGACCTGCTCCAAATGGACAGATTCGCCGTACAACGCGATAAAACTCAACAGCCCGCTGTACGTTATCGATAATAATACGTTTAGAGAGGCCGGAAACAGCAGCAGCCGATTAAACGGAGGGCGTGTTGGCGCTTTGGCTTTGGGGGTATCGGCGTCAGACCTCGGCTTTCCAGCCGTCACCTTGGCCGGACGTCTAACGCGAGGTAGCGCCCGGCTCAACAGCAGCAGCGGGATCAGCAGCAGCACGGCCGCCGCGCCTGCAATCGTCAGCGTACCGAAGCCCAACTGCCGCATCACGTTCAAGCCGATCATCGGCCCGACCGACATGGCCAGGCTGCTCGACAAACCGAAATACCCGATCCCTTCCCCCATGCGCGGCAGCGGAATGATTCGCGATACCAGCGTCGGCAAAATCGTGCTGCCGATACCGAAACCGATCCCGTACCCGGCCCGGACCGCCAGCAAACCGGCCACAGAACCAGCCTCGCCATTAAGCGCGGTCATGGCCCCGGCTATGACCAGGCCGGCGAATAGCAGCGAATTCGGGGACACTCTTCGCAGCAGCGCAGCGGCGAGAAATCGGGTAAGGATCGCCGATGCGGCGAATACGCTGGTGACCAGGCTCACCTCCAGGTCACTGGCGGAAAATTCATTTTTAACGTAGGACGAAAACGACGACAGCAGCATATGCAAATTCAAAAACAACAAAAAAGCAGAGATCGTCAAAGAAATAAACGATCTCGTCCAAAGCCGGTTCGATTCATGTTGTCGTGTCATCTTACCTCTCCTGTTTCCGATATTATCCATTATGAAGGGTCAAGGTCCGTTTGATCGCTAAGGTGCTTATTGATCCGTTGAAGCAGTTCCAACAGCTTCCCGTATTCGTCCGGGCTCATGATCCGCTTCACTTCCTCGGTAACCCCTTGCTCGATTGGCTCCGTTTCCCGGATTAACGCTTGGCCCCGCTCCGTGCTGTAGACGAGAAAAGACCTTCGATCCTGCTTCCCCGTTTGCTTGCGCACCAGTCCCTTGTTCTCCAAGAGATCGATAATGCGGGTCGTCGTCGGCTTGTCTTTCCCCGTTCGGTCGGCAATATCCTTCTGGATCAATCCATCCGCTTGATCGATTTGATTCAGAACCGACCACTGCTCAGGCGTGATATCGAAGCTCTTCAGCCGATGCTGCAGCAAGGAAGCGATTTTCCGGTAAGCCACGCCCATGATAAAACCAACGGCCAAGTCGGATTGCGGTTCAGCCGCCATGACATTCGCCATCCCCTCTACAATTAGTTGTCTTTGCAATTATATGATAGTCAACTAGTAATGTCAAACCAACCGATGACTATTTTGTCACCCGGTTGGGTAATCATCTTTTCCCATCCGCGCCGGCGAGAATACACTACCTTAAAACGACTTGAAGGGGAACTGCATCTATGAAAACAGCCCGGCACCCGCGCCACATCGGCAGTAAATGGAGAAAAAACGAAGCTTTGGTGCAAAACAGAGAGCTGCGGGCCCACCTCCCGGAATCACGCAGGTTCAGCCGCGAAAATCTCCTGCATATGCTGATGAAATTCAAGATGGTTTACGTTAAGCCGGTCAACGGCACGTGGGGAAACGGCGTGATGCGGGTCGAACTTAAACCGAGCGTGCGCGGAGGAATGTACCAATATCAGCTCGACAAAACCATTCGTACCTTCTATAACTTCGATGAGCTCCACGCCTCCATCCGGAAGCACAAGCTGAAGGGGCGATATCTGGTTCAACAAGGCATTGATTTGCTTAAGTACAATAACAGCCGGTTTGATTTGCGGGTCATGGTACAGCGCTCCCCGCAAAAAACGTGGAAAACGACCGGGATCATCGGCAGGCTGGCCCACCCTAAAAAAATCGTGACCAACTATCACAGCGACGGAAAGCTGGTGCCTGCGGATAAGCTGTTATCTCCCCATCTGAAGGAGCAGCGGATCAAGCCGTATCTGGGCATGCTACAGGAATTCGGCGAGGACATCGCCAACCACCTGAAGAAGAGTTTCCCCGGCATCCGGGAAATCGGCGTGGATGTCGCGATCGACCAAAAGCTGCGCCCTTGGATTCTGGAGGTCAATACCTCGCCGGACCCGTATATCTTCCGCAAACTCAAGGACAAGAGCGTCTTCCGCACCGTCATGCAATACGCCCGGGCCAGCGGGAAATTCAAGCGGAAATAATCCCGGGATCCAAAAAACGGACGGTTCCCCTGCCACTTAGGCATGGGCTTCCGTCCGTTTTGCAGGTTTGCGATTCGTTAGGACACATACTGCTTGTAGATTCCCGCCAGCTTGTTGGCCGTTTGCTTCCAGCCGAAACGTTCCACGGCATCCTGTCTCGCCCGGCGGGACATCTTCGCAGCCAGCTCGCGGTTTCGGGCCAGTTGCAGAATCCACTTGGCGTGTTCCTCAGGCCTGTGATATCCGTCCACCAGATACCCGTTCGAGCCATGCTTGACGATTTCCCCGATCCCGCCAATATTGGAAGCAATGACGGGAAGGCCCGAGGCCATCGCCTCCACGTTCACGAGTCCGAACGCTTCATGTTCTTGAGATGGACAAGCAAAACAGTCCGCCTCTCGGAACCGGCGATGGATGGAACGGTGTGGGACTTTGCCGGTAAAGCGGACCGGCACCCGCTTCGAGCGCGCCAATCTTCTCAGTTGCCGCATATAGCCGGGCTGGCCGCCGCCGACGACGGTAAGGCTGGCCGCACCGTATTCCTGGCGCACGAGGCTCATCGCCCGGATCAATACCGGCACGCCTTTGCGGGGAATGACCCGACCGGCGAACAGCACCCGAAATGGCCCTGAGCGCGAAAGCCTCCCGGCTGCCGGCATAAACCGCCCGGTATCGACGCCGAGATGCACTTTGTGGATTTTTCCCGCCTGACGGGGAAACCGCTGGGACAAGCTGGCTTTCAACGCTTCGCTGTTGGCGATGATCAGATCGGCCATGCCGAGGCTGTCGGTTACCCGGGCCGTCGGTTTGACGAAGGTCAAGGAATGCAGGAACAGCGATACCGGGGTGTGAGGAAAAGCTGCCTTGATTTTCGCCATATAATACGGACGGTTATCAACCTGGATCAGATCGTAGTGCCGCCCTTTGATATAACGCAACACGGATGATATATACCTGCTTGAACTGCCGGTAGCCACACGGACGATCTTCAAATTGCCCATCCGGCTTACGCGCGGCAGGCGTCGGGCCATGCGGCTGACCAACGTCACCGTATGATGGCTGGCGGCCAACTGTCTGGCGACAGCCAGCATGCAGATCTCCACCGAGCCGTTGCCGGGAACCGGAATTTGCTCGGGCGCAACCATTAAGATGTTCATATGCCCCTCCTTACGCAAATAGCTATGTCTATTCACCATATGCGCAAAAGGAGCCGCTCGCATCCGGGTATACGCCCTATGTCGTCAAGTGACGCGAAACGTCCCTGTACCGAAGGCGCATATTTCGCCTTGGTCCAGACGGGCATAGGCGATCGTCGTCACCGATTTGCGCGAAACGTGGACCAGCTCGGCGGTGACGCAAATCCTTCCCCGCTCGGCTTTGGCTACGTAATTCATGTTCAGATTGGTCGTTACGACGCTGGCCTCGGGTTTGGCGATCATGGCCAGTAGCCCCATCGCCGAATCGATGAGCGTCGCATGCACGCCCCCATGGACGATGCCGATCAAATTGAGATGATGCGGCTTGATGTCGAGGGTCATCTCCACCCGGCGCCCGTTCGCCTCCTCCACACAGCAGCCCAAATGATCGACGAACGAACCGACCGCAGCTTGATTCCATCGCTCCAGCCGCTGCTGCAGCTTCTCTGAATCCGCTTTCACTTTTCTCGTCCTCCTTATCCTCGTTTCGCCGCCCTGATCCCTCTGAACATCAATTAGCTCAGCCTTTATTTCTCGTCCGCCCGATCGCAGCGCTCCGCTTCCTCTTCAATCAGCTTGCGGCGGAGTACTTTACCGGCCAACGTTTTGGGCAGGCTGTCGCGAAATTCATAGATTTTCGGCACTTTATAGGCTGCCAGCTTCTCCTTGCACCAGCGTTTGATATCCTCGGCGTCAGGGGCTGCCCCTTCCTTCGGTACGATATAGGCCTTGACGGTCTCGCCCCGATAGGGATCGTAAATGCCGGCCACGATCGCCTCCTCGACGTCCGGATGCTCGAATAACACTTCCTCGACCTCCCGGGGGTAAATATTATAGCCTCCGGCGATGATCAGATCCTTGCGCCGGTCCAAAATATAAAAGAAGCCGTCTGCGTCCATCCTTCCCAAATCGCCGGTCAGCAGCCAACCGTCGCGCAGCGTTTTATACGTCTCCTCCGGCCGGTTCCAATAACCCCGCATCACCTGGGGGCCGCGCACGGCGAGTTCGCCGAGTTCGCCGACCGGCACTTCATCCAGCGTGTCCGGCTGCACGATCATGGCTTCCGTATCCGGGAACGGAATGCCGATCGAGCCGGTTTTCCGCTTCTCCCAGATGTTGTTGGCGTGGGTCACCGGCGATGCTTCGGTCAGGCCGTAGCCTTCGATCAGCTTGCCGCCTGTCATCTCCTCGAACCGGGTCTGCACCTCCAGCGGCAGCGGCGCGGCTCCGCTGACGCAGACGTTGATCGATGACAAATCGTATCCCGCGATGTCCTTATGGTTGATAATCGCCACGTACATCGTCGGCGCCCCGGGAAACACACTTGGTTTCTGGCGATGAATCTTCTGCAGCACTTGATCGATGTCGAACCGAGGCAGCAGCAACAAGGTGCCGCCTAAGGCAACCGCTTGATTCAGCAGCACCGTCATGCCGAACACATGAAAGAAAGGCAGGGCCGCCAAATACTTCTCCCGGCCCAACCGCGAGCGACAGAACCAAAGCTGGTTTTGGATCGTGTTGGCCACCAGGTTCATGTGCGTCAGCATAACGCCTTTTGCAAAGCCCGTCGTCCCGCCGGTATACTGCAGCAGCGCCAAATCCTGCTCGGGATCGATCTCGGCCCTGTAGGGCCCGGGACTTGCGTCGGCGAGAAAATCCGGGAAAGAGAACAACCGGTCATTATATTTCAAATGAGCAAGCATGCCGTCCTTTTTCGCTTTAATTGGATACAACACGTTTTTCGGAAAAGGCAAATAATCCTGGATTGAAGTGGCCACGATGTAATCCAACGGACGCTGCTTCGTCGCCGTTCTTACTCGCTCGACCAACGGATCGATCGTGACCATGAGGCGCGCGCCGGCATCGCTGAGCTGATGCTCCAGCTCCCGCGGCATATACAGCGGATTGGTCATGACCGCAATGCCGCCCATGAGCAGCGTACCGTAATAGGCGATTACCGCCTGCGGGCAGTTCGGCAGCATAATCGCCACCCGGTCGCCCTTGCGAATGCCCAGCTTCAGCAGGGCATTCGCAAACCGGTTCGTTTGTTCCAGCAGGGACCGATACGTGATTTTCTTTCCCATGAACTCCAGAGCCGTGACAGCGGGATATTTTTCGGCGGAGATTTCCAGAAAATGCGCAAGATTATGCTTTGGATAATCATAGGTTGGCGGTACTTCAGCGGGATATGACTTGAGCCAGGGTTTGTTCGCCATTCGCCTTGCCTCCCAACCTCGCAATTTACAAAACGTACTTCTCCGCCTCGATCGCCTTGGCGGCGATTTGCCGTTTTAATGACAGCGTATTCACGGCCGTTCGCTTTGTCAATTTCTTTAATACGGACAAATGGGTGCGCAGCGTATCTCCCGACTCCATGTAACTAAGCGCTTCCTTCGCCCAGGCTTCGATTCTGCCGAACTCCTCGTGAATAAAGGCCGTGGCCATGGCGATATAAAGCGAGGCTTTGCTTTCGCCGGCGCGGGCGATGTGCTTCTGCGTCCGCAGCAGCGCGCTTTCCATCGCAAAGATGGCGATCATCATATCGGCCAGATGGCTGAGCACTTCCTGCTCCTGCTCCAGCTTCAACTGATAGTTCTGTACGGCTCCGGCTCCGGCCATGAGGAAGATTTTCTTGGACATGGCCAGCAAATGAGCTTCCTCCTCCAGCGTCCCCTCGAACGTCCGGCTCGGCATCGGCTCCATGAGCTCGGTTTGCAGCGCCTTGGCGGCGGGCAGCAAAGCCAGTTCCCCTTTCATCGCCCGTTTGACGAGACTTCCCGGGATGAGCAGGCGATTGATTTCGTTCGTGCCTTCAAAGATCCGGTTGATCCGTGAATCGCGATAGATACGCTCGATCCGGTACTCCTGCGTAAAGCCGTAGCCGCCGTGGATTTGTACGCCTTCGTCCGCGACGAAATCCAGCGCCTCCGAGCCGAACACCTTATTGATCGAGCACTCCAGCTGATATTCGGCGATGGCCTTGGCCGACCGGTAGCCGACGTCGCCGCCGCCGTGATCCACGTCGGCCAATCCGACGTCGAACAGCCCGGCCGTGCGGTACACCATGCTTTCCAGCACGAAGGTGCGCGTGTTCATTTCGGCCAGCTTCTTGCCGATCAACGGGAAAGCGGATATTTTCTGACCGAACTGGGTGCGCTCGTTCGCGTATTTGGCCGCATATTCGATGGCGTCCTTGGAGGAGCCAAGGCAACCCGCAGCCAGTTTGAAACGGCCGATGTTCAGGATGTTGAAGGCGATCAAATGACCTTTTCCAACCTCCCACAGCAGGTTTTCCGCGGGAACCTTCACGTCCTCAAGAATGAGCGGGCAGGTCGACGAGCCCTTGATGCCCATCTTCTTCTCCTCCGGTCCGATACTGACGCCCGGCATGGTACGCTCGACGATAAACGTGCTGAAATCGGTTCCGTTGACCTTGGCGTAGACGATAAACACGTCGGCAAAACCGGCGTTCGTAATGAATTGCTTGGTTCCGTTCAAAATATAGTGTTCCCCGTCGTCCGACAGCACCGCCGTCGTCTTCGCTCCCAGCGCGTCGGAGCCGGAGGAAGGCTCGGTGAGGCAGTAGGCCGCCAACAGCTCGCCCGCTGCCAGCTTCGGCAAATACTTGCGTTTCTGCGCCTCGGTCCCGAAATACACGATCGGCAGCGTCCCGATTCCGACATGGGCCCCGGCGGACAAGGCGAACGAGGACGCCTTGGTCAGCTTCTCGCTGATCAACGTCGTGCTGACCTTATCCAGCCCCATGCCGCCGTAGGCTTCGGGAACGTCGGCCCCCAACAGGCCGACCTCGCCGGATTTGCGCAGCAGTTCGGCGGTCAACTCATAGTTCAAGTGTTCGATCTCCTCGTCCCGGGGGAGGATCTCCGTTCTGACGAATTCCTCCGTCATTTCGGCGATCATGCGCTGCTCTTCGCTGAAATCCTCCGGCGTGACAACCCGGCGGAAATCCACGTCCTGGATGACGAAGCTGCCGCCTGTGATTTTGTCCATCGTTTCTTTGCTCATGCGATTCTCTCCTTCTTCAAATTAATTCATGGGATGAACTTCAAACACGCCGGCTGCGCCCATCCCGCCGCCGATGCACATCGAGACGACTCCGTAGCCCCCGCCGCGGCGGCGCAGCTCGTGGATCAGCGTGGCCGACAGCTTCGTGCCCGTGCAGCCGAGCGGATGCCCGAGCGCGATCGCGCCGCCGTTGACATTGACCTTCTCTTCGTCGATATCGAGCTCACGGACAATGTACAGGCACTGGGAAGCAAACGCCTCGTTGATTTCGAACAGATCGACGTCGGCCAACGTAATGCCGGCCGCGGACAGCGCCTTCGGAATCGCCTTGACCGGTCCGACGCCCATCAGCTCCGGTTCCACGCCGGCAACCGCAAACGAGCGGAACGTCGCCAGCGGCGCGAGGCCAAGCGCATCGGCCTTCTCCCGGCTCATGACGACGACCGCGGCCGCCCCGTCGCTCATCTGCGAGGCGTTGCCCGCCGTGACGGTACCGCCCCGCTTGAAGCCCGGCGCAAGCTTCGCCAGCGCTTCCAGCGTCGTGTCGCCGCGCACGCCTTCGTCGGTATCGAAAACGAACCGTTGCACGTTCGGCTTTCCGCGCTCATCCAAGCTGCGCAGTTCTGCCTCGAACGGCACGATCTCCTCTTTGAACTTGCCTTCGGCTATCGCTTGGGCCGCCTTTCGGTGCGAGTTCAGGGCAAAGCGGTCCTGATCCTCGCGGGAGATGGCGAAGCGCTCGGCGACGCGTTCCGCCGTATGGCCCATGGCCATGTACACCTCCGGCATCTCGGCCACGATCCGCGGATTCGGCGACACCTTGAAGCCGGTCATCGGTACATGGCTCATGCTCTCCACGCCTCCGGCGATCAGCACGTCGGCCTGCCCGAGCATGATTCGTTCCGCCGCGAAGGCGATCGCCTGCAGTCCGGAGGAGCAAAAGCGGTTGATCGTCAGCGCCGGTACGGTCACCGGAAACCCGGCGTAAAGCGCCATGATTCGGGCGAAATTTAACCCCTGCTCGCCCTCCGGCATCGCGCAGCCGATCATGATGTCCCCGACGTCCGCTTTCGTTAAGCCGGGAGCCCGTTCGATCGCCGCCTCCAGCACGATTTTGCCCAAATCATCGGCGCGCGTCTGCGTCAGGCTGCCCTTTTTGGCTTTGCCTACCGCCGTGCGAGCCGTGGATACAATCACAGCTTCATTCATGTGAACCCATCCTCCTCCGTTTCTTAATTGCGCAGCGGTTTGCCTTTGCTCAGCATGTGCTGCATGCGCTGCCGGGTTTTCGGCTCCCCGCACAAGCTAAGGAACGCTTCGCGCTCCAGATCGAGCATGTATGGCTCGGTTACGTACGTTCCCGCAGGCACGTCGCCGCCGGCCAGCACATGCGCAAGCTTATTTGCGATCAGCAGATCATGGTCGCTGATGTATCCGCCCTCGCGCATACCTAGCGCGCCGAGTTGCAGCACGGCTTTGCCTTCGGAACCGACGACGCGGAGCTTCGTTTCGGGAATCGGCTCATAGCCGCTGCCCGCCATGCGCAGAACGGCCTGCTTCGCTTCGTAAATCGTATGGTCCGGGTGCAAGACGATCCGGTCGGCCGGTTTAAGCAGCCCTAGCCGTTTGGCGTCGTGGCCGCTGCTCGAAACCTTGGCCGTGCCGACGGTTTCGAAGATCTTGTTGATGTACGGCTGCAGGTCGGCTTCGGCCGGCATTGCCTGCCGGCTGGCCCGCAGCGCCAGTTCCTTGCAGCCGCCGCCCGCCGGGATCAGGCCGACGCCTACCTCGACGAGACCGTAGTACGTCTCGGCGGAAGCGATCACTTGGTCGGCCGGCATGCAGGCCTCCACGCCGCCCCCGAGCGTCATGCGGTGCGGCGCGGCGATCACCGGCTTCTCGAACCGCTTCAGCCGGTACATCGTGTTCTGGAACAGGCGGATGATGTCGTCGATTTCATCCCATTCCTCGTCCTGCGCTTCCATCAGCAGCAGCATGAGATTAGCTCCGACGCAGAAGTTGCGTCCCTGATTGGCGATCACCAGACCGGCGAAATTGCTGCGCACCTCCTCCATGCTCTGCGAAATCATCTGCAAAATATCGGCCCCGATCGCGTTGTTCGGCGAATGGAATTCGAGGCACGCCACCCCGTCGCCGAGATCGATCAGGCTCGCGCCGCTGTTGCTCCGCACGACCTTGTTCTGCGCCTTCAGATCGCGGAGCGAGATCACTTCCGGCGGTTGCTCAACGGGTGCATATCCGCCAGAGGCGGCCTGGAACAGAGAACCGTCGTCTTTTTTGTAGAAGGAAGCGTTGCCATGCGCGACCCATTCTTTAACCCAGGCCGGAACCTCCAGCCCTTCGGCTTCCATCTTCTCCACCGAACGAACCAGCCCGATGGCGTCCCACGTTTCGAACGGCCCCAGCTCCCAGTTGAAGCCCCATTTCATCGCCTCGTCGATCTCCCGGATGCTGTCCGCGATTTCCCCCAGCTTGGCGGCCGAATAGATCAGCACCTGCTTGAGCACATCCCAGGCCAGCTGCGAATACCGGTCCTGTGCGCCAAGCAGCGCCTTCGTTTTGGCGGCGGCGCCTTTGGCCAGCTTGGCGGCTTCCAGCGAGGCGGAGGCAACTTTGCGTTGGGGCCCGTATTCCATGGTTGGCAGGTTCAGAGACAGGATTTCGCTGCCCTGCTCTCCTTTGATTTTCCGGTAAAAGCCCTGGCCGCTTTTCTCGCCCAACCACCCCCGGGTTACCATGTCCTTGAGCGACGCCGGCGCCGCAAACACTTGTTTCTCCGCCTCATCCGCCACATTGGCGAACACGTTGTCGGCCACGTGCAGGAACGTGTCGAGGCCAACCAGATCCAGCGTCCGGAACGTGGCGCTTTTCGGCCGGCCCATCGCCGGACCGGTGACCGCATCCACCTCTTCGACCCCGTAGCCCTTCTCCGCCATCTCGCGCAGCGTGACCAACAGCCCAAAGGTGCCGATGCGGTTGGCGATGAAGTTCGGCGTGTCTTTGGCGAGCACCACCGTCTTCCCAAGCGTCCGTTCGCAGAACCGGCTTAACCCTGTGATCAGTTCCCCATCCGTCGTTTCCCCAGGGATGATCTCCAGCAGCTTCATGTACCGGGGCGGATTGAAAAAGTGCGTGCCGAGAAAATGCTTGCGGAATGCGTCGGACCGGCCTTCCGCCATCGCATTGATCGAAATGCCGGAGGTGTTGGAGCTGACGATCGTCCCCGGCTTCCAATGCTGCTCCACCCGGGCCAGCAGCTGCCGCTTGACCTCCAGGTTTTCGACGACGACCTCGATCACCCAATCGACGTCCGCGATGAGCGCCAGGTGATCCTCCAGGTTCCCCGGCGTGATTCGCTCGGCAAAAGCGTTGTCGTAAAGCGGCGCGGGTTTCGTTTTGGCCAGCCCGGCGATCGCCGCCGTCGCCAGCCGGTTGCGCACGGCCGGATGGTCCGGACCGTAGCCTTTGGCCGCCTCCGCGTCCGTCGGTTGGTTCGGGACGATATCGAGCAGCAGGCAGGATATCCCCGCGTTGGCGAGCTGAGCGGCTATGCCGGACCCCATGATCCCGGAGCCGATGACGGCCGCTTTCCGGATCGGTTTGTTCATCTTGTTCTACCTCCCATCAATTCGTTGGCATTATGAGATTAATGCGGGACTCGGCTGAGCCGCTTGTTCCCCAAAGATCGACAGCTCCAGGATCTCGGCGATATCCCTCGCTTTGACCCGGCCGTCCGCTTCCTTCATTTTCGTGCCATCCTCCAGCATCGTCAGGCAGTAAGGGCAAGCGCTGCTGATCACGCTGGGACGGACTTCGAGCGCTTGCTCGGTGCGGGCCAGATTGACCCGCTTGCCGGCCGATTCCTCCATCCACATCATGCCGCCGCCGGCGCCGCAGCACATGCCGTTTTCCCGCGACCGGGCCATTTCGACGAGCTCCACGCCGGGTACGGCCCGCAGCACGTTGCGCGGCGCGTCGTAAACGTCGTTATACCTGCCCAAATAGCAGGAATCGTGGTACGTGATCCGCTCGTCGATCCGATGCCGCGGGCGAAGCCGGCCTTCGCGGATCAACTCGTCAAGCAACTGCGAATGATGAAGCACCTCCACCCCCTCAAGACCGAATTCGGGATATTCGTTTTTCAACGTATTAAACGTGTGCGGACAGGCAGTGACGATTTTCTTCACGCCGTACCGCTGAAACGCGGCGATGTTCTCCCGGCACAACTGCTGGAACAACAGCTCGTTGCCCATGCGTCGCGGGGTATCACCGGAGTTTTTCTCCTCGTTGCCCAGGATCGCGTAATCGACGCCCGCTTCGCCGAGCAACCGAACGAACGCCCGCGTGATTTTGCGGCTGCGCAGGTCGTAGGAGCCCATCGAACCGACGAAGAACAAATATTCGAAGGCCGGATTGTCTTTGACCGTCGGTACCCGGAGCCCATCAAGCTCGCCGGTCCAGGCCGCCCGGTCGCTGCGGCTGATGCCCCATGGATTACCCTGGCGTTCGATGTTTTGCATCGCCCGCTGGCCTTCCGCCGGCACGCTGCCCTGCATCAACACGAGGTGTCGGCGCAAATCGATGATTTTGTCGACGTGCTCGTTGCCGACCGGGCATTGATCCTCGCAGTTGCAGCAGGTGGTGCAAGCCCAGATTTCCTCCTCCGTCATGACGTCGCCGATCAGCTCGAGTTCGGCCGCGTTCTTGCCGGACGCCGCCTGCCAGGACGTCTTCTGCCAATTCAGCGTGGGGCGGATGTCGGTGATCCCGGCCGATCCGGCCCAGTCGGGTCCGGCGGTTGCAACGCCGGCCGCCACTGCGTGCACGCCAGGGGCCTGGAATAGATAGGACGGCACCCACGGCGATTTGCCGGTGACCGCAATGCCTTTGTCGGTCAAATGATCGCGCAGCTTCGTGATCAAATGCATCGGCGACAGCGCTTTGCCGGTGCTCGCCGCCGGACAGACGCTGGTGCAACGGCCGCATTCCACGCAGGCATAGAAATCAAGCATCTGCTTCTGCGTGAAATCCTCGATTTGGCCGGTGCCGAAGCTTTCCGCTTCTTCGTCCTCCAGATCGAGGCTTTGCAAACGGCCTTTCGGAGCCCGGCGGCGCAGCCAGATATTGATCGGCGCGGTGATGAGATGGAAATGCTTCGACTGAGGTACGTATACGAGGAAGGAGAGCAGGATCAGCAGGTGCAGCCACCAGAATACGTAAAAGAAGGCCTCCGCCCACGCGGCGGACAATCCTTGGCCGGCAACGGCAATCGCCGACGAAATCGGGGCATACCAGGAGAATTCGAGCCCCATCCAGCTTCGTTCAAAGCCCAGCGACAGCAAAACCGAAAACATCAGCGAGTAAATGAAGATCACGACGATGCCGGGCTTCCAGCCTTTTTTCAGCCGGGGCAGCTTCTCGACGTAACGGCGATAGGCGGCATAGCCCATGGCGAGCAAAATCGCCGCCGCGGTGAACTCCTGGAACCACCCGAACAGCTCGTAAGCCGGCAGCGGCAGATGGCCGCCGCGCGACAGCCCCTTGACGATCAGATCGATCGCGCCGAATTGCAGCACGATGAACCCGTAAAACACGACGATGTGCATCAGGCCGCTTTTGCGATCCTTGAACAGCTTCTTCTGCCCAAACACCTGGGACCAGAATTCCCCTTGGCTCCCCCGGCTTCCCTTACGGAAGTCGACCGGCCTGCCCAGCCGCAAATAGAGGTAACGCCGGAAAACGGCTTGATAGAACAAATAGACGGCATATCCCGTGACCGCTGCGAACAACAAGGCATTAAGCGTGAGCCAAAGCCAGACCATGTTTTGTTTTCACCTGTCCTTTCTATAACTGGCGATTTCGATAAATACACTCGATAATGGAGCAAGTTCGGCTGTCCGTGGACAACCTTTGGTAAGCGTTTACATTCTGCGTTTTAATTAAAATCTTAAGGAATTCCATATTGACAACCGGTGCGGTTTCCCCTAAGATTAAGAAAAATGAATGACGATTCATTCAGTTGTTTTAAATTTTAGCATTGAGGTGGCCCGATGACAAGTAGGAAACAGGAAAAATTTGAAATGATTTTGGATGCGGCGGAAAAAGTCATTGCGGAGAACGGATTTCACGGTTCCCAGGTGTCTAAAATCGCCAAGGAGGCAGGTGTCGCGGACGGTACGATATATCTATATTTCAAAAATAAGGAAGATATCCTTATCTCCCTTTTTCAGGACCGGCTGGGCAAGCTCGTCGAGCTGTTCCATCAAAGCATCCGCGAAACGAGCACGGCCGAAGAAGCGCTCCGCAAAGTGTGCGAAATCCATTTCACCCAGCTGGAGCAAAACGTCCATCTGGCTTACGTGACGCAAATCGAGCTGCGGCAAAGCTCCCTTGAGCTGCGCAAAGCCATCGGTTTGTCGGTAAAGCCCTATATTACGCTGATCGAGCATATTCTAAAGCGAGGAATCGAGGAAGGCTCGTTCCGTGCCGACCTGGATACGAAGCTGACCCGTCAGCTGATTTTCGGGGCGCTGGACGAGGTCGTGACCTCCTGGCTGATCTCCGGGATGAAGTATTCCATGTCCGGGCAGGTGGAGAATACGGTCGATTTTTTCCTGCGCGCATTAAAGAAATAATTAACTTTGAAAGGAGCTGGCCAGCATGAACGTGTTTGTGATCCTGAAGCAAACCTTCGATACGGAGGAAAAAATCGTCATTCAGGACGGTAAAATCAGCGAGGACGGCGTAAAGTTCGTGATCAATCCTTATGACGAGTACGCCGTCGAGGAGGCTTTGCGCGTCAAAGAAGAGCACGGAGGTACGGTGACGGCGGTGTCCGTCGGTCCGGGGAGGTCCGCGGAGGCGCTGCGGTCGGCGCTGGCGATGGGGGCGGACGAAGCCGTCCTGATCGCTTCGGAGGGCATTGACGCCGATGAATACGGGGTCTCGCGCTTGCTCGCCGCCTTCCTGCAAGAACAGAGCTATGACCTGATCCTGGGCGGCAACTTCTCGGTGGATAGCGGAGGCGGCCAAGTCGCGATCCGGCTTGCCAAACTGCTCTCCCTTCCCCATGTCTCGGCGATTACCAAGCTGAGCATAAACGGTTCTCAGGCCACGGCAGTCCGCGATGCCGAAGGGGACGGCGAAACGCTGGAGGTGCAGCTTCCGGCCGTCTTCACCGCGCAGCAGGGGCTGAACGATCCGCGATATCCTTCCTTGCCCGGCATCATGAAAGCGAAGAAGAAACCGTTCCGCGAGCTGGCTCCCGCCGATTTGGGGCTCGGCGAAGACGACGTCACCGCCAAAACGCGGCAAACCGGCCTTTCGCTGCCTCCGGCCCGCCAAGCCGGGAAGCTGCTGTCGGGTACGCCGGCGGAACAGGCGGCCGAGTTAGTCAGGCTGCTCCGTACCGAAGCGAAAGCGATCTAATAGAGGGATTGAAACGTTAATTCAAAAGATCATCTAAATTCAAGGAGGGATTATTCATGGGCAAAACTTACGTTGTCGTAGCCGAGACGAAAGACGGAAAACTGCGGCAGGTTACTTTGGAAGCGCTTCAAGCGGCAGTCGCGATACGGACGGACGGCGATGCGCTTGCGGCGGTGCTGATCGGCCATTCCACGGCAGACGCCTCCGCGGAGCTGGCTCGTTATGTGGACGGCGGTCAGGTGTTGGTTCTGGATCATCCCGATTTGAGCTCGTACCAGCCGGAGCTTTATTTTGCGGCGGTGACGCAAGCCTTGGCGGTGCTGCCGCCGGAACCGCAGCTGGTCCTGCTCGGGCATACGGGAATCGGACGGGATCTTGCGCCGCAAATCGCCGCCCACCTCGGCTGCGGGCAAATCTCCGACGTGACCGCCATCGTCCAAGATGGCGACGACGTGCTGTTCACGCGGCCGCTTTATGCCGGCAAAGCCTTCGAGCAAAAGCGGCTCGCGGATGCAACCGGCGTCGTGACGGTCCGGCCGAACAACCTTCCTCCGGCCTCGCCGGCCGCCGCGCCGGGCCTGGTCGTGCCGCTGGAGTTCGCCCCGCCGCAGTCGCTGCGCACAGTGCTGAAGGACGTGGTTCGCAAGGTGTCCGGCAAAGTCGATTTGACCGAAGCGAAAATCGTCGTGTCGGGCGGCCGCGGCGTGAAAAGCGCCGAAGGCTTCAAGGTGCTGGAGGAGTTGGCCGACTGCCTCCAGGGCGCCGTCGGCGCCTCGCGCGGCGCCTGCGATGCCGGCTATTGCGACTATGCGCTGCAAATCGGCCAAACCGGCAAAGTGGTCACGCCGGAAATCTACATCGCTTGCGGCATCAGCGGCGCGATTCAGCACCTGGCCGGCATGAGCCAATCGCGCATCATCGTCGCGATCAACAAAGATCCGGAGGCGCCGATCTTCAAGGTCGCCGATTACGGCATCGTCGGCGATCTGTTCGAAGTCGTTCCCTTGCTGACGGAGCAATTTAAAGAGGTGCTGGCTTAGCCGTGAAGATATCCCGCTTCAGGGGATCGTCCTGCGGCGGACGAACCAACCTTAATCAGAACGGCGGTGCAAGGGTACGCCTGCATCGCCGTTTCCTGTTTTATCCGATTTGCCGGTTTGAAACTTGAGCTTGGGGTATTGGGCGGGAAATGCGACCGATGCGTGATTATGGGGGAAGTTCCTGTTACTTCAGCATATTGAAAAAGGAACGGAGGACTTTCGCAAATACGCCCGTTGATTTCGAGCATTGGCGGTAGCGGAAGCTTGGGGTCGGATCTGCCACGTACCACGCTTCGTTGAGCCGTTTTCGCGGTTGATGGAATTGGCTCAATTCTCGTTCCCTGCGGTAAAATTCTTCGGCACTCATCGTAGCAACCTCCTATCGGTAAAGGCTCTATGGCCTTTTTGTTTGTTGTCTCCATTATCTGCTTCAAAAACAGGAAGAAAAAGTGTACACTATTCCAAAGGATCTTCCCCTTTTGACTCATCGGGAATGAGATTGGATACCTGGGAGGTGGAAAGCGATGTTGACCGCAGAACGCTATATGGCGCTGATGAATCATTACTCCGGCCCCGATATGGCGGAGCCGCGCGAGGTGGAGGTGGCATTGGAGGATTTGGCTCGTCTGTTTCACTGTACTGAACGGAACGTCAAGCTGATCATCCGCAAATTGCAGGAGGAGGGCTTGATCGAATGGTCCCCCGGCCGCGGCCGGGGGCATCGTTCGCGGCTGATCTTCCGGGCGGGACGGGAAACCTTCTTGACGGAGCTGGCGCAGCGGCTGGCGGAAAAAGGGGAATACCGGGCGGCATTCGAGTTCCTGCACCAGCACGAGGAGGATAAAGGCGCGCTCGAGCGGTTTATCCAATGGCTGAACAATCAGTTCGGCGCGGAGCAGCTGGCCGCGGGACAAAGCTGCAGGGACATTTTCCGCCTGCCCGTCTACAAGGCGCCGCTTACGCTGGATCCGGCGGATCTCTTCTACGGTTTCGATTCTCATCTGGTCCGGCAAATCTTTGACCGTCTCGTTCAATACGATCAGGCGCAAGGCCAGGTGACCGGCATGATCGCCCATTGCTGGGAGCCTAACGACGCGGGAACCGAGTGGACGTTTCATTTGCGCAAAGGCATCCGCTTTCATCACGGCAAAGAGCTCACCGCCGAGGACGTCGTTTTCACCTATTCCCGGCTGCGGGAGCAATCGACGAACAGCTGGCTGATGGCATCCGTGCTGCGGATCGAAGCGCTTGACCCGAGAACGGTCGTCTTCTCGCTGCGCCAGCCGAATTGGCTGCTGCCCCGCCTGCTCTGCTCTTCCTGCGCTTCGATCCTTCCCGCCGACCTGCTCGGCAAGGATGGATCGGCGTTTTGGCGGCTTCCGAGCGGCACCGGCCCCTTCCGGCTGACGCATTGGAGCGCCAATCGGATGGAGTTGGAGGTGCATGCCGGTTATTTTCTCGGCAGGCCGTATTTGGACGGCGTGACGCTTGTCTTTTTGCCGGACGAAATTCCGAATTCCTCGAAGCTGAAATGGGAGCAGTTGATCGTAAACGATTCGCGCGTCCCGGCCCGGGCCGGGGACGACTGGAAGCGGATCGAAACGCTGAGCCGGGGCTGCACCCTAATCTCGTGGAACCGTAACCGGCCCGGGCCGCACCAATCGCTGGCCTTCCGGCAAGCGATCAACCTGGTGATCGACCGCCCCGGCATGATCCGGTATTCGGGCAAATCCGGATATCCGGCGCGCTGCTTCCAGCCGACCGAAGATACGGCGCTGGGGATCCACCGCCACGATCCGGCGGCCGCCAAGCAACTGCTCGAGGAATCGGGTTATTCGGGCGCGCCGATCCGCCTGGCGGCCCATCACTACGATCGCGAGGATGCCGAATGGATTCGAAAGCAATGCGGCTCGATCGGCATTCCGGTGGATATCGTCTATCAGAATAAAACCGACATGGCGAAAAAAACAGCCGCGCGGGAAACGGATGCGGTCTTAATGTGTCTCGTGTTCGCCGAGGACGAGGTCTGTGAGCTGGAAAGCTACATGCAGGAAGACAGCATTATCCGGCTGCACATGCCTCCCGAGCTGACAAGATGGGTGTTCCGCACCGTGGACGAGGTCTATGCATCAGCCATGCCAGAAAGGCGCAGAGCCCTGCTGCAGCAGATCGAGTTCCGGCTGCAGGAGGAAGCGCAGGTGACGTTCCTCATGCACTGCATGCTAAACACTTACGTCCACCCGTCGATTCGGGGGCTGGCGATCAACAATCTCGGCTGGATGGACTTCAAGGACATTTGGCTGACCTCCGCCCCGACGGCGGGTTAACAGCGCAAAAAAAGAGGGCCCCAAAAAGAGAGCCCTGCAAAAGCCTCGTTATTTAAGGTATCGGGGCTCGGAACTGGAAAATAAATTCGATAAAACGGAAAAAGCAGCTTCATCCTCACCCGAGGATGGGCTGCTTTTGCTCTTTTAACTTCACCATCCGTTTTACGTTTACCACAAACGCGGTGAGGTAGGCTTGTATTCGCATGCGGAAGAGACCCCGGTACCTGGCTGTATCCATACCGTGGAATCTCTTCATTTCCGCGTTCTTGTGTTAAATGATCGGTCTGCGCTTGATTCGTTCCTTGAACGTATCACTGAGTTCGAACTCGATCTGTTTCTTATAGTGTTCGGCGATGATTCGAATCGAGTAAGTCTTGCTCTTGGCGCCCGGCTTGTAGCATCCTTCGCGCAGCGGACAGGTTTTGCATTTCTCGACGTCAAAGTAAAAGACGAGTGATCGGCTCTCTCCGCTGGTCTTGCTGCCTTGAATCGCCTTGCGTCTGCTTCGCTCACCGGCCGGACAAACAACGAAATCGGCATCCTTGTTATATTCGAACCCTTCCTGACGCTCGCCCCCTTCGTGGACAATCGGGTTTAAGGGCACGACAGGCGATATGGTTTCCTTTTTCATTCTCGCCAGATTATCCTTGCCGGAATAAGCGGTATCCGCTATGATTTCGTTTACGGTTACGCCGTTTGCTGTGGTTTGTTCGAGCAATGCCGGTAATTGTTTGCCGTCGTCGGTGCTTCCCGGTGTTACCTCCAGCGCGGTAATGATCTCTTCTTCCGTCATGGCGATATGTTCTTTGTAGCCAAAGAACGATTTCGAACTACTCTTCCAGCCGAAACGTTTATCCGGATTGATGGCGGAGAGAATCCCCTTGTGAGAGAGTAATCGCTCATCCTCGATGATTTGTTTGGCGATGCCCAGTT
Organism: Paenibacillus macerans; assembly: GCF_050565405.1. Taxonomy (GTDB): domain Bacteria; phylum Bacillota; class Bacilli; order Paenibacillales; family Paenibacillaceae; genus Fontibacillus; species Fontibacillus macerans_B. The sequence continues at coordinate 370 of NZ_JBNYYG010000033.1, read as the reverse complement.
TCTCGCTCACCGCTCCTTCATGGTCCGGAAGCAGTTCCTCCACGGTCTCTCCCAACTGTGCCAAGTAGCTCAGCATGGTTTTCTCCGCTTCCGCATCTTCACTTTTAACGGAGGGCAGCTTAGGTAGTTTCTTCTCCAACTTGGGGTGGCGTTTGACTACGACGCGAAACAGACGCTTGGCCGCGTCACGCAGCACTTCGAACGGCTTTTGTTTTTGGCTGCCGGCCAGTGTATGCGTGGCATCCATGATGATGGTTTTGCTTTTGACTAAGCCTTGCTTGATGCATTGACTAACCACATGCTTCAGTACGTCTTCGACCTGACTTGCTCCTAGCCGGTGATTACGGAACCGCGACAGCTGGGAGGCGTC
>NZ_JBNYYG010000032.1:0-60750 GCF_050565405.1 Paenibacillus macerans | reverse complement strand
TTTCTCCTAGCCCCCGACCTTTACTCCCTTAACGAAAGGGATAATCGTGCAAAGCAGCATGCAGAGACAACAAGACTCGAACCCTGTAGACCGCCACGCCTTGGCCTTGGGCCTTGGGATGCGCCAAACCATCGGAATTATTCAGATGTTTTCGAAACTTTATGGGATATTTCCGTGCGGGGGCCAAGGCTATAATAACAGTAAAGATCAATATCTATGGGGTTTCATGAGGAGGAGCACAGATGAAGATAACGAGGCATCCGGAAAATCCGATCGTGGTACCGGGAGGTTTCGAATGGAGAAAAGTAACCGTATTCAATCCGGCGGTGATCATCGATAACGGCAAGTTTTACATGATCGAGCGGACGGCGGGCTCGCTGACGCCGTGCAAAAACTTCCTGGGGCTGCTGGAAAGCGAAGACGGGGTGCATTTTACCCACGTGAAGGACGAGCCGATCGTCACGCCGGACATGCTCGGTTTCCCTTACGGCAGCGTTCAGGACCCGCGCATCGTAAAAATCGACGATACGTTCTACTTGAACTATGCGCTGCGGCCTTGCGCGATGAGCTATTACCCGACGGGCCGGGGCGTGCCGGAACGCTCGATCCCGCAGTATCCGGACGGATGGGGCGAACAGGAAGGGCACTGGCTGACGCGTTCGTCGATCCTCGCCTCCAAGAACCTGATCGACTGGGAGTTCGTGGCCGACACGACGCCGCTTGAAATCAACGACCGCGACAATATCCTGTTCCCGGAGAAAATAAACGGCAAATTCGTGCTGCTGCGCCGGCCGGAAGAGTACGTAGGCGAAGCTTACGGCACGGAAAAATCGGCGATGTGGATAACTTATTCGGACGATTTAGTCCACTGGGAAGAGCCGAAGCTGCTGGCGAAAGCGGAAAACATGACGTGGGAATCGCGCAAAATCGGCGGGTCGACGCCGCCGGTACGGACGGATCGCGGCTGGCTCGTGTTGTATCACGGGGTAGATGATGAGGTGGTATACCGGGTCGGCGCCATGCTGCTGGATCTGGAGAACCCGGAGAAAGTCATCGCCCGCACGAAAAATTTCATCATGGAGCCGGAAACGTATTACGAGAAATTCGGCTACCAGATTCCGAACGTGGTTTTCCCGACGGGGAACGTCGTGAAGGACGGATTGCTTTATATCTACTACGGGGTAACCGACACGGCGATCGCGCTGGCGACGGTGCCGGTAGAAGAGCTTGTCGACTACATCCTGAACGAACCGCAAGCTTGACGCTTGCCCTTGAATGACCGCACTTGGCGGTTATTCAAAGAACTAATTTTGCAAGCGCTTACTGAAAGAGGTTGAAAAGGAAATGTCACCTTATATGACATTGTTTCTGGAAATTTCACACAGATCGCCAAAGTCATCTAAAGATTTCGGATATAATCGTAGATTTATGGGATATAGTCGAACGATCATGACTTTTATAATAAGTAATATAACAGGTTGAGAAATAAAAACGATCATCACCTGTTATGTTCATGGATGGACCTATCCAAATAACATGAGAAGAGGGTTGATTATGAGCAAAACACACAGAGGCAAAAAAGCGGTACTGCTCGGTTTGGTTGCGGTACTGACCTTGTTCGCGGCAGCCTGCGGCAAGGAAAATGCGGCAGGCGGCAATAACGCCTCGGGCAACGCGGGCGAAGCGGAAACGATTACCTTGAACATGATGCATCCTTGGACTTCGCCCAACGTGGATAACGAAGTCTACAAAGCGCGGATTGCCGAATTCGAAAAGCAGCACCCGAACATCGTGATCAAGCAGGACGGCGTACCATCCGCCCAGTATAAGACCAAGCTGCGCACGCTAGCGGCCGCTAACAACCTGTCCGATATCAACGTCGTTTGGCCGGGAGCGGATTTGTCTCCGCTTGTTGCGGGTAATCTGCTTCAGCCGATCAACGATCTGATGGACAACTGGGGTTCGATTTTACCGGAAGCCGCGCTTTCCGGATTTAACGTGGACGGTCAGCAATACGCGGTCCCGACCAAACAAAATTTCGTGGACATTATTTATTACAACAAAGAGATGTTCGCGCAAGTGGGTTACGATCAATTCCCCGATACCTACGATAAATTCATCGATGCGGTGAAAAAACTGAAAGCGGCGGGAATTACCCCGATTTCGCTCGGCAACAAGGAACAATGGCCGCTGCAATCGTCTTACATTTCCATCATCGGCGACCGGTTCACCGGAAGCGATTTCCTTCCGGCCGTACTCGAAGGCAAAGCGAAGTTTACCGATCCCGAGTTCGTCAAGGCCCTTTCGGTCATCGATGAGCTGACGAAGCTGAGTGCTTTTAATACGGACGCCAACAACATGGACTCCGTTCAAGGCCAGGACTACTTTATCCAAGGCAAAGCGGCCATGCATATTTCCTCCGCGACCGTTGACGGCAGAGTGCGGATTAATAACGAAGAGGGCGACAAATTCGGCATTGCCCTGTTCCCAAGCGTAGAAGGCGGCAAAGGCGATCCGAAGAAGAGTGCCGGGATCGTGCAATACGGCATCGCCATCAAGAACGGGCTCGATGAGAAGAAAAAAGCGGCTGCCGAGGAGTTCTTGAAGTTTTTCGTGAACGAAGATCTGTACAAAGAATTGATCCGTAACGGCGTGGTCGTACCGGCTAAGGTGGAAATTCCTGAAGACGCCAGCCCTTATCTGAAAGAAATGCTGTCGCTAACCGGTGGCGGCACTGCCCCGGTATTCGATAGCGTTATTCCTACACAAGTGGTGGACGTCCTGCAAAACGGATTGCAAGCCCTGACCGTGGGTCGAGGCACACCGGAAGAGCTGGCTAAGGAAGTTCAGGAAGCCATGGAGAACTTTAGTAATTAACGAAAGTCTTTCAAAATCGATGCGTGAAAGAAAACCCGACTCCCGGGTTTTCTTCATTCATCGGCCTTGAACCTAGATTCGACATAAAGGAAGAGGAGGGGATCTCTGGTGCAAACGTTACGAGGCACGAAACTGGCGATTTTTCTCGGGTTGTTTCCGGCGCTTGTCATCTATTTAGGCATTGCTATCGTTCCGATCGGAATGTCTCTGTACTATTCGGTGATGGATTGGAACGGCATCGGTTCGATGAAGTTCGTCGGCCTTGATAATTTCGTGAAGATCCTGGGCGACGACACCTTCTGGTTATCCGTCAAAAATAACGTCATCATCATGGTGACTGGCCTGATCGGCCAAATTCCGCTTGGTTTATTGCTTGCGCTTCTATTGAACCGCGGGCTCAAAGGCTCCGGATTTTTCCGGACGGTTGGCTTCATGCCGGTCGTGATTTCATCTGTTATGGTGTCCCTGATCTGGGGCATGGTTTACAACACGGAGTACGGGATGCTGAACAATTTGCTGGGCATCATCGGCCTCGACGGCTGGAAGCAAAATTGGCTCGGCGATGACCGGTGGTCGATGCTGTCGATCAGCATTGCGTATATTTGGCAGAACTGCGGGCTGTACATGGTCATTTTCCTGGCCGCATTGCAAAATATCCCCGATGAGGTCAATGAAGCAGCCGAGCTGGATGGGGCAACCGGGCTCAAACGGACCTTTCGTATTACGATACCGATGATTCGCAGCACGCTTATGGTTGGGGTCGTCTACAGCATCAGCAACTCCTTCCGCGTATTCGATCTGATTCAGATCCTGACGGGCGGCGGTCCGGCGCACCAAACCGAGGTCATGACGATCCACATGTACAACAGCGCCTTCATCAACATGCGTTACGGATACGGCAGCGCAGTTTCGATCCTGATTCTGCTGTTCAGCTTGATCGTTATTTCGTTGATTAACCGTTTGGGCCGGGAAAAAGATGCTTGAGGAAGGGGGAAATGGCCATGAATAAGAAGTCTGCAGGCTTCCGAATATTTGCGTACACTTTTCTAAGTCTATTCGCTATTATGAATATAGTCCCGCTGTTTTGGATGGTCGTAAACTCTTTCAAAAATGAACAGGAATATGCGGCCAGTCCGTTTTCGTTCCCGGAAGCCTTGCATTTCTCCAACTACGCGGAGGCGTGGAAGGTCGCGAATATGAATGTGTACTTTCTGAACAGCCTTTTTGTTACGTTTGCTTCGCTGATCGTAACCGTATTTTTCGGGGCCTTGGCGTCCTATTTTCTATCGCGTTTTCAATTTAAGCTTCGCGGAATAACCTACGGCGTATTTCTGCTCGGCATGCTTGTGCCGATTCACGCGACGCTGATTCCGATTTTTCTGATCATGCAAAAACTGCATTTGCTTGATACGCATTTATCGTTGATCTTGCCGTATACGGCGTTCCACCTGTCTCTGACGATTATTATTCTGGAGGGCTTCATGCGCGGGTTCCCCAAAGACTTGGAGGAATCGGGCGTGATGGACGGCGCGGGCATTTTCCGGATCTTCTGGTCGATCATTCTCCCGATCACAAGACCCGCAATGGCGACCGTCGTCATCCTCAACTTTATATACAATTGGAATGAATATTTGTTCGCCTTGGTATTGATCAGTTCGTCCGCTCTCAAGACGCTGCCGCTTGGTTTGGCCAACTTCGTCGGCATCGAAACGGCGAGCCTCACCTTGCAGATGGCCGCTTTGACAATGGCGTTGATTCCGATCATCATTTTTTACTTGCTTCTGCAAAAACAACTGGTTACCGGCATGACGGCAGGAGCGGTCAAAGGCTAATCCGGCGTGAGAGTTTGCCGCACAGTGCGGAGAAGGTGAACGAGGTGCCCGGGAAATGAACGATAAACGTCATTACGGTCCGTTACGGATCGGCAGAAGATGGCGACGGTACGAAACCCTACATCACGACCGGACGGAGGAGCGCGCGATGACGAGCTACAGAAGGATTCTCGGCAACTTTGGCTTAAAACGAAAAGCGCTTGTCATTTTCCTGCTCTTTGTCATCCTGCCAACGTTTGGCGTCGGCGTGGTCGTGCAATATAAGTTCAACCAGGTGCTGCGCGACCAGTTCATTAATTCGACCAAGCGCAATCTCGACAATGTCGTGGGCCAACTCGGCGAGCAGACCAAAATGGTCGAGGATATCGCCAACTATTTGATATTAAGTCCGGACATGAGGAGTTTCTTAAGGTCGTCTCCGCCGCTAGGCAGCGAGCAGCAGGCGAACCTGAAACGTAATATCGAGGATTTCCTCACATTCCAATTGATGTCGAAAGGCTATATCCGATCGATCGAAATATTGGGCTTCAACGGAAGCTTCATCGAGATGGGCGAACCGTTCAGCGGCGACGAACGAAAGTGGGAGCAGGCCGCGAAAGCGCGCAAGGGCGGGATTTCCTGGACCGAAGGCTATGCGCTTCACAGCGACTGGAAAAATGGAGAAGTTCGGGTGCTGTCGATGTTCCGCGTCCTCAATTCCTACAGCCAGATCACCAAACCGCTCGGCAGGCTGATCATCCGTTTGGATGAAACCAGCATCGTCAGCCTCCTGGAGAAAGGAATTTACAAGGACGGGGCGGGAACCGTGTTTATCGTAGGCGCCGAGGGACAGGTCATTCTGGGCTCGCGCAACCCGTTGCCGGACGATTTCAAGCCGGACTTGCCTCTTTTGGACAAGCTGTCCTCAAGCAAAGGCGACCTGACCTACGAGGTGGAAGGCAAACGGTATTTGATCCTGTATAACCGGATGGAGAACACGGACTGGAAAGTCATTGCGATGATCCCGGAGGCGAAGGTGTCCGAGGAGTTCCGCGGGATCAAAATGATCATGCTGGTGATCTTGACGGCAATCCTGCTGCTCGGTTTAACCGCGTTGATCGGCTTCCATTATACGATCATCCGTCCGATTTTGCGCCTCAAAAAGGAAACCAGCAAGGTCACGTACGGCGATTTCAACGCCCGGGTACCGGTCAATTCCAACGACGAAATATCCGAGTTGAACCGGAAGTTCAATGAAATGGTATCGACGATCCAGCAGTTGATCGAGCACAAATACAAGCTGGAGCTGAGGGAGCGGGAAGCCGAGCTCAAGCTGATGCAAAACCAGATGGATCCGCATTTTCTGTACAACACGCTCGACATGATCCGCTGGACGGCGCGTTTGGAAAAGGCGGCGAAGTCGAGCCAGCTGATCGAAATGCTGTCGAAATTTTTCCGCTCCAGCGTGGGAGGCGGCAGTTACCAAACCACGCTGCGCAAGGAGCTGGATTTTGCCCAGTCCTATTTGTACTTGCAGCAGCGGCGGCTTGGGGAGAAGAAGCTGAAGTATGCCCTTTATGCCGAAGCGGGCATTGAGGAAGCCGTTACGCTGAAGGCGACGATCCAGCCGTTGGTGGAAAACTTCATTAAACATGGATTGGACCGCAGCAAACCGGTCTTCGAAGTCAACGTTCGTTGCTATGCCTGCGGAGATGAGATCTGGGTCGACGTCATCGACAACGGCAAAGGGATGAATCCCGGCAAGGCGGAAGAAATCCGGAGCGCCCTGGAGCAAGCACCGGCGGGCGGAAGCAGGGAGGGAGCCATGAACAACATTCACGAAAGACTATCGATCTTTTTCGGGCAAGATTACGGTTTGCAGATCGTCGATACTTCGGCCGAAGGAACTTGGGTACGGCTTCGTTTTCCTTATGCCGAGGCAAGCCTAACGGGAGGTGATCGCGGTGAAGCTTGATGTTCGGGCAAGCTCCGAGTCTGCCGGCGAAGAGAATCGCATCAAAATGCTGATCGTGGATGACGAATCGGTCATCTGCGAGGGGCTGCGTTATACGATCGATTGGGCCGAGCTCGGCGTAGATGTCGTTGGGGAAGCTTATGACGGGAAGGAAGCGTTGCGGCTCATCGAGGAACGCGGAGTCGAACTCGTGCTCTCCGATATCCGCATGGACGGCATGGACGGGCTGGAACTGGCCCAACAATTGCGGCTTCGTCATCCCGGGGTACAGGTAGTCATGATCAGCGGTTACGAGGATTTCGGATATGCGCGCCAGGCAATCCGGCTTGGCGTTAATGATTATTTGCTCAAGCCGGTCGACATTGAGGAATTGACCGCCGTCGTGAAAAAAATCGTTCTTGGCATCCGCACCAGCGATAGGGAGGGGGCGGTTCGGGAGATCCAACTGTGGCTTTCGGGCATGGCGCGCCACGGGTCGGCGTACGGCAAAGAGGCTCCCGCCTCGCTGCATGGCGTTCAGTACCGCATTTTGGCGACGCAGCTGGCCGATTTCCAAGACAAGTTTGGCGATATGGAGGGCGAATGGTACGAAGCGGTCCGGGAGGCCTGGCAACTTGGGCTGCACCGCAATCTGGAGCGCTTCCCGTTCAGCGCGGTGTCCGTATTCGAACATGAGAACCTGCTGATTACCTTGCTGGCAGCGGAGCAATGGGCCGAGCCGAGCCTTTGGGATGAATGGGTGTCATCGGCGATTTTGCCGCTCGCTCCTGCGGCGGAAGGGCGAATTTATTGCGGCGCTTCCTCCGTATTCGAAGACCTGGGGGCAACCGCCGAACGCTGCGCCGAGGCGGTGCGTCTACTGGCGCTCCAGGTGCTGGACGACCGCCAGGTCCTGACGGCCGACTATGCCGAAACGGTTCAGTCGGGCCGGACGCTGCCGGTGTTCGATACAGCGGAAACGGTGCAGTGCCTTGTGTCCGCGCTGTTCAAGCAAGACCGGGAAGAGGTACGCCGGCTGGTGGCGGATATGTTCCGTTTTTTCGGGGCATCGCGTTATTTGCTGCCGGAAATTTGGAACAGGTACGAGGAATTGTTCGCGCTGCTGCGCCAGCGCCTGCGCAAAAGCGGAATGACCGGGCTGGATTACGGCCATCAAGGCCAGCCGGACCCGAATTTCTACAATACCTACGCGGCGCTCGAGGCGGTGGTTATGGAGGACATGGCGGAACTGCTGCAGTTGATCGATAAAAACGGGATCGACAAATCCTACTGGATCGTCGAAAAGGCGAAGAAGTTCATCCTCGAGCATTACCGCACGGATCTGAAAGCTTCGGAGGTCGCCGCCTGGCTGAAAATCACGCCAAGCTATTTTAGCTATATTTTCAAGCAGAGCACGGGAAAAGGCTTCACGGAATACATGAACGAGATGCGGATCGAATACGCGAAAAACCTGCTTGCCACGACGCACGACAAGGTGTTCGAGATCGCGGACAAGGTCGGCTACAAGGAATACAAATATTTCGTGTCCGTATTCAAGTCGTATACGGGCATGACGCCGAAGGAATACCGCGGCTTGCGCATCTGCAAGGAGGCGGGTGCAGGCGGCGGGGAAAAGCCGGCGGGCATGGAACCGGCGAAGGAATAGGATGATACGGCGGGGGGAAACACGGATGGAAACTTACAAGCAGCCGTCCGCTCCGTTGGAAGAGCGGGTGGCGGATTTACTGGCCCGGATGACGCTCCGGGAAAAGGTAGGCCAACTGAATCAGCGGATGTACGGCTGGGACGCCTACGTGCGAAAAGGCGATGCTTTCGTGCTGACCGACGATTTTATGGACGAGGTGGCCCGGGGCGGGGGGATGGGCGCATTGTACGGCTTGTTCCGCAGCGACCCGTGGTCGGGCGTGAATTACGCGAACGGAATTACCGCGGCGGATAGCGCGAAAGTGGCGAACATGGTCCAACGGTACATGCTCGAGCATACCCGGCTGGGCATTCCCGTCCTGCTGACGGAAGAATGTCCGCACGGCCACCAGGCGCTCGACGGGACGTTGCTGCCGGTTAATTTGGGTGCCGGCGCGACGTGGAATCCGGCGCTGATGGCGCGGGCGTATGCCTATGTGGCGGCGGAGATCCGCAGCCGCGGCGCGCATGTCGGTCTGGTGTCGGCGCTGGATATTTTGCAGGAACCCCGCTGGGGGCGTTCCGAGGAATGCTTCGGCGAAGACCCTTACCTGGCCGCCCGCTTCGCGGAAGCGGCGGTCCGCGGGATGCAGGGCGAGGACCCGCGGAAGCTGGATGCGCCGGACCGTGTCGCGGTCGTCCTGAAGCATTTGTGCGCGCAGGGAGCGGCGCAGGGCGGACGCAACGCCGGTCCGGCGGCCATCGGTCCGCGGGAACTGCGGGAGATCCATCTCCCGGCGGCCCGGGCGGGAGCGCTCGCCGGGGCGGCCGGCTTCATGGCGGCGTACAACGAAATCGACGGCGTGCCGTGCCACGCCAACCGTGGTTTGTTGACCGGCATCCTGCGCGAGGAGTGGGGATTCGACGGCGTGGTGATGGCGGACGGCGGCGCGGTGGACCGGCTGCTGGCGCTCGCCGGCAGCCACGAGTCCGCCGCGGCGCTCGCCTTGACGTCGGGCGTGGATCTCAGCCTGTGGGACACCGCTTTTACGACACTGGAGGAAGCCGTCCGTCAGGGGCTGGTGCAGGAGGCGGATATCGACCGGGCGGCCGCGCGCGTACTGCGCCTCAAATTCCGGCTCGGGCTGTTCGACCGGCCGTACGTGCCGGAGTTACGGACGATTTCCGTCGTCGGCAGCCCGGAATTCCGCGAGGTGAATCTGCAGGTCGCCCGCGAATCGGCCGTACTGCTCAGAAACGAGGACCGTTTGCTGCCCCTCGCCGGCCATCTGCGGCGGCTCGCGGTTATCGGCCCGAATGCAGACCGCTTGTACAACCAGCTGGGCGACTACACGAGCGTCCAGCGCGAGGGGACCGGCACGACGGTGCTGCAGGGCATCCGTGCGTGCGCCCCGGAAGGCGCCGATATCGTGTACGCCTTGGGCTGCGGCATTCGCGACCGGTCTGCGGCGGGCATCGCCGAGGCGGTTGAGGCCGCCAAGGGCGCGGACGTCGCGGTGCTTGTGCTCGGCGGGAGCAGCGCCCGGGAATTCGGGGGCGACTTCGAAGACAACGGCGCGGCGATCGTCAAGGAGGGCAGTCCGTCCGAGATGGACTGCGGCGAAGGCGTCGACCTGGCCGACCTGTCGCTCGGCGGGGTGCAGCGGGAACTGGTCGAGGCCGTCGCCGCCACCGGCAAGCCCGTCGTCGCCGTCATCGTTCAGGGCCGCCCGCATGCGATCGCCGATGTCGTCGACTTGTGCGGCGCCGTCCTCTGCGCGTGGTATCCCGGCACGGAGGGCGGCCGGGCGATCGCGGAGCTCCTGTTCGGAAAGGCGAATCCGAGCGGCAAGCTGCCGGTGTCGCTGCCGCGATCCTCGGCCCAGCTTCCCGTGTATTACAACCAAAAGGATCCCGGACGAACAAGAAATTACGTCGATATGCCCGCCGCGCCTCTGTACCCGTTCGGCTACGGACTGAGCTACACGGAGTTTGCCTATTCTCGTCTTTCTTTGTCCCGGGGTAGTATATCAGCGGCGGAGCTGGAACACGGAGAGAAGGTGACGGTCCGTGTCGAGGTGGAAAATACGGGAGCCTGCTGTGGGGCTGAAACGGTCCAGCTGTACATCCGGGCCCGGGAATCGGGCATTACCCGCCGGATTGCCGAGCTGAAAGAGTTCAGCAAAATCGAGCTGAGCCCGGGAGAACGCCGCACCGTCGAATTCGTCCTGGGGCGGGAGGAACTGGGGATCTGGAACCGGGAGCTGCGTTTTGCGGCGGTACCGTGCAAGATCGCCGTTCAGGTCGGGGGCAGCAGCCGCGACACGATTTCCGCCGAGCTGGCCGTGACGGTTTAGCGGCCGCGAGGATCGTTTATTCATCGTAGCGGCCTCCCGCCGGACGGGAGATTCGGAAACAGCGCAAGTAACCGGAGCAGTTAGTCCCGTCGCTTGCGCTGTTTTGTTTGGATTGCGGCAGGACGAATCAACCTAACTGCAAAAGCCGGAATCGCCGGTATCGAGGTAGATTCTATTCGAATTTTCATATACAATGCGCCGGAAACGCTAAAAGGGGATGATTTCTATTCGATTTTTCACATACATTCGCCGAAATCGCCCAAAGTGGACGAGTTCTATTCGATTTTTCATATACATTTGCCCAATCGCATCCACGCTTAGAAATCCACAACCGTAAACACCGCTTGCAAACGTCACCAACCAACGTCACCAACCAACGTCACCGCAACTCCTACCAACAACCCCCGCCAAACAAACCTTACCTCCCCCCTCCAACACCCCCTACGCCAAAAAACCACCAACAACCTTCGCCGCAACTCCCATCCATCCCCCAATAGCCGTCGCTCCTTTTCTCTACCGCACTCTCACGTAGGAGCACAGGGATATCATAAAATTTTAAACGTTTTCCAGTAGATTATTCCACTCTAATTCGGGGGACCGGCCTATAAACTGAACGTGAAGTCGAAAAAATCGAGGTGGGTCGGATGGACGACATTCTGGTCTCGATGGAAGGGATCGATAAGCAATTCCCCGGCGTGCGGGCATTAAGCGGCTGCCGGTTCGAGCTGAAGGCGGGCGAGGTACACGCGCTGGTCGGCGAAAACGGGGCGGGCAAATCCACGCTGATGAAAATCTTGACGGGCGTGTATCCGAAGGACGCCGGCACGATTCGCTACAAAGGACGGCAGGTTGAGATTCCCGATACGCGGACGGCCCGGGAGCTTGGCATTGGCATCATCCACCAGGAGCTGCAGTTGATGCCGGATCTGACGGTGGCGCAAAACATCTACATCGGCCGCGAGCCGAAAAAGTGGGCGGGCCTGCTGCTCGATGACGATAAGCTCAACAATCGGACGGCTGCCCTGTTTGCCGAACTGAACGTCAAGCTGGATCCGCGGGCGAGGGTGGCCGGCCTGACGGTCGCGATGCAGCAGATGGCGGAAATTTCGAAAGCGCTTTCCCATCAATCGGAGGTACTGATTATGGATGAGCCGACGGCGGCGTTGACGGATGCCGAGATCGAGGAGTTGTTCAACACGATCCGCCGTTTGCGCGACAAGGGCGTGGGCATCGTGTACATCTCGCACCGGATGGAGGAGCTGAAGCGCGTCACCGACCGGATTACCGTTATGCGGGATGGGTGTTACGTGGATACGGTGGACACGGCGGAAGCCAAGATCGACGACATCATCCAGATGATGGTCGAGCGGCAGATTTACGCGACCTCCAAACCGGATACGGCGCACGTTAGCGAGGAAAAAGTGCTGGAGGTCCGGAATCTGTGCCGGGGGACGGCGGTGAGAGACGTCAGCTTCCATCTGAAAAAAGGGGAGATCCTTGGCATCGCTGGGCTAATGGGGGCGGGACGGACCGAGGTGGCCCGGGCGGTATTCGGGGCGGATGCGCCCGATGCCGGCGAGATTTACGTATGTGGCCGGCACGTCAAGCTTCGCCGACCGGCGGACGCGGTGAAGCAGGGGATCGGCTATTTGTCCGAGGACCGCAAACGGTTCGGCCTGCTGGTGGATATGGATGTCAAAAGCAATATCGCCGTGGCCTCGCTGCACCAATACCGGAAGGCGTTCGGCTGGATGCGCGGAAAAGCGATCCGGGACAACGCCGAAGCGCAGGTTGCCGCCTTGAAAATCAAGACGCCCGGCGTGAACCAGGTCGTGAAGTTCCTGTCCGGCGGCAATCAGCAAAAGGTCGTCATCGGCAAATGGCTGACCCGGGACTGCGATATTCTGCTGATCGACGAGCCTACCCGCGGCATCGACGTCGGCGCCAAAAGCGAGATTTACAAGCTATTGGACGACCTCGCGCGCCAGGGCAAGTCGATCGTCATGATCTCCTCGGAACTGCCGGAAATTCTACGGATGAGCCATCGCGTGCTGGTCATGTGCGAGGGCCGGATCACAGGGGAACTGTCCAGGGAGGAGGCGACCCAGGAGGCGATCATGCGGCTGGCGACGATGAGGGAGTAGGAGCGGACTCCCGATTCGAAGCGCTGGACGCCGCACGCCCGAAACCAAGCGGACGCTGAGCATCGGACGGTGCTGCAAAAGTATTTCACATATAGGAGGGTTTCATATGGCTGAACTGCAACAATCGGCCGCTACAGCAAGGCCCAGATTATTCCGGGCAGGCGCCACCCAGAAAATATTGGCGTTCGCCAGCCTGATTCTGCTTGTCGTGGTCTTTTCGCTGTCGTCCGAGAACTTCTTCCGGTTCGACAACCTGATCGGCATCATGCTCTCGACGGCGGTGATCGGCGTACTGGCGCTCGGTTCCACCTTCGTCATCATTACGGGCGGGATCGACCTGTCCGTCGGCACGGTGATGACCTTCGCCGCCGTCATGGTCGGCGTGATCGTATCCTTCTGGAATCTGCCGGTCCCGCTGGGCATCCTCGGCGGCATAGCGGCCGGTGCGCTGTGCGGCTTCATCAGCGGCTGGCTGGTGGCGAGGATGGGCATTCCTCCGTTCATCGCCACGCTGGGCATGATGATGGTGACCAAAGGGCTGTCGCTTGTCGTCTCCGGGACGAAACCGATTTATTTCAACGACACGCCCGGTTTCTCCAAGATTGCCATGGCCACGCTGTTCGGCATCCCGTCGGCGGTGTTCATCTTTTTTGGCCTGGCGATCGTCGCGAGCATCATTCTGTCGAAAACGCTTATCGGCCGCTACAACTTCGCGATCGGCAGCAATGAGGAAGCCACCCGGCTGTCCGGCGTCAACGTGACCTTCTGGAAAATGATCATTTACGTCATTACCGGCGCCTTCGCCGGGATCGCCGGGATCATGATGGCTTCGCGGCTCAGCTCGGCCCAGCCGTCGCTCGGCTCGGGCTACGAGCTGGAGGCGATCGCCGCCGTCGTGATCGGTGGCACTTCGCTCAGCGGTGGCCAGGGTTCCATCCTCGGCACCGTCATCGGCGCGCTGATCATGAGCGTGTTGACCAACGGGCTGCGGATATTGTCCGTGCCGCAGGAGTGGCAGACGGTGATCGTCGGGGCCGTCGTGATTCTGGCGGTGTACGCCGATATTTTGCGGCGGCGGAAGAAGTAGGCGGAAAGTCCAAATTCAAAATTAAAGGGGAGAAAAACATGAAAAAAAACAGATGGATGCCGGCGATCATGATGCTGTTGATGGCGGTACTAGTACTGGGCGCGTGCGGCGAGGTCGGCAACAATGGCGCGGGAGGCAACGCGGGGAACGGCAGCGCGAACAGCGGTGGAGGCAGCAGCAGCAGCGGCGGCGGCGGTAACGCTGGTAATGGCGGTGCCTCCGAAGGTTCGGGCAATGCGGCTAACGGCGGGGCGGCGGACGAAAAGCCGTACATTCCGCTCATCTCCAAAGGGTTCCAGCATCAATTCTGGCAGGCGGTGAAGCAGGGTGCGGAGAAAGCGGCGGCGGAATTCGACGTCGACATTACGTTTGAGGGGCCGGAGAACGAATCCCAGGTCGACAAGCAAATCGAGATGCTGCAGGCGGCGCTGGACAAAGAGCCGGATGCGATCGGGCTTGCGGCGCTCGACAGCCAGGCGGCCGTGCAACTGCTGGAGAAGGCCAAGTCGGCCGGCATCCCGGTCATCGGTTTCGACTCCGGCGTGGACAGCGACATCCCGGCCGCGACGGCCGCAACCGACAACAAGGCCGCCGCGGCGCTCGCCGCCGATAAAATGGCCGAATTGATCGGCGGCAAAGGGGAAATCGCGCTGATCGTGCATGACCAAACGAGCCGGACCGGCGTCGACCGCCGCGACGGATTCATGGAGCAGATCAAAGCGAAATATCCCGACATCGACATCGTCGATGTCCAATACGGCGGCGGGGATCAGCTCAAATCCACCGACCTGGCGAAAGCGGTCATGCAAGCCCATCCCGATTTGAAGGGCATTTTCGGCTCGAACGAAGGCTCGGCGATCGGCGTCGTCAATGCGGTGGGCGAACTCGGCAAAAGCGGCAAAGTGACGGTCGTCGGCTTCGATTCCGGGAAGCTGCAGACGGATGCGATCCGCAACGGGACGATGGCCGGCGCGGTGACCCAGGATCCGATCGGCATCGGCTATTGGACGGTCAAGGCGGCGGTCATGGCCCTCCGTGGCGAAACGGTCGAGAATACGATCGATACCGGCTTTCACTGGTACGATAAAACGAACATGGACGCGGAAGAGATTAAACCGCTGCTCTACGAATAGGATAAAAATAAACGGTTAGCGTCGGCGGACACGAACCATGGACCCAGGCGACAGGTCCTGTTTCGTATCCGTCGGCGCGTTGTACAAGGAAGAGATGTAAGCGCTGTCGAAATTGAGGAGTGCTTTGGGAGCCTGCCAACGCCCATGTTGAACCTATTGACCTCTCAAGCGGGGAGGGGAGCGACTTGTACAAACTGATTGTAGTGGACGACGAGGACGAGGTGCGGGAGGGCATCCGGCTGAAAACCGACTGGGCCGCCTGCGGCTTCGAGCTCGCCGGGGATTACGCCAACGGCCGGGATGCGCTGGAGGCGGTTCATCAATTTCACCCCGACGTCATCCTAACGGATATTTGCATGCCGTTTATGGACGGGCTGGAGTTGGCTGAGCAGGTCGCCGGGCGTTACCGGGATATCCGAATCGTCATCGTGACCGGGTACGAGCATTTCGAATACGCCCAGCAGGCGATTCGGCTGAAGGTGAACGACTATTTGCTCAAACCGGTGAACCTGGAGGAGCTGACCGATTTTTTGCGGCGGATGAGAAGCGAACTGGACGAGGAGCGCGCCCATCGGGAAGACTTAAACCGGCTGCGCCGGCGGCTGAACGAGAGCCTGCCGCTGATGCGCGAACGCTTCCTGGAACGAATGGTCACCAGCCGGCTGAACGAAGCGGAAATCAACGAGAAGCTGGCTTATTACCAAATCGATTTATGCGGTCCGGCGTATCTGGCGCTTGTCGCGGATCTGGATGACCCCGTCCCGAACGGATTGCCTGCCGCTCAGAACCTGGATCAAGACGAGCTGCTGCGCTTTGCGGCCTTCAACATTTTCGAGGAAGTGTTCGCCAAGGAGCGGGGCGGATTCGCGTTTGGCACCCGGGACGACAAGATCGGGCTGCTGCTGGCCGGCGACCCGCAGGAGCTGGAGTCCGCCGCCCAAACGGCCGCCGAGCAAGCCGGATTTGCCGTGCACAAATACTTGAAGCGTTCGGTTTCCATCGGCATCGGCCGCCCTTGCCGGCTGCGGAGCGAACTGGCCCATTCGTACCGCGAGGCTGCCTCAGCGTTGGAATACCGCTTCTTGCACGGCCGGGGACGGGTGCTGGGCATCTCCGACGTCGAGTACGGCAAACCCGGCCTCGGCGGACATACCGGTTACGGGGAGCTGGAGAAGAGGCTCGCCGCCGCGCTCAAAACCGGCAAAGCCGACCTGGTCTCGCAGGCGCTGGAGGAAGGCTTCGGCGAGCTGCGCCGGTCGCTGGCCGCGCCGCGCCGCTGTTACGCCGCCGCCCATCGCATGCTTGCCCTGCTTATCCAGATGATCGTGGACGCCGGCTTCGACGACGGAGAACTGTTCGGCGAAGATCCGTTTTCCGGCTTGCCGCCGATCCAGACTTTAGGCGATCTGCAAAGCTGGCTGGACGACTGCTGCCGCCGAGTGCTCGCTTACCTGTCCGAACGGCGGGCCGGGGTGAGCGAATGGCAGATTGAGGAGGCGTTGCGGTTCATCCGGGAGCATTACGGCGACCCGGAGCTCAATTTAGGCCGGGTTTGCCGGCACGTGTATCTCAGTACGAGCTATTTCAGCGCCTTATTCAAGCAGCATGCCGGATGCACCTTTGTGGAGTACCTGACCCGGCTGCGCATCGACAAGGCCAAGGAGCTGCTCGCATTAACCCGCCTCAAAACCTATGATGTCGCCGGGAAAGTCGGGTATGGCGATCCGCAGTATTTCAGTGTGATTTTCAAGCGGGTAACGGGGGTCACGCCGAAGGAGTACCGTTCCGCCCTGAAGGAGAGTCGATAGGATGGCCGGGTGGACAAGGGGACGCTTCCGCTTCAAAAGCATCCGCACGGAAATCGCCGTCGCTTTCGCTGGCCTGATGCTTTGCACAACGGTGGGGCTGACGCTGAACACGCTGTTCCTGTCTTCGGACGCGGTCAAGCAGAGTTCCGGCCGCTACGCCGAGAAGCTGCTCGAGCAGGTCGGAGCGAACATCGCGGCTTACGTCGGCAACATGACCGGCATTTCCGAAATGGCGCTCAATAACAAGGACCTGCAGGCTCTGATGGAATCCGGCGATCCGATGGGCGCCGAGGGACGGGAGCATGCCGGGCGACTGCACGATTTTTTTCGGGCGGTAACCGAGTCGCGGAACGACATCGCGTCGATCCTCTTCATCGGCAGCAACGGCGCCGTGGTGTCCGACCGGGGGGGCGGGAAGATAAAGGACGCGGCGGAGCTGACCGGACAGGATTGGTACGCCGCGGCCCTGGAGGCCGGCGGCCGGGAGGTCGTATCTTCCTCGCGGGTGCAGCGTCTTGTTCACGGGGAATATCGTTGGGTCGTTTCGATCTCCCGGCAAATTCGAGGCGGCGGCTCAGGTAACGGCGCAAGCGGCGTTCTGCTGGTCGATCTCAACTATAACGTGATCAACGATCTCGGCAATTCGCTGCAAATGGGCAGCCGCGGGTATGTGTTTATCGTCGCGCCGGACGGCAGTCTCGTCTACCATCCGCAGCAGCAGCTCGTCTATTCCGGCCTCAAAACGGAGCCGATCGAAGCGATCATGCGCTCGCGGGACGCTACCTTCGAAGCGGTGAACGACAGTGGGGCCAGGCTCTATACGGTGCGAAATTCGGCGTTCGGCTGGAAAATCGTCGGGGTGAACGACCCCGAGGAGCTGGTCGCCAACAAGCGGCAAATCCAAAGCTCTTCCTTCCTGTGGGGCGGCGCATCGCTGGTTTTGACGCTGGGGTTGTCCTTGCTGTTATCGCTGAAGCTGACCGAACCGATTCAAAACCTGGGGCGGCAGATGAAAAAAATGGAGACCGGCGATTTCGACGTTCGGGTGGAGATTACCGGAGTCAACGAGATCGGCCGGCTGGCCCGCACCTTTAACCTCATGGCGGCGAAAATCAAACAGCTCGTCGGCCAGCTTGTGCGGGAGCAGGAGGAGAAGCGGATCAGCGAGCTGAAGGCGCTGCAGGCGCAGATTCAACCGCATTTTCTTTATAACACGCTCGACTCAATCGTATGGATGGCCGAGATGGGGAAATCGGCGGAGGTGGTCAAGATGACGTCGGCCTTGTCCAAGCTGCTTCGCGCCAGCATCGGCAGCGGCGAGGAGCTGGTGCCGCTCCGGACCGAGCTGGCGCAGGCGGAAAATTACCTCACGATTCAAATGATCCGTTACCGGGGCCAATTCACGTATTCGATCGACGTGGATCCGGAGCTTCTCGATTGTCTGACGATCAAGCTCGTGATGCAGCCTCTCGTGGAAAATGCCATCTACCACGGCCTTCGCCGCAAAGCGGATCCGGGCCATATCGCGATCTCGGGACGGCGAACGGCGAGCGGGATCGAGCTAGGCGTCCGCGATGACGGACTGGGTATGCCACCGGAGCAAATCGAGCGGCTTAGCTCCATGCTGCGGCAGCCGTCCGAAGCCGCCCGCGCGACGACGGCGTTCAGTTCTCCGGGCGCCATGCGCCCTGAAACGCAGCCGGGGAGGGGGACCGGCCTCGCCCGGGGCTGCGGCGGCCTTGGCCTGGTTAACGTCAGCCACCGCGTGCAGCTCCATTTCGGACGAGGCTACGGACTCAAGGTGGACAGCGAGTTGGACGAAGGAACAACGGTCGTGGTGAGCATCCCGGAACTTAACGAGAGGAGCGATGCCGATGCGGGGCCGAATGCTGATCTTGGGTAGTTGCGTGCTGCTGGCGGCGCTGCTGTGGGGGGCCTTCCATTACGTGAATCAGGCGGCTTCCCCGAAAACGCCGGTGATCTGGTACGTTCCGAAATCGCTCGACGCGGGTGTGGAATTCTGGGTAGTGGCGGAGCAGGGCGTAACGGCGGCATCCAAGGAATACGGCGTCCATGCGGTCGTCAAAGGCACGGCGACGGAAGAAGATATCGACGGGCAAATCGCCATTTTGCAGCAGGCCTTGAAAGAGAAGCCGGATGCCGTCATTTTAGCCGCCAGCGACCGTCAGCGCTTGCTGCCGGCGGCGAAGGCGCTGACGGAGGCGGGCATCCGGCTGGTCACCGTCGATTCCGGGCTTGAGGGCGGCGGCTCCGCCAGCTTTATCGGCACCGACAATTACGCCGCCGGACAGCAGGCCGGGATGATGATGGCGGACGCCCTCGGCGGAGAAGGGCTCGTCGGGATCATCAACACGGTGCGCGGCTCGGAAACCGCGTGGGAGCGGGAGCGCGGAGTCCGCGACGTGCTGCGGCAGCACCCGCGCATCGCCGTGATGGCGGCGAGCTACACGGGCAGCCTGCAGGCGCGGGCCTATGACGCCGCCCGGGAACTGCTTCGCTCCGAGCCGGAGCTTGCCGGCATCGTTGCCCTGAACGAGCCGACGGCGGTCGGGGCGGCCCGGGCGATCGCCGAGCTCGGGGATACGCGGCCGCGCGTGAAGCTGATCGGCTTCGACAGCTCGCGCAGTGAGGTCATGGATTTGGAGCAGGGGCTGCTCGATGCGACGGTCGTACAAAAGCCCTTTAATATGGGATATTTGGCGGTGAAAACGGCGATGGACCTGCTGCATGGGCGGAAGGTGGAGCCCGTGGTCGACACCGGCTCCGTCGTGATCACGAAGCGGAATATGTACGCTCGCGAGAACCAAAAGCTGCTGTTCCCGTTCGTGGAGGAGCCGGCTGAGGGGCGGTAAGCACGTGTCGGGGCTCGGCGATTCTGCGCGCATCCCAACATGAACGTTGCGGTTCACGTATGGCCCGATTCGCGCCCGCCTGTCACGGCCGTCCGGGCAGGTTCCCCGATGAATCCTTCCGGCCGTCCCGGTAGGCGCTTGGCGACAAGCCCGTCACCTTTTTGAACAGCATGGAAAAATACTTGTCGTTTCCGTACCCGACCCGGGCGGCGACCTCATGCACCGGCGCGTCGCTTTCGGCGAGCAGGCGTTTGGCTTCCTCAATGCGGCGGGTGATCAGGTAGTTGACGGGCGAATCGCCGAGCTCTTTTTTGAACAGATGGGACAAATAGTGCTGGCTGACGTAAAGGGTGTCGGCAATCTCCTTCAGCGTGATGCTGCGGGTGTAGTTTTTATCGATGAACTGCTTGGTGCGGACGGTGATTTCGTTCTTGTCCTTCAGCGGGTCAAACGGATGCTTGACGTCGACGATCCGGTACAGGAGCGTGATCAGCGACATGAGCAGGTTATTGCTGAGCGTTTCGTAGCCGAGCACCTGGGAGTCGCATTCCTGCAGCATCTCCGACAGGTAGCTCTCCACTTTGTAGGCGTATTTTTCGCAGGGGATGACCGGCTCGACGGAAGCGGGCAGCAATTGGCCCGGCGGAACGCCTTCGATATGCACGTTGCCTACGCCGCAGTAGATCACTTTGAACGGCTCCGCGCTGACCGAGCGTTCCTCATGCGGCACGCCGGCGTTGTAGACCGCGACGTCGCCGGGATTCACCTCGTACGTGTTGCCTCCGATCCGGAATTCTCCGCGGCCTTCGATGATATATATAATTTCGCAGTAATCGTGGATTTGCGGCGGCGCGTAGAAGCGTCGCTCATCGGCGACTTGACCGGCGTACAGCAGCTCGGGCGTTTTTTTGAAACGGAAACGGTCGCTTTTGCGATGAGGGATTTCGATTTTGGGCACGCTGGGTTCCTCCCGGGCGATTGGATAACTTCATTATAGCCGAAGCGGGGACGGATGGAACGAAAATGTCGAGCTTAGCCAAAGCCGGACGGGCGGAACGGAAAGGGGGAGGGCTTTTACCTCCGGCGGGTACACTTTTTTGCGCTTTTGCGGCGGCAACATGGCAACATAGTAGGTTCCCGATCAAGCGGGGCAATTTTAAAATGGGACTATAATCATCAAGGCCAAGGAGGCAGGTTAGTTATGGTTGAAAACGATTACAGATGGCAAGGCGGTTTTCCGAAAATCGGCATTCGTCCGACGATCGACGGCAGAAGAAGAGGCGTGCGCGAGTCCTTGGAGGAGCAGACGATGAATCTGGCCAAGGCGGTGGCGCGCCTGCTGGAGGCGGAGCTGCGCTATCCGAACGGCCAGACGGTGGAATGCGTGATCGCCGACACCTGCATCGGCGGGGTCGCCGAGGCGGCGGCCGCGGCGAAGAAATTCAAGCAGGCCGAAGTAGGCCTGTCGATCACGGTAACGCCGTGCTGGTGCTACGGCACGGAAACGATGGATACCGATCCGTCCATCCCGAAGGCGGTTTGGGGCTTTAACGGCACCGGGCGCCCGGGCGCGGTGTATTTGGCGGCCGTGCTGTCCGCGCATGCGCAAAAAGGGCTACCGGCGTTCGGCATCTACGGCGAGGATGTGCAGGACGAAGGCGACGACCGGATTCCGGCCGACGTGCAGGCGAAGCTGCTGCGTTTTGCCCGCGGCGGTCTGGCGGCAGCCATGATGCGGGATCAGGCTTACCTGTCGATGGGCTCGGTATCGATGGGCATCGCCGGCTCGATGGTGAACGACGCCTTTTTCCAGGAGTACCTGGGGATGCGGAACGAATACGTCGACATGACCGAGTTCACGCGCCGGATGGAAGAGGGGATTTACGATCCCGAGGAATACGAAGCGGCGCTCGACTGGGTGAAAAAGAACTGCCAGGAAGGTCCGGACAACAACCCGGCCCATTTGCAAACCTCGCGCGACCGCAAGGACCAGGAGTGGGAAACGGTCGTCAAGATGACGCTGATCACGCGCGACCTCATGATCGGCAATCCTCGCCTCGCCGAATTGGGCTACGAGGAGGAAGCGCAGGGCCATCACGCGATCGCTTCCGGCTTCCAGGGACAGCGGCAGTGGACCGATCATTTTCCGAACGGGGATTTCATGGAAACCGTGCTCAATTCTTCGTTCGATTGGAACGGCACGCGCGCGCCTTACCTCGTGGCGACGGAAAACGACAGTCTCAACGGCGTCGGCATGTTGTTCGGGTATTTATTGACGAATACGGCGCAAATTTTCGCCGATGTGCGCACGTACTGGAGCCCGGCTTCCGTGGAGCGGGTGACCGGCCATAAGCTGGAGGGCCGTGCGGCCGGCGGCATCCTGCACCTGATCAACTCCGGATCGGCGGCGCTGGACGGGACCGGCGAGCAGACGAAGGACGGCGCGCCCGCGATCAAGCCGTTCTGGGACATCAGCGAGGAAGAAGCCCGGCGGATGCTGAAGGCGACGCAGTTCCGCCCGGCCTCGCTGGAATATTTCCGCGGCGGCGGGTTCTCCACCGATTATTTGACCCGCGGGGGCATGCCGATGACGATGACGCGGCTGAACCTGGTCAAGGGGCTGGGGCCGGTGCTGCAAATCGCCGAAGGCTACTCGGTCGATCTTCCGGAGCATGTGCACGATACGCTTGACAAACGGACCGACCCGACGTGGCCCTCAACGTGGTTTGCACCGAACCTGACCGGCAGCGGGGCCTTCTCCAGCGTGTACGGCGTGATGGACAACTGGGGCGCGAACCACGGCGTGATCAGCTTCGGGCACATTGGCGCCGACCTGATTACGCTGGCGTCGATCCTGCGAATTCCGGTGAGCATGCATAACGTACCGAAGGAGCAGGTGTTCCGTCCGCGGGCCTGGGGCCTGTTCGGCACCGAGGAAGCGGAAAGCGCCGATTTCCGGGCTTGCGCGGCGTTCGGGCCTCTGTACAAGTAGTATCAAGCTTGAAAGAAAAGGAGAATAACAAGATGCAAAACATGGAGACGCGCCAAGAGCTATGCAAATACGCCCGCAAGATCGTGGATCAAGGACTTGTCGTGGGGCCGGGCGGGAACATCAGCGCCCGGGCGGGCGACAACATGTACCTGTCGCCAAGCGGCTTTGCGCTAGAGGAGATCGAACCGGAGCAGTGGATCGAGGTGGACATCCCGACCGGGGAGATCACCGATATCGGTCTGCGCCCGTCGTCCGAGGTGCTGATGCATTTGTACGGTTACCGCGAAAAGCCCGATCTGGGCGCGATGGTGCATACGCATCCGTCGCATTGCATCGCTTTTACGCTGATTGAGCAGAAGCTGCCGATCATGTTTCCGGATCAGGCGGCGCTGGTCGGACGCACGGCCTACATTCCGTATTTGATCCCGACGACCGATCTGCTGGCGAACGCCGTGGCCGCCAAGGTGAACGAAGCGAGTTCGATATTGCTGGGGAACCACGGCCTCGTGACGACGGGCCGAAATTTGCGGGAAGCGTATTACCGGACCCAGGTCGTGGAGGAGAGCGCGAAAATTTACTTAAGCGCGAAGGCGGCGGGAACGCCGGTGCCGCTCACGGATCGGGAAGTGGCGGATATCGCGGCGCTGGAGAGCGAGGACTACCGGATCCAGCTGCTGCAAAAAATGAAATGATCGGACGGTGAGAGTTCATGTCATCGGAAAAACGTTCCCCTTGCGTGTTGGCGTTTGATTTGGGAGCCGGCAGCGGCCGGGCGTTCGTCGGCGAGATCGTAAGCGGGACGAATGGGGGCAGCGGCGGTTCGGCTCCCTCCGCCGGTTCCGGCAAGCTGAGGATCACGGAAATCCACCGTTTTCCGAACACCCCGGTATCCATTGGCGGTCATCTGCACTGGGACACGCCGATGCTGCTGCAAGAGATCAAAACCGGCATCCGCAAAGCGTTCCAAGCCGGCTACCGGCCGGAGAGCTGCGCCATCGACACCTGGGGCGTCGATTTCGGCCTGCTTGACCGGGGCGGCGAGCTGCTGGGCATCCCGTACCATTACCGCGACCGCCAAACGGAAGGGCTGATTGAAGAAGTGTCCGAGCTCGTCGGGGCAGAGCGGCTGTTCCGCGAAAGCGGGCTGCAATTTATGCCCTTTAACACGATATACCAGCTGTATGCGCTGAAAAAAGCGAACTCGCCTAAGCTTGACATCGCCGAGACGCTGCTGTTGACGCCGGATTTGCTGAACTATTTTCTCACCGGCAAACGCTGCTGCGAGTTTACGATGGCGACGACGACGGGGCTGTACGACCCGGGGCGAGGCGCGTGGAATCGGCCCTTGCTGGCGGAGCTGGAGCTGCCCGGCGCCATGTTCCTCGAACCGGTTTCGCCGGGAACGGCGATCGGCGAATTGACTGCGGAGGTTCGCGCGGAGCTGGGCGTGCCGCCGATGAAGGTGATCGCCGTCGCCTCGCACGATACGGAATCGGCCGCGGCGGCCGTACCGGCGGATTCGGCGTCGTTCGCCTATCTCGTCAGCGGCACCTGGTCGCTGCTCGGGACGCAGATGCCCGCGCCATTGCTGGAGCAGGCCGTGCTGGAGCGCCAATTCTCCAACGAAGGCGGCGTGGACGGCACCTATCATTTGCTGAAGAACATCATGGGCCTGTGGATTCTTCAGGAGTGCAAGCGCAAATGGGAGCAGGGGGGCGGCTACGGCTACTCTTTCGCCGAACTCGTGCGGCTGGCGGAGCAGGCGGAACCGCTGCGCTCCCTGATCGATCCGGACGACCTGCGGTTCATGAATCCGGCCGACATGCCGGAGGAAATCCGCAGCTACTGCCGGGAGACCGGCCAGCCGGTGCCCGATTCGACCGGCGGTTTCGTCCGCTGCATCCTGGAAAGCCTCGCCCTGCGTTACCGGCAGGTATTGGAACAGGCCGAGGAGCTGACCGGCTCGCGTTTTGCCGGGCTGCACATGGTTGGCGGTGGCATCCAGAACGAGCTGCTCTGCCGCTTTACGGCGGACGCGCTCGGCCGCCCGGTCTGGGCGGGGCCGGTGGAAGCCAGCGCGATCGGCAATCTGCTCGTCCAACTGCGGGCGGGCGGTTGGCTCAAGGATATGCGGGAGGGCACCAAACTGGTGAAGGCGTCATTCCCGTTGCAACCCTATGAGCCGGGCTCTCCGGAGCAAAGAGCAGCATGGTCCGCCGCGTACGGGCGTTATGAACGGCTTTCCTCCTTTGCAGGCCCATCGGGGCCCGCTTGAAACCGCGGATGATGTTCCGTGGATAACGCGAAGATGAAATGAGCAAGGTGCAAAACGTGACTTTGGGAGGCCAAGCTTATGTTAAAAGGAATATCCGGCTTGCTTTCGCCGGAGCTGCTGAAGATCCTCATGGAGATGGGGCATTCGGATGAAATCGTGCTCGCCGACGGGAATTTTCCGGCCGCCAGCCATGCCCGCCGTTTGGTGCGCTGCGACGGCCACGGGATTCCGGGGCTGCTCAAGGCGATCCTGCCGCTGTTTCCCCTCGACGCGTACGTGGACCGCCCGGTGTCCTTGATGGCGGTGACGCCGGGGGATCCGGTCGAGACGCCGGTCTGGGACGAATACCGCGAGATCGTGGGCCGCTTTCACCAGGCGGACGACCCGTTCGAGGAGGTCGAGCGGTTCGCTTTTTACGAACGGGCCAAACAGGCGTACGCGATCGTCTCCACCGGGGAAAAAGCGCTGTATGCCAACCTCATCCTGAAGAAAGGCGTTGTCGTACAGGATTGAGTCGGACCACGGAAACACCGGAACACCGTTCAATATGAAAACAGGGGGCTGCCTTGAGCAAGCCCTCTTTTAACGTTGAAGAAAAGCGTTTACAATAAGGGGGACCGTAACCGCATCTACCTGCGGTGGATGCTTCAGGAGAGGGAGAGTGGGCTGCAATGACCTATACAACATTCGTTACCGGGGCCGATCACGGCATCGGTTTCGAATTGTCGCGCAAGCTGCTGGAGGAGGGCCATCGGGTGTTCGCCGGACGGTTCAATCCAAAGGATACGGCGTTGTTGGAACTGAAATCGCGGGACGGCGACCGGCTGGTCCTCGTGGATCTGGACGTGGGCAGCGATGCCAGCGTGCAGGCGGCGGCCGACGCAGTACGAAGCCATACCGATGTTTTGGACCTGCTGATCAACAACGCGGCGATTCTTGGAGATATTGAGGAGACCGTGCAGGGCCAGCTGAATTTCGATGAGATGCTGCAGGTTTTTAATGTCAACGCTTTAGGCAGCTTAAGGGTCACGAATGCGCTGATCGGGCTTATCATGAACAGCCGGCCGCGCACGATCGCCAACATTTCCTCGGAAGCGGGCAGCATCGGCCAATGCTACAGGGACGGCTGGTTTGCCTATACGATGTCGAAGGCGGCGGTGAACATGCATTCGAATGTCGTGTACAACGGTCTGAAGGCTCAGGGGGGTCAGGTGCTGGTGCTGCATCCGGGCTGGGTGCAGACGTTTATGCGTGGGGAGAAGGATACGGCTGCCGCTTTGACGCCGGAGCAATCGGCCGGCAAGCTGTGGGGCATCATCCGGGAGCGGATGGAGCAGCGCGGGGAAGTGGCCGATCCGCCGGCGTTCCTCGACGTGGATGGCAACGTGCTGTCATGGTAAAGAATGGGATTTTAAATAT
Source organism: Paenibacillus macerans (assembly GCF_050565405.1). Lineage (GTDB taxonomy): Bacteria > Bacillota > Bacilli > Paenibacillales > Paenibacillaceae > Fontibacillus > Fontibacillus macerans_B. Next base: position 34,376 of record NZ_JBNYYG010000032.1, on the reverse strand, counting down.
GAACAATCTCAGAGATGGAGGCGTACGCAATGGAATATACATACTTGGGCCGTTCCGGTCTTAAAGTCAGCAAGCTGTGCTTGGGCACGATGAACTTCGGGGTCAACACCGACGAGAAGGAAGCTTTCCGCATCATGGATGCGGCGCTGGATGCCGGGGTGAACTTTTTCGATACCGCCAACATCTACGGATGGGGCGAAAATGCCGGGAAAACGGAAGAAATTATCGGCCGTTGGTTTGCCCAAGGCGGAGGCCGCCGCGAAAAAGTCGTGCTGGCGACCAAAGTGCACGGCGACATGAGCGACCCGCTCGATGGACCGAACAGCCCGGCCGGACTGTCGGCCTATAAAATCCGCCGCCACCTGGAAGGCTCGCTGCGCAGGCTGCAAACGGATCATATCGAGCTGTACCAAATGCATCACATCGATCGCAACGTCTCCTGGGACGAGTTGTGGGAGTCGTTCCGCATTTATATCCTGCAGGGAAAAATCGGCTACGTCGGCTCCAGCAACTTTGCCGGCCGCGATTTGGTGAAGGCGCAATACGAAGCGAAACACCGCCACATGCTGGGCTTGGTGTCGGAGCAGCACAAATACAACCTGCTCTGCCGCCTGCCGGAGCTGGAAGCTTTGCCGGCGGCCGAAGATCTCGGCATCGGCGTCGTGGCCTGGAGCCCGCTTGAGGGCGGCTTGCTCGGCGGCAACGCGGCGAAGAAGCAAGCGGGCTCGCGCACGGCGAACGACAATCGCTACGAGCAGTTCCGTCCGCAGCTCGAGGCGTTTTCCGCGCTGTGCCGGGAGCTGGGAGAAAGCGAAGCCAACGTTGCTTTGGCCTGGACGCTGGTCAACCCGGCGATGACCGCGCCGATCATCGGGCCGCGGACGCTGGAGCAATTCCAGGATACGCTGCGGGTGGTTGAAATCAAGCTGGATGAAGCCGTGCTGAACAAGCTCGACGAGATTTTTCCGGGCCCGGGCGGATCGGCACCACAAGCCTACGCTTGGTAAAGGGAGCAAAGTTAAACCGACTATTCGGGTAACATGAGGAAGATACGCCGGAGCTCCCGAGAGGGGAACCGGTGGACTATTGACTTGGGTTAAGGGAGAGGGGAGAGTTGGGAATGGGAATGTCGAGGCGTAACGCTTTGATGATCGGCAATAACGCAGATGCGCCTTACCATCCGCTGGACGCGGTCCGGGAGGAGATGGGGCGGATTTTGCGGGACGATTTTCAGGTTGCGTCCAGCGCGGATTACGGGTTGCTTGCAGGAGATAATCTGTCCCGTTATGATCTTTGCATTTCGTATGCGGACCGCTGGGACGACCCGGTGACCGCGGAGCAAGCGGCGGGGTTGATCGCCTATGTAGCGGGCGGCGGAGGGCTGCTGGTAGTGCACAACGGCATCTCCCTGCAAGCGAAACCCGAGCTAGGCCAAATGATCGGCGCCAAATTTACGGAGCATCCCGCTTATACGGAGCTCGAATTCGAGGTGACGGCGGCGGATCACCCGGTGATGGAAGGCATCGGGCCGTTCGTGCTCGCGGAGGAGCCCTACCGTTTCGACTTCGATCCGTTTTGCGACAAAGAGGTGCTGCTTGCGTACCGTCATGAAGGCCGGGAATGGCCGGCGGCTTGGGCGCACGCCTTTGGGCTGGGCAAGGTCGTATTCCTGATGCCGGGGCACCATCTCCCGTCGTTCCGGCATGCCGAGTACGCCAAGCTGCTCCGCAACGGGGTGAAATGGGTGGCGAGGTAAATAGGTTTAAACCGATGGTGGTAAGAAAACGCGAAGGGTGTTGAGAGATTGCGGACAGGAAGTCCGGTGGATTTGGCGGCAGATCAACACTCGCTGTCCGGACGCTTTGCACGATTATCCTGTTTGATCAGGTAGCAGAGCAACAGAACAAGCCGGGACCAGAAAATACTTTGTGGAAAAGCAGATAGGTTCGAGATCATGAGACGGTCTTGGGAAAAAGAATCGGGGCTGGGCGAAATGAAGCAGACCGAACGAGAGGGATGGGCAAGACGCCGAAAAAAAGTGAAAAGACCGTGGTTCTTGCTGCAGCCTGAACCCTGAATTCTTCCGACTTCACCGTACATGCTAAATCACACCGATCAAGTGACCCGCATTTTGCTGACCTCTACCATCCAAATAGTTCTATTAGGCCGCAGCCGCAAGGGGCTGATTCGGTTGGCACGCGATCAGTTGGCGATAGGTAATCGCCGGAATCGCCACACACAGGTGCAGCAACGTCTGCCGCATCGTTTCTTCCGTTCCGTGCAGGCGCAGCCGTCGGCGCACGGTGTACTCGTTCAGATACGCCTGCAGATGCTTCAGTCCCAAGGCTACATACGTACTCTTCAGCGATTCCCACGCCGCTCTCACCACTTTTCGCAAGGGCAAATATAGCCGAAAGGCTAGAGGGAACGACTGCACCACCGATGTACGGACATCCACATGCCCGTTGATGAACGCGGTAAGTTCGTGACGACTTGCCCTTTTTTCGGCGCCTCTCTTCTGCGGCAACAGATGGATTTTAACCTGCTCCGGCTCGCCCGACTCCGTTACCGTGCAGCCGGCTACGACCGCCGAGGCATACGGATGGAGTAACTGACACCGGGATGGATCCTGCCCATACAGATCGCTGTTCACCTTCACGTCTCCGCAGAGCAGCTCCCGGGCGTCAAACTCCCCGACGGCATGGCGTATTTTGTGCAGCATCAACCAAGCGGTCTTGTAGGAGACCCGGATCACCTGGCTCAGCCGTAGCGCTGAGATGCCATCGGGAAGCAAGAACAACTCTAGCGCCCGGAACCACTTCACAAGGGGCAGGTGCGTTCGTTCAAAAATCGTACCGACCAAAGGCGACGTTTGATTCGCGCATCTAGCGCACTCGAACAAGGGGATACGCCGGGAGGTCAGACGGCTGCACCGGGTGTGAGCGCAGCGCGGGCAGACAAAGCCATTCGGCCACTTCATCGCGATCAACGCCTCCATGCAGGCCTGCTCGCTGTGATAACGACTGCTGAAGGGTTGAAGATCCGTACCCGCATTGACTTCCATGTCCGCTCACCCCGAATCAAGAATTCACGTACGTATGTTCGCTTTATTTCATTATACCAAACAAACGTTCCCACCTCAAGTCGAAAATCTCACCTGAACCGCCTCTTTTTTTTTCTTATCTCTTTTTTCTTCATCCCTTACCCTAGTCTCCAACCACTAGCCCCTGCCCCCTGAATGAAAGGGATAATCGTGCAAAGCAACATGCAGGGACATCAAGACATGAACCCTATAGAAAGCCACCTTAGCCGCTCACCTCAGCCACCTTAGTCTGGCATCCTGGGGTTATTAGAGCTTAAAAAAAGTCCGTTTTTTTTGTGAAAGCGCTATATTCAAAATGAAACAAATATATTAAAATTAAAACAAACAAAAATAAAGAAAAAAATAAACAATCAAAAATGGAGGTAAGACATGGTACAGAACTTATGGGACTCATCGAAAGCATCTGCAGTATCTTCGGGATTGGGCGAGCTGGTGTACCGCTCGAACCTGCTTGGCGCGGATCGCCGGGTTTGCAATTGGGGCGGCGGCAATACGTCAAGCAAAACGACCGAAAAGGACTTCCGCGGGCGCGACGTGGAGGTCATGTGGGTCAAAGGCAGCGGCTCGGACCTGGCTACGATGAAGGCCGGGAACTTCACGGGCCTGCGCATGGACGATATTCGGCCGTTGTTCGAGCGGGCGGAAATGACCGACGAGGAGATGGTCGCCTATTTGGCCAACTGCATGATTGACGCCAAGCATCCGCGGGCTTCGATCGAAACGCTGCTGCACGCCTTTTTGCCGTTTAAGCATGTCGACCATACGCACCCGGACGCGATCATCAGCTTGTGCTGCGCCGACAACGGCCGCGAGATTGCCCGGGAAATTTACGGCGACCGCTTCGTTTGGGTTCCTTATATTCGGCCGGGCTTCACGTTGTCCAAAATGATCGCCGAAGGCGTACTGGCCAATCCCGGCGCCGAGCTGGTGTTGATGGAGAAGCACGGGCTTGTGACCTGGGGCGATACGCCGGAGGCCTGCTATGCCCAAACGATCGCGATCATTAATGAAGCCGAGCGCTACATTGAGGCAAAAGCCGAAGCGCAGGCAGCCGAAGGCCGCGTGTTCGGCGGCAGCAAAGCCGCGCCGCTTTCGGCAGATCAGCGGCGGGCAATCGCGGCGGCGGTCATGCCGCTGGTCCGCGGGCTGGCGAGCGGCGACAAGCCGGTGATCGTCACGTTCGACGACGAGGAGGACGTGCTGGAGTTCGCCGGCAGCCGCGATGCCGCCGAACTGTCGCAGGTCGGCGCGGCTTGCCCGGATCACCTGGTGCATACCAAGGTGGTGCCGCTGTTCGTCGACTGGACGCCGGACGCGAGCGACGCCGACGGCCTGAAGGATAAACTCACGAGCGGAATCGCCGCCTATAAAGAGCAGTATAAAGCTTATTTTGAGCGCAACAAGCAGGCCGGCGACGTCATGTTCGAAGCGGCTCCCCGCGTTATCCTGATTCCCGGCGTCGGGATGCTGAACACCGGCAAAAGCTGGAGCAATTCCAAGCTGAGCGGCGCGTTGTACCACCGGGCCATTGCGGTCATGAGAGGGGCGACGGCGCTGGGCCGATTCGTCTCGCTCAGCGAAAACGAATCCTATAACGTGGAATATTGGCCGCTGGAGCTGTACAAATTGTCGCTTGCGCCGGCGGAAGCCGAGTTCTCCCGCAAGGTCGCTTTCATTACCGGGGGAGCCGGCGGCATCGGCAGCGAGTCCGCGCGTCGCCTCGTCGAGGAAGGCGCGCATGTCGTGCTGGCGGACCTGAATCTGGAAGGCGCGCAGAAGGTCGCCGCGGAGATCAACGCCAAATACGGCGAGAACCGGGCGCTGGCGGTCCAAATGGACGTCACGCAGGAGGAGCAGGTGTCGGCGGCTTATGCCGAAACGGCGCTGGCCTACGGCGGCGTGGATATCATCGTCAACAATGCCGGCCTGGCGACCTCCAGCCCGTTCACGGAAACGTCGCTGAAGGAGTGGAATTTGAACATTTCCGTGCTGGGGACGGGATATTTTCTCGTGGCGCGCGAAGCGTTCAAGCTGATGAAGGAGCAGAATACCGGCGGCAGCATGGTGTTCATCGGCTCGAAAAACTCGGTGTACGCCGGCAAGAACGTCACGGCCTACAGCTCCGCCAAAGCGCTTGAAGCCCATTTGGCCCGCTGCATCGCCGCCGAAGGCGGGGAGCTGGGCATCCGCGTCAACACGATTTTGCCGGACGCGATTTTGCAGGGCTCGGCCATCTGGAACTCGAATTGGCGCAATGAACGGGCGGCCGCTTACGGCATCGAGCCGGATCAACTGGAGGAGTATTACCGCAAGCGCACCACGCTGCTCGTCAACATTTATCCGCGCGACATCGCCGAAGGCGTCGCTTTTTTCGCTTCGTCCAAAGCGGCAAAAACGACCGGCTGCATGCTGACGATCGACGGGGGCGTGCCGGCGGCGTTCGTGCGGTAACGGGTAACGGAACGGAACGATACGATACGCTGGGATTGGATTGCAGCACTTATTTGAGGTCAAGGGTAGGAGGATGCAGATGTTAGCTGCCGAGAGATATGAGAAAATCGTCCGGCTCGTCAACGAACGCGGTAGCATGCGCGTAACGGAGCTGAGCGAGCTGTGCCGGGTGACCGAGGAGACGATCCGGCGGGACCTGGACCGGCTGGAGAGCGCAGGGCGCTTGCTCCGCTCCCACGGCGGGGCGGTCAGCGTGCAAGGCCATCAGCCGGAGACGCCATATTTTGAACGCGAGGTTATGCAAGCCGAGGAGAAGAAGCGCATCGCCCGGGAAGCGGTGAAGTTGATCGAGCCCCGGGAGCGGATTCTACTCGATGCAAGCACGACGGCCTGGTACATGGCGGCCGATCTGCCGGATATGCCGCTGACCGTGTTGACCAATTCGCTCAAGGTCGCCGCCGAACTGGGCGGCAAGGAGCAGATCGAGGTCATCTCGACGGGCGGGCAGTTGGCGCGGCGCTCGATGTCCTGGGTCGGTCCGCTCGCCGAGCGGTCCCTGGATGCGTACCACGTCGACCGATTGTTTCTGTCTTGCAAGGGATTCCATCTGGAGCGCGGGATCAGCGAGTCGAACGAGCTGCAGGCGATGGTCAAACGGAAAATGATCGAAATCGCCGACGAAGTCGTGCTGCTGGCCGACGCCAGCAAATTCGGCCAGCAGGCTTTTGCCCATGTGGCCAAGGCCGAGCGGCTGCATACGATCATTACCGATTACCGGCCGGATGCCCGGGTTCTGGACGAATTGCGGCAGCGGTCGATCGGCTTAATTCAGGTTTAACATCATATAACGAATGGAGGTGCGTAAATGGATAAACCAACGGCTGCGGATATCAAGGTGTCGATGTTCATCACCTGCGTCAGCGACGCGGTATATCCCCGCATCGGAGAAGCAATGGCCAGGCTGCTGGCGCGGCTCGGCGTGAAGCTCGATTTCCCGAAAACGCAAACCTGCTGCGGCCAGCCCGCGTTCAACAGCGGCTATTGGAACGAAGCACGGCAGTCGGCGGCCACGCTGCTGGAGGCTTTCGCGGACAGCGACTTCGTCATCGCGCCATCGGGTTCCTGCATCGGCATGATTCATCATTACCCGAAGCTGTTCGAGCAGGATCCGGTCCGGCTGGCGATGGCCGAGGAGTTGCAGGCGAAATCCTACGAGTTTACGCAATTTCTCGTGCAGGTGCTGGGGATCACCGACCTTGGGGCGGTATTCCCCCATAAAGTAACGTACCACCCCTCTTGCCACGGTAGCCGGCTGCTCGGCATCAAGGACGAACCGATGGCGCTGCTGCAGAACGTCAAGCGGCTGGATCTCGTTCCGCTTCCGTTCGCCGAGGACTGCTGCGGCTTCGGCGGGACGTTTGCGGTAAAAATGGCCGACATTTCCGGAGCGATGGTGACGGAAAAAGCCGACCATGTGCTGGAGACGGAAGCGGAGGTGCTGACCGGGCTGGACATGGCCTGCCTGATGAATATCGCCGGCAATTTACGCTACCGTGAACAGCCGGTTCGCGTCATGCATCTGGCCGAGCTGCTGTACGAAGGGGTGAGCGGAGCATGAGCAAAGGAACGGCGGGCGCAGTCCATACGACAGACCGGGCCGCCACGGTAAAAGAGCGTGCCGGCGAGGCGCTGAATAACGACTTTTTGCGCAAAGCGGTGCGTTTTACGACCGAACGGCTGCGGGACGGAAAGAAGAAGGCGGCCGAAGACCACGGCCATTGGGAGGAATGGCGGGAACGCGGACGGCAAATCCGCCTGCATACGATCGCGCATCTGGATTATTATTTGAACCGGTTTGCGGCGCAAGCCCGGGCGAACGGAGCGCATGTCCATTTTGCCGAGACCGGGGAAGAAGCGGTGCGGATCGCCTTGGAAATCGCCGCCCGCAAGCAAGCGCGTTCCGTCGTGAAGTCGAAGTCGATGGTCAGCGAGGAACTGCACATCAACCAAGCGCTGGAAGCAGCCGGCGTCGAAGCCGTGGAGACCGACCTGGGCGAATACATCATCCAGTTGGCCGGCGAAGCCCCGTCGCATATCATCATTCCGGCGATCCACAAGAACCGGCATCAGATCGCCGAGCTATTGTCCCGAGAAGCGGGGGAGCAGCTTCCTCCGGACACGGCCGTGCTGGCCGGATTCGTGCGCCGCAAGCTGCGCGCCAAATTTCTGGCGGCGGACATCGGCATGACCGGCTGCAATTTCGCTATTGCGGAGACCGGCTCGATCGTGCTGTTCGAAAACGAAGGCAATGCCCGCATGGTGTCGACTGTGCCGAAAACGCAAATCACGTTTATGGGCATGGAACGGATTATTCCGTCGTGGAGCGACCTCGAGGTGATGGCGACGCTGCTGCCGCGCTCGGCGACCGGTCAGAAGCTGACCGTGTACATGTCCGGCATTACCGGCCCGCGCCGGCCCGAGGACGGGGACGGACCGGAGGAGATGCACATCATCATCCTGGATAACGGGCGATCCGGGCAGCTGGGCGATCCGGAATTCCAGGAGCTGCTCAACTGCATCCGCTGCGGGGCATGCCTCAACGCCTGTCCCGTTTACCGTCACATCGGCGGACACGCCTACGGCGGCACATACAGCGGCCCGATCGGAGCGGTGCTGACGCCGGCGCTGAACCGCAATGTGGCGGAATGGGACGACATCGCATCGGCCTCCAGCCTATGCGGGGCTTGCTACGAAGCTTGTCCCGTCAAGATACCGCTGCACGACATGCTCGTTTATTTACGCAGACGCAAGGTCGAGCAAGGCCACGGCGATAAGCTGGAAACCGCCGGAATGAAGGGCTTTGCGGCGGTCATGGGCAACTCCAAGCGGTTCCATCGGGCGCTGAAGGCGGGGCGGATCGCCCAGAAGTTGGTCGTGCGCGGAGGAGAGATCCCGGCCCGGGTCGGTCCGCTTAAAGGCTGGAACACTTACCGCGTAGCCCCGAGCCTGGCGAAGCAGCCGTTCCGCGAACACTGGGATACGCTGCAATACGAGCTGCGGGCTTCCGTGGCGGAGACGGTGGCCGGCATGGCCGCGCAGGAACGCATGAAGGAGGCGCTGCGCAAGCGCCAGGCGGATCGGGCTCAGCGAAGCCGCGAGCCCGTCAATGGCAAGAAAGAAGGTCAGACCTATGATGGATAAAGGACATGAGGATTGGCTTAAACGGGCGGAGGCGGATTCGCGCAGCAAGCAGGAGCGGTTCATGCAGCGGATTGCGGAGCGACTAAAGCGGCCCCGGCTGCTAGAGAAGCCGGTCCACCCTTTCCGGGGAGCGCCGGACGCTTGGCGGGAATTCGAATGGAGCTTGGAGGAGCGGATGGCCCGGTTTACGGACCATTTCCTAAGCGCGGGCGGGCATGTGGCCCGGCTCGAAGATATGGAGGCCGTAAAGGGGTTCATAAGCGGAAAAGCGGAGGAAATGGGAGCCCGCCGCATTTTGCGGCAAAATGATCCCTTGCTGGAGGAGCTTCAGCTGGAAAAGGCCCTGGCCGAAGCCGAAGTCGCCGTCTGGAACACCGGAGGCGGAGAGGCGTGGACCGCCCGCGCGGCCGAAGCCGATTTCGGGATCGTGGCGGCCGATCACGCCGTGGCTTACACCGGTTCGCTCATCGTCAAGTCGGCCGCGGAAAGAGGTCGCTCGGTCAGCCTGCTGCCGACGGTGCTGTTCGCCGTCATCCCCGTAGAGCGGCTGAAAACGCGCCTTGGCGAGGTGTTGGACACGTTCGACGAAGCCGGGCGTGCCGGGCTGCCGGCCGGGATCCATTTCATCTCTGGCCCAAGCCGCTCGGCGGACATCGAAAACGACCTGACGATCGGCGTGCACGGTCCCGGCGTCGTGTTTGCGCTGCTGGTCGGCTAGTACAACACCTCGATGTTTTTGTCCCGCAGCAGCTTTAGCCAGGCATCGGCAGGCTCGCGATCGGTGATCAAATAATCGATTTGCTCCCAATCGGCCAGCTTGATGAAGGCGTTCTTGTCGAACTTGGTATGGTCCGCGAGCAGAATGACCCTGTCGGCATGGCGGAGCATATGTTTCTTGAGCTCGCATTCCGGCTCGTTGGAATCGGAGATGCCTTTGTCCGGCGACATGCCTTTGCAGCTGATGACGGCGGTGTCGACGTTGTATTTTTGCACCGTATCCTGGGCGGCGGGGCCGACCAGCGACAAGGAGCGGGCGCGCAGCGAGCCTCCGGTGGAAATCACGTGCAGGTTCGAGCCGGCAAATTCCTGCAGGACGCTGACGGAATTGGTGATGACGGTGACGTTGTTTTTGTTGAGCAGCGTCTTCAAAAACTCGAAGCAGGTCGAGCTCGGATCGATCATCAGCGTATCGCCGTCGTTCACCAGCTCCATCGCTTTGAGCGCGATGTCCCGTTTGATCTCCACGTTGAGCGTGTTCCGGGTCGTATACGGCAGGTCTTCGTTCGTATGCCGGTTCAGCATGGCGCCGCCGTAGGAGCGGGTAACGATCCCTTCCTTCTCCAGCTTCTCCAGGTCGCGGCGGATCGTCTCCTCCGTCACCTCGAACATTCGGCTCAGCTCCGACACCAGCACACGTTTGTCCTGATGAAGCAGGTCGATGATTTTTTGCTTGCGTTCAGCCGCCAGCATGGCGTTCACCTCGGGATCCGTTCAATTTTTCCATGGCCTGCGGCCTTGGGTTCCTTCCCATCATAGCGATAAATCAGCCTGCTTGGCAACGAGATAGGGGATAAAAAGCGATATTCACCCATTCCGTTTTCACGGAATAGACAAAAACAAAAATAAACAAACATAAATTATCTTTGTTATGTTGACTTCAAAAAGAAACGGGCATAGGATAAAAGTAAGATACGGCAGCATTTCATAGCGAGGAGCGCTGAGGAAATGATGAATCACATCGCCGTCGATATCGGCGCCTCCAGCGGGAGGCTGGTTTGGGGAAAAAGGCAGGACGGCCAGCTGTCGCTGCGGGAAATCCACCGGTTCGACAACGGCTTTCAGGAGCATGACGGACATTATTATTGGGACATCGATCATTTATATCGGGAAATCGTGCATGGGCTGCAGCAGGCCAAACGGCTTGGCATCGAGGCCTGTACGCTTGGCATCGATACTTGGGCGGTCGATTACGTGCTGTTGGACGGGAAAGGCGATCGAATCTCGGAGGTGTTTGCCTACCGCGATCCCCGTACCCACGAGGCCGCCAAACAGGTTCACGCCAATATTCCGTTTGAGCGGATCTACGGCAAATCGGGCATTCAATATCTTTCTTTCAATACGCTGTACCAGCTTTACGCGCATGATTCGAAGGAACTGGCCGACGCGGAGCACATTTTGCTCGTGCCGGACTATCTCTACTATTTGCTGTCGGGGCGGCTGATGAATGAAACGACGAACGCTTCCACGACGGCTTTGCTGAACCTGCAAACCCGCGATTACGATATGGAATTGCTGGATTTGCTGGGGCTGCCTCGGACGAAGTTTCCGGCTTTGACCGAGCCGGGAGCGCGGCTGGGCCCGATCAAGGAAGAGCTGGTGCGGGCTTACGATTTGCCCGATTGCGAGCTGATCGTCGCGGCGACGCACGACACGGCCTCCGCCGTCCTGGGCGTGCCGGCACGGGAAGGTTCCTGGGGTTACCTCAGCAGCGGAACATGGTCGTTGATCGGCGTGGAGCGTGCCAAGCCGCTGGCGACCGCCGAGGCGATGGAGCGCAACTATACGAACGAGTGGGGCGCCTACGGCACGTACCGTTTTTTGAAAAACATCATGGGGATGTGGCTCATCCAGGAGGTCCGAAAGGACTATGGCAAAGTGCACGGCTATGCCGAATTGGTGAGCCTGGCCGAAGCCGTGCCGCCGTTCCGTTCGCTCATCGATTGCAACGACGATCGATTTATGAACCCCCGGGCGATGACGGAAGAGATCCGGCAGTATTGCCGGGAAACGGGCCAGCCCGTTCCGGGAACGCCCGGAGAAGCGGCGCGATGCATTTTTGACAGCCTGGCCTTATCCTATGATTTTTACATTCGGGAGCTCGAGCGCTTGACCGGGGAGAAGCTGGATGCCCTGCATATCGTCGGCGGCGGGGCGAACAACGAATTGCTGTGCCAATGGACGGCCGACATACTCGGCATCCCGGTGGAAGCCGGGCCGACGGAATCGACGGCTTTGGGCAATCTGGCGGTGCAGATGGCCAGCATAGGCGCGATTCGCGATATCGGCGAGGGACGGGAGCTGATCCGGCGGTCTTTTCCGGTACGAAGCTATCTTCCGCGGACAACCGCGGCCGGCGCGATCGAATCGGCGCGGCAGCGATTTGCCGATTTGCTGAGGCGTTAAACGCCCGTTACGTCATGATGTGAAATGAATATTGCCGAGGAGGAGAAAACGGTGGAACCAACGATACAAACGAGCTATAACGAGGCCAAAAAGCTGTATGAGCAGCATGGCGTCGACGTGGAGGCCGCGCTTGCCCGGCTGAAACAAATCAAGATATCCCTGCATTGCTGGCAGGGGGACGACGTCAAAGGCTTTTTGCGGAAGGATACGGAGCTGAGCGGCGGCATTGCCGTCACCGGCAGCTACCCCGGGCGGGCGCGGACGCCGGATGAGCTTCGCCGGGACCTGGACCGGGCGCTCGGCCTGATTCCGGGAAAACATAAGGTCAACCTGCACGCGATCTATGCGGACACGAACGAAAAGGTCGAGCTGGACGCGCTGGAGCCGCGGCATTTCGCCGGCTGGGTCGACTGGGCGAAGGAGCGGCAGCTGGGGCTCGATTTCAATCCGACCTGCTTCTCGCACGACAAAGCCAAGGACGGGTTTACGCTGAGCCATCCCGACCCGGAGATCCGCCGGTTCTGGATCGACCACTGCAAGGCTTCGCGTAAAATCGCCGAATCGTTTGGCAAAGCGTTGGGTCAGCCATGCGTTACGAATTTCTGGTTCCCTGACGGATTCAAGGATACGCCGGTGGACCGGCTATCGCCGAGGGTGCGCCTGAAGGAAGCGCTCGACGAGGTTTTCGCCGAGGAAATCAGCGAAGAATACAACATCGACGCCGTAGAGAGCAAGCTGTTCGGCATCGGCTCGGAAAGCTACGTCGTGGGTTCGCATGAATTTTACATGGGATACGCCTTGACGAGAGGAAAGGCGGTGTGCTTCGATGCCGGCCATTTCCACCCGACGGAAACCATCTCGAACAAGCTGTCCTCGTGGCTGCTGTTCGGCGACCAGCTGCTGCTGCACGTCAGCCGTCCGGTTCGCTGGGATAGCGACCATGTCGTAACGATGGACGACGAGCTGCTGGACATCGCCCGCGAGCTGGTGCGCGGGGACCTGTTGGACCGGACGCACATCGGGCTCGACTTCTTCGACGGCAGCATCAACCACATCGCGGCCTGGGTGATCGGCACCCGGAACACGATCAAAGCGCTGCTGCGGGCCATGCTGGAGCCGATCGGCAAGCTGAAGGAGCTGGAGCTGAACGGCGATTACACCTCCCGTCTGGCGCTGGTCGAGGAATTCAAATCGTATCCGTTCGGCGCGATTTGGGATTACTACTGCGCGACGCAAGGCGTTCCGGTGCGCGAGGCCTGGCTGGCGGACGTGAAGCAATACGAAGAAAACGTGCTGTCGGCCCGCCGGTAGGCTCGGCGCTTGAATCGGAAGCAGCGCCGCCGAAATGCACTGGGCGCGTTTTTGTTCAGCCCTGCGCCGCGCGTGGTGATCGCCGCAACGGTAATCCGCAATTTTTTTTACAATATAAGCATTAGCGAAGGAGAGGAACCTGCTGTGAGTAAAGCGGTATCGGAAGTGGAAAAAGGATGGACGGGTCCGGTTAGGGAAGTGCCTTTTATCCGGGAGATGGCGGAAATCACGTATCATATGTGGCGGCTGGGCTGGGATGAGCGCAACGGCGGGAATATCAGTTATTTGCTTGACGAGGCGGAGGTAGCCCGGCACATCGGCATCGGGAAGGAGCAGGCGGGCAGAGTGCTGCCGTTGGCTTTTCCGGTGAGAGAGCTGGCGGGCAAATACTTCATCGTAACGGGTTCGGGCAAATACTTCAAAAACGTGATCTCCGATCCGGAAGCCAATCTTGGCGTGCTGCGGGTGGCGGAGGGCGGCGAACGCGTCGAGGTGCTGTGGGGGCTGCGGGACGGCGCGGTGCCGACCAGCGAGCTGCCGGCGCATTTCATGAGCCATATCGAGCGGCTGAAGGCGGACCCGGCGCACCGCATCGTGATGCACTGCCATGCGACGCACGCGCTGGCGATGACGTTCATCCATGAGCTGGACGAGAAGAAGCTAACCAAAACGCTGTGGGAAATGTGCACGGAATGCCTGGTGGTGTTCCCGGACGGCGTCGGCATCGTGCCGTGGATGGTTCCCGGCAGCCCGGAAATCGGGCGGGCCACGGCCGCGAAAATGCGCGAGCACCGCGTCGTCGTGTGGCCGCAGCACGGCATTTTCGGCACGGGGACGACGATGGACGAAGCGTTCGGACTGATCGAAACGGTCGAGAAGGCCGCGCAAATCTACATGCTGCTCGGCGAACGTCCGGTCATGCAAAAAATCACCGACGCCCAGTTGATCGACCTCGCCAAAGCGTTTGGCGTCACGCCGCTGCCAGGGATCTTGAATTAGGGTTCTAGCGGCCGGCCCCGGCGTTACGGAAGAAGGCGATAGGGAAGAAGTTGTTTTGCAACGTCAAGGATGGATGAGTGGAGAAATAGTATATAGGAGATTGCGGCAGGGGGATGAACCGCTGACCGTAGTCCCAAACGGATTCCGAGTGCGGGGTCCGTTTTTTTTGTTCGGCTAAAAAGGAGGGAAATAGGCTCGCTCGGCAGCAAAAAAGGAGCAGGGAGGGAATAGGAGGGCAAACCACCGAACATGCAGAACAGGCGAATGGCCTCGGCGGCCTTGAGCTTCAACCTAGCGGACACAGGAGACGTTATTTGGGCAAAAAACGCGGTTTGAAAATTGTAACGGACACCAGTGCGCTTATTAAGCCCAAAGCGGGCCCATTAAGGGCATATTAAGGTAAATAAGGGCTCCTGAGTCCGTAAGAATCTTGAAAGGGCGAAAAAGAGCCGAATAAGGGCTCTCAAGTCCGTTAGAGACTTTCAGGCGGGAACGGCAATGGCAGCACTGGTAAAGCGCAATTCGTCGATGGCGATTTTGGAAACGCTATTGCCTTTTGGGGCGGGGGGACGTAGAATAAAGGTAATTCGACTTGTACGTACAACGGCGGAATTTATGATGTTATTTTCAATGTGGTATGTACAAGTTAGTAAGCTATATATTCATATACTTAGGAGGCGCTTTGAATGATGAAATTGAAACCGCATTCTTATTGGTTTGTGACCGGAAGCCAGCACTTGTACGGACCCGAAACTTTGGAGGAGGTTGCCGCTCACTCCAGAACCATTGCCGAGCAGCTGGACAAGGACCCGGTGTTTGGTTTCCCGGTGGTCTTCAAGCCGATCGTGACGACCTCGGACGAAATCTACAAGTTGATTTTGGCCGCCAACGGCGACGAAACCTGTGCGGGCATCATCACCTGGATGCATACGTTCTCCCCGGCCAAAATGTGGATCGCCGGACTGTCCCAGCTGCAAAAGCCGCTGCTGCATTTCCATACGCAGTTTAACCGCGATATCCCGTGGGAAACGATCGACATGGACTTCATGAACCTGAACCAATCCGCCCACGGCGACCGGGAATACGGCCATATCGGAGCCCGCCTCGGCATCGCCCGCAAAATCGTCGTCGGCCATTGGGAAGACGGCGAAGTGCGCGCAAGCATTGCCGGCTGGATGCGGACGGCGGCGGCCTATGCCGAAAGCCGCCAGCTCAAGGTGGCCCGCTTCGGCGACAACATGCGCGAGGTGGCCGTGACGGAAGGCGACAAGGTCGAAGCGCAAATCAAGTTCGGCTGGTCGGTGAACGGCTACGGCGTCGGCGATCTGGTGCAGGTGCTGAACGAAGTGAGCGATGCCGAGGTGAAGGCGCTGCTGAACGAATATGCGGAGCAGTATTCCATAACGCAAGCCGGCTTAAGCGATGGCCCGGTCCGCGATTCGATCGCTTATCAGGCGAAGCTTGAAATCGCCATGAAGCGGTTCCTGGAGCAAGGCGGTTTCGGGGCCTTCACGACAACGTTCGAGGATCTGCACGGGCTGAAGCAGCTGCCGGGGCTGGCCGTGCAGCGGCTGATGGAAGCCGGGTACGGCTTCGGCGGCGAAGGCGACTGGAAAACCGCTGCCCTCACGCGCGTGCTGAAAGTGCTGGCGAACAACAAGAGCACGTCCTTCATGGAGGACTATACCTACCATTTCGAGCCGGGCAACCATATGATCCTTGGCGCGCACATGCTGGAGGTGTGCCCGACGATCGCGGCGACGAAGCCGACGGTCGAGGTGCATCCGCTGGGCATCGGCGGCAAAGCGGATCCGGCCCGCATCGTGTTCGACGGCCAGGACGGCCCGGCGGTGAACGCTTCGCTCGTCGATCTGGGGCATCGCTTCCGGCTGCTCGTGAACGTCGTGGACGGCGTGAAGGTGGAGAAACCGATGCCGAAGCTGCCGGTGGCGCGCGTGCTGTGGAAGCCGCAGCCTTCGCTGCGCGAATCGGCGGAAGCGTGGATTTTGGCCGGCGGGGCGCATCATACGGTGCTGTCGTACGCCATCACCGCCGAGAACCTGTCCGACTGGGCGGAAATGGCCGGCGTTGAAGCCGTGATCATCGACAAGGACACGAAGGTAGCGGGCTTCAAAAACGAGCTGCGCTGGAGCGACGCCGCTTACCGTTTGCGTTGATCGTTCGGATTGCGCCGCGCCTATGCGTTCGCCCGGCCTATGATACAATAGCGGGTAGATAGGTGGTTATCGGGAAGGGTGGACTTAGAGAAGATGGACGGCAAAAAAATACCGAAATACCTACAGCTGAAGCATGAACTGCTGTCGTGGCTGCAAACGGGAAAACTGCAGCCCGGCCAGCAGTTTCCGTCGGAGAACGAAATCGCCGAGCAGTTCGGCTTAAGCCGGCAGACGGTCCGGCAGACGTTCGGCGAACTGGAAAAGGACGGCTGGCTGGAGCGGATTCAGGGCAAAGGCACGTTCGCCCGAAATCCCGTGCGGCGGGACGGCGAAGCGGTCAAAACGATCGGGATCATGACGACGTATATTTCCGATTATATTTTTCCCCATATCGTCCGGGGGGCGGAGGCGGAGCTGCGCAGCCATGGGTACCGCCTGTTGCTGTCGAGCACGGACAACACGAAAGAGAAGGAAATGGACAGCCTGCAGCTCATGACCGGCCAGCCGCTGAGCGGCCTGATCATCGAGCCGACGAAAAGCGCGGAGGGCAATCCGAACCTGGGGTATTTTTTGGAGCTGCAGGAGAAGGGCATTCCGTATTTGATGATCAATGAAAAATACCGCGAGCTGGAATGTCCCTGCCTAAAGGTGGACGACGAGGCGGGGGGCCATAAGGCGGCGCGTCACCTGCTGGAGAACGGGCATCGGTCGATCGCCGGTTTCTTCAAAAGAGACGACCTGCAGGGCGTAAACCGGCTGAAAGGCTTCCTGTCCGCGCATCGGGAGCAAGGCATCACGGTGTCGCCGCAGCATGTGGTGACGTATACGACGGAACAAAAGGGCGACTACGCCTATCAAAAGGCCATCGAGCTGCTGCAGGGAACGCCGGAGCAGCGCCCGACCGCGCTGGTGTGCTACAACGACGAGTTGGCGGTTATGTTGATGGACGCGGCGGCCGCGTGCGGCTTGCGGATTCCGGAGGATCTTTCCGTGATCGGCTTCGACGATTCCAGCCTGGCGGCGGCCTCGGGCACGAAGCTGACGACGTTGACCCATCCCAAAACGGCGATGGGGGAGTTGGCCGCCCGTCAGCTGGTCGGCATGATCGAACGGGGGGAGAGCCCCGGAGATACGGTGTTCGAGCCGGAATTGGTCGAGCGGGATTCGGTGCACAGGATCACGCTGTAACTTGTACGTACCATTTTTGAGATTGGATTCGAAAGGAGCTGGAACTAGCGATGCTGGAAGCTTTGAAACAGCAGGTTTGGGAAGCGAACCTGGAACTGCCGAAATACGGATTGGTCACTTTTACGTGGGGCAACGTCAGCGGAATAGACAGGGAAAGCGGATTGTTTGTCATTAAACCAAGCGGCGTGCCGTATGAGGAATTAAAGGCGGAGCATATGGTCGTGGTCGACCTGGAGGGCAACGTCGTGGAGGGAAACTTGCGTCCATCCTCCGATACGCCGACGCACAGGGTGCTCTACCGCGAATTCCCGGAGATCGGCGGGGTCGTGCATACGCATTCCCCGTGGGGAACGAGCTGGGCGCAGGCGGGACGGCCGCTGCCGGCTTACGGAACGACGCATGCGGACTATTTTTACGGGGAAATTCCCGTCACGCGGCCAATGACGAAGGAAGAAATCGAAGGCGCTTACGAGCTGGAGACGGGCAATGTGATCGTGGAGCGGTTTGCCGAACTCGGTCTCGATCCGACCCGGGTGCCGGGGGTGCTCGTTCACTCGCATGCCCCGTTCGTGTGGGGCAAAGATGCGCATAACGCGGTGCATAACGCCGTCGTTCTGGAAGAGGTGGCGAAAATCGCCGCCCGCATGCTGCAGATCAACCCGGAAACGCCGCCGATGGATCAGACGCTGCTGGACCGGCATTTTCTGCGGAAGCATGGAGCAGGCGCCTACTACGGGCAAAAATAAAATCAAGGAGGAGTTCAAGATGGGCAAAAAATATACCATTGGCGTCGACTACGGAACCCAGTCCGGCCGCGCCGTGCTGGTGGATTTGTCGAACGGCCATGAGGTCGCCGACCACGTGACGCCGTATCCGCACCATGTCATCGACGAGCGGCTGCCGGGTTCCGGCATCAAGCTGGAGCATGACTGGGCGCTGCAGCATCCCGGCGATTACCTGGAGGTGCTGCGGCGTTCCGTGCCGGCGGTGCTGAAGGAGTCGGGCATCGATCCGGCGGACGTGATCGGCATCGGCATCGATTTTACCGCCTGCACGATGCTGCCGGTGGATGCCCAGGGGCAGCCGCTGAGCTTCGATCCGGCGCTGACGGACAACCCGCACAGCTGGGTGAAGCTGTGGAAGCATCATGCCGCCCAGCCAGAAGCCGACAAGATCAACGCGATCGCCGCCGAGCGGGGAGAAGCTTTCCTGCCGCGGTACGGCGGGAAAATCTCGTCCGAATGGATGATGGCCAAAGTATGGCAAATCCTCGATGAAGCGCCGGAGATTTACGAGAAGACCGACATGTTCCTGGAGGCGACCGACTGGGTCATCTCGCAGATGACCGGCACGATCGTCCGCAACAGCTGCACGGCCGGCTACAAGGCGATCTGGCACAAGCAGGACGGGTATCCGGATAAGGATTATTTCAAAGCGCTGGATCCCCGGCTTGAGGATTTGACGGATACCAAGCTGCGCGGCGACGTGATTCCGCTGGGGACGAACGCCGGCGGGTTGATCCCGGATATGGCCGAGATGATGGGACTTACGCCGGGCATCGCCGTTGCGGCAGGTAACGTGGACGCCCATGCGGCCGTGCCGGCCGTTGGCGTCGTGACGCCGGGCAAGCTGGTCATGGCGATGGGCACCTCCATTTGCCACATGCTGCTGGGGACCGAAGAGAAGCAGGTGGAGGGCATGTGCGGCGTCGTCGAGGACGGCATCATCCCGGGATTGTACGGCTACGAGGCCGGGCAATCGGCCGTGGGCGACATTTTCGAATGGTATGTGGAGGAGGCGCTGCCGGGTTATGTAAAGGAAGCGGCCGACAAGGAAGGCTTGAACGTGCACCAATGGCTGGAACGCGAAGCATCCGCCTATAAGCCGGGGCAAACGGGCCTGCTGGCGCTGGATTGGTGGAACGGCAACCGGTCCGTGCTCGTCGATACCGATTTGACCGGACTCGTTCTCGGTATGACCCTGTTGACCAAACCGCAGGAAATTTACCGGGCGCTGCTGGAAGCGACTGCCTTCGGCACGCGCAAAATCGTGGACGCATTCGATCGGAATGGGGTTCGCGTTGATGCGTTGTATGCCTGCGGCGGGCTGCCGCAGAAAAACCGCCTGCTGATGCAAATCTATGCGGACGTGACGAACCGCGAGATTTTCGTAGCGGATTCCAAGCAAACGCCGGCGCTTGGCGCGGCCATGTTTGCGGCGGTGGCGGCGGGCGCGGAAGCCGGCGGCTACGATACGATCATCGATGCGGCCGGGAAGATGGCCCGGGTCAAGGAAGAAACGTTCAAGCCGATTCCGGCGCACGTGGAAGTGTACGACCGGTTGTATCGGGAGTACAGCAAGCTGCACGACTACTTCGGCCGCAGCGAAAACGACGTGATGAAGCGGCTGAAGCGGATCAAGCAAGCCGCCGAATAAGCGTGAGCAATGTCCGACCAACCGCCAACGCAGCGCGACGATGCGTACCAGGAGCCACCTGCATTGGAAGGTGATTACCAAAGGAGGGGAAAGCATGTTGGAAGATTGGCAATTGGAGCAGTTGAAGGTGCTTGAGCTGGAGCGAGGCGCGATAGGGAAGGTTGCCACGTATCTGCAGGAGCAGGGTTACCGCCGCACCGTTCTGGTCGCCGACGAAAATACGTATCGGGCGGCGGGAGAACAGCTGGCTGGCTTGCTGGAGGCCGACGGATTGGCTGCGAAGTTGTGCCTGATTCAGCCGGACGGGCAAGGCGACGTGGTGGCCGACGAAATTTCGCTCGTTCAACTGCTGCTGGAGATTAGTCCTGAGGATACGGACGCGCTGATTGCCGTCGGCTCCGGGACGATCCACGACATCGTCCGCTTTGCCGCCCACAAGACCGGCAAGCCGTTCGTGTCGGTCCCGACGGCGCCGTCCGTGGACGGCTTCACCTCCGCGGGCGCGCCGCTCATCATTCGCGGCGTCAAGAAGACGGTGCCGGCCGTGCCGCCGGCAGCCATCTTCGCCGACCTCGACATCCTCACGGCGGCCCCGCAGCGGCTGGTCGCCGCCGGGTTCGGCGATATGCTCGGCAAATACACGTCCCTGTTCGACTGGAAATTCTCCCGCCTGACGGCGGGCGAACCTTACGACGAACAGGCGGCGGCGATTACCGGGCGGGCGCTTCGCAGCTGCGTGGAGCACGCCGCCGACATCGGCGCGCGCACGGAGGAGGGGATCCGCGCCTTGATGACGGCGCTGATCGAGTCCGGCATCGCCATGCTGCTGTTCGGGCAGTCGCACCCGGCCTCGGGCGCGGAGCACCATCTCTCCCACTACTGGGAGATGGAGTACCTGCGCCTCGGGCGGCGGGCGCTGCTGCACGGCGCCAAAGTCGGCGTGGCCTGCGCGGAGATCGCCCGCGTGTACCACGCCGCGGGCGAAGGGACCTATCCGGGCGCCGAGCCGGAGGCGCTCCGGATGCACGCCGGGCAGGTCCGCGAATGGCTGCGGGACCTGCCCGGCGAAGCGCAGATCCGCGGCCTGCTGCGCCAGGCCGGCGGGCCGGCGAGCCTCGCCGAGCTTGGCGTCGGCGAGGAGCTCTTCGCGCGCAGCCTGCGCGAAGCCCATCGGGTCCGCGACCGGCATACGCTGCTGCGGGCGCTGAATGAGGCGGGGCAGGACTAGCCGCGGAGAACAAGAACCGGCGGTCGTGGATACGCCGAAATATGAGCGACGGCTTTGAATACGAGCCGGCCTGACCGTGGAGATTTCGCGGTTGGCCGGCTCGTTTCTTTGCTTTTTCGGGGTGGGAAATAGCGGTAAATTAAACCGAAACCGGATTTTTCGCGAAATAGCGCCATAAAATACTCTTATTTTCCCGGAAACCGTCTCAAAACAGGGTGTCGGAAGTGTCGGAAGAAAATAAGACCAAAAAATAACCTTATTTCTAAGAAAACAAGCATTCTTTCCGAAATAAGGCCATTTTTTAACGCTATTTCTGCGCCCTGACGTGCCCACGTACCTGCTGCTAACCCGCCGAACCGGCACACCCAGCCGCAGCCTCGCAACCTACTGCCTGCCCCGCCGCGAACCGGCGCCCGCTGCACCCCACATCTGCTCCGCTTCCCAGCGGGTTACGAAGGGACTTTCTCCTGCACGTCCAGCAGGTCGATCAGAGCGCGGAGCGCGCTGGTCGGATGGGCGTTTTTGCGGTAGATGAGTTCGGTTTTCATATGCCGCATCGATTCGGGGACTTCATGAACCCGTACGGCGCCTTCTCTTTCCTGCTTTTGCGCGACGATCCGCGGCACCAGCGATATGCCGAGCCCGGCCGATACGCCGCCGAGGATCGCCTCCAGCGTGCCGAACTCCATCGTGCCCACATGGGTTATGCCGCGGGAGCGCTGCAGTCCCTCCAGCATTTCGCGGTAGGAGCAGCCTCTGCTGTAGACCAGGCTAGGCTTCGCCAGCGCTTCGTCCATATCGGCGATCCCGGGAGGAGAAATCACCACGACCTCCTCATCGAACACGGGAATGGACACCAGATCGTCATGATTGTACGGGAAACTGCCGAAAGCGACGTCCAGATCGTATTGCAGTACTCTCTCCGCCAGGCGGTCGGAAAGATCGGTCGTGAGCGTCAACTCCACCTTCGGATACATCTCGTAGTACTTGCTTAGCAGCTTGGGCAGCCGCACGGCCGCCGTCGTTTGCGAGGAACCGATCAGCAGCGGGCCGGTGGGCTCGCCGGAGCGGGAAAGCGCCGCCGCTGCTTCGTCCAGCAGGCCGACGATTTTATCGGCGTAATCCAGCAGCATTCTGCCGCTGGAGGTTAAGGTCATGCCCCGGTTATGACGGTAAAAAAGCCCCGTTCCCAGCTCGGACTCCAGCTGCTGGATGCGGGCGGTCACGTTGGACTGTACATAGCCGAGCCGGGCGGCCGCTTTGGTGATGGAACCCTCCCGGGCAACCGCTTGAAAAATACGCAATTCGGTGCTATCCATGGCGTTTCTCCCCTCCTCATTTTCAACATGTTCGTATAGTGTTCATTTGATATCATTAATTATGATATTCAGTATCTCTATCAATCATTATACATAATTGCAAACCTCCCTTACAATACTCTCATGACCTACAGCAAGGAAGGATGATCCGCATGAGTATTTTGAAATATACGGTTTTGGTGCTATTGACCACGTTCCTGATGGGGACGGCGTATCCCGTCAGCAAGCTGGGGATGATGCATACGACGCCCCTGGCTTTAATGGGGATTCGATTCGTGCTCGCCGGAGGTTTGCTAGCTATGTTCAGCGCCAAAAAGCCGCAGCCCAAAGGAGCGAAGCCGTGGCTGCAAATCGCGCTGCTGGGATTGTTCCAGTCGGTCGGAGTCATGGGGTTCACCTCCTACAGCATGCGGTGGATTACTTCCGGGGAGTCGGCCATTATCTCGAGCACCAGCCCGCTCATGCTGATCGTATGGGGAGCGCTGATGGGGACCGCTTACCGCGTAAGGCAGTGGTTCGGCGTCGCGATCGGTTTTGTCGGCGTCGTGATCACCTTCGGGCTGCATATGAGCTTCGACCCCGGCACGGCGTTCGCTTTTGCGGGAGCCGTTTGCTTCACGGTTGCCACGCTGATCATTAACCGGATCGCCCCGGCGTTCGATAAAAGGGTGCTTGCTGCCTATCAAATGCTGGCGGGAGGCATCATGCTGCTGGCCATCAGCTTTGCGGGGGAGAAACCTTCCTTCGACCTGAACGCCGAGTTCGCGTTAGTCGTTGTTTGGCTGGTCGTATTATGTTCCATCGTGCAGTTTACCCTTTGGTTTTATTTGCTGGGGAGCAGCGATCCGGCCAAAACGAGTTCGTTTCTGTTCCTCGTGCCGGTCTTTAGCGTACTCTGCAGTTGGTTGCTGCTCGGCGAGCATGTTGCCTGGTACGTTTACGTCGGCGGGGCCTTCACCTGCCTGGGCATCTTCCTGGTCAATTGGCAGGGGAAAATCAAGCCTCAGTCCGAACCGACTGCCCGATATCAATGTCAGGAGGAGATCTGAGATGGGTTTTCATAACAAAGTCGTATTGGTCACCGGCGGCGGTACGGGGATCGGCCGGGCTGCGGCCATGCTGCTGGCGGAACGCGGAGCGATTGTCGTCGTCAACTATTCGCGTTCGGCCGCGGAGGCCGAAGAGACGGTGCAAGCCATCCAGCGGATCGGCGGCCGGGCAGTCGCGATTCAAGCCGACGTCTCCCGCAATCCCGAGGTCGCCATGATGGTCGGCAAGATTGCGGAACAATTCGGGTCGCTCGATTACCTGGTCAACAACGCCAGCATCACCCGGCATATCGCGATGGACGATCTGGAGGCGGTCACGGAGGACGCGTGGGACGATCTGTTTGCGGTCAATGTGAAGGGCATGTTCAACTGCGCGCGGGCGGCGGCGCCTTATCTGAAAGCCCGAAAGGGAGCGATCGTCAACGTTGGCAGCATCGCCGGCATCACGGGCAAAGGTTCCTCGCTCCCCTACGCGGTATCGAAGGCGGGCGTGCACGGCTTGACCAAATCGCTGGCCCATGCTCTGGCCCCGGACATCCGGGTAAACGGCGTGGCGCCCGGAGCGGTAGCGACGAGGTGGTGGGCCGGGAAGGAAGCGCAGATGCATTCGCTAATCACCCAACTGCTCTTGGATCGGATTTCCGCTCCTGAGGAAATCGCCACGCTGATCGCCGCCGTCCTGGAGCAGCCTTCGCTCACCGGGCAAATCATTACGATAGATAACGGGCAAACGATGTGAAACTAGCGTGTTCGTATTATAAAAGCTGCCTACAGGTCAAGTTGTGGCCTGTAGGCAGCTTTTCTGCGTTCCCCTATTCTTCCCGCACATCATACAGCACCCGGGCCAGCAGGTCCTGGCTGTAGTTGCCGAAGTTTTTGCCGAAAATGGTCAGCCCCCGCTTGTTGACCGGCTTGTCGGTGACGGCGATGCGGAACGTCAGCTCGCTTTTGTAATCCAGGTTGATTTGCTCCAGCGTCACGTCGGAAATGCGGCATCCATCGATAAAGCTGCCCTCGTTGTTGATGCGGATCAGCTTCAGCATGCCGTATTGGTTCAGGTGCGGCGGCCACCAATCCGGGTTGAACGTGCCCCGCGCATCTCCGAAATCCCCCGGACTCGTCCAGAAACCGATTTCTACGCCGTTCAAATAAAAATAGATGTCGGACGGGTAGTTGTCGCAGAATCCGGGCGCTTCCGAACCGAGTTCCATCGAGAATTGAATCTCCCGGAACGACTGGTTGGGCTTGAGGTAGTTCGGAATGCGGTATTCCAGGAAGCCCTCGGACAGCCAAATGATCTCCGAGTCGATCCGTTGCGGGTCGGCGAAATAGCGGGGATCGTCGAAGTCGCCGATGATGCTGTCCTTGGTGGCCAGTCCGCAGGTCGGGACAGCTTGATAGTTGCTGTAATGGCCCACCTGGATCTCCACTTCGTACAGATTGTCGACATCTTTGCTGCGCAGGTCGACCATCAGCTTATCTTTGTTCAAGTAACAGATCTTTTGGATGCCGTGTTTGCCCACCGAGGTATTGATTTCGATGAGGCCGCTCTCTTCGAGCTTCTTAATGTGCATCGTAATGGCTCCGTTGCTTAAATTCAGCTTCGTGGCCAGGTCGTTCAGGTTGAGGGCTTGATTTTTCGCCAGCAATTCGAGGATTTGAATCCTGATCTCGGAGCTTAAGGCTTTAAAAATATCGATCCCGCTCATCAAATCCTTAATATAGATCATCTGATTTCGAACCTTCTTCCGATGGGAGATAATAAATCGTTTTATTTTAGGTTATTATAAACTAACTCAGTCGTATAATAAAGCATAAAATCAAAAAATGTAAATTACCTTCAAAAAATAGTTTAATTTTGTAATAAAATCGCGCTTATATTTAATGATATCTAAAATTAAACTGCAGAAACTTGCGAAAGTTAATGCGAAAAAGGTTGGTTTTTCGGAAAAATCTCTTTATTTTTCATTTAATTTTATAAAAATATAAAAAGGTTTAGAAAACTATATTTACATCCTGAATTCTATATGTTATTTTATACCTGTAAACGCATTCATTCAAATTATTTTGAAACAGTTTAGGATTTACTAAAACGGAAGGTGGTCAACATGTCATCTGCAGCGCCGCGGGCAACGATGGTCGTAGACAAGGCTTTTAAAATTGCGGAAGTGGATAAGCGAATATACGGCTCGTTTATCGAACATTTGGGCCGGGCGGTTTACGGCGGGATTTACGAGCCGTCGCATCCGGCAGCCGACCGGTTGGGGTTCCGAAACGATGTGAAAGAACTGGTCAAGCAGTTGAACGTTCCGATTATCCGTTACCCCGGCGGAAACTTCGTTTCCGGGTACGACTGGGAAGACGGGGTTGGCCCTGTCGAAGCGCGGCCGAAGCGCCTGGAGTTGGCCTGGCGGACGGTCGAGCCGAACTGGGTAGGGACGAACGAGTTTGCCGGCTGGGCCAAGGAGATCGGCTCGGAAGTGATGATGGCGGTGAACCTCGGAACCCGCGGCGTCGATGCCGCCAGAAACCTGATCGAATACTGCAACCATCCGGGCGGCAGCTATTGGAGCGATTTGCGGCGCAGCCACGGCTACGAGCAGCCGCACGGCATCAGAACCTGGTGTCTGGGCAACGAGATGGACGGCCCGTGGCAAATCGGCCAGAAAACGCCACAGGAATACGGCCGACTCGCCTACGAGACGGCAAAGGCGATGCGGCTCGTCGATCCCGGCATCGAACTCGTTTCCTGCGGAAGCTCCAGCTCGTCAATGCCGACTTTCCCCGAATGGGAAGCGGTGACGCTGGATCACACTTACGAGGTTGCCGATTACATATCCCTGCATCAATATTACGGCAACCGGGATGACGATACGGCGGACTTCCTGGCCCGGTCGATGGACATGGACCATTTTATCCGGACGGTGATCGCGACCTGCGACTATGTCAAAGCGAAGAAACGCAGCAAAAAAACGATGTACCTCAGCTTCGACGAATGGAACGTTTGGTACCATTCCAACAACGCGGACACCAAGATCGAACCTTGGGGAATCGCGCCGCCGCAGCTCGAGGACGTTTACAACTTTGAGGACGCCCTGCTCGTCGGCAGCATGCTGATAATGTTCCTCCGCCACGCCGACCGGGTCAAGATGGCCTGCATGGCCCAATTGGTCAACGTTATTGCGCCGATCATGACGGAAAACGGAGGGCGGTCCTGGAAGCAAACGATTTTTTATCCTTATATGCATGTATCGGCTTACGGCCGGGGCGTTTCGCTGCAGCCGGTCGTCGACTCTCCGGTTTATGACGCCCGGGATTATACCGACGTGCCCTATCTGGACAGCGCCGTCGTGTACAACGAAGCGGACGAGGAGCTGACGATTTTCGCCGTCAACCGCCACTTGCAGGAAGGCTTGGAGCTGGGTTGCGACGTCCGCGGATTCGAAGGCTACCGCCTGATCGAACATCTCGTGCTCGAGCACGAGGACCTGAAGGCGGTCAATACCGTCGACCGGGAAAACGTCAAGCCCCATGCCGGCGGAAACGCGGTTTGCCAGGGAGGATTCGTGAACGCCCGTTTGGCGAAGGCTTCCTGGAACGTGAT
Source organism: Paenibacillus macerans (assembly GCF_050565405.1). GTDB lineage: Bacteria > Bacillota > Bacilli > Paenibacillales > Paenibacillaceae > Fontibacillus > Fontibacillus macerans_B. Next base: position 7,127 of record NZ_JBNYYG010000032.1, on the reverse strand, counting down.
CCGCTTGGGCAAATCGACGTCTTGACGTACATGAAAACACGGTAGCGCTTCAACCCCCGATTGACGGATTCGATATAAGCTATGCACAACAGGCGAGCGCTTCTTTGGGGATCGATGGAACCACCGGTTTTACAGGAAGTGAGAGAAACGGACTGTACATGGAGTGTGTAGATTTTAATAATGTCAGGGAGGGTCAAGGATGAAGAAAAAAGGTTTGATTGTGCTTTTGATTTTAACGATGGCCACATGGTTATGGGGCTGCGGCAAGTCGTCGACGACGGCCGGGGGAGAAACCTCGGTTCTGGACGGCGGTGCCGGAGAAAGCGCAACGGAGCTGTCGTATTGGACGTTCGTGGAATTGCATGGGCAGCATTTCGAGAAGATGCTGGAAAAGTGGAACGCGGCAAATCCGGATCGGCAAATCAAATTGAACGTTACCGTGATGCCTTACGACGACATGCATAACAAATTGTCCATCGCCGTGCAGACGGGCGTAGGCGCGCCGGATATCGCGGATATCGAGCTGGGGAAATTCCCCGACTTTTTGGCCGGAACCCCGCAGTTGGTATCCTTGAACGACGTCATCGATCCGTATAGGGACACCATCGTCAAGTCAAGAATCGACCTGTACAGCAAGGACGGCGTGAATTACGGCATACCTACCCACGTCGGCGCTTCCGTCGCTTTTTATAATACGGAATTATTGGAGCAGGCCGGCGTGGATTATAAGACGATCGTCACCTGGGACGATTTCAAAAAGGCCGGGATCCAGGTTTACGAGAAAACCGGCAAATACATGGGAACCGCCGATACCAGCGCAACCTGGCAAACCTCCCAGCTGCTGGCGCAGCAAGGAGCCGACTTCACGGATGATGCCGGAAACCCAGTGATCAACTCGGATCAGCTGGTAAAAGCACTCACGATTTTGAAAGACCTGCAGGACAACAATGTCCTCGCCACGATCGCCGGCGGGCAGCCGGATACGGAGGAAGCCTACGGCGAGTTCAACGCCGGCAATTATGCGACCGCTTTCATGCCGTTGTGGCAAATGTCGAGATATACGAACTACATGAAGGATCTCTCCGGTAAAATCGCTATTGCGCCGATTCCGGTTATCGAAGAAGGGATGCCAAGGTCGGTCGGCGGCGGGGGAACCGGGACCGTCGTAACCAAGACCGCCAAAGACGTACAACTGGCTAAAGACTTTCTGGCTTTCGCCAAGCTGTCGCTGGACGCGAACAAAGAAATCTGGAATACGCTCGGCTTCGACCCGGTCAATATGGACGTTTGGGACATGAAGGACGTGACGCATAATCCGGAAAACCAGTTCGTCAAATATTTCGTGAACAATCCGTTTGACGTGTTAAACGAAATCAAGGATGAAATCCAATTGATCAAATCGACCTCGGCATCGCCAACCATCAACAACGTACTCTGCACCGTCACGCTGAACGAAATTTTCGAAGACGGCAAGGATATCAAGCAAGCCTTGGACGATGCGCAAGCGCAAATCGAGCAGGAACTGAAATAAGCGAAGGTCCAGAAAAAAGGTAACGGAGCTACTCTGCAGAAGAGTAGCTCCGTTTAAAAAAGGGGTAGGGTGATGATAAAAAAATTCCTATACTCGCAAAAGGTGGCTCCTTACGTATTTGTTTTGCCGTTCGTTCTCGTTTTTCTCGTGTTTTGGGTCTATCCGCTTGCCAGCTCTTTCGGGATGAGCTTTCAAAAAGTGACCTTGGGGCAGGAAGCGGCGTGGGCCGGATTGGACAATTACGACAAATTGATGGGCGACGGAGTTTTCCTCAAAGCGGTTGCAAACAGCGCGATCTACATGGTTTTGACCTTGGTGATCCTGATTCCGTTTCCGATGCTGTTTGCCGTATTGATCAACAATAAGTTCATGTGGGCCAGAGAATTTTTCAAATCCTCGTTTTTCTTTCCGGCGCTGACTTCGGTTGTCGTCGCCGGCACCATTTTCCGGCTGATGTTCGGTGAGATGGAAGGTTCGCTGATCAACAGCTTGTTGGGTTGGTTCGGCGTGGAGCCGATCAAGTTTCTGAAAGGGCAGACGACCGGCTTTATCGCCTTGCTGGCGCTGGCTACGTGGCGGTGGACGGGGGTCAATATGCTGTACTTTTTATCCGGACTCAAAAGCATTCCCGACGAATATTACGAAGCGGCTTCGATCGACGGGGCGTCCCCCATCCAGCGATTTACGAAAATCACCATGCCGCTATTGAAGCCGACCACGATTTATGTATTAACGATCAGCATCTATGCCGGATTAGCGATGTTCATCGAAAGCATGATGCTCTGGAACGGCAACAATTCGCCGAAAAATATCGGGCTTACCATCGTCGGTTATTTGTACCGCCAAGGGATCGAAAAAAATAATCTGGGTTATGCGGCCGCCGTCGGCATCGTCCTCCTTGTCATTACGATGGTCATCAACCTAACGCAATTGGCCTTTACCGGCATGTTCAAGAAGGAGGAGGAAGCATGACGAGAACGACGAAGGGTTTGCCGGTTAAAATCGTCCTTTTTGTGCTTTTTGCCGTCCTTTGCGCGCTGATCCTCCTGCCGTTTTATGCCGTCACGCTGGCTTCGTTCAAGCCGGGAGAGGATTTGATCCGTTACGGGTTGAATTTGCGGTTTGATCTGTCGGCCATGAGCTTCGACAACTTCGTTTACCTGTTCACGGGCAGCCATTCCTATTTCGTGTGGTTTTTCAATTCGCTCCTGCTGACGATCGTGCAGGTGGTGTTAACACTGCTGGTCAGCGCAACGGTAGCCTACGGTTTTTCGGCTTACGAGTTCAAAGGGAAAAACTTCCTGTTCGTTTGCGTGCTGCTGATCATGATGGTTCCGTTCGAAATCCTGCTTCTGCCGTTGTATACGTTGACGTATGACATCGGGCTGATGAACTCGTATTCGGCGATTATTTTGCCCGGGATCGCCAGCGCCGCGACGATTTTCTTTTTCAGACAGTATCTGCGGGGGATTCCCAAGGAAATCATCGCCGCCGGCAGGGTGGACGGGGCCAGCGAATACGGAATCTATGTGCGGTTGATTTTGCCGGTGATGAAGCCTTCTTTTGCGGCCATGGCGATCCTCAACGGTATGAACAGCTGGAACAACTTCCTGTGGCCGTTTATGGTATTGAGCAATGCGAACAAATATACCCTGCCGATCGGTTTGAAGACGCTGCTTACGCCTTATGGAAACAACTACGATTTGCTGATCGTCGGTTCCTTTTTTTCCATCATTCCGATCTTCTTTTTGTTTGTGGCCTTCCAAAAATATTTTATCGACGGGATGACGGCGGGAGCCGTGAAAGGTTAGGACGGGATTTCGTCAACATGCCTTCGAATCGCAAAAAAGGAGGGAAGTCCGTTTGAAAAGCTTGTACAAGTGTCTGGCGCTGCTATTTGTTTTTAGCCTGCTGATGCCCGCCGAAGGATGGGCGAGCAGCGGAGGTTCCGCGGACAAGAAGCCGTCGCCGGCGTTCGTCGACGTATCCGTCCACGATTCGAACATCGTCAAGGACGGTTCGGCCTATTATGTTTTCGGTTCGCATATCGAAGCGGCCAAGTCTGCCGACTTGATGCAATGGACGACGTTTACCAACGGCTATCAAACGCCGGGCAACGCGATCTTCGGCGATCTGTCCGACAATTTGGCCGGATCGTTTGCCTGGGCGGGAGAAGACGACGCGGACAGCAAAGGCGGGTACGCGGTGTGGGCGCCGGCCGTCATCTGGAACGAGCACTACCGGAATGCGGACGGAACGAAGGGTGCGTACATGATGTATTACAGCGCTTCGTCGACGTATATCCGTTCGGCCATCGGTTACGCGGTAGCAAAAAACATCGAAGGGCCTTATACCTACGTGGACACGGTCATTTACTCCGGCTTTACGAAAGAGACGGCATTTGATGCAAACAGCCAAGTGAACAAAAAATGGACCAATACGAACATCAAGGCGCTGGTGGAGCAAGGAAAGCTGGCGGATGCCAATCCGAGCTGGTTCAACGGCGACGGGTCATACAATAACGCCATGTATCCGAACGCGATCGACGCTGCCTTGTTCTTCGAGGAGGGGGGCAAGCTGTGGATGACCTACGGCTCCTGGTCCGGCGGGATTTTTATCGTTCAACTGGACCCGGCGACGGGTCAGGTCATGTATCCGGGCGAGGACGGCACGACGGCGGACGGCCGCCCCGTGGACCGTTACTTCGGCTCCAAAATCGCCGGAGGCTTTACGAAATCCGGCGAAGGCCCTTACATTCTCTATGATAAAGCTTCGGGCTATTATTATTTGAACGTTTCTTACGGCTGGCTGGGGGCGAACGGCGGATATAACATCCGGCAGTTCCGATCGACGAGCCCGGACGGCCCTTACCTTGACGCTTCCGGACAGAATGCGGTGTTGCCGGGCGATACGGACAATGCCCCGTATGGCATCAAAATGGTCGGCAATTTCCTGTTCGACCGGAAAATCGGCGACCCCGGCACCGGGATCGGTTACGGGTATGCTTCCCCGGGGCACAATTCGCTTTATTTCGACGAAGCCGCCGGGAAATATTTTTCGGTCTTTCATACCCGGTTCCCGCAGCGGGGAGAGGTTCACGAGGTCAGAGTGCATCAGCTATTCATGAATAAAAACGGGTGGCTGGTCATGGCGCCGGAACGTTATGCCGGAGAATCGTTGAAGAAAGTGACGGCCTACAAACTGGCTGGCGACTATCAGTTCGTCAACCATGGGCAGAGCTATTCCGGCGAGATCCCGACCTCGGTCCATATCACCTTGAATAAAGACTATACGATTACGGGCTCTCATCCGGGAACGTGGAAGCTGAATGGTTCCTGCGAAGCGGCTCTTACCATCGACGGGGTCGCCTATGACGGTGTTTTCGTCGCCGGTTGGGATCCGAACCAGGGCCGGGAGACGATGACCTTTACGGCCGTTTCTGCGGAAGGCAAAGCGATTTGGGGGATCCGGCAGCCGGAGATGAGCGACCGGCAGATCGTGAACGCCGTACGGGAGGCATTAAGCCTGGGCGATACCGGCAAGGTCATGAATAATCTCACGCTGCCGGCGGAAGGGACGCATGGAGCCAAGATTTCCTGGTCGTCCTCGGATTCGGGCGTCATCTCCGAGACCGGTGTCATTTATCCGCCGGATCCCGGCGAAACCGATGCCAAGGCTACGCTGACGGCGGCGATTACGAAGGGGAAAGCCCGCGCCGCGAAGCAATTTACGATCATCGTCGCTCCGATCGATACTTCATATGGGCTCACTGCCCATTATGGCTTCGAAGGGGATTTGTCGGAAGCTGCAGGGCGGTTCGCGGACGGGGCGGTAACCGGGGCGAAGATCGACGCCGAGCGGGGAACGATCACCTATGCGGACGGCGTTCAAGGGCAAGCGGCCGTGTTTGACGGGAACTCCGGCATTCGGCTGGCCGACGGACTCATTTCCGGGAACCGCTATTCGGTCTCGTTATGGCTGAATCCGCAGCAATTCACCCAATTTACGACCAGCTTCTTCGGTGCCGAATCGAATGCGAGCTGGATCAGCCTCGTACCGGATTCCTGGGATCATAATACGATGCTTTGGTCCGGCGAAGCGTGGTACGACGGCACCACGGGCTCGCGGATTTCGGCGGGAGAATGGCATCATGTCGCCTTTACCGTCGACGCCGGAGCCGTGAAGGTGTTCGTGGACGGGGAGCCGAAATTTTCGGGAACCGGATTCCCGGATATTTTCACGGACGGATCGGGGATTTTCGGTTTTGGCGTCAATTGGTGGGATCCTCCTTACCAGGGGTTGATGGATGAGCTGCGCGTCTATGACTTGCCAATCACGGAAGCGGTGATCCGGAAATTGTTCGAGGAAGGCCGGGCTGGCTGAGGGGAGTGAACGAACCGTGGAGTTGAAACACCATAATTCGGCTCGGCGCTGCTAAACTGAATTAACCTATATATAAAGGAGAAACCGACATGAATCACAAGCAGACATATTTCAATCCGATCGTGGAGCAACGGGCGGATCCGTGGGTTTACAAGCACACGGACGGTTTTTACTACTTTACGGCTTCGGTTCCCGAATACGACCGGATCGAGATCCGCCGGTCCGTTACGCTTCAGGGGTTAGGCGCCGCCGAGCCGGTGGTGGCCTGGCGCAAATACGATGCCGGCCCGCTAAGCGCAAACATATGGGCTCCGGAAATCCACTTCATTGATGGAAAATGGTACATCTACTTTGCTGCGGCCCGCACGACCGAAACGCGGGAAGGTTTGTTCGATCATCGGATGTACGCGCTGGAGAACGCCTCCACTAATCCGCTGGAGGGGGCGTGGGAAGAAAAAGGGCAAGTTCGCACGGGCTGGGAATCGTTTGCGCTGGATGCGACGACGTTCGAGCACCGAGGGGAACGGTATTACGTGTGGGCGCAAAAAGATCCGGCGATCGACGGCAACTCCAACCTGTACATTTCCCGTATGAGCAACCCCTGGACATTAACCGGGGAGCAGGCGATGATCTCGATGCCGGAGTACGATTGGGAAACGATCGGCTTTAAAGTGAACGAAGGGCCGGCGGTGCTGAAGCGGAACGGCCGCATTTTCATCAGCTATTCGGCTAGTGCCACCGACCATCACTACTGCATGGGTTTGCTCGCGGCCGACGAGTCGGCGGATCTCCTGAACCCGAGCTCCTGGATGAAATCGCCCGTACCGGTGTTTGCGACCAGCGAGGCAGCCGGTCAATTCGGACCGGGGCACAACAGCTTTACCGTCTCGGAGGACGGGCGGGAAGTTTTGGTCTATCATGCCCGCAACTACAAGGAGGTCGTCGGGGATCCCCTGTACGACCCGAACCGGCATACGCGCGCCCAGTGTTTCACCTGGAACGACGACGGCATGCCGAATTTCGGCTTGCCGGTCAAAGACGCGGCCCGTACGGAGAGCAATTGACCGAAAAAGAGGAAATGGCGACGCAGGGATAACTAAACTGGCCCCTTAGTCAAGGACACTTTGGAAAAAAGAATTAAGCAGCATTTATGAGATGATTCCTGTATTGCACAGGAGTCATCTTTTTTAATCCCCATTGGTATCTGAAATTG
>NZ_JBNYYG010000031.1:0-62046 GCF_050565405.1 Paenibacillus macerans | reverse complement strand
GCATATTTACCGGATTGGCCACGAGCGATTTTATCAACGGCCAATTGCTGATGATCAAAACCTTTGAACATGTCATTAACGATAACGCGCCCCTGCAGGTGCGCGTGCTGGACGGCGGAACGCCACGCCGGCGCCAGCGCCGGCAGGCGTTCCGCCAGCAGCTGCTGGAGCTCCGCTTCCAGCAGCGAACGGCCCTCCAGCGCGGCTGCCAGCCGCCGCGCCGCCGCCTCCAGGGGCGTGTCCCCTATTCCCCACCCCGCATCCGCTATCTCCACCAGCCCACTCAAACCTCTTCCCCCTTCTGACTCAGACCAGCCGCTTCCCTTTTCGGCCCACTCTCCGCTATCCCCGGCCTGCTCTCTCCAAGCCAATCCACGATATACATCCGCATCCGCATCCGTATCCATCTCCGTATCCATCTCCGTATCCATAATCATCCCCGACCTCCTTATCCCCGAATTGCCATTAAGGTTCGGCCACGACTGATCCTGCTGGAGGAGACCATTTCTCATTCCCACCTGCTCCATCGTCCCCAAAGCCCTTCCCAGCTCCGTCATTCCCTCCTCCCTCCATAACCAGCCACGCACTTCTCCTAAGAAACGGTGCTCATCAAATGGTTCATGAGGATTTACCAGCTTGCGCTCCATATCAAGCTCCTCCTTCAGTTCCCTCCTCAAAAATAAATCCCATTCCCTCGAGGTCCAACCATCCATCTCCGCCTGCGAAGAGAACCGGTCTCTCAGCATGACCGCCCATCCTAAGGGCATCCCTTCCGATAGCAGGTACATGGCCGTTACGGCCGGCTTCCTGTCTTTTGAAATACCCGGAATACAAGGAATACCAGCCCTACCCTCAAACCCCTTAGCCGAACTCGCCTCACACCATACTTCCTCGCTCCATTCTCTTTTGCTCCATACTCCTTTGCTCCACAGGGCCCCTGTACTCCCCTCGGCTTGTCCAGTTCCCCGCCCCTCGAACCGACTCGGCAACTCCAAATCAAACCTCCCGCTCTCCCCACTGCTCCACCACATCAGATCCACTTTCAACTCCAAACTCGCCCTCAGCTGCCACCCTTGCTCCAACCTCACGGCGTACAATCCAATTTTCACGGTCGCTCCTCCTTCCAAAATCAAGCAACTTATTCCATATTTCTACAAATTACAAACAATTCCTCTTTTTCCTGATATTCCTTTGCGGCATTTTCTGCACAAGTTGCGTTGTTTCGTCTTGATTTGCCATCCTCCACCCGAAACTATCGGACATCATCGCGTGAAATCTGCCTTCAATTGGACCTCCACTACGAGCGGCAACTTCTAGGGAACCCCAAGAGAGCGTCGATCTACTGTGGACAACTTTGAACTCGAGGCCACAAGGCAGATATTGTACGAAATTTCGTCCAAAGTCCCTGCATTGGACCGTTACATGGGCGTTTTTGTACGATTTTTCGTACATAACTGCTGCATCGAGCCGTTGCATGAGCGCTTTTAGATGATTTTTCGTACAAACCCTTGCCCTCGTCCATGACAGGAGTGTATTTGTACGATTTTTCGTACAGACCCTGCCTTCCGTCGTTACGCGAACTCGACCAAACGCCATGGGGTTTCTGCTTTGTTAATCGACTACCTTCTTCCCGATCATTTCCCGCTATAACGGACTCGAAGGACGCTATTATGCCTGAAAACCAGCCAATTCCCGCTGATGTGAGGGAAATAGCGGCTCCTCAGTCCGTTAATTGGCAATCCCCCCCTTTTTTAGCCGAATAGCGCCTCTGGGGTCCGTTAAGGCACACTGCCCAACTTGCAACTTGCTGCCAATTCAACTCCAAGCGTTCCATAGTCCCTGCTTCAACCGTCCACGGCTTGCTCCTTTGATTTGGCATTTGGTTTGCTCTTCCGGTCTGCTTTCCCGGTTTGCTCTTCCGGTCTGCTTTCCCGGTTTGCTCTTCCGGTCTGCCCATACGGTCCATCAGCCTCCACTCACTCTCTTGGGCAAATCCCCTCTCCCTTTCAAGCAACTATCTACTATCACTTTCCATTAGCACCTTTTAACCGTTCCTTCCAAATGTCTTTCCATCAACATTTCCGTCAGCAGCTGCTACCCCTAATCCAGCATATCTTCGATCAGTTCCCTCACCCCCTTCCCAAGCTCAAATCCCTACATTTTGCCCGTCGCTTGCCGATTTGCTCTCACGTCCCATGCTTAGTCCTTCCAATATGGAGGTATCGACTTATCGTTCATGGTTCCCCCATACCAAACTCCTCTTTTCTTTCAGTCGACTGTCCGTCAGATTACCCGATGCTAATTGGTTATTTAACTTTTCTCCGCCTCCCGGTACATCTCACCTCTCTCCCCATCCGTCGAAATCCCCCCTTCTGATCTCTTTCCCCTCTGTTCTTTCTTGTCACCTTTTAGCCTGCCTAACTCTGCCTAAATCTGCCTTCCTCCTCATCTTCCTTACTCCTTCCCCATCCTTATTCCATCCCACCTCCCTCAAAACACTCCATATCCAACTCACCCGCATGCCCGCCAACGCAAAAAAGCACACTCCTGGGCTTATCGCCATCACAGAGTGTGCTTCACACGTTCAACCGCGCATTTCGATGCGCTAGCCTGATCATATTCTTTTTTCCTTCCTGCAGCCGTTGCCTTTTTGACCTATTGCTTGGATGTTCCTGATGTAGCGGCTTACACGTGGACATAGGGTATTTTGTCCGCCTCCTGCGGTACGCGCAGGTCGAGGCATACCGGGGAATCTCCGGCCAGCCGAGCCGCTTGCGCTTCCACGTCCTCTTGCCGCACCGCAGCCAAACCGATCACCGTCAGCTCCATCTCGCCTTGCGCCTGAAGCTTCTGCATGATCGCCAGCGTGTCGTCCTCCGAGCTTTCATCGAGTACCGTCACCCGCAGCGGCAACCCGCGCAGCCGTGCATACCAAGAGAGCGCCCGCAAATACCACTCCATCTGATTCTCATGATTGCTCGTCACCAGAATATAATGAATCGCGCGATCCTTCGGCTTACGCCGCAAATATAGCCCGTGAAGCAAGTGCACCAGCGCCGCGGCCAATCCGTAACTCAGCAGAACCCAACCCATATAGGGAACCACGGAACCCACCTCCCTTATAGCGACAATATATGCCGCCGGTAAAAGGTCGGTTACTGGGCTCGCACGGAACGCCTCCGTTCCATGAACCTCCCGGGCTACCCTCCGTCATGAATCCGCCACCTATGTACCTGGCCGATCCCTGTTTCTCCATCGGAAATCCTATAAATGAGGAACTCGCCTCACTTTTCAAGTTCATGAATAATATGGAAACCTTAGGCACAGAGAAAGCCAGCAAAACCCTTCCCGCATGACCAACGGGGCACACGCGCAGGTTCGTTTGCGCTGATGATTTCCCTTAACGGTTGGAGCGCCAACCCTGTGTTGCCGGAGCCGCTCCCTCTAATTCAAGCCAAAGCTATTCGATCTAGGCCCCGCGATTACAGCGTAACCCAACCAAACTTAATCGCGTTAATGACCGCTTGGGTGCGATCGTCCACGTCCATTTTTTGCAAAATACTGCTGACATGGTTCTTGACCGTCTTCTCGCTAATGAACAAATGCTCGCCGATCATCTTGTTGCTGCGCCCTTCCGCCATCAAACGGAGAACTTCGGCCTCGCGGCGTGTCAACGGATTGTCGTCCCCGGCCACGAATTTCACGCCCGCTTCGCGGATCGCGTTGTCTTCGGCAATCGCGCCCGTTTCGCTCAAATATTCCATGCGGCGCAGCTGCTGAATCAATTTGCCGGTCACTTTCGGGTGGATAAAAGCATTCCCCTCCGCCACCGTGCGAATCGCGTTGATCAGGGACTCCGCCTCCATGTCCTTCAGCAGGTAACCCGTGGCTCCTTTGCGGAGCGTTTCAAATACGTAACTTTCGTCGTCATGAATCGATAAAATGATGACCTTGACCTCGGGAAGCGCCTGCCGGAGCTCCGCCGTAGCATCCACGCCGTTCACCAACGGCATGTTAATATCCATCAACACGATTTCCGGGCTCAATTGCTGGCAGTATTCCAGCACCTGGGCACCATCGCCGCATTCGCCTACGACTTCGATGTCTTCCTCCATATTCAATATTCGCTTAAGGCCCTCGCGAAACAATTGGTGATCGTCAGCCAAGAGAACTTTGATTGCCTGTCTACTGCCACTCGTAAGATTATCCATCCTGGTACTCCTTTCTCTTATCTGAGTTAGTTGGGATGTGGATGACGATTTTGGTGCCCAAATTCGCTGCCGACTCGATTTCCATTCTGCCTTCGAGCAACTCCACTCTTTCCCGCATGCCGATTAAGCCAAAATGAGTATGCTCTTTCGCCTTCTGCTCTAATTGTTCCACCTTGAAGCCCAGCCCGTTATCTTTCACCAGGATGCGGATCATTTGCGCCTGATACGTGATGTCTACGCCCACATACGTCGGAAAAGCATGCTTCGCCGCATTGGTGAGCGCTTCCTGTACCAAACGGAAGATCGCCGCCTCCATCGGAGAGGATAACCGGTGTTCCTTGCCTCGGGTTTCGAAGGTAGCCCTGATTTTCGTCTTTTCTTCATAATCATGCACATATTTGCGCAGCGTCGGGATCAGGCCAAGGTCGTCCAAAGCCATCGGGCGCAGGTTGAAAATCACCTTCCGCATCTCTTCCAAGCTCGAACGGACTTGCGCCTTCAAATCTACTATTTCGTCCTGCACCATCTTAAATTCCTGCTTAGCAAGCATTCTTTCTACAATTTCCGTCCTAAGCACTAGATTTGCGAGCAGCTGGGCAGGACCGTCGTGAATCTCCCGGGATATCCGCTTGCGTTCCTCTTCCTGGGCCAAAATAATCTTCAGCCCAATGAGCTGACGGTTCTTCGCCGACTCCAAAATGCGGGTAACTTGTCCCAGTTCGCCGGAAAAATACTCCAGCACCACGCTCATCTGCGAACTGATCGTTTCCGCACGCTCGACGGACTTCTCCACATTGCGGGCCCGTTTTTGCAGCTCGTCGCGACGGGCTTTCAAATACATTTCCTTCTCGCGGTAAATCAGCAAATCGAGCTGGAGTTGGGTGGCTTTCTCGTACGCCTGCTTGATGTCCTCCTCGTTGTACCGCACGAAGTCCCGGCTGACTTCCGTCAGCCGGATGCGGGAACGCCGGTAGTTCACTTCGAGCTGGTCGACCTTCTCTACCGTTTCCGCCGTCTCTTTCATGACGTTTTGCAGCTCGTTGTTGAGGGTCTTCAGCTCGTTGCGGGCCGAGTCCAATATTTCAAGGATTTGCAGCTTGCTACTTTCCAGTACATTTACAGCATTATTAATCACGCGATCAATGGCATCAGCTTGGAAATCCACGTAATCCTTCTCCGTTCCTTAGTCCATATAGTACCAGACTAATCATATCATGATTCGAGGGTAATGGATTTGGTTTTCTTCTCCCAATTTACGGCAATTCCCAGCTGTTCCGAGACCAAACGTAATGGGACCAAAGTCCTCCCGTTCACGATAATCGGCGAAACCTCGGATTGGGTCGCGACTCCGTTTAGCAAAAATTGCTTTTGGCCAACCGTAAGCTCCAGGATCGTCGAACCCCGCGTGACGGTGATTTTTTTGGCAGCATTATTCCAGCCGGCGGTTCCGCCAAACACGTCCAGCACATATTTGATCGGCACGTAGGTCGTGTTATCCTTCAGCAGCGGAGCCACCTCCAGGCTTTGCTTCTTGCCGTCGACCGTCATCGATTTCTGGCCGAGCACCATCACGGCCGTCGCGCTCGGGAACCCGGTGTCCCCTTCAAGCGCAGGCGCCGTAAATCTCACGTTATCAAAAGATACGCTGCCCGTCAGCGCCCGTTCGTCCTGTCCTTCTTCCACATTAACGACATACAGGCGTTTCAGCTTGGCCGGGAACTTGATATTGCTCGCCGTCAAATCGGCGGTCAACGTCTTCCAGCCGGTGTAATCCAGCGGACGCGCCAGATCGATGTAAACCGGCTTTCCGTCGGCGTCGGACAATTCGGCCCGCACCCAGTTCAGGCTGGCGTCGCCAAGTACGTCGACCGTCAGCGCCGTAGCATTGTCCGGAATGGCCTTCCCGTTCGTGCCGTTGATTTGCGCATAGGCGAATTTGCTGCCGCTGCCGCCGGTCAGATCATAGTCCAGCTTCAGCACTTTGGAGTTCGCGCGTTCGCCGGTCCCTTGCACCACGGCAGCCGATCCTCTCGATTCGGCCGGCAGGCCGGTGAAGGAAATCGGGTAAGACATGTTTTCGAAGCTTTCCCAGATCGTTTCCGTCGAGGTCGACAACACGACCGGCGTGCCGGTAAAGCCGTCATAGGAAGGCGTTGCATAGGCGAATTTCGCTCCGCTGTTGACGGATTGCACCGTCAGCACGCCGCCCTGCACGCTGGCTTTCATGCCGCTGAACGTCCATTTGACCGATTCGGCCGGTACTTCGACCGTCCGGCCGTCCTTCAGCTTCGCGGTCATGGCCACCGTCACCGTAGCTCCGGCTTCCAGCGGCGCAAACGTCGTACCCGCCGTCAGGCTCGCCAGATCGGCCCCGCCCAGCACGGTTACATCCATGCTGCTGTTCGCTTGTCCGCTGGATGCGGTCACTTTCGCGGTTCCCGCCTTCACGCCTTTAAACCCGCTGCCCGTCCATACGACATTGCCGTTGCTGGCTTTCCAGGTTGTCTGGATGCCGCCGGTATCGATCGGGTTATAGTAGGTATCGTAGCCCTTCAAGGCGTACGGCACGGTTTGACCGATGAATAGCGCGGACGCGCCGCTTACTTTCAGCCCGAGCAGCGTTCCTTGCGGCGCGTTCGTAAATACGCCCAGTCCATTGGCTACCGCGCGTTGTCCCGCCGACCCGTTGGAAGTCGTGAACGTCAGCTGCGCCGATGTTTCGGCAAGCGGACGGGTCACCATCGTCGTCGAACCGCCGCCGTCCAGGTTCATGCCTTTCCAGACGCCGATCCCGGTCATGAACCCTTGCAGTTCTTTTAGCGTGAGCCCGGTGCTGTTGCTGTTCTTCTCCGCGGTAATGATATACGCGGTTTTGCCGTCCTTGGAGTAACCTACCGCGGTACGTGCTACGGCGCTGCCGCCGCTAATGGAAGTCGTCGAACGGGTGAACGCCGAGGCTTGGCCTTGATCCACCAGCAACGTGTGGCCGCCGATCATCGTTTTCAGATCCGCCGGATTGACGATTTGCCCATCGGTCAAGGAGCGCAGCTCATACTGCGTATCGACGCTCTGCCCTACTGCCAGATGCGTTGCCACGTAATCGGCGGCCGTTCCATGGGCGCGCAGGATATAACCGTCCGATGGCACCGGTCCGGAGATCGGCGCTTTAATGGAAATCTGCGTAATGACGCCGCCCTGCACCAACACTTCGGTTGGCGTCGTCGAGCTGGCGGCCGGACGCTCTTCCGCTTTCCAGGCGCTGGTATAGATAAACATGTTATTCACATGACTGTAAGCCTTATCCGGCTCCGTCATATACGATTCCTGATTGATCCCGGTCAGCGGGAATGTCGAGCCGTCCATGGCAAGCACCGTTCCGTTAAAGCCAAACCGGTCGATGAGCGGCGTCCCGTCATTACGCACCGCAAAAGCGTACATGCCTTGCAACTGCGCCGGGCTGGTTACCAAGGTTCCTTGGGATACGGCCGCGCCCATCGGCACGCCTTGCCCCCCGGTGGCAAAGAAATCGCCGTTCACCCCGGCGACCGCGCCGGTCTCTTTGGCCATCCCTTCAACGGATTGCCTTGTCGTAACTTGTCCCCCTTTGCCGGTCATGACGTTCAACTGCACGTACGGATTCGTGAGATCCACCTCGATCACGTCGGCCAGCACCTTCACGGGCTTGCCCGAACGGGTTACGGTGTATTCGTATTTCACCAGCTTGGCTCCGGACGTGATCATGCTCTCGCTGATTTTCACGGTTTGATTGGCGGCCGCTTCGGCGGTCAACGCGGTTCCTCCAATCGGTCCGACGCCGATCACGGGTTGAATCCATATCAAACCCGCCAGGGAGACAAGCGCCAGCTTCTTGCCATGGCTTGCCACGAGGCGGGCGATCTTCGATTGGTGACGGACTGCGACTGCTTCAAGTTCGACGGTGGTTCCGGTTTCTTCCTCTCTTCTGACTACCATTTTGATTGACGACTCTCCCATCTTTTTCGCAAAAATTGATCCCGGGCGGCGCAACTCTCTTATTCCTCGGAATCTACTCTCTAATTAATAGACTACATTTTGCCGGAAAAGTTACGAAAAAAAGCAAGTTTGTTCAAGTAATGTAGCGATTCGATGAATTTTGCTATATAAGATGAACTATGAATTAGCACGTCATCGGGCAGCCGTGTGAAATGTTCTTACGATCGCTGTTGTTCGCGGATTTCTCTAGTTATCTAGATTCGAACGTTGTTGAAATCCTCTCACAAAGGCGACCACTGGCGTTTCTTCAGAATCATTTCACCCTCTTGCCTTACTCGTTAGCTTCTTAAGTTCAACTTATTTAGCATGGGGTTTGTGGATAATGTGGATTTTGTGGATAAAACCTGTGGAAAACGTGGATAAGATTTGGGGGTATGCTCACTTGCAGGTTCGATCAACTGTGGATAATGTGAATTTCGTGGATAACCTGTGCGCAAAAAAACTCCCGATGCCTTGTTTAGACACCAGGAGTTCTTCACAGGATTAAATGTAGTTCAGCTTATCCAGCACCCGCTTCAGCATAACTGCGGCTTGCGCACGCGTCGCATTGCCTTGCGGCTGGAACGTATTGGTGGATACGCCCTGGATAATACCTTCCTTCACGGCTTTGGCCACCGTGTCCTTGGACTGGATTTTGGCCGCGTCCTTGAACTTGGACAGCGTCGCAGTGTTCGCGCCGTTCATCGACGTGTCGTACCCGGCGTATTCCATCGCCCGCACCATCATCAGCGCCATCTGCTCGCGCGTGATATTGCTGTTCGGCTTGAACGTGCCGTCCGCGTTGCCGTTGATGATCCCGGCCTTCGCCGCCGCCCCGATATACGCCGCCGTCGTTCCGGACGAAACGTCCGGGAAGCGGCGGGCGTTCGCGTCATCTCCGGCCAACCCCAGCCCCTTCGCGATAAACACCGCGAATTCCGCGCGGGTGATGTTCTTGTCGGGCTCGAAGTTGGAGCCGGACGTCCGAGGCTCAACGATCAGCTTGTTGGACAATTCGGCGATGTCGCTCTTGGCCCAATGCTTCAGGGTGTCGGAGAAATACGTGTATCCGACTACCGGACCAACCACTGCATTTCCGTCCACTTGCCCCGTCAACAAGACCCCCGTCCCGCTGCTTTCGATGGTCGAAGGCAAATGAGCGACTGTTCTAGCCGTTTGATCATATTTGGCTAGCGAGGCCGTCGCGGTTGGAACCTGTCTGTTCAGCGAAATATATAATTTCCCGCTATGCGATATTTCCGCACCGCTGCCGGTTGTCCCATTAATTGCTGCTACATCCACAACAACCGGATCGTTAAGTACGCTAACGGATACTTTACCGTTTGAAGCCAGCGAGGATTGGTTCGCTTTAGGAACCGTCTCCAAACGAATGATCAAATTGACGGAAGCGAGAGACGTCGTGTTGGTCACCCGTGAAATTTGACTGAACGGGATTTTTCGCACGGGAAGCTCATACATCATATCGCCGTATTTTACCGCAAAGGATGCCGTTTTGCCGCTGCTGTACAACTCCATCAAAGGGTTCACCGGCAGCGCGACCGCAGCGGCCTTTTCCGTCGACGGAACCTCAAATACCAGCAACGGATCGCTGCCGCCGCTTGAAACCAGGAAAGATAAGGACTCCTTAACCTTCGCACTATCCAGAATATATTTGGTTATCGTCTGTCCGTATTGGGAACGGTCCGTTGAGGTTTGGACCGTTGTTGCGGCTAAAGAATAGCCGGTTTTGCCGAAGTTATTCGTCGTCATAGCCGTCAGATAAGACGGTTGCCCATTTACCGTTCCTCCGGTCGAGGCGCCCGTCAAATTCTGCACCGGGATACTGCTGTACCCTTTCATCACATTCCCCGCAGTGTCGTAGAGGAGAGTTCCGCCTGTCATGTACGACATGGCCACAGTCTGGCCGGTTGTAACAGGACTCGACAGCTTGATCGTAACGGTACTGCCGCTAACGCTGGCTGATAGAATACTGCGGTTCGTACCATCCACCGTCACGTAGAATTGGTTCACCGGAAAGGAGGCGACGGTTGCCAGGGATGTATTGTAAACTACCGAAATGGTATCATTCGTGATGGTAGCCGAGCGGATTCCTTCCGTGACCACCTTGTAATTAACCGGTTGAAGGTTGATATACCCCGCCAAATTCCCGTTCAGATCGGCGATTCCTCCCGTACCGGAAACATAGGACAAGCTTACGTTTTGTGCGCTGGTAAAGGAGGAGGCCAGGGTTAAGGTAACTTGATTCCCTGCGATCTCTACTTTCGTCACATAAACCGGCGAGTTGTTTACGAGAACGGAAAACTGGCTTTTCATCGGTATACTCGTTGTACTCAAAGCTTCATTGTAGGTTAGTATTATGCTGCTGCCGGAACCCTCCACCGCCGTAAACTCGGGAGGTCTAGTGTCGTTATAATTGCGGACAAAATAATCGGCGAATCCGGAAATATTCTGTCCCCGCGAATCCTGAAGGGGGTAAGAACCCGGCGAATATGATACCTTCACAACTTCCCCGTTGGTTACGGCGCTGGAAAGATATAACGTTACGGCAGTTCCGCTTTGCGAAATACTGTTAATCCCCTTGGAGTAACCGTCCGCCGTTACCGAAAACTGTTGATAGGCATAACTGGACACACTCTTCAAGGTATCGCTGAAATACAAGGTAACCGTACTGCCGGATACGTACCCGTCTCTCGGTTTGGGAAGAACGGAATCGACTCCGTTCGTAACCTCCCTACTGGAGAAGCCGGTAGCCACATTGGCCGCCAAATCGCGAATTGGCCGAACGCTGCTGCCGGAGTAACTTACCGTTACTTTTTGGCCTACCGCTACGCCCGTCTCCAGCGTTACGTACGCGCTCTCTCCGGATACGTAAGCATTGGACAATCTCCGCGTCTCCCCGTTTACGGTGACGGCGAAGCTGGATGTCAGAAGGCTGATCGTAGCATCCAGAGCTTCATTGTATTGCAGGCGAATGACCGAGTTGCTGTACATGGTCGTGCTCTGAAGGACGGGAGCCGTCTTATCTGCCGAAACGGTCTGGAACGTCCAACTGCTCGTGCCGACGAGTCCCCCAAAAGCGGTACCGCCAGCCGCCGGATCCGCAATAGCGCCAGCGTCGATATTAACAAAGTAAGTCGAACCATCCTGCAAATCGGCGGTCGGATCGATGATCAGCTGCCGGTTGTTCGACGGATTCACCTGAACGGCCGCCGAAATCGGAGCGGTGGTTCCTTGTTTATATAACCTTACCCCTGCCGCAGTGTTTAGTGTGATGCTCCGGTTAAATGTCGCAACCAGATTGCCGGTCACCGGATTATTCGTGCTGCGATCCGCTGGGGATAAGGAACTGACGGCTAATGTCGTTGACGTCGTCGTCCCCGTGGTAAAGGACCAGGTTGAAGCCGGCGTTAAATTTCCGTCGCTATCCGCAAACGCACCCGCCGGAACCTCCACGGTATAGCTTGTATTCATCGCCAACGCGGTTGCCGGTTGAATGACAATCGATTTGGAATCGCCGCCGGTCACCTCGGTGGAGGTTACGCTGATCGTTCTCTGAACCGCCGAACCCGTCTTGATCGTAATGTTCCCGCCCACCGGATATACGTTGCGGCTATAGTTGATTTGCAGCGCAGCGGATGGACTTACGCCCGATCCGGCAGGAGTATACTGCGATACCGTAACCGGCGAGCCTTTGACGGAGAAGGTCCATTGATTGGCATTATTAACCCCGGCAAAGGGTGTCCAGTCCGAATCTCTAAAAGCCAGACTATCCATTAGAACATAGTAGCGTTCGCCTGCCGATAATCTCGTAGCGGTGAGTTGGACTCTAGTCCGATCGGCGGGATCCGGATAACTGACCGAAGACGCGTTAATCGTCTCGATCGTTCTATTGTCCGAAACCCGGTTAATCATAATCTTACCGGTTCCCGTTTCGATCGGTTCACTGAATTGCATGCCCAGTGTTAGACGATTCCCGGCGTCTAGCGAAACGTTTTGATTGATTGGGGAAAAAGCGACTTGAGTTGGCGCAACATTGCCTGCCGACACGGTGGTAAATGTCCATTCCATTACTGGCAGCGGGTTATTGCCGTCTACTTCTATAAACGTACCTGCCGGAATCGTAATTTTATAGGTTTTGCCATTTATCAAAGCAGGCGGTGTCAAGGTAAGCTCCTGATAATCCTGGCTCACCCCTGTAGCCGGCTGCAGATGAATCACTCCATATTGAACGTTCGTATCAGTATCCGTAATCTCGATCGTTGCAGCCTGGAATGTCACCCTTTTGGCAAATTCAATCCGGATCGACGTATTGATCGGGACCCCACGGTCTCCGTTCCCGGGACTGACCGTAGACGTTCCTATCATACTGGAGGCGGCCACCGCCGTAATCGATACGTTGTTCGTGAAAGACGTCGACAAGCCCGGAGCGGCTGCTCCTGCCAAAGTTCCGCCGAATAAATGGACTGCCAGTAGAAGCGCCACTACGGCCGATGCTTTCTTATTCATTTCTAGTAACTTCCCCTTCCCTGAAACCAAATATGTATATAGGACAGCCATAAAGGCACTGAAGCGCATACCTATATCTATTAACGGCAAAAAATACCTTAAAGTTTAGAAAAAGGGACACAAAAAAACGGACTCCCGCTCAGTTCGGAGCAGTTATCCGTTTAATTTATGTGGCTAAGTTACACTCCCGCTTGGGCTTTCAACGCCTCAGCCTTGTCCACTCTTTCCCAAGGCAAGTCGATGTCCGTACGTCCAAAATGTCCGTAAGCCGCCGTTTGCTGGTAAATCGGACGGCGCAGGTCCAGCATGCGGATAATCCCGGCCGGACGGAGGTCGAAATGATCGCGGACGAGTTCAACGAGCTTCTCTTCCGATACCTTGCCGGTTCCATACGTATCGACGTTGATGGAAACCGGATTCGCTACGCCGATCGCATAGGCCAGTTGGATTTCCACTTTGTCGGCCAGACCTGCTGCTACGAGGTTCTTCGCTACGTAACGAGCTGCATAAGCCGCAGAACGGTCCACCTTCGTCGGGTCCTTACCGGAGAACGCGCCGCCGCCATGACGAGCATATCCGCCATACGTATCCACGATGATTTTACGTCCGGTCAAGCCGGCGTCGCCTTGCGGTCCGCCGATGACGAAACGGCCCGTCGGGTTGATGAAATATTTGGTCTCCCCATCCAGCAGTTCAGCTGGAACGACAGGAAGGATGACCTGTTCTTTGATGTCCTTCTGGATTTGTTCCAAGGAAATTTCTTCGGCATGCTGCGTGGATACCACGATCGTATCAACGCGTTTCGGCTTGCCGTCAACATATTCAATCGTCACCTGGGTTTTACCGTCGGGACGGAGATATTCCAGCGTACCGTCTTTGCGCACTTCGGACAAACGGCGTGCGATCCGATGCGACAGCGCAATCGGAAGCGGCATTAATTCCGGTGTCTCATTGGTGGCAAATCCGAACATCAACCCCTGGTCACCGGCACCGATATTTTCGGTCTCCTTGTCCATTTGAGCCGGGTCACGGTTCTCCAGTGCTGCATTCACGCCTTGTGCAATATCCGCAGACTGCTCGTTGAGCGAGGTAAGCACCGCACAGGTGTTGGAGTCAAAACCATATTTGGCACGGGTATAGCCGATCTCCTTCACCGTCTTGCGAACGATGGCCGGAATATCGACATACTCGGATTTCGTACTGATCTCGCCGATCACGAGCACAAGCCCGGTGGCTACCGATACTTCGCAAGCTACCCGGGCATAAGGATCATTCGCCAGAAAAGCGTCAAGTACCGCATCGGAGATTTGGTCGCAAATTTTATCCGGATGTCCCTCGGTCACGGACTCGGAAGTAAACAAGTGTCGCCCTTGTACGGACATATATTCAACCTCCCCATGGATAGTATGGCTAAGGCCTGTCTATCCAATACAATGTAAACCCACATCAAAAAATGAACCTTTCCCTAATCGGAAAAGGTTGGATTAGCAATCCTTAAAAGAAATAGTATCGCATTTGCCAAGTCATGTCAAAATAATTGATGGTTTTTGTGGAATAATTTATAGCATAAAATTTTGTTCCGCTTGAGCAACAAGGCGTTTCGTAATCTCTCCGCCAACGGAGCCGTTTTCGCGGGAGGTCAGATGTCCCCAGCTTCCGCCGTAGCTCTGACTGCCGCCAAGGGCGCCCAATTCTCCGGCAAACTCCGTATCAGCCGCTCCCGTTGCCCCATAGCCTACAGGCAATCCAAACTCGGCCGCGATTTCGTATTTCCATTGCTGCAAGACCTGACGGCTTTCCGGTACGATTTTACGATTGCTTCTTGCCATGATCCAAGCACCTCCTGAAAATTGATTTCAAGAGTAGTATGTACCCGGCGATTCTAGCTACGCTGATGAATGTTTGTTACTTCTGCCGAATCATGCCATTTCATTGGCCGAGTTATTTGATTTGATATCCGCCGCGCACCATCACGGTCAAATTGTGCGTGTCTCCATCCAACACCTGAATCCCCCGTCCGGCTCTTGGAAAAGACAGCAAATGGTTATTCAACACCGTACCGCCATTAGTAATATCCTTTCCGTCCGTAAGATCGGCTACGCCGTTGGAATCCGCGCTATAGATAACCGCCTTCCCGGAACGAACAATGAACTCCGCCCCCGCAGAAGCAACGAGAATCTTACCCGGCTTCACCTCGACGATCTGGATCCCATCCTCGCTCGAGCTGCTGCCAGAGCCTCCGGTCGAAGGCGTGGTAGAACCTCCCCCGCCACCCACGGCTTGCTGAATCGCTTGATCAACATAGCTCTTGGTAACGACTGGATCATCCGCCGTACCAGGCGTTGTCCCCGCACCTTCCGCCTGCATATTCAACAGCGATCCCGCCCAAACACTGCCGCCAATCAACACCACGGCTGTTGTTACTTTCCAACCCGTCTTCATTATGTTCCTCCTCTATGACTCTGTTACAGTCTATGATAGAGGTTTTGATAGAGTGAAACAAGCCCAAATCCGGGTGGATTTGGGCTTGTTGGTTAATCGTTTCTGGAAGAGGTATAATGGAAAGCTTGGCTCCCTAACTTTACTTTTTGACCTTGGAATAGATCATAAACATTTAAGTAGAATGAACCTGAGGTTCTACTTTCAAAAGAAGAATCATTAATACTAAAGCTGCTAGTTCCACCAGTAGTTAGTTTCAAATCTTTTTCCGGTGTAAACTCTTGTTCAAAACTTCTTCCAGTACTTGAGTCTAAAATTTCAAGTAAATATTTATGTTCAAATTCTCCAATCGCATAGTTCATATCTCTGGATAGGTTGTAATCAAAAGTAACATTAACGGATGACGAACCGTTAAGACTAGCTCCTACGCTTTTTACTGTTAAATTATACGGCGGTATATTTAGAGCGTTCAATGTACTGTTAACAGTTGGCTGTGAAATCGATAATGCTAGTGCTGCAGCATTGACATAGCCGATTGGTGCCTCTTTAACAGGAGTCAGTTTTCCATCGGTTATACCTTCTCCAACGATTAGTTTCATACCGGATGCCGAAATTGTTTTTGGAATCTTTGCCCATAAAGCAACAATACTCTTCTCTTCCGGACCTACTGAAGTATCTATCTGACTTACGGTAGCCTTGAATGTTTGACCACTCTTACTTTCGTAGGCACCTGCTAATTGTGATAAATCGAGTTGGTGATCCTCCACATTTTTGGATTCCAACTCAGTGTAAATGATATCAGAGGTAGTACCACTGTAAACAAACGATCTTAACACTCTCAATTCCTGTTGACGACCAGATGTTTCGATTTTATACGTTTCACCACTACTAATTTCGGGCAGATCTGGTAAAGCCCCGGCATTACTAAATTGGATCCACTCCGATGTCGCAGTCTCTCCTAGCTTCTCTAATAGGGATATTTGAAGCTGGCTGAAATCCAGATAACTTGGAACCTTAGCTACGACATAGACATCAGTTGACATATTAGCCCCGAGCAAACCAACGCTTTGAGTTGTAATTAACTGCGTGGCCGAAGTCAATTTTGCTGAATCTACTTTTAACTGTCCGGTTAATTCTGGGAGTTGAACTGTTTTAAACCCGGTATTATCGATTGTTATTTTTGCCGAGACCAGGTCGCCATCGCTCCAAGGTAATCTTTGCACAGAGGACAAAGTAACTCCAAGAATGCCATTACTCGTCTGAATGAATTGTTTTTGACCAATCATATTTTGCATAGGTTGCATTGCTGGAAGTGCAAAAATACCAACAGGATAAGCAAAAGAATCTTTAGAATCTGCCGCAGCAGGGAGATTCATAAATAATTGCGGGTTACTGGTGCTCACGTTCGCCGGTATGCTTACCGGTAGATTAATGACTCTCTCTTCTAAAGGTTGCAAAACTAAATTCTCAGTGCTTTGCGTCGTAATTGGCAACCGATATCCATCAGAAGTTTGAAGTTCAAATTGATACTTTGGAATTGTTACTGTCGTACCTGTAGTATTCCTTAATGTAAATCGGACCGATAAATCATGCTCATCAAAACTTTGTAACAGTGTTGCCCCTGTCACTTTGACGGCAATTTTGCCACTACCTAGAGAAATAAACTTTTCTACATTAGGCTGAACGGCAAGTGACTTATTGGATGCATTCGGAAGTTGCATCGTTGCAATGGGTAAACTAAGTTTAGTAGTTTCATCATCTTGTACCATTTGCAATTCCATATTCGTTAATTTGATGCTCTTAGGGACGGCAGTCATTAAGTTTAACGTTTTGTTATCCTGCGGCTGTATTTTATAATCCGTACTTGTAGAGTCAACAGACATAGGATAACTCGCTCCACTAGCTGTTTTGATTACGAACTTCACTTTGGGATCTTCGAAAATCTTATAGCCAATATTTTGAAGATTTAGCCCAACACTCACGTAATTATAATCTCCTGATGCAAACGCAGCCACTTGGTTAACTTTCGCTTTCACCGGTGTATCAAAAACTTTCAAAGTCTTCGATTGATCCGATGGAGTTGACGTGATATAGGTAGCCGGCACTTTAAACTGCCCTTTCAAGCTTTCATAATTTGCCTGACTAAAATCCCATTTAATTACTTGAAACATTAAATTGCTGATTTTTGTGTTTTTTCCTACTTTCGCTACGTAAGTTAGGGTTGTGGAAGAACCAGCAGATAACTTTTTCTTATCTTTGTCTTTGGTCATAAGTGAAGTACTATATGTTGTGCCGCTAGAAGTTTTCAATTTTGACCAGTAATCAAGCAAGTCTAAAGTTTTATTATCGCCATTTGTAATTGTCAATGTATATGTCAGTATACTCTCTTCATCTAAAGTTAAAATATTTACATCGGTCAATCGAACCGTACTTTTCGCCGTAATTTTGATTGGGGTAAGGTTTGCTAAAGTGTGTACTACGGCTTTAGTCTGTTTAGTCGTCTTGGTATTTGTCGTGCCCGCAGCCATTACTCCTGTCGCACCAGAAAACAATAAACTAACACTTAGTGCAGCAGCCGTCACTGGAATCTTTTTCAATGTCTTTCCTCCCATGCATAAATGTTCTTATAACATAAAACGTATTTCGATGGAAAATGTTTCGTAATTCTCCAAACTGTCATATGTATTAGTTTACCATGGGATTCTTAAAGTTGGCTTAATATATCCTTAAAAAGCTCTATTTGAAAAGATTATCATCGATATTTATTAAGTTGTCATTATCCTCCTCGATCAAGCCTAAAAAATAAAAAGGAGCCTCTCGGCTCCTTTTTATTAGTAAATCAGTATTACATTTCAAATTCCCAAACGTCAGAACTACTTACAGTATTACTACCAGTAAGATCCTTCAAGAAGCGAGCATCGTCTTTCACTTCAACAGTTGCAACGCCGTCATAAACAGCACCAAGAGTAATTTGAACTTGAGTCTCTGTACCAGTTCCACCGACTGCAGTTACAGTGAACGCTAGGTCATCACCATTAGAATCCTTAACTACAAGGTCAGTAGCTACATCGCCAAGATCCACAGTAGGATCAAGTGCTTCGGAGAATTGCAGAGTGAAGACAGTGTTAGTCGCCAAAGTAGGATCAACAACCAATACGTTATTCAAGGAAGCTGCGATCTTCTCTGTAAATGTTCCGCCAACAGCACCACTTGTAATTACCCATCCAGCTGAAGTAGAAGTTCTAGGATTTGCTACCACAGTCACAGTAGGATTAGCATTAGAAGTTTTACCTGTGCCATTATCATTAAATTCATCAGCGGAAAGAGTCAGAACAACTTTGTTGTTATCTTTCAAAGATGCACTTGCAACAGAAAGTGTTCTGGAACCATCCTTAACTTCGAAATCAGAAGCATTTACAGAAGCAGCCAACAAGTTTTTATCAAAAGCGATTTCCAACTTATTGTTATCAGTTACTTCAATACCTGTTGCTTGAGGTCTAACAATAGTCTCGAGTCCTGTACCACTGAAATCTTGGGAGATATTAGACAGGTACTTATCATTGATGCTCTTAACCAATTGTACACGGAAGTTTGTAATGGTGGAAACCAGCAAATCATCCGAGTCAACCTTAATTGTGATGGACTTGCTATCTGCACCAATCACATAGTCAGTACTATCAGGAAGATTCTTCCACTGTCCTGCCACTGTTGCATAGAGATAGTTATCCAGATTAGCAATAGAACCTTCACCTGCAACAACCATTTCTTTGTCATAAGTTACAGTGATTTCATTAGCAGTACTGTCAACATAAACACTAGCAATTGCAGCAGAGTTGTCAGAAACTACAAATTTCTTCGAGTAAGGCAATACAGAGTTTTTCAACAATGTAGCATCCGTTACACCAGCAATTTCCAATGTATAAGTTTTGCCTTCTTCAAGTGCTTGCGTCAATACAAGGGAAACCGTCTTGCTGTCAGTCAATGTTGGGGTTTTAGTTTTGCGAACCTCATTGCCGTCAGCGTCACGGATAATGTAGTTGCCTTTAGTTTCTGCACTTGTTTCATCCAAAGACTTGTTAAATTTGATCTTGAATGTTTTGTTGTCAGATTCCAACTCCGCATTCACAACTTCAGGACGAGTTTGATCAACAACTGGATTCACTTCGACTTTGGTATCATTAGCAATAGCATTACCGGAGTAGTCCTTAACGCCACTAATGTAAAGAGCAGTAGCGTATTGAAGTTTGTTTGCAGTGAAATCAAACTCATACGTATCATCGCTGATTTGTGTCATTTTAGTGCTTGCATATTTCTTAGAAGAACCTTGAAGCCAGTAAACATTTGCTCCAGAAACCGTAGACTTATCAACTGGCTCGCTGAACTGAATGCGTACAGTTTCGAAAGTAGCACTTAATACAGAAGCGACAGTTGGAGCTTGAGTGTCTTCCACTACAGAGAAAGTCAATTCTTGAGGTGCAGATTTGAATTCGGCGTAGTCTTGGACATTCTTGATAGCAATAGTGTGTTCAGCATTTTCCAGCTTAGTGTACAATTTATAGATTACTACGTTGCCAGAAATTTCAGGATAACCAAGAGCAGTTTTTCCGTCAATTGTAACGTCGGAAGTAGACACTTTCTCAATTGGCTCACTGAATGTCAGTTTAACTGTTTTGTTACCAAGCGCTTGAACAGCTGTTGCATTTGGCAACGTGTTATCAAGTGGCGTGAATTTGTAATCAGAAACACTGATCACTTTGTCACCCGCTTTAATGTTAGCAACATCCAACTGATATTCTTTTTGGTTATCAAGATGACCACCGTTATTTACATCCAGGCTCAATGTTACAGACTTTTTGTCAGCAGACAAAGTAGCCGATTCAACATTCAGTCCTTTATTCAAAGTGTAGTTGTCAGCTTCTTCAGCTGTACCTTTGTCAACTTCACCGTCAAAAGTTACAACTACTTCTTTCAAGTTACTAGCAGATACGCTCTCAACTTTAGTTGCTGTCGTCAAGACCCAAGTTACTTTAGCAGTGATTTCTTCGCCAGCTGCAGTTTTGAAAGTAACTTCAGTTTCTTTGTTAGCTTCCAAAGCAGTTTCCAACGTTACTTTCACTACTTCGTCAGTGGAGAGCGTGAACTCGATGTTCTTGCTGTCCTTAACTTCGTAGGATTTCACTGTTGGAACTTGAGCTGCTTCGTAAATAGCGTAAGCTGCTACAACCGCTTGGGAGCGAGTTGCTTGAGCTTGGTAGTTGATGCCGTCAGCCAAGAATCCAGCTTGAACAGCTGCTGCTACATAACCTTTAGCCCATGCGGATGCCGTGTTGTTAGCATCAGTTGGAACTTCCAGTTTCAGAGCAGTTACCAGAACTTTAGCCAGTTCTTGAACAGTTACTGCACCGTTAGGATCAAACAATTTCTTGGTTGCATCTTTACCATTGAGGATGCCGGCTTGCGTAGCAGCTTCAATGTAAGTGCGACCCCAGTGGTTTGCATAGTTCTTATCGTTGTAAGAAGTAGCGTCAACCGGTTCCAAGCTCATGGAGTTCACGATGATTTTCGCAAGTTCAGCGCGAGTCAACGTTTTTTCCAAGTGGGACAGGCCGTCTGGGAAGCCAGACACGATACCTGCTTCTTTCAATGCGTTGAATTGTTGCTCAGGTGTCAATTGGGCATCAGCACCGAATGCTACGGAAGCAAACATGGAGAATGCCATTGCTGTAGACAAAGCTACGGACAAAATTTTCTTCATAACCTTTTTTTCTCCTCCTTGATTAACTATCACATGAGAGTTTTCTTTAAATGAATAGCTCGTGTTACTCATTAGCCATTGCACCCCCTTTCCAGAGCTTGAGCAGGTTTCCTATAAATTAGGTCTGCAGCAGAACTGCAGAAACTTGTAAACCAATTCATCTGATAGAATGTAGAAATAGACTAGTTTCCTAATCCTACCTAAACATTATACAATGGGTCCCTAGAGGCGTAAAGCTAATTTTTCTAATAGATAGACAAGTTTCCCTATGAGGAACATGCTGCCATGTCTAATTTGGTCGCTTTAGTCGCCATTGTCAATGCTCTACATCCTTAAACGCAGCAGATTTCAAAAAGTTGCGGGGGTTTTAAAAAAAATTGCGAGACTGTAACCTTTTCTAAGATTCCCCTCTGTTACAGCTTTTTGACTCCGCTACCGCCTGACGGAAATTAGTATATCATGCCTGAATATGTCAGTCATTAAGCAACTTTTCCCATTTTCACGCTATCTCCATTGTATGTGAGTGCACGACAAATAAGACGTCCGAATTGGACGCCTTATGGGAAATACTCGTACCCCAGGCTTCCGGATTTATCTTACTCTCATCGCCAATTGGATAATACGAGCCCGCATTTGCGGATCAGTATTCAGTTTTTCATACATATCTTCAATAGCTTGTTTGTTATCCTTGTATGTCTTCTCATGCTTCATGGTGATATGAGACCATTCGATTAATTCGTTCTCGGCTGCGCGCAGCTCGGTAAAGGCATCGTGAAACCCGGTTTCGATGACAAGCCCTTCCATGACTTCCTGGGTTACCTCTTGCAGCTTCGCGGTTTCTTCAATTTTCTTCTCCAGCGCTTTGGATCTATCCTCAAATTTACGTTTGGCTTTGGAATATCCCAATTGCGGTTTTGATAGGATCGGTTTCATCTGTTCAAGTTCACCCTTTTGCATATTGTCTATTACTCTGCTTATTGTAACGTAAACTCTTGCGAATTACAAAATGATGTAATTGGAAAAAAGGAAGCGGCCAAAGCTGAGCTTTGGCCGCCTTTGGTGGTGATCCAGATTAGCTAAGGTTCTTAGGGAAAATCTTCGTGCTCTTCTTCAGCAGCTCGACCGCGATCTTGCCGGCTTCTGCCCGGGTCAAGAAACCGTCCGGATTAAAATTGTAGACCGGTTTCTTCTGTCCCGGCAGCGTGGATGGCGAGCCGCTCATGATCTTGGCTTTCGTCACCGCTTGAATGGCCGGGCGAGCGTAGTAATCCATGCTTCCCGAGTCAATAAAGTTCTTGGCGAGATCCGAGTTCAATTTATCGTCATTCGCCGACAGCTTCAATTTCAAGGCTCTGGCAATCATAACCGCTGCCTGCTCCCGTGTGATCGGCATATCCGGGGAGAAGAAGCCTTCCGTCTGACCGGTCACGATCCCCGCTCTCGCTGCCGTTTCGATATGTTCAAAGCTCCAGGTTGTCGAGCTTGTAGGATATGAAATATCGAAGAACGTTTGCTCGTTGACATCATAGTTGAGCGGAATGTTCAGGCCTTTGACAAGCAACGTGGCAAATTCACCGCGCGTAGTCTGGTCGTCGCTGCCAAAGGCATCGGCCCGCAAGCTTGGCATGATCCCTTTGGAGTATAAAGCGTTCAAAAGGTTGCGCGCCCAGTTATGGTTCGTGATATCTTCGTAACTTCTGCGCAGCTTCATGACTTTGTAGTATCCAAAATCATCGAACGGCACGGTGATGGTATGATTCTTCGTATCCACCTCTCCGCCGATGTTCTCCCATACGCCACTGGTATTGGCAACCCCGGTGTAGCGGAATACGGTAATGGTTGTTCCTACCTCATCTACCACGTTCTCATTGAATTTCAAGGTTAAGCTTCCCCGCTTAGACGGAACGATTTTACGTGCCATCGACGGAACGGCACCCGCTCCGCTACGACCCTGATAATTCGGGAAGCTGCCTTCCACGGAGTGTGGCGCTACACCGTTAGAAGCCGGATAATAGATATTTCCTTGGCGATATTCGCCAAGACCGCCGCTGATCCAATAAATATCGGACACTCGCGTGAAGTTGCTCGTATTTGTTGGCGAATTGAATTGCGCCTTTAATGTAGCGTCGATATCAATCGGATCCAAGAGCGTCTCTTCATTAGTAGGTACGCGTCCGACATAGTTGCCGTAATCATCCCGGCGCTCTACAACGCCGTCTTCAGGATCGGCAATGCCGAATAACAATTTGCTGTCCGGATAATACTGGGTTACATTTTGCCCCGGATTGGCGGTTTGAAGAATGGTTCCTTTCGGGAAGCTTAATTCAACGCTTTTGTTAAGTACCGAATACTTAGCCGCTACCTTCTCGGCCATGAACTGGGAGTTCACGTCCACGGTTGAAGTGTAATACACCTCGATCGTATCCGAGAAGGTCGTATCCTCCCGAACGATATCGATTTTGATTTTGGTAGCTTTGTCCGGTTTCAAACCTACGTAATCGTAAATGAACCGGTCTTTCTTGCCGTCGATTTGTACCGGGGTGGCTTCTTCCTTCCCGATTAGAACTTGGGTCGCTCCCTCGGCCTCGATATCAAACCGCACGAAGTTCTTATTAACAATGTACTGGTTCCCTACCGTTGGTTGAGGGGAAAGCATCCGGTAATTTTCTACGACCCGGGTGACTTCAAGTTTCTTCGTCGTCCGGGCACCTGTGCTGTTAACCAATTCCAGGTTGTAAATATGGCTGCCTGGAGCATCGAACTGCAGATCGCGTACTCTCAAGACGAAATCCTTCTCGCTACCTACCAAATCGTAATAATACGTTTTGCCGTTCAAGGTAAAGGCTTTGTTCGGGACCATGCCGGCGCTGCCCGTCTGAAGCTTCTCGGAAATAATGCGCTGCGAACCGAAGTACAAATTGACATACTCGGCGCCTCCGCCTCTCAGCACGAGATCGTAGGTCTCCTGAGTCGTCGTGTAATTCCCCTGAGTATTGTTATAAACGAATCTCGGAGACAACGCCAACAAGGTAGACATCGTTGTGTTAAACGCTTCTGTATCCGCTGTCGTTGGCGTTTCAAAGGAAATCTTCTGATATAGCGCCTGCGAAGGCAAATCCGGCCGATCCGTCGCAGCTACCGACGGAATAAACTTATCGATGGTCGATCCGTTCTCATCGATGATGTAAATACGCAGTTCCTTGACTCTTTCGACCACATTGCCAAGGGCATCCTTATACGAACCGGTAAACCGGATCAGGTTCTCGCCGTATACCAGCGGGCCGGATGGTTTAATGTTAAGGACGAGCTCGAAGTTCGGAGCCGAGGTCGTAACACTAAAATCCAGCTTCGTTCCGTTGTCGTTTCCGTTAGCGGGATTACCGTCACTATCCGTTCCATTTCTCAAGCTTGTTCCGGAGATCCCGTTAATGAAATACTCCGCCGTATCGATATTCTCAAAACCGATATAAGAGCCTTTAATGGATAGCTGGTTGGTGATCTTGGAATTAAAGGAATAGGTTTGCCCGTCCATTAAGTTTTCTACGTAAATATTGTTCATGGACACGTAGGAAACCGTGGCGTCTTTATAATCGTCGCCATATTTCAAACGGATTTGCTGTTGACCGCTTGGGAAGTTGGAAATTTTATAAATTTCTTGTTTATTGGTCAAGCCGGTAGTGACATCAGGTGTTGCAACGGCACCCGGACCCGCTACATGGTCCAGATCCAGCACTTTGGATCCGATAGGCAGGAAGTCGCCCTCCAGAGAGCCTGACGTTGGCGTATTGCTTGATTCTACCAGAATATAGAAAGTACCTGTGTTGACTTGCACCCCATTAAGAGGTTCTTTGGATATATCCGTAATGTTATCTCCGGGTTTATAGTTCGATAATAAATATAACCCGGTAATCAAGGATTGATTCGGCAAATATTTAAATTGTTGGCTGGTTGTGTAACTGAACATCGACGTGCCCGAGCCGTAATCGATGCGAAGTTTTACTGTATTAGTTCCGTTTGCCGGGGTGATTGTCGGTGTATCGATGGCAAACGTGACCAGCCGATACTCCGGCATGCCGTTGGCTCCTGGAATAACCACCTCTACCCCGGTTCCGCTCGTCAATTCTCCAGTACTGCTAAATGGATTAATGGGTTTAATTGTAAAATCAGCCTCGGTGGCGCTATCGTTGACATACAATTTAGCCCCCGTCGCGAAATCATCGGGACTCGTGCTGTAAGGCACCAGGACTTGTCCCACGATCTGTACGCTGGCAAGCGTGCCAGTGGTGATGGAAGGCACTTTATTTAGAATGTTATAGCCTTGATTGCCGTCATACACATAGAGGGCCGTGATGGGATCGGTTTGCTTGTAGTAATATACCGTGCGCTCGATATTGACGGAATCCGAGCCGTTTTCGATTTTCAACTGCAAGGTATTGAGACCAGGATTCAAGATAAGTCCCGGCGTGTTGAAGTTGCCCGTCACGCTGTCAATATAGCTGGCAAGTGACGTGCCTCCATTAGCGGAAACGGACAGCCTGCTCGCGTTCATTGCCACACCCTGCAGAGAAATGACGCTGTCCTTAACGACAACAGGAGTGCCTTCGTTTAGAGCGACGCCGTTGGTGCCTCCGCCTAGAAGTTTTAATTGGCTCAGGTAAGGAACTTTATCATAGAGGACATAAAAGGACTCCGAACGCTGCAGTTCCCCTTGAAGGCCGGTAAACGTAATTTTGTTGAATCCAGAGAACAGACTGAGGTTCTTCGCAGTGAATCTTTTGCCTGAAGAGTCGCTTGGATCAACAGTGACCACTCCGTAATTATAACGGGTGGCATCCGGTACCCAACTGACCTGACCGCTCGAATTCGCGGAAGAAACGAGCTGCTCCACTTTTACGGTCATGTTCGTGGAATTCACTTGCGCAAAGGTACCGTTAATCGTTAGCGTAGGAAGGCTCGTTTTGTAGACGTTCTCGCGGTTGATCTGCTTCCAGTTCTTCGGGTCGACCGTAGCCGGCGGAGCCGGATGGTCTGCTGCCGTGTATTCAGTAACTAAAGATATCGTCTTACGGATATCCAAAATATCCGGACTGAAGTAAGTCGTTGAGGAAAGACCGGAATCGGCCGCTTTCACAACGGGTGCTGATCCCAAGGGAATCAACGTGATCACCAGAGACAGCAAGGTCAGCCAGATAAACGGCTTCTTGAAGCGTTGCATGGAATAATCTCTCCTTTATGATGTAGTGTGTTGATGTTCCCGCCAAACCGTTTGGCGGAAACTGCCCAAAAGCGTCACTTACTTTTGTTATCGGTCGAAAGTTGGCAAAATTTTAGGAAAAACATGAAGAAGCATCCATTAAAATGTTATTTCATCGATTCGGCGCGGAATGTTGTTTTTCTACATCATAAAAACCCCCGCCGTTCCCGGCGAGGGTTGTCCATGGATAAAGCATAGGATTGCATAATTGCCCTGATTCTAGGCATGCTATGATTTCGTAGCCGGCTCTCGGACAGAGGCGTCGTTATTTCGTGCCGCCGCGTTCCGCGCCGGCTTTCATGCGCAGGCGGGCGAGGAAATCGAGCACGGGCCGTTTGGTCTTGCCGATCAGGCCGATGACCTCGGCGCCGATTTGCAGGAAGAAGACCATCACGCAGATGACGACGAACGTGACCCAGTTGGCGTTATATAATGCCGCTGAGGATTGAATGACGGCAAGCACGCCGAAGAAGGCGGCGATGCCGTAAATGATCAGCACCGTCTGGCGGTGGCTGAATCCGAGCTCGCGCAAGCAATGGTGCAAGTGCCCCTTGTCCGGCGAGAAGATCGGCTTCTTCTGCATCCAGCGGCGCACGATGGCGAACATCGTGTCCGACAACGGCACCCCGATCAGAATGAGCGGCGTGAGGAACGACACGATCGCGATTTGCTTAAACCCGAGCAGCGACAGAAGCGCCAGGCAGAAGCCCAGGAACAAGGCGCCCGAGTCGCCCATAAATATTTTGGCAGGATGAAAATTAAAATACAGGAATCCGATGATGCTGCCGAGCAGCAGCAAGCACAAGAGCGCGACCATAACGTTGCCCATCAGAAAAGCCATCACGGCAATCGTGCCGATGGCAATGGCGGATACGCCCGCAGCCAAGCCGTCCAAGCCGTCGATCAGGTTAATGGCGTTCGTGACGCCGACGATCCAAAGGATGGTGAACGGAATCGCGATCCAGTCTTCCACCGAAGCATAGGTATGAAACGGAATATTGGCAAATTCAATCCGAATATCGAACACGAACACGACCACGCAGGCCGTTGCGATTTGAATGACGAATTTAAGCTTGGCCGGCAAATCGAAGCGATCGTCCAAAGCGCCCAGCAGTACGGTAATCGTTCCGCCTACGAGGAAGGCCTTGATGAAATTCACTTCGCGTACCGTGAAAATGTCCGGAAGAAACGGAAGAAGCAAGAAGAGCGCGATGACAAAAGATAAGAAAATTCCCAAACCACCGAGTCTCGGCATAATCCGCGTATGCACCTTGCGCGCATTGGGGACATCCACGGCGCCAACCTTGAAAGCAAATTTCTTTACGAGCGGCGTCAGGCCCAAAGCCAAGCCAAGTGAAACGATGAACCCGATGATATAAATCATCAACATTAAATTTCGACCTCCAATTGTTCTGCCGGAATGAATTATACTCCGTTTCGAAAGAAACACCAAACCCGTATTTGCGCAAAAAACCGCTGATTTACATAGAAATCGAGTCTTTTAGCCCATTTTTGTAAGGTTTTCTTTCTCCCGCAGCACGCGCACTGCGAATTTCGGCAGCGCAAGCATCCGGCGGAAGCGGGTAGGTTCCTTCAATAAGCGGTACAGCCATTCCAGCCGAAGCTTCCGGAAAGCCATGGGAGCTCTTTTCGTCCGTCCCGAAATGATGTCGAAACTGCCGCCGACGCCCATCATGACGGGAACCCGCAGAACATCTTTGTATTTGGCGATCCAAGGCTCTTGGGTTTCCGCCCCCCGTGCGACGAAGAGCAGATCCGGAGCGGCTTTGATGATCTCATCGACGACTTCGCGGTCCTGATCCTGCCCGAAAAATCCGTCGCGGTACCCCACGATTTCCGTACCGGGATATTGCAGCGTCAATCTGCGGGCGGTTTCCTTGATCACATCCGGTGCGGAGCCCAGCAGATACACCTTCCAGCCCTGGCGTTCCCCCTGCTTCATCAATTCATGGAGAAGTTCGTAGCCCGGCACCCGTTCGGCGACGGGATCCCCGCCTTTTTGCGCGGCCCAGACCAGCCCCGTGCCGTCCGGAACGATCAATTCGGCGGTTTGCATCATCGCCTTGTACTCGAAATTCTCGATCGCCGCCATCATCATGATCGGATTGGCCGTTATGATATGGTGCGGCGTTCTGGCGGACACGGCTTCCGTCAAATAAGCGACCGTCTCCTTCATTCCCCATTTGCTGACGGGAACGCCAAATACCGAAACCGTGGGGATACCCGCCTTGAGCTTGGTCATCACCTTGTTCACCCTAGATCACCCTTCATTCCGTAAAAATTCAACGATCCGCCGCGCGGGCACCCTGGCTTCCCGCTTCAGTTCAGCGATTTGCGCGGCGTGGCTCTTGCGCCACGTCCCGGCTTCGTTCAGGAGGCGCTCCCCTTCCGCGGCCAAGATCCGCGGATCCAGCTCCTCCGCGCTGCCGACCGGGACGCTCCCGATCCGACCGAGGAACTGGTCGATCTTCGGGTCGTACGAGACGCCGAGCAGCGGAACGTTCTGCGAGGCGGCGTAGATCAAGCTGTGCAGCCGCATGCCGACCAGCAGGCTGCACCGGCTCACTTCCCGCAGCATATCCTGCGGGTGCTCCGTCTCTGGCGCGATGCTCACGGTGCAGCCGCGTTCCGCCGCCACATTTCCCAGCCGTTCCACCACGAAGCGAGAAGCTTCGTCGTCGCCGGGGAAATGGAAAGGCAGGAAGCGGATATGCACCGGCTTGCGGCGGCAGAGCAGCGAGAGCCCCTCGGCCAGCTGCGTCAGCTCGGTTCGCGTTTCGTTCCAGAAGCGAACCGACACCCCCACTACCGGCAAAGCCGCGCTGCCCTCCGCGGGAACCGTCCCCTCGGCAGGTTCGGCCGCTTGCGCCGAGCTTGCTTGGGCATCCCCCGCGGAGCCGTGCACGCTCTCCGGCAGCGTTAATCCCATCACCGGGTCGGGCACGACCTGGACGGCGTTCTTGCCGCGGATGCCCATGTCGCGCAGCAGACTGGCCGATTCCGCGTCGCGGACGGAAATATAATCGCAGCGCCGGAACACCGAAGCGATCAGCGGACGAAACAGCTTGCGGTTCACCGGACCGATGCCCTGGGCATAGACGAAGGTCGGTTTGCCGAGCCATTGCGCCAGCTTGATGACGCCCAGATAGTACGGAATCGACTTGATCCCGGTCGCGTCCTGCAACAGGCTTCCGCCGCCGCTGATCAGACCGTCGCTGCTCTTTATAGCCTTCCTTACCTCGCCGAGTTTCATCCGGTGAACGGCTTCCACGCCGTACGTCCGACTCGTCCATTCGGGATCGATCGACAGCACGACGGGCTTGATGTCCACGCCCGTGGTCAGTCCTTCTTCCTCCAAAGCCAACAGGATGGACTGCAGCACTGCCTCGTCCCCGCTGTTGCGAAACCCGTAATACCCCGACAGAACTATTGTTTTAGAAGTCGCGGCGACCATTTATCCCAGCACCTTTCAATGATTTGCCAAACCAGAACGGCAATCAATCCAACAATAAGGCCAAGACCAAGGCCCAATACGCCGCGGATCAGCGAAAGCACCGCCGGGGTGTGAATATGCGCAAACGTGTCGACCATGGACAGCTGTCCCATGACCGCGATGATCATCGCAAACATGGCCCAGCGGTAACGGAAAGCGGCAAATACGCCGACGATGAACAACGGATGCGCCAGCAAAAATTCCTTGTTGCGCGGCCGCACGCCAAACGCGTTCTCCAGGAAGGAGCGGAAGGCGGCCTCGCCCGGCAGCAGCGTTCCCGCGTTGCCCGTCCGGGACAGATAATACAGCGCCGCTGCGCCAAGCACGGCGGCGACGGCTACCCATAGCACCGTAATCGGCATGCGCAGCCAGTTTCTAAGCTCTTCCCCTACCGAATTGCCCCGATACAGGAACACGTATAATGCAATCAGCGCAATCGGTCCCAAATGCAGCAGGCTGACGCCGCGGAACTGGTTCAGCACCAGGCTGTACGTAATATTGTTAAGCAAAGCGATCACGAACGGCACGGCAGCCAGCGACAGCACGGAGGTTTTGACGTACAGCACGATCGTATGCGTCAATCTCCGTCCGCCCGGCATCTCCGGATGCTTCTCCTGAAGCTCCTGTACCTTGCGGATGGCCAGCACCATCGCGATCGTCGGCGCACTGATGGCCACGAACAAGGCCAAAGCCTGCTCCAGCAAGTCCGGCTTCAATACATACAGGCCTGCCGATCCGACCAAACCGATTACGAAGGCCGCCAATGTCAACGAAGGCACGAAGCAGGAAATCATCAAAGCGATGAACGCCACTCCGCCCAAGACGACGAGCGCCTTCAAATACTTTTGCCAGCCGGCATCGTGGATTGTAAAGGCTTCCGCCTGACCCATTTCGAATCCGTTATTCTCAATGCGTTCAATCGCATTCCCGGGAGCCTGCAGCGAATCGATCAAATTGTCGATCGGGTTCGTGATCGCCGCTTTGGCCGCATCCTTCGAAGCGGAGGCGTTCAGATAGATCATCCGGATATTCCGGTCCTTGGCCGCCAGCACGAACCGGTCGGCAAGGGTGGCCTTGTCTTGGGTCGCTTCCGTATCGGCCAGGGAATGCAGGCGAACGACGTTATAATCGATCAGGTACGCCAATTTGTTGAAGCCCTTTTGCGGGGCTTTCAGATTTTCGATGGCGGCGATCCCGATGCCGTGTTTTTTCAGCAAATCGGCAAACCCTTGCAGGCTGTTCTTCGCCTCGTTGTCGTTAAACCCTTTCACCGCTTCGCCGTCGAACAAAATGCGGGTCACGCCGTTTTCGGCAAAAAAGGCCAGCTGTTCGTCCATCGCTTCCTGATCGTAAGGAATATTGTCGGACAACCGCGGCAGGATATGAAATCCTTTGTCCCGCAGCATCGCAAAGGCCAGCGGGTCGAGCGGCAACGGCTTCATCACCGCCTCCTCCATGCCCATCCCGATCAACAGGCCGCCATGGTCCTGGTACTGCCAATTCGCCACCGGCACGTCAAGACTCCGGAACGTCTCTTCGATCAGGGGCCGAAGCTGTTCCTCATTCTCCGTACTAGTAAAGGCGATATACGTATAGTTGCCATCCAGCGAAATCACGGCCTGATTCAGCTTGGCCGCTTCCAGCGAGCTAAACACCATGATACGCCGCGCTTTCGACAATTCGTCCAGCGTGCTTTCAAACATCGCCATTGTGTCAATGCCGGCTTCCTTGAGCCTACCCAGCTGCTCGTCCAGGTAAGTCGCCGGATCCGCCTGATACGAAGCGATATCCAACAAACCGCGATAATTGAAAACAAACTCTACTTTATTAGCGGATGACTCGGTCTGCACCCGTTGCACAATAATCGGCAAGGATGCCACGATTCCGACGATCACCAACACCCACAACCATTTGCGGGAAGCGTTATTCCAGCGCTGCCAACTTCGAATCACAAAGGTACCTCCTCAGAAATGCATGAATGCAGTCAAGAAATAACTGCAGCCCGCGCAAATACGACGCCCGTCCGTCCAAACAATACGTACTTTCATCATATATGCACCGCTGCAGTTAAATCCTCTCAATTTGTCATTTATCGTCTAAAATAATGTAACGTAAAAGCCATGCTGTTCGTCGTTACGCGTCTACCCGGGCCAACACTTCATTCTGCATGTTGGCCAAGCGGGACTTCGCATCCTCGCCCGACGTGCCGCAAACGCCGAAATAAAATTTGATCTTCGGCTCCGTGCCGGATGGACGCAAGCAGAACCAGGAGCCGTCCTGCAGCAGAAATTTCAGCACGTTTTCTTTCGGCAGGCCGTTCAAGCCAAGCGAGTAATCGAGCACGTCGGCCACGTTCACGCCGCCAACCTGCTGCGGCGGATTGCTGCGGAAGTCCTCCATCAGCGCGCCGATTTGGGCCAGTCCGTCCTTGCCTTTCAATGTTCGGGACGACAAGGCTTCGCGGTAATAACCGAACTGCGCGTACAGCTCCTCGAGTACGTCGATCAAGGTTTTGCCTTGGCGTTTATAATAAGCCGCCGCCTCGCAGATCAGCATGGACGCCACCACGGCGTCTTTGTCGCGGGCGTAATTGCCGGCCAGATACCCGTAGCTTTCCTCATAACCGAATAAATAAGTATAGTCGCCGGATTGCTCGAATTCGTTCATTTTCTCGCCGATATATTTGAACCCGGTTAACGTATTGAACACGGTCGCGCCGAAATGGCGGGCGAT
The DNA here is from genome assembly GCF_050565405.1 of Paenibacillus macerans. Taxonomy (GTDB): domain Bacteria; phylum Bacillota; class Bacilli; order Paenibacillales; family Paenibacillaceae; genus Fontibacillus; species Fontibacillus macerans_B. The sequence continues at coordinate 29,602 of NZ_JBNYYG010000031.1, read as the reverse complement.
CGCGGCGCCGAATTCGCTGGTTACGATCGTTTTCACGACCGCGCCGTTGGCCGGCAGCGTTCCCGCTTCCCTCATTTGGCTTAGTACATAATAAACGAGCAACGAACCCGATTGGTTGCCGGTAAGTATTTCATATTCCCCATCGGCGGTTCGAACCACGGCGCCCATGCGGTCCGCATCGGGGTCCGTACCGATCAGCAGATCGGCGCCGACTTGTTTGCCCAGCTCAATGGCCATCGTGAACGCTTCGCGTTCTTCCGGATTCGGCGACTTGACCGTCGGGAAATCCCCGTCCGGCAGCTCTTGCTCCTTCAAGATATGCACTTGGGTAAATCCGAGCTTATTCAACGCGCGGCGAACGGGCAAATTGCCGGTACCATGCAGCGGCGTGAATACGACCACAAGATCCTTGGCGGCCCCGGCAGCCATCAGCGCGCGGTTTACGCTGGTATTCGCCACCGTCTCCGCAAAAGCCTCATCCTCCGGTTCGCCCAGCCAAACAAGCAGTCCTTTCGCTTCGGCTTCCTCGCGGCTCAAACGATTGACCTGTGCAAACGAAGCGACCTCCTGGATTCGGGCGATGACCTGCCCCGCTTCGTGCGGTACCAATTGTCCCCCCGTCGCGTTATAGACCTTATACCCGTTATACTCCGGCGGATTATGGCTGGCGGTGATCACGATGCCGCCTGTTGCGTTTAAAGCCCGAACGGAAAAAGACAACTGCGGCGTCGAGCGCAACGACGGAAACAGCTTGGCCACGATCCCGTTGCCGGCCAGTACCAAGGCGGCCTCCAAGGCGAATTCCGGCGAGAAATGGCGGCAGTCGTGAGCGATGACCACGGAAGGATCGTCCGGTTTCCCCTGATGCGCTTCCAGAATGTATTCGGCAAACCCCTGCGTGGCGCGTGCCACCGTATACCGGTTCATCCGGTTGCTGCCTGCGCCGATCACGCCGCGCAAACCGCCGGTGCCAAACTCCAGATCCCGGTAGAAGCGATCCTCCAGTTCGGCCGGCTGGTTCTCCAGATCGCGGAGCTCCTGCTTGGTCGCTTCATCGATCGACGGGTCTTGCAACCACCCTTCCACTTTCTCTCTAATGGTCATGCTGATTTCAGTCATGGCTGATTCTCCTCCTTATGATCTCCTTGCGCTTGCATCCGTTACTTTAAGTGCAACCTCTTTAAGACAACGCAAACATGATTTCGCCTTCCGCGACGATCTTGTCGTCAACCTTGGCGACCGCCCGGCCTTTGCCGATCGATCCCTTCATTCGAATAATGTCGACCTCCAGCTGAAGCGTGTCGCCGGGCACGACCTGTCCCCGGAAACGGAAATCATCCAATCCGGCCAAAAGCCCGATTTTCCCGCGGTTGCTTTCCACATTCAACATGGCTACCGCTCCTACCTGGGCAAGCGCTTCGGTAATCAACACGCCGGGCATCACCGGATAACCGGGGAAGTGGCCGGTAAAGAACGGCTCGTTGATCGTGACGTTCTTGATCCCGACGGCCCGTTTGCCTTCCTCCATCTCAATAATCCGATCCACCAGCAAGAACGGTGGACGGTGCGGCAGAATCTCCTGGATTTGGTTTGTATTCAGCATATGTACAAATCTCCTTTCGAATGGCAGCGCGAATTCCGGTTCGGCCTCAGGTTGAATAAAACCAAAGGCTTCCGGTCACACTGTAGTTATCCTTCGCCTCTGCAGAAGCGAAGGTTAAGATAAGGGGCTTATCCGCAGGCGACCGCATGTCGCTTACGGATAAAGCCCTTTTGATTGGTCTTTTTTTATATACAGTCCCCCATCATTATACATTTTCCGCATGCAAAAAGAAAACTCCCGTCATCCGAGAGTTTGTGGACATTTCTGTTAAATTCGTTCTGTTTCTTCTATTATATATACGCATGATATACGCATATCCTCAGGGTGCAAAAACCAAATCAAATACGTGGCGCCAAGTCGCCAAATCCCAAATATCCGACATCTCCCGATGGCCGAACACGACATAACCGACAACGGTTCCTCCCGCCAAGGCCAAGAAGAGGATCAAGAGGATAATGACGATGCGCAGGATGATGATCCAGGCCGAACGCCCCGCCACCGAACGCCCCGCCACCGGGTGATTCTCTTCAGTCATGAAAACTCCCACCTATCCGCGCAAGTTGTTGGCCAGGCCCATCATCGTTTCGCCCGAAGTCAATGCACGAGCCGCCAACTGGTATGCACGCTGCACTTGGACCATTTCCGCCATTTCGTCCGTCAAATTCACGTTGGAGCCTTCCAACGCGCCTTGGCGCAAACTAGCCTGCTGCTCCTGCGGCAAGGCCAGCGTATCTACGATTACGTCGCCCGCAACCGCCCCGGGCGCCAGTACAAACAAATTGCCGTCCCGTTGCTCCAACGCTTCCGGCCGTCTGGGGGTCAACATGGCAATTCGTCCCGCTTCCGTTACGCCCTCGCCGTTCGTTGCCCGGAGGTTGCCTTGGCCGTCAACGCTCAGCGTTGCGTTCGAAGGGAATGTAATCGGATCGCCGTCGGCATTCAGCACCACATAACCCTGGTTGTTAACCAGAAACGCGGCCTCCGTATCATCCGGATCCGGTTGAACGTGGAAATCTCCGGCTCGGGTATAGGCGACCACCCCGTCCGGCGTCAACACGCTGAACAAGGCATTCCCTTCAATCGCCAAATCGGTCGGATTACCGGTTTCTTTGATCGAGCCCTGCACATAATTCACCGTTACGTTCGACATTCTCGAACCGAAACCCAGATTAAATCCGGACGGAGATGCGCGGCCGGGAAGATTCAGGTCCGACGTCTGCTGCTGTACCCGGGTTAAGGTATCCTCAAAGTTCGCCTCTTTCCGCTTGTATCCAACGGTGTCCACATTGGCGATATTGTCGGCAAGCAGGTCGAGACGCTGCTGAATCCCGCTCATCGATACCATGGCGCTGATTACGGAGTTATTCATGTGCACCTCCTATTGATGAAACCGCGCGTTACACGCGGCCGATTTCGTTAACCGCTTTATCCAGGCTTCGGTCGTAATATTGAATGACCTTCTGATTGGATTCGTAGGCCCGCTGGGCCGCAAGCAAATCTACCATCGATTGGGCGGTATCGACATTGGACACCTCAAGGTAGCCCTGGCGAACCTCCGCGCCGTCGGCAACCGGATCCAGATTGCGAACGCCGGCCGCTTCTTCGTCAGCCGCGCGGTACACGCCGTTTCCTTCCCGAATCAGCTGATAAGGGCGTTCCACGACCGTCATCCCCAGCGTACCGAGATCCACGGCGGCTCCCGTATTGTCCAGCGCCGTCAAGTTTCCCGTGGCACTGCTCGTGAGCGTATTCACCGACAATCCTGCGGCTAACACGATCGGATTTCCGTCCGTATCAAGCACGCGATAGCCGGTTGAAGTCCTTAACTCCCCCGCCTCATTTACGGAAAAGCTCCCGTCCCGCGTATATCTGACGTTGCCCTCGTTATCCTCCACGGCAAAAAACGTCTGCGGCTGATAAATCACTTCTCCGTCTTCCGTGACGAATTTCCCGGAGGCATCGAAGGCGATCGGCTGCCCCGTTGCCGGGTCGGTCAAGCCAAGGTTCGAGATCAGGGCAAAGTCCGTATTCTTGGCCGTTTCCTTCAGATCTCCCTGAACGAACGAGCCCAGGCTCTCCTCCGCAAACACCCCGGTCACGAGCTTCCCGATCCGGGAAGCGCCTCCCGACTGCTTGTCCCCCATAAGCGAGATGAGCATCTCGGGAAAAGAATGCGCGATCGTATTCACCTGCTTATAGCCCGGCGTATTAAGATTCGCGATATTTTGCGTGACCGTATCATGCCGCCGCTGCTCCGTAATCATGCCGGATGCCGCGGTATAGAGTCCTCTTAGCATGCCCTTCCCTCCAAACGACTATATATTCAATGCCCCTCGGGGCATGACATTCCTTCTTTATATATCGGCGGATCAAAACCGTTTCTTAAGCACTTTGTCCAAATTGTCGAGCATGACGCCGGTTCCCTTCACGACGCAGTGCATCGGATCTTCGGCGATCAGCACCGGTACGCGAAGCTCTTCGGCGAGGAGCTCGTCCAGTCCGTTCAGCAGAGCGCCTCCCCCGGTCAAAATCACGCCGCGATCGATAATGTCGGCGGACAATTCCGGCGGAGTGCGCTCCAGCACCGATTTTGCCGTAGCCACAATGGAGGATACCGGATCGGCGAGCGCTTCCTGCACTTCGTTCGCCGTAATCGTAACGGTAAGCGGAAGCCCGGATACCATGTCCCGTCCGCGGATATCCATTTCCGCCACCCGGCCGTTCGGATATACCGTGCCGATGCCGATCTTGATATCTTCGGCGGTACGTTCGCCGATCAACAGCTTGTACTTCGTTTTAATATATTTAATGATGGCGGCATCGAACTTGTCCCCCGCGACTTTAAGCGACGAGGCCGTGACGATGTCTCCCATCGAGAGCACCGCCACATCCGTCGTCCCGCCGCCGATATCGACAACCATATTGCCGCTCGGTTCGAAAATATCCATTCCGGCCCCAATGGCGGCCGCTTTGGGTTCTTCCTCCATATACACTTCTCTGGCGCCGCTATGCTCGGCGGCTTCGCGAATCGCTTTCTGTTCCACCGAGGTGATGTTCGTCGGCGCGCAAATGAGAATCCGCGGGCGGCTGTACCAGCTTCTGCCGCCAACCCGGTCTATAAAATATTTCAGCATCGTTTCCGTAATTTCAAAATCGGCAATAACCCCATCCTTCAGAGGACGAATCGCAGTGATATTTCCAGGCGTACGGCCTACCATCCGCCTCGCTTCTTCGCCGACGGCCAGCACCCGTCTTCCGTCGCTGTCAATCGCCACAACGGAAGGTTCGTCAAGAACGACTCCCTTTCCTTTGACGTGAATCAGCACATTGGCTGTGCCCAAATCGATACCAATATCCTTGCTCATCATTCGATCCCCCAAAGCGTATTTTTGTAGATCACGGAAAGGACGGTGCAACCTTTTTCCCATGCCACGTGCATATGGTAAGAAGTTCCCAATAGTCCAGAAGCCCAAAATTCGACAGAAGTCGATGCTGATCGTTATTTTTCGGGAGAAATGGATATAAATCCACATCATCTTATACCATACTTAAAAATACCATACTTTAGGGGAACTGTTCAACGATATTTGTTCGATGAGCGAACTAAATAATTACCCATTAATTCACCGAGCTAATCACCTCGCGTTTGGATTGTCCCTTTTTCTTATACTTGATCTTCGTCGCTTCCCCTCCGCGCAGGTGCCGGATCGATTTGTGATATTCGAGAATGTGCTTGACCTGATCCGCCAAATCCGGATTAATCTCCGGCAGACGTTCCGTTAAATCCTTGTGCACCGTGCTTTTCGATACGCCAAATTCCTTGGCGATCGTCCGAACCGTATGCCGCGTCTCCACGATGCACCGACCTATTTTAATCGTCCGTTCCTTGATGTAATCGTGCACGCTCCCGCCTCCCTCAACTCGAGATAGTTTGGTACATTATATGAGGGGCGGGCCCATATATTCTTTGTTTCCAAGCCTGACAAGCCTGGGCGAGGCCATTTATTTTGTTCCGGGCCGGTTCCGAAAAACGCCGGTGCCCCTTGGGCGCGGACATGGACAAGCGGCAAACGCCGGCATTTTCCGGCTTGGTATTGGGGCCGGAACGTTCCGTTGGATGGGTAGTCGGACGGGTTCGGAATGGCGGAGGAGGCGCTGGCTTGCCGCTCGTATTTTGCTTCGGATTGCCACGTCAGCTTGCGGAGCCATAGGCATTGCATTAAACCTAACAAGATACCCGATGTGCATAAAGGCAGGCCAAGGCGTGGGGGTCTATAGGGTTCGAGTCTTGTTGTCTCTGCATGCTGCTTTGCACGATTATCCCTTTCGTTAAGGGAGTAAAGGTCGGGGCTAGGAGAAATGAAGCAGACCGGAGAGGAGATCCATGACAAGAAGCGGTGGAAACGAAAATACTGTGATCTTGCTGCAGTCTAAACCCTTCCGTCAGCAGAAACGACTGCATCGTCATACGGACCCCCGCCTGCTTCTTTGGCCTAAGGCCCGTCTCATGATTTCGAACCGATCTATTTTTCTTCACCCCATATTTTCTTTCCTTTCCCCGAGGCTTGCCGGTTTCTCTGTTACCTGATCAAACGGGATAATTGTGCAAAGCTTCCGGACAGCGAGTGTTGACCTGACGCCAAAAGGTTGCCGGCTTAACTGTCAAACATGGATGATTAGGAATTCCATGGATTTCATGAATGCTTTAATGCAACGCTAGTGCCACTGAAGTCCGTTAGGTCAGGAAATAGCCGGGAAATGAACGATTAGCGTCATTCAGGTCCGTTACCGAGATGTTTTTCTTATTTCTCACCGGCAAAAAATCCTCTTGCCACCTTTGGAATATTAAGGTATGATAATGTCCTTCTCGCAAAATCGCCTTGTCTGAAGTGGACGGGTCCGCCGTCTAACATGCTTATCGGAGGTGTATCATATGTTTAATCCTACGCTTTATTTCACCCTGGCTTCCAAAGCCTACGCCCGCAATCTGCAGTATCGCGGAGCCCACATGGTGCACAATCTCGCGAGCGCGATGTTCGGCTTCATGTACGCGAGCATCTGGATCGGGTTAGGCCGGGACCACACGCTTGGCGAATACGGAACGCAGGGCATGGTGAATTACATCGCCTTCACGCAGGCCGCGCTCTGGATCACCAGCTTCATCTCGAACGGGCTTGGCATTCCGCAGTCGGTCAGGACCGGGCAAATCGCCCTTGACCTGATGCGCCCCGTACACCTGTTCAGCCATATGATGGCTAAGGAATGGGGACAGATCGCCTACCAGTTCGCGTACAAATCCATCCCGATTTATCTCCTGTACTTCTTCGTTTTTTCGCTTCGGATTCCGGATCAGGGAATCGCCGTTCTGTACACCGCCTTGGGGTTGTTTGGAGCCTCCTACCTATCCATCTGCATCAACTATTTGATTGGAGTCAGCGCCTTATGGACGACGGAATCGTCCTGGTTGTATTGGGGCAATCACGCGCTGATCAATCTGCTGGCCGGCTTTTTCATTCCGTTGGAATGGTTGCCGGGTTGGCTTGAACGGCTCGCCTGGATGTCGCCGTATCCTTATTTGCTGTACGTACCGACAACGATATACCTCGGAAACGGAGATGGCTCCGCGGTCTGGGGAACGCTGTTTTGGTGCGCTCTGATGACGATTGTCTGCCTGCTGTCTACCCAGTTGCTCCGGCGGAAGGTGGAGGTGCAGGGCGGATGAGGCATGCGAAGCTGCGCTCTTGGCTGAGGCTGTATCGGCTCCTGATTCGGACCAGCGTGAAAAGCCGGATGCAGTACAAATTCAACTTTATGCTAGGCTCGGTGCTGGCCGCGTTGATTCAAATTTCCGAGTTTCTGATGGTCGCGATCGTTTTGGACCGCTTCGGGGCCATTCAGGGCTGGTCGGTTTACGAAATCGGTTATTTGTTCGCGGTCATGACATTGTCCAAAACGCTGTACCGTACGTTTGCCGATGAAGTGCACCACTTGGAAAGGTATCTGGTCGGCGGCGATCTGGACCAACTGTTAACCCGGCCGTTGCCGGTGCTGCTGGCCTTGATGCCGCAAAACTTCCGGTTGATGCTTGGCGAGGTGCTGCAGGGCGGCTTCATCCTTTGCTGGTCGCTGGGCGCGATGATCCTGAGCGGGCAGGTCGGCTGGTCCGCCGCAGTCTGGACGCCGTTCGTCATCCTGACGGGCGCGGCCATCCTGTTTTCGATCGGGCTTGCCACCGCGACGCTGGGCTTTTGGACGACCCGGATCACGGAGCTGCAAAATATTACGGAGGATGCCGCCCGAACGGCGGCGCAGTATCCACTCACGTTGTATCCCAAATGGATGTCCTCGCTGCTGTTGTTCGCCATTCCGGTCGGCTTCGTCAATTACGTGCCCTCGCTGTTTATTCTCCGGGGCGAGATTGGGCCGTGGATCCTAGCGGCGACGGCGGGCGTCGCCGTGATTTGCTTGGCGGCCAGCCTGCGGTTTTGGCGGTTTGGCATCACCAAATACCAGAGCACGGGAAGCTAAAAAGGGGGAGCACAAACATGATGATCGAAGCCAGGAATTTGACCAAGGATTTCAAAACGGCGGTGGCGCGCGAAGGGAATTTCGCCGGCCTCCGCACGTTGTTTTCGCGGGAATATCGAACGAAGGAGGCGGTACGCGGGATCAGCTTCCAAGTGGAACGCGGGGAATTCGTCGGCTACATCGGGCCGAACGGAGCGGGAAAGTCGACGACGATCAAGATGCTCACTGGCATTTTGCATCCCAGCTCCGGCGAGGTGACGGTCGGCGGCGTGAATCCGCACCGCGACCGGCGGCGCGCCGTGCGCCAGCTCGGCGTCGTATTCGGGCAGCGCAGCCAGCTGTGGTGGGATCTGCCGGTCAAGGACTCCTACGATATTTTGGCGGAGATGTATGGCGTCAGCGAGGCGGACAAGTCGCAGCGATTGGACCAATTCGCCGAGTTGTTGGACCTGCGCGAGTTTTGGCTGACGCCGGTGCGCAAGCTCTCGCTTGGCCAACGGATGCGGGCCGACATTGCCGCCGCCATGCTGCACGACCCGGATCTGTTGTTTCTCGACGAGCCGACGATCGGCCTGGACGTGCACGCCAAACGAAATATCCGGCAGTTTTTGCGCAAGCTGAACCAGGATTTCGGCAAAACCATTCTCCTAACGACGCACGACATGGATGATATCGAACAGCTGTGCAGCCGGGTGATGGTCATCAATCACGGGCAGCTGACGTACGACGGGACGATCCGGTCGCTGCGGGAGATGATCGGCTTGCCGACGCGAATCCGCGTGACGTTTCGCGGTCCGTTTCAGGTGCCGGAGGCATGGTCCGAACTGCTGCGGGGTTACGGGGACTCGCCGACCTCGCTCGGGGCGGACCGCATTCCATCGGTTTTGGCGGTTGCCGGGAGCGTCGACAAGACCGGCGCTGCCGCCGCCCTGCCGTTTCGCGTCACGGGCATCTGCGACGATGCGGTCATCGTCGAAGCCAATCGGCACGAGATCAGCGCAATGGAGATCATCCGGGAAGTCGGCAGCTGGGGCGACATCGACGATGTCGACATGGCCGAGCCCGATTTCGAGGAGGTCATCCGCAGCTTTTCGTCTTCGTAGGTAAACTTTAAGAAAAAGTCGGCCCCAAGGCGGAGATACCGCCTGGGGCCGATTTCTTATTGTTGGATCGTCTCCGGATTAACGAATCACGATCTTGTGAACGACGGTACCCACGGCGCCGTCGTCATCGGTAACCGTGAGCGTAACGCTATACGTTCCGGCGGCAGTAAAACGGTGGTTCACTTTGGGGCCAAGCTCCTGGCCGCCGTCGCTGAACGTCCAGCTATAGCGGACGATTCGGCCGTCCTCGTCCGAGGACGCCGTCCCGTCAAAATCTAGCTGCTTGTTTTTGGCGGCGCGATCCACCGCCTCGATCACGGCAGTTGGCGCAGCATTCGGAGTATTGCCTGGATCCTCGCCGGGATCTTCACCAGGATCTTCACCCGGGGCGCCGACAAACAACCGGCCAGGCGCTGGGAAGTCGCCGTCGTTGCCGGCCGAATCCCGGACGCTTACAACGATCAGGCCGCCTTCCAGCACGAGCGAAGCTGGCGTCGTATAAGTGCCTTCATAATGTCCGGGCGTGGTTTCGGTCATCGGAATTCCGCTGCCCGCGCCGCCGCTCAGCGACAACGGCAGCTCGATACGGAACGAAGCATCCAGTCCCGGCACACTGTCGAAGGAGACCGTGAGCGCTTCGCCGGCCGTCAGGCGAACGTCTTCCGCCGGAGCCAGATTGGCGATCTCCGGCAGCTCCGTTTCGACGTAAACGGTGCGGGTAACCGTTGTTTCATTGCCCGCTTCGTCCGTAGCGGTCACGGTGATCACATTCTCACCGGAGTCGATCAGCATCCGGTAGGCGAAGGAGCCGCCGTCCTCTCGCGGAACCTCTTGGCCGTTAACGGTTACCTTGCTGAAGAACGCGTCGACCGCGGTTCCCGCTACGTTCAGGACTTCCGTATTCGTACGGAATCCATCCACCGGCGAAACCACGTCCAACTCCGGAGCGATGGTGTCCAGCGTAACCGTGACCGGCAGCGAACGATCGGTGGTTTTCCCGTTTACGATCACTTCGGCACTCAGTTCATTCGCGCCGTCATGAAGCTCGACCGGCAGGCTGAATTGGCCGTTTTCAACCGTAGCTTCTCCAGCCAACTCCGTGCCGTTGTAAACCTTGACGTCGGCATCATTGGCCGGCGATGTCCCGGTTACCGTGACGGTCGGCTGGTTCGTGAAAGAACCGGCTTCCGGCGACGTGATCACCGGCGCATTGACCGGGTAACGTACGATAGCCCGAATCATATAGTTCCCGTCTTCTTCGGCCGTCGGCGTCCAGACACCGCTGATGCGCTGCCAGCCTCGAAGGGCATTTGGACCGGATTCGTCCGTGGCCAGGCCAGGGGAGTTTGCTCCGACCGAAGGCTGAATGTAGACGATGTAGAAATCGCCTTCTACGGTGACAGGCTCGGGTAATTCCACGGTGGTCCATTGGTCGTTGCGCAGTGCGGTACCGTCGAACGGTCCGGCTAATTGCCGTCCCGGCGATCCGTTCGGACCGGATGAGTCAAATACCGCATATTGGAATGCGGTTCCGCCCGGAGACGGGAAGGCCGTATTCCAGAACCGGATCGAAGCGCCCGTCACTTGAGCCGCCCCGGATTCCGGCGTCATGCGTACCGCCCAGGCGTTGCCTCCGGCGTTAAAGGCCCAGGCATTTTCCGGGGTTCCGTCATCATAGGCGATTTCGCCCGGCAGCCCGACGAACGGTTTGAGCGCGAGCGAGCCGTCGGCCGTTCCGTTAGGCGGAGCCGTTACGGTAAGCGTTTCGCTATAGTAGTCGGGTGCGGTTACCGAAAGGGTATACGTGCCTTCCAGCACTTCCAGTGAGAAGGCGCCGTCCGGCCCGGTCGTCTGCGGCGCGATCGTCGCATCTTCGAGGACGAGTACCGTAGCGTCGGCAATCGGCTCGCCGGTGCGTTCATCGGTAATCGTCCCGGCGATTTGTCCTTTCGGAATGGCCGCAAGATTGAAATTCGCTTTGGCGGTCAGTTGGTCCTGAATCTTGACCGGCAGCGTTTGCGGGTAATACCCATAAGCTTCCGCTTTTAGCGTAAAGTCGCCGGCGACATGATTAAAGCTGTATTTCCCGGTGGCTGGATCGGTTTTCACCGAACGTCCGGTTTCCAGCACAGTAACGGTTGCGCTGGCCGGAAGGCTGCTGATGCCAACCTCGGCGGTTGTCTCCGTTTGTTTCACGGACTGGTCAAATTCGTTTTTGCTCGTACGGGTCAGCTTGTAGGCCGGCCCGGATTTCGCCGCTTTGGCTTTTTGCGGCTCGGCTTCGGCAAGCACGTTTTTCGCCGCCAGGCTCTCCGGCGTATTTACGCTAAGTACTTGGAAGTTATCGAGATACCAGCCGGATTTAACGACACTGCTGTCCGTCGTTATATGGAAGCGGATCTGCACTTGTTCTCCGATATAATCGCCAAGGTCGTAATATGCCGGGTTCCAAGCCATGCCGTTTGAGCTATGCGAGAATCTGCCCAATGGAGACCACGTGGCCCCGTTATCCGCGCTGGCTTCCACATAACCGAAATCGTAGTTGCTTTCGATCTCAAACCAGTGATCGAACAACAGCGTCGCATTATCGACTTCACTGAGGTCGATGACCGGAGAGACGAGAGAATAGTTGGCTCCGTTCTCATAGCCGGCATCGAGATCCGTTCCCCAAACATTAGGTGCGGACACGGCACTCGCCGGTCCTGGCGCTACAGGCGCGCCGCGTTCCCATTCATCGCGCGTTCCGCTGTGCGTCCAGCCGTTATCGCTGCTGCCATCGAAATTGTCGCTGAACAACGTGGCCGGACGTTCGATCGCCAGTCCAATCTCGTTCGATTCGGCGCTTTCGTTGTCGCTGTAGTCGGTGGCGGTTACCGCATAATAATATGTTTCATCCGTTTCGGTCGCCGAATCGGTATATTCGGTTCCAGGCGTCGTTCCGATCGCTTCATATCCGGAGCCCGAAGTCGTTGAGCGGTATACTGTGTAAAGCTTCACGTCTTCATCGGCGGATGGCGACCAGGTCAACTCGGCGCTGCCGACGAAATTGACGGAGCCGCTCAAGTCGGCCGGAGCCGCAGGAGGAGTCTCATCCGGCGTTTGCAGCGAAAGGTCGTCCAGGTACCAACCCGCCTTTTGCACGGAACCGTCGCTGCTGAGGCCGAACTGCAGGTAAATTTGCTCGCCGGCGTATTCGCGCAGATCGACGAATTGCGTTTTCCAGCCGCCGCTTGTCCCGGTGAATTCCGCTGCCGGAACAAAGGCGTAGTCGGTGTCGATGGATGCGATGTACAACGTGCCGAAGTCGCGGTTCTCCTCCAGATCGTACCATTGTTTGAAGGACAACAGCGCCCCTTCCGGACTATCGGTCAAATCGACCGGAGGCGTCAGCAGATAGGAATCGGCCCCGGAAGCATAATTGCCGGTCAGGTTGGTAGCGTACGCTTTTTCTCCGGAATAGGCGCTTCCCGGTCCACTGGCCGGGGTCCCCCAAGCCCAGGTATTCCCGATGCCTCCGGACATAAATCCGGTGATATCCGTTTCGAAATCCTGCAGATATCCGGGCTCGATCCCTGCCGAAACCGTTACGGAATACGGTTCGCTGTCAAAGCCGTTATTGCCGTAATCGTTCACGCGGATATAGTATTCCAATCCTTCGCTTCCAAGCAGGAATGCGGGAACGGTTGCCTCGTAAATTCCGTCTTTCATATCGCCGGAAACCCGGGTAGCCGGAATGTAAGAATAATGGCTGCTTCCTGCTTCCTTGGCGTAAAATTCGACCGAGGTTACCGAGACGTCATCGCTCACGCGAGCGGTTAGCGTAATATCAAAACCTTCATATACTAAGGTAGGAGGCGTGTGCTCCAGAACCGGTTCCTCCAAGTCGTCCCCGGCGGTTACGACCCGGCCGGATACGGAGCCGACGCCTTCCAGCACGGAGCCGACGGCATCCAGCGCATTGACGATGCCATGCCCGTATCCGTTGTTTGGCGCCGTCGGATACTGGCTGTCCGTACGCGGCGTGGCGGTTTCGGTCAAGATCCGCTCCAGGTCATCCACCGTCAGGGAATGGTTGGCCTGCAGCAGCATCGCCGCGATGGCCGTCGTATGCGGACCGGCCATCGAGGTGCCGTTCCAGCCGCCTTCATAGGCTCCGCCGGGAACCGAGGAGCGGATATTGACGCCCGGTGCGGAGACCTCCGGTTTGATTTCGTCGTACGGCGAAGGGCCAAGCAAAGAGAAGTCGGCCAGATTGCCGTTGATGTCCGTCGCCCCCGTGGCGAACGCTTCCGGGTAATTGGCTGGATTGGCGACGGAACCGGGGCCGCCGGGATTGGACTCGTCGACGTTGCCTGCGGAAAATTCCGGGAAGATCTGAGCATCCCGCCAGGCCTGAACGACCGGACGATACCATTCATCGATGCCGGGACCCCCGCCCCAAGAGTTGTTCACCACGTCGGGCGCCAGTTCGGGATGGAGATTGCCTTCGGCATCAACCGGGGCAAGCAGCCATTGTCCGCCGTCGAGAATGATCGCGTCCGTGGTAGAGGGGTTGAAAATCCTGACCGCAATCCACTTAGCGCCGGGCGCTACGCCGATATGATTCGAGCCGTCCGGCTCCGAACCGACCATTGTTCCCATCGTGTGGGTTCCATGACCATGGGAATCGGTCGGGAGCGAAGCGCGGCTGTGCGGATCGTACCAGTTGAGCTCAGGATCCACGACGTTGCCGGAGGCATCGAGCCCGCGCCATTTGTCGTGCAGAGCCGGATGGTTGTAATCGACCCCGGTATCGAGGTTGGCGACGACAATGCCCGTCCCGTCGATGCCCATGTCCCAAACCTCGGGAGCATTCACTTGGGCGATGTTCCACTCGACGCTGTCCGGGTCGACCGTTGCCGTACCCGTGCCTGCGGCATCCTTGGGCGAGGTCTTGCCGTCGGCCGGGTTCGCGCCAGGCTCGACCGCCGGTTGTTTATCGATTTCTACCTTTTGCAGAAACCGCTCTTCGTTGGGAAGGATCTTTTCCACTTCCGGAAATAAGGCGATTTGCTCAAGTACATCTTTTGTACTTGTCACCGCCATGGCATTTACGATAAAGTAGCTTTTGTAGTCTTTGACGTCTCCGGATTTTTGCGCCTGCTGCAAGTAGTCGTCCAGTGCGTTCTGGGAGCGGGATGCCGTCTCGCGGAGGGCGCTGACGACGGATGTCCGGGCCGAAAGCTTCGCGGCCGATGGCGTGGCTTTTTGAACGGCGGCTTTTTGCAAGGCCAGCTTGGCGACCGAGGCCGTGTCGGTTTGCTCCTTTAATTTGATGAGATAGGTGACGAAGTCGTCATGCTTGAACCGGGCCTGCAAGTTGGCGTCGATTTTGGCTTCGGCGATTTGGGGCGAACTCGATTTCAGGCTGAATTTTCCCGTAGCCCCGGCGCTTTCGGCATAGGTCGCAGGAACAAAAGTAAGCACAAGGAGGATCGACATACCGAGTGAGAAAGATTTGCGGAATTTTTTAAGATTAATCAACTTCTTCACTCCCTTTACTAGGTTAGTTGCTGCTTCCTAAAACATCCTCTTGTGGTTGCCCGGAGATACTTCGGCTTGATCCGGACTTGGCGCTGGAAAAGCTAAAATGCGGGAGACGGTTTTCTTTTTTTCAATCACCTCCTTGAATGGATGGCATAACATCTATGCGAGCAGGTAAGCTGCGGGTAGCGGGTGTCGGAAACGCAATAACGTGATGGAAAAACGCGTGTGATCTTGCTGAAGGAAAGTTGACGCGAAACGGCCCTTATTTTCAATCAATCCGCAAATAAGGGAATATTTGGAATGGTTAGAGACAGTATATAATTGTAAATTCATGTGCACAAGTAGTAATATATGAAAAATATACATATTTTCACAGAAAAATAGGAAAATATTACTAGAATATGCCGTGAAATAGCGGATATTCGTGTTAGATATCTTGACATTTGAATCATTTTAATTTACATTATTTACAAAATATATGGCGAATGATGATCATGGGAGAGTCCGTTGATTTAAGTCAGCGGCACCGAAGGAGCAAAGAGCCGGTCCTGCAAACCGGCACCCGAATCTCTCAGGTTCAAGGACCATGATCGGACGCCGCTCTGGAGAGAGCGTTAAGCCACCCACGAGGTACATGTTGCTCTGCGAGAAGCAGCTCGGAGGACATTAAACTTTCAGGTAACGGGGACAGAGAAGAAGGCAGCTAGCCTTTTTCCTGTCCTTTTTTAGCGGTATTCATGGTTGGATTCATGCCAAGGGAGAGGTTATATCCATGCGATTTAAAAATGTGTTTTCGATTATAGGGCCGGCGATGATCGGGCCCTCCAGCTCGCATACCGCCGGGGCGGTGCGGATCGGGCGGTTTGCGAGGCAACTGTTCGGGGAGAAGCCGGTCGAAGCGGCCATTAGCTTCTACGGCTCTTTTGCCGAAACGTATAGCGGGCACGGCACCGATTTGGCCGTGGTCGGCGGGATCCTCGATTACCGGACGGACGACGAGCGGATTCGCAACTCCCTGAAGGGCGCCGAGGAGCAGGGAATCCAAGTGGTCTTTTCCACGGGGGTTCTGCCGGGGGCGCATCCGAATACGGTGAAAATCAAATTGACCGGCGGCAACGGCCGGCATACGGAAGTCACCGGCGCCTCCATCGGCGGGGGGACGATCGTGATTCGCGGCATCGACGGCTTTGAAGTCAAAAGCTCGGGCGAACTGCCAACGCTGGTTATTTCGCATGCGGATCGCCAAGGCGTGTTGGCAGGAATCACCGCGCTGTTTAGCCGGGAGGATGTCAACATAGGTTACATCATTACCGACCGGAAAGGGAGAACCGGGGAGGCATTGACCGTGGTTGAAGCCGATTCGCCCATCCCCGAAGGTCTGATGGCGGCGATCGGCTTGCTGGAGCATGTTAGCCGGGTGGCGTACGTCAATTTGATGTCTTGATCGCGTTAGCAAGTGGCCATACTAGATAAGTTGAAGAAAAGAGGGAAAGGGTAACTAGATAAGAAAGGAGATGGGCAAGATGCGTTTTCGGAATTTACGGGAGCTGGTCGAACTATGCGGCAGGGAGTCCAAAACGATTTCCGAGATCATGATCCAGGACCAAGCGGCCGAGAGCGGGCAATCGGAAGCGGAAATCCTGACGGCGATGGGCGAGTACTACCAAATCATGAAATCGGCGGTGCAAAAAGGTTTGACGGAGGACATCACCTCCACGAGCGGACTGACCGGCGGCGACGCCAAAAGAGTGGAGGCCTACCGCGGGCGCGGAGAGGCTTCCGTCGGAGACATCGCCTGCCAGGCCATGGCCTACGCGTTGGCGGTGTCGGAGGTTAATGCATCGATGGGACGGATCGTCGCCACGCCGACGGCAGGCTCCTGCGGCATCATCCCCGGCGTGTTCGTCAGCGCGCAGGAACGCTTCGGCTGGGAGGATGAGCACCTGGTGCGCGGGTTGTTCAGCGCCGGGGCGATCGGGTACGTGATCGCCAACAATTCGTTTATCTCCGGCGCGGAAGGCGGCTGTCAAGCGGAGATCGGCTCCGCCATCGGGATGGCCGCGGGCGCGATGGTCGAGCTGCGCGGCGGAACGCCGGAGCAGGCGGTGCACGCCGTCGGCCTCGCGCTGAAAAATACGCTTGGCCTGATCTGCGATCCCGTCGGCGGCCTGGTGGAAATCCCCTGCATCGTGCGCAACGGCTTCGGGGCGGTCAATGCTTTGGCTGCCGCCGATATGGCGCTGGCCGGCGTGCGCAGCGCGATCCCGTCTGACGAAGTCATCGACGTGATGCTGGAGGTCGGCTCGGCGATGCCCAGCCGCCACCGGGAAACCGCCCAAGGCGGCCTCGCGCAAACGCCGACCGGGCGCAAAATCATGAAAGAGCTGCGGAACCGGAAAAAGTAGGAGAAGAAGCCACCAATCGGGTAAGAAACACGGAAGGGCGTTGTAAGCTTGGAGGGAAGGAAATGGGCGGTAGGTCGGGTCAATACTCGCTGGCTGGACGCTTTGCACGATTATCCCGTTTAATCAGGTAGCAGAGCGGCAGATAAGTTCAGAAGAAGTTATGTTTCAAAGAAGATATGTTCGGGAGAAGCGGATAGGTTCGAGATCAGTAGACGGGCTTAGTTTAGGCGAAGTAACGCAGACCCGGACGGAGGATGGGACAAGACGCTGGAAAAATGAAAATCATCGTTGCAGCCTGAACCCTGAATTTTTCCGACTACACCGTTCATGCAAAACAACACTGATCAAGTCGGCCCACATCAAGTAACCCCCACCGTTCAAGCTCGTCGATCAGGCCGCAGCCGCAAGGGGCTGATTCGATTGGCGCGCGATCAGCCGGCGATAGGTAATCGCCGGAATTGCCACACACATGCGCAGAAACGTCTGCCGCATCGTTTCTTCTGCTCCGGGCAGGCGCAGCCGGCGGCGTACGGTGTACTCGTTCAGATACGCCTGCAGATGCTTCAGTCCCAAGGCCACATACGTACTCTTCAGCGATTCCCACGCCTCTCTCACCACTTTTCGCAAGGGCAAATATAGTCGAAAGGCTAGAGGGAACGACTGCACCGCCGATGTACGGACATCCACATGCCCGTTGATGAACGTGGCGAGTTCGTGACGACTTGCCCTTGTTCCGTCCCCCCTCATATGTTGAACCAGACGGATTTTGACCTGTTCCGGCTCGCCCGACTCCGTTACCGTGCAGCCCGCTACGACTGCCGAGGCATACGGATGCGGAAACTGATACCGGGAGGGGTTACCCCCATAAAGATCGCTGTTCACCTTCACCTCTCCGCAGAGCAGCTCCCGGGCGTCGAACTCCCCGACGGCATGGCGTATTTTGTGCAGCATCAACCAGGCGGTCTTGTAGGTGACCCGGATCACCTGGCTCAGACGCAGCGCCGAGATGCCATCGGGAAGCAAGAACAACTCTAGCGCCCGGAACCACTTCAACAGGGGCAGATGCGTCCGTTCAAAAATCGTACCGGCCAAAGCCGACGTTTGATGCCCGCACCTTGCGCACTCGAACAAGGGGATACGCCGGGAGGTGAGACGGCTGCACCGGGTGTGAACGCAGCGTGGGCAGACAAAGCCATTCGGCCACTTCATCGCGATCAGCGCCTCCATGCAGGCCTGCTCGCTGTGATAACGGGTGCTGAAGGGTTGAAGATCTGTTCCCCCATTGACTTCCATGGCCGCTCGCCTCCAAATTAGGAATTTGCGTACATGCGTTCGCTTTATTTTATTATACCAAACATACGTTCTCTTATCAATCCGAAAATCTTATCTGAGCCCCCTCATTTTCCTCCCCTTATTTCTATACCCGTTTCTTTTATTATTTCTTTATCCCTTATCCTGTCAGCCCCCAACCCCTGTCCTCTGAACGAAGGGGATAATCGTGCAAAGGAGCGTACAGAGACAACAAGACACGAACCTCATAGACCGCCACCTCAGGAACCGACCCTAGTATCCTACCTTAGTAATCTACCTCCGCTGACAGCAATGTATTTGGTTTTGAGCCGGTATATCGCCATGTCACGATCATGTATAATTGCAAATAGAATATGACCGGAAGGAAAGGGAGTACTTAGTCATGACGAGCATTCTGATCGTAGAAGATGATATCGGCTTAAACAAAGGCGTAGCGCTGACGTTGGCCCGGGACGGGTTCGCCGTGGAGCAAGCATACGATTTGGCCGGGGCGGAAGCACGGTTTGCGGCGGGCGGGATCGATCTGGTCCTGCTCGACGTCCGGCTGCCGGACGGGAGCGGCCTTGATTTTTGCGCCAAACTTCGGGCGGCTTCGCGGGTGCCGATCCTATTCCTTACGGCGAACGATATGGAGTCCGATATCGTGACGGGCTTCGAGCTTGGGGGAGACGATTACATCACCAAACCGTTCAGCCTGATGGTGTTGCGATCCCGGGTGATGGCCGTACTGCGGCGCTGCGATCCCGATCGCGAGGATAAAGTGAGTATCGGTTCCCTGGCGCTCGACTTCGGAAAAATGGACTATCGCAAGGAGGGAATCTCCATTCCGCTAAGCGTTACGGAACAAAAGCTGCTGAAAGCGCTGGTGGCCAACCGCGGCCAAATCCTGACGCGGGAGCAATTGCTCGGGCTCGTGTGGGGGCAGGAAGCCGAGTTTGTGGATGAGAACGCGTTAACCGTGACCGTCAAAAGATTGCGCGCCAAAATCGAAGACGATCCCTCCGCGCCCCAATATATCAAAACGGTGTACGGTTTGGGGTATCTCTGGGCCGACGCGGGGGGACAGCGATGACAAGCGGTGACGGCTACGGCGGAGAGAACGGACGCAGCGGTGGGTTCGCGGGACGTGCCGGAAACGGTGAGCTTGGACGATCAGACGGACGAGCCGGATCCCCGGGGCGGAACGGGCTTGCCTTCGCCCGGATCTACACGGCGTTCGGGGTGCTGTTTGGCCTGCTGGTGTTTGGTTACCCGGTTGCGGCTTGGGTTATGGCCGGGGAAGTGTTCGCCCCGCCGCTTTGGCTGCCCGTGTCCTTCGCCGTCGCGCTGCTTCTGGCGGCCGGTTCTTTCGCCTGGATCCTGAGGGCCCGGGCCGCGGCCGCGATTCAGGCGGCCTTCGATATCGTGGACGCGGCGATCGGCGGCAGGCAGCGACTCACCGGCTATGAGGAGACGAGTCTTTCGGCGCTGGAAAACAAGGTGTTCCGCTATGTCGAGCTGACCCGGGCGCGTGAAGGGCAAATCGAAACGGAGCGAAGCAAAATCAAAACGCTCATCTCGGACATATCGCACCAGACGAAAACGCCGCTTTCGAGCATCATGCTTTACAGCGAACTGCTGGAGGAAGTCCCGGATTTGAACGAGGAGGCCCGCCAGTATGCGGCCCAGGTCAAGGAGCAATCCGCGAAGCTGGATTGGCTGATCGGGTCGCTGGTCAAAATGTCCCGGCTGGAGACGGGCATGATCACGCTGCAAACCGCCGTGTCCCCGGTGATGGCCACGATCACGCAAGCCGTGTCGCAGGTTTATGCGGCAGCGGAGCGCAAAGGCATCGAGATCGCGATTGCCTGCGATCCGGCGACCGCGGCGAGGCACGATCTGAAATGGACCGGCGAGGCGCTGTTCAACCTGTTGGAGAACGCGGTCAAATACAGCGGTCCCGGGAGCGGCGTGCATATTTCCGTTCAGGCAGGCGAAATGTTCGTCCGCATCGATGTCGCCGACCGGGGCATCGGCATCGCGGAGCGCGAATAGAACGATATCTTTAAACGCTTTTACCGCAGCAAACAAGCGGCCAAGCTCGAAGGCGTCGGGATCGGCCTGTACCTGGCCCGGGAGATCGTTGCCGCCCAGGGCGGGCACATCAAGGTGTCTTCCAAGCCCGATGAAGGATCGGTATTCTCGGTATTTTTGCCGGTCCTCTAGAATATGTCGAACGTGTTATTTTTCGGACACCCGGGAGTCAGATTGGTCTGCTACATTTAGTCCTGTACGAAAGTACAGGATTTTTCATTGGGAGGTAGAAAAAGACATGCCGATCCTGCAGATCGAGGAGCTTAAGAAGTACTACGGCCAAGGGGATACCGCAGTCAAGGCGCTGGACGGAATCACGTTAAGCGTGGAAAAAGGCGAATTCGTCGCGATTGTCGGCACGAGCGGCAGCGGAAAAAGCACCCTGCTCCATATGCTGGGCGGGCTGGACCGCGCGACCGAAGGCAAAGTGTACGTCGACGGAAACGATATTTTTGCGATGAATGACGAGAAACTGACGATTTTCCGGCGGCGGTCGGTCGGATTCGTGTTTCAGAGCTATAATCTGATTCCGATCTTGAACTCTTACGAGAATATCGTGCTGCCTATTGAACTGGACGGAGCCCGTGTGGAGAAGGAGTACGTGGATCAGGTGATCGGCGCGCTGGGGCTGGCCGATAAGGTGCACAATCTGCCGGCGAATTTGTCCGGCGGGCAGCAGCAGCGGGTGGCGATCGCCAGAGCGCTGGCGACCAAGCCCTCCATCGTCCTGGCGGACGAGCCGACCGGCAACCTGGACAGCAAAACGAGCCAGGAAGTGATGGTTCTGCTGAAGCAGATGAGCGAGCGGTTCCATCAGACGATCGTGATGATTACGCACAATGAGGAGATCGCGCTTACCGCGGACCGAATCGTCCGCATCGAGGACGGCCGGATCGTCAGCCGTTCCGGCCGCGCCGGGAGGGAGGCGGGAACGGATGCCGGCAACGAATAACCGCAAAGCGGTCGCGCACCTCGCAAGACGAAGCCTGAAGGCCAATCTGCCGCGAAATTGGATCATCGTCTGCGCCATTGTACTCACGACGCTGCTGCTTACTTCGGTTTTTACGATGGCTTTCAGCCTCAATGAATCGATGCAGCGAACGAAAATGAAAACGGCCGGCGGCGATTATCACGGCAGCTTTAAATATTTGACGCCGGAGGAGGCCGACCGGCTCCAAAAGCATCCATCCATCAAGGAGTACGGCAGATCCGTGCTGGTCGGACGCGCCACGAGCGACGTATTTCGCGGCACCGCGCTGGAAATCGACCAAATCGACGAAAACGAGGCCAAGCACAGCTTCATCCGATTTGAGCAGGGCGGTTTGCCGACGGAAGAGAACGAGATCGCGATGAGCGGCTGGGTGCTCGATTTGCTTGGCGTACCTCAAGAATTGGGCGCCAAGGTAAAACTCGACATGGATATCGACGGGCAGGCGGTTACCAGGGAGTTCGTGTTGTCGGGGGTTTTTCCGGCGGATCGGAACCTGGGCATAGCCGGGCAAGCGTTCGTGTCGGAGGCTTTTGTGGAGCGGAACATTTCGCAGATCGACCCCGAGCAGTCCAGGCTCAGCGGAAGTTACGTCAATACGACCCGGCTGGACGTCATGTTCGCGGGTTCCTTCGGCATTGAAAAGAAACTGAAAAAGGTGTTGTCCGATACCGGACTGGACGTTCTTTACGGCGTGAACTGGTCGTACAGCAGCGTCGCCCTTCAGGAAGATCCGGCGAACGCGGTTCCGTTCCTCGTTTTGATCCTGATCATCATGTTGAGCGGATATCTGCTGATCTACAATATTTTTCATATCTCCGTCGTGCGGGACATCAAGTTTTACGGGCTCCTGAAAACGATCGGGACAACGCCGCGCCAACTGCGACGGATCATCTCCATTCAGGCGAACCGGCTGTATTTGGCGGGCCTTCCGGTCGGATTGGCCTTGGGTTACGGGGTTGGACGGTGGCTGATGCCGCTGATGACCCGCTTTTCCGGCGGAGAAATGGAGGCCGTGGGCTCGGTCAACCCTTTGATTTTTGTCGGGGCCGCCGTCTTCACTTATTTGACGGTTCGGATCGCCGCGAGCAAACCGGGACGAACCGCGGCGCGGATTTCGCCGGTCGAGGCGGTGAAGTTTTCCGGGATCAGCGGCGGCGTTCGGCGAAAAATCAAACGTTCGGAGCAAGGGGCCAAGCTGTCCCGAATGTCGCTCGGGAATCTGTTCCGGCAAAAGAAAAAGCTGTTGCTCATGCTGGCTTCCTTGTCGCTAAGCATCATTTTGTTCAGCGTTATTTATACGGTCATTTCTTCGTTTAGCGTAAATAAGTACTTGAACAGCTATATTTCGGGGGACTTTGCCGTTAAAGAGGATGTCGACAGCCGGGGCGATGTGCCCGAGCCGGAGGCCGCCGCGCTGACGGAAGAGGTTTGCGATTCATTAGGTCAAATCGACGGCGTCACCAGCTTGGATAAAGTGTACTATAGTCCATATTCGCTTAAGGTCGACGATACGATCCGGCAGGTGCTGGAGCCTTTGGCGGCAACGGAGGATCCCCGGATGCCCGACTTCACCACCCTTCTTGACAATGGAGCCGTTTCGCTTCAATTCCATGGCATAGACCGCGGATGGTACGACGTGATCGACAAAAAGGATATTGTCGCCGGTACGTTTGACCGGGACAAGTTCGACTCCGGGAATTACGTCCTCATTACGGAAGCGCTGCTCGGTTCGGACCGATATACCTCTTATTATCAGCCGGGAGACATGATTAAACTGGACGGTATGAAGGAAAGTTACGAGGTGATGGCGGTATTGGAGTCGGATGCGCTGTACGCGGCGGGCACCCAGTTTTACAACATGGGCGGGTTTAAAGTGTTTTGGCCGGCGGACGAGTTCGTAAAGGCAGTTAAGGACCCGGTTATATTGTCCGCGACCCTGCACGCCGATCCGGCCAAGCTTGGCGATGTAGAAACGGCAGTGAAATCCGTCACGGCATCCAGTCCAAGCCTGGTCGTCAAATCACGGGAGGATTACAAGCGGGAGATGCAAGGTTTTATCCGCATTTTCCAGACGATCGGCTACAGCCTAAGTTTTATCATCGCTTTGATCGGGATTTTGAACTATATCAACACGGTGGTCACCGGCATGATTTCACGCCGCAATGAATTCGCCGTTCTGGAGAGCGTCGGCATGACCCGAAAGCAACTGAAAAAAATGCTTGTGTTGGAAGGTCTCTATAGCGTTCTGCTGACGAGCCTGATCGTGGGGACGGCAGGCATGGGAATAACGTATCTGGTAGCCAAGGGCGTCGCGGACAATATCGCGTTTGCGGAATTCCGGATGAGCCCGCTGCCCATTGCCGGTATGGTACCGCTGCTCATCGTTATCGCCCTGATCGTGACGCTGGCTTCCTACCGCAGGATCTCCAAAGCGACGATCGTGGAAAGGCTGCGGGAAGCGGAGTAGGTTTCAAGTTGCCCGAGCAAAGAAACACCCCCTGGTTACGCCGGGGTTCACGAACGTGGATCCGGCAGGAAACAGGGGGTGTTAATGCATTTTTCGCAAGCGGATTTAGGTTTCCAGCGATCCCTGCTTCTTCCGATCAGGCAGGCCCACGCCGCGCAGGTAGGCGTACGAAGAACCGATGGCAAGCAGGGCCATGACCATCAATCCCCAGAAGATGTTGGAATAGGCCGCGGACATCGACAATCCGTGCTGCCACTCCATGGCGCTGGAGGCCATGGCGACGCTGAAGGCTCCACTGAAAAATTGCAGCAGTTGGAACAGCCCCATGCCCGAGCCGACCTGGGAAGCGGGCAGAATGCGGGAAATTTCGTTGGACACGCTGCTGGAGAGCATGGTGAAGCCCAGGCTCATCAGCAGGTAGATCAACATGATGGCGAGCCAAGACTGCCCGCTGAACAGCGCAAACAGGATCGTGGAGCTTAGCACCAGGAGCGGCACATACCGCAGGATCGCCCCGTTGCCGTGGCGGTCGATGATGGAACCGACCTTGCGCGAGGCGACCATGGCCAGCATCGAGCCGGGGAATATGATGAAGCCGGCATGGCTGGCGCTGAGGCCAAACTGGTGCACCAGGATTTGCGGCAGCAAAAACAACGTGGCAAAGCTGCACAAATACGAGGCGATCCCCACGATCGACAAGGCCAGATACGAGCCGTTGCCGAACAAGGCCGGCGACACGAACGGCTCGGGGGTGCTGCGTATGCGGAAGACGAATAAAGCGAGCGCGGCGATGCCGAAGATAAGCGCAGTCCAGGAGCTTTCGGTCAGAAACAGCAGCAGCCCGGTCGTACCGGCGGCAATGAAGATGGCGCCGAGGGTGTCGAATGTTCCGCGTACCGGTTTCTCCTTCGGTATGTATTGAAGGAAAAACGGGATAAGCAGCAGCGTCAACACGGTAACGGCAAAGAGGTATCGCCAGCCCATGTACTCAACGATCGCGCCGCCCGCGACAGGGCCAAGCCCCAAGCCGAGCGATACGGCCGACATCAGCAGCGCCATCGCTTTGCCGCGTCGTTTGACGGGTACGTACCGGGCAAGCATCACCAGTGAGAGCGAAACGATGGCTCCGGCACCGGAAGCCTGGATGATGCGTATCGCAAGCAGGAACCAGAAGCTGGCGCTGAACAGTCCGGCTACGGCCGCCAGCCCCAGCGTCGCGAGTCCGATTACGAACAGGCGCCGGATCGGCAGGAAATCGGAAAGCCGGCTAAACGTAATGGATGAAATGGCGAACAAGATGGAGTAGCCGGTCACGATCAAGGAAGACACGGCGGACGAAAGGCCAAACGTTTCGGTTAGATCGGGCAGCGCCAGGTTGAACATGGCGGTGTTCATGATGACCAAGACGACGGCCAGCCCCAGCAACAGGGTGAGCAGCCCTTCTTTTTTCAGGGCAGCCTCCGGAGCGGGAATGGCAAGAGTTTCGGTGGATACAGAATTCACGCGTTTCACCCACTTTTTATTTGTTTTAATATTCGATTGTAATCGAACATTTGAAATATAGCATGCCATCGGTTAAAATGCAATTAGGAAACTAAGATTCGAAAAATTTTAAAGAAAGGAGTTATTGCGATGAAAGTGCTGTATCATCCGGACCGGGACGAAATTCAGCTGACCTCGGTGTTGTATGCCTTAAGCGACCCCGTTCGGCTAAGCGTCGTCGCCGAAATCCGCAAAAACGGCGAACGGCCGTGCAATTGCTTTGAAGTGCCGGTCGCCAAATCGACCTTGTCGCATCATGCCCGTACCCTTCGCGAGTCGGGGGTCGTGTATACGCGCATCCAGGGAACGCAGCGGTTTATGTCGTTGCGGGAGGAGGACCTGGAATCCCGGTTTCCCGGGCTGCTCGATTCGATTCTCGAGGCTTACGAAAGCTCGAACCAGGACGTTCGGACCGGGGAACCGCTTGGAGCGGGAGATTAAGCCGAGCCAACGAACGGATGGGTACAAGGTTTTGCTTCCCGACGCCTATTTCGCCCGAGCCCGCAGGAAATCGGCGGGCTTTTTGTGGTTCGTTTTGCGCAGTGGGAGCCTGCAGCGAATATGCCGGATTTACGGCTGTCGTTCGGCCTATTCACAATCGCTCCGAAATGTGGTTTTCTGAGTAGTGGCGGCGTTTTTGCGTCAGCCGTACATAACGCGCGTCATTATTTTTGTCGGGGGGCCCATGATGATCGGAAAGATATGGAGAAAAATGATTCAACGGAAACTGCGGAAATCGCTGGCGTTTTGCTTGCTGACTAGCTTGATCGCCTTGGCCGGAGCGGCCGGGTTTGTTGGCGGCGGGACAACCGCCGAAGCGGCAACGTCAAGCGGAACCGGCTCATTTAAGGACATTCGCGGACACTGGGCGCAGCAAGCCGTCGAAGCGATGGTGCTCGACGGCATCCTGGACGGGTATCCGGACGGGACGTTCCGGCCGAACGAGCCGGTGAAGGTGGACCAATTCATCAAAATGCTGATTTTGTCTTACAGCGAGCAGCATCCGAATCTGGAGCGCACCTGGCGGGCGTCCTTTTTGGATTCGCTGAGCGAAGAGAATCGGACGATCCTCAAGCAGGATTACCGTTATTTCGATTTCAAGCCGGCGATGACGGGATATTGGGCCAAGCCCTATATCGACGTGGCCAGCGATTTGAATTTCTTGAACAAAAGCCGCTACGGCGATTTTCAGGCGGACATGACCCGGGAAAACGTCGCGGAGGTGCTGTATTATACGCTGCAGGAAACCGAATTCCTTGAAGACGAGCAGTTCAGCCGGGCTGTGGCCGGGTCCTACGGGGATTTGACCAGCGCAAGCGATCGCCAGCAGAAATTCATCGCCGAATCGCTGATCAAGGGGATCATGCAGGGATACCCGGACGGTACATTCGGCGTTGGACGCTACGTGTCCCGCGCGGAGGCGTTGGTTATCCTGAACCGGTTGACCGACAAGACGAAGCGGATCCCGATCCGGCCTCAGGCCGACAAGCTGCAGCGGCTGGTGCCGACGGCAGGCGGCGGGCAGAAAATCGTCGCTTTTCCGGACAAGCGCATGTGGGATGCCTACGACACTTTGCTGAAGGCGGGGCAACTGCGCGGAACGAACTATGATTTGCTGGACACGACGCTGCGGCTGTTCAAGGACGAGAAGGAGAAAAAGGCGGTTCAGCAGGCCGCAAGCGCAGGCACGACGGCTACGGCTGGCGGGGCGGCGACGGAAGAGGCGGCGATCTGGCTCGATCCGACGTATAATACGTACGGCATCACGGTTCGGCTGAGAGAGGGGACCTTAGCCCGGAACAAGGAGTCGATCGAGCTGTTTGCCAACCAGCTGTTCTCCTACGACGCGATCGCATTCCGCCGCTGGTTCGAAGCGATTTGCGCCGAGGTGGAAGCCGGCCGGCCGCTCGCGGACAAGCAAGCTGCCGTCGGAGATTATACGGTCAACGTGCTGGTCGACAACGCGGCCAAAACGGTCGTTTTTTCGATCGCCGACAAGCAGCAATAATCAATCGATACGTCACGCGCGAAACGTCCGGTAGGGAGGAACTGCTCCCGGCTGGGCGTTTTGCTCTTCAATTCGGAAGCGGAGGGATGCGTCGCCGGTGCGCGGCTATTCGCTTTTGCGCCGGCCGCGGCGGGAGGGTAGAATGGGAGAAGATGCCCGGATAGCGGGCCGTTTTTTACATAACCGGATGCTAGGGGGAAGGTTACATTGATGCTGAATATCGATTTGTCGGGGAGAATCGCGCTGATCACCGGGGCTACCGGCCAGCTCGGACGAGTCATGACGCGGACGTTGTCGGCCTGCGGGGCGAAAGTCGCCATCCATTACATGAATAATGAAACCAAGGCGCAGGAGCTGCAGCGGGATATTGAGGCAGCCGGCGGAACGGCGATGATCGTGCAAGGGGACATCACCCGGGAAGCGGACATTATGGCGATGAAGGAGCAGGTCGCGGCGAAGCTGGGCGATCCCGATATCGTCGTCGCCAACGCGGTCGTCCAGTACGCCTGGACCTCCGTATTGGAGCAGCCCGCCGAGGATTACGTCAGCCAATTCGAGTCCTGCGTGCTGCAAAGCGTGTTTTTGGCCAAAGCGTTCATACCGGCCATGATAAGCAGGAAGCAAGGGCGGTTCATCGGGATCAATACGGAATGCGCGATGCAAAACTTCCCGAACCAATCGGCCTACGCGGCAGGAAAAAGAGGCATGGACGGCGTCTACCGCGTGCTCGCCAAAGAGGTCGGGGAGCACCAAATTACCGTCAACCAGGTGGCGCCGGGTTGGACGATCAGCGAGCGGGACCGCGAGTCGGCGAGCCGGAACGATGAAGCTTATGTGGCGGGAGTTCCGATGAAACGGCGGGGCGAGGATCAGGAAATCGCCAACGCGGTCGCTTTTCTCGCTTCCGATTTGGCCGGTTTCATCACGGGAGCCTATATCCCGGTCTGCGGCGGCAATGTCATGCCGACGATCTAGCCGGAAAAGGGCCAAGCGCGCGAAAGGAGGGCGGGTCGTGACGGCAGCATCGGCCGGGGAACGGCAGTTGATATTGCGGCATTTGCATCGGGTGGAGCGGGAAGAGGGCATGAAGGTGCTTTATGCCTGCGAAGCCGGCAGCCGGGCGTGGGCCTATTCGTCCTCGGCCAGCGATTATGACGTCAGGTTTATTTATGTTCGTCCGGTGGCGTGGTATCTGTCGATTGCCGATAAAAAAGACGTGATCGAGCGCACGGACAGCACGGAATGCGGCGAGGGGGCGGCGGACCCGGGGGAAGCGCCGGGCGGAGCCGGAGATCCGGCCGCCGGGAGCGGACTGGACCTGGTTGGCTGGGACTTGCGCAAGGCGCTATCCCTGCTCGGCAAAGGCAATCCCGCGCTGTTCGAGTGGCTAGGATCGCCGGTCGTTTATGCGAACGGCCAGCGGGTGAAGGAGCGCTTGCTGGCGCTGGCCCCGCGCGTGTTTTCGCCGAAGGCGGCGATGTATCATTACCTGAACATGGCCAAACGCAACTTCCGGGCAGAGCTTCGGGGAGAGCGGATCAAGCCTAAGGCCTACTTTTACGTGCTTCGGCCGATGTTGGCCTGCGGCTGGATCGAACGTTACGGCACGATGCCTCCGCAGGAAATCCGCCGGTTAACCGAACCCGTATTGCCGCTGGAAAACCGGCGGCTGGGCGGCGAGATCGAGCGGCTGCTTGCCTATAAACAGGCAAGCTTCGGGGCGGAGCGCCGGCCCCGTATGCCGGGGCTGGACGCTTATCTTGCGGAACGCATCGCCTATTTCGAGGAACTGGCCCCAACGCTGGGGGCGATCGCCGCGGCTGTTCACCCGACGGAGTCGGACGACCAGCTTGAAGGCGAGCTGGATGCCCTGTTCCGCGCCGTCTTGCAGGATGTGTGGGGCCTCCCGCTAAGTGACTGAATGAAAGAAGCGCCATGGATCGCCATGGTGCTTTTTTTCCGTGTGCGCCCGGCATGGGCGATAACTAGGCGGTGAAAGTCCGCTACAGGCTTGGCAGTAGGAACTGTTAGCTGAAGGCAAGGGT
>NZ_JBNYYG010000030.1:0-65252 GCF_050565405.1 Paenibacillus macerans | reverse complement strand
GGCCTCAGTCCCATGGAATTCAGGACAAAGGCCGCCTAATTGGTTTTTCATTTTTTGTACTGTCTACTTGACGGGGTGTAGTTCAACCCTGGAAACAGCCTCTATTCGCATGCATCGGAACCCTTATTTCCGCAGCAGCGGAGCGAGCTTCTCGGCTTCGCGTCCCATTTTCTTCAGCAGATCGATCATGATATGCTTCTCTTCGTCGTTTAACCCGCTCAGGGCATGGTCGATGCGGTCGGCAAACTCGGGATACAGCTGATCCATCAGCTCTTTGCCTTGGGGCGTAAGCTCCGCGTAAATGACGCGGCGGTCGCGCGGACAAGGAGTCCGGTGCAGCAGGCCGGCGCTTTCCAGCTTATCGATCACGTAAGTGACGTTGCCGCTTTGCAAGAGCAGCTTTGCGCCGATTTGCTGAATCGGCTGCGAGCCTTTGTAATAAAGAACCTCCAAGACCGCAAAGGCCGTAGGATTAAAACCTTGAATTTTGCTTCCCGTAACGGCGTGTTCGTTAACGCTTTTGAATGACTTGGCAAAGACCCGGTACAAGTGCAGAGACAGGTCCGTCCCGCGTTCATCGGTTTTCAACATCGTTCATCCCGCCTTATCTTATATTTGTGAATGTTTTAACAAGTAGGAATTAGTGTAATCTTAAAACACCCGGGAATTAAAAAAAATATAATTTATCACAATTTGCGCTTTTTTTAATGTAAATAAATACCATACTCATGGCAGCGGCAAAACGAGACGAACTGCAAACCCGGACGATATGCTATATAATGAAAGAATCGAAATCATAGATTCGGGGCGATCGGTTTGGAAGAAGCGTTACTGGAGGTACAAATTCACGAAGCGGGATACGAGGCGGGCAAACCGGCGATCGAGCAAATTTCGCTGGAGGTCAGGCCCGGCGTGCTGACCGGGCTGATCGGGCCGAACGGGGCGGGGAAAAGCACGACGCTAAAGGCGATCCTCGGCCTGCTTCCGTTTACGGATGCGTCGGTGCGATTTCGCGGCCAAGTGGAGCATTATGCTTATATTCCGGAGCAGCCGGTATTTTACGATACTTTGACGTTGTGGGAGCATTTGGGACTCGCCGCCGCCGTTTACGGTATGGACGAGCCCGAATTCGAAAGGGAGGCCGGCGGCTTGCTGGAGAAATTCCGCATGGCCGGGGTGAAGGACCACCTCCCGGGCGGCTTCTCGAAAGGGATGCGGCAGAAGATGATGCTGATGGTCGGTTTTCTCAGCCGTCCGGACGTCTATATCGTCGATGAGCCTTTTATCGGACTTGATCCGCGGGCAACCAAGGATTTTCTCGGCTTGCTGGAAGAGGAGCGCCGGCGCGGGGCGGGCTTATTGATGTCCACGCATGTATTGGATACGGCGGAGCGGATATGCGATGAATTTATTCTGATTTCGGACGGCCGGGTCAAGGCGAACGGAACGTTGGACGATATCCGGGCAGAGGCTTCTTTGCCGGGGGCAACGTTGTTTGACTGCTTCGACGTATTGACCTAAAGCTATGAAGAAATTGGATGAAAGGGAGGGAAGGGCGATGTCTGGCCTGACTTCCATGACGGCACATCGTTTATTTGTCCGGAGGTGGCGGGATCGATGGTGGGAAAAGCTGGGCATCCTGCGGTTTACGTTCGATTTGACGATCCTGCTCTACCTTGGCGTTCCCGCGTTATTGCTCGGCGGAAGGGCTTATTACGGATTGTGGCGGGAGGAGCTTCCCGGCTGGCTCGCGGGGCTGCCTTATTCGTTTGTCCCGCTGGCGCTGCTGTTCTTGATCTATTCCGTCGGTGGGCTTTCCTTCTATATCGAAGCCGGGGATGTGTTGTTCCTGCGGCAGCGGCCCCGCTGGATGCAAGGATTGATGCTGCGCGGGCTGTTCGTATCGGCCGCCGCCCAGTTGCTGCTGCTTGCCGCAGGAATTGCCGCGTTAAGCCCGCTGCTGGTCCGCTCCTACGGAATGGGCTGGCCGGAAATTGGAAGCCTATATATCGTGGCGTTCGGCGTCAAAATCGTGCAAATGCTCATCCAGCAATTGCTGGGCGTGCTGATCGCCGGCTGGAGACGGCTGCTGGCACGTTCGCTCGCTTATTCCTTGCTGGGAGCCGCTTTTGCGGCTTGGGCGGCGGTTTCTGCCGGAGCCCCGGCCGGTACGGCGTTCGCCGTGCTGGTGCTTGCGGGGACGGCGGGTGTGCTGGGCTGGCGCCGGTTTCATCTGCGGGGCCGGTTTGACGCGGAGGTGCGGGAGGAGGAACGGCAGAAGACCAAGCTGACCGCCCTCCTGCTGGCATCTGCGGTCGACCGGCCCAAGACGCCACGCTCCAACGCACGGCCTTGGCTGTTCCGCCGCTTGCGCCGCCTTACGCGCTCGCGCCGGCCGGAGGCGAGAATCGCCGAGGCGCTGGTCAAAGCCTTTTTTCGCGGCAACGAGTGGAAGCTGTACGTCCAATTCGTATTGGCCGGGTTGGCGGCCGTGCTGCTACCGCCCTACCCGGTGGATTTTATCGTTTATGCCGCACTGCTGCTGTTAATGCTTTATTGGCTGAGCGGCCACCGGCGGGCCTTTTTCGACCGCGAGCTGATGGCGATTCTTCCGCTCGGGGAATTCGTGGAATATCGCAGCGCCGCACCGGCCATGACCTTGCTGCTGCTGCCGGCAGCGACCTTGTTTATCGCCGCGCTTGGACTCAAGCTTCTGCCGCCCCTTTGGGGCTTGCTCGGAGCCGTCCCGTGCGGCGCGTTGATCGCATGGTGGCTTGGCGGTTTATACGGCAAGGTAGGCATCGCGTTTGAACGCAAGCGGTAAAATAACCCAACCAGGAGGATGTTCATGAACAATTTAACGAAAATGAAAATCTCCAGCCCGGCGCACGACGTGTTTGAGGCGTTTGTCGACCCGCACAAAATCGGCCATATCTGGTTTTCGTCCAGTTCGGAAAGATGGGAGGCCGGAAAGCGCATTACGCTGAGAGGAATATCAGGCCGAAGGGGACATTGAGATCTTCGAGATCGTTCCGGACCGGAGGATCGTGTTCCGATCCGAGGGGTAGGGCGGCGGCATCCATACCGTTACGATTTCCCTGGAGGACGCGGAAGGCGGCGGACGATCGTTACCGTCGACGAGGACGGATTCGACGGGCAGGGCGCAGAGCTTATCGAGCAACTGGTCGACAACAAGGAAGGTTGGGTTTACGCGTTAACCTGCCTGAAGGCGTATCTGGAATTTGGCGTCAGCGGCTTGCGGGCGGGCTTGATCAAATAAGGAACGGCTTGAAGTAAGCAAAAAAAGCCTGAAGCAACTCCAGAAGCTTGGATAAACTCCCAAAAAGCCTAGAGTAACCCAAATTTGGGAAGCCGGGCTTTTTTTGTTGTCCGGTTTTTGAGCGAAATGGGAGGGGGGCACCGAACAGGGGGCACCGAACATCCATTTTAATGGACACCAGAGACACTAATTTGCTCAAATCCGCTCCTTCGAAATTCTAACGGACCGTAAAGGCGTTATTTCGCGTAAAAATGCCTAACCTACCTCGTTTGGAGCGTCATAACGCCTCTGGAGTCCGTTAGGTCGGGAAATAGCCGGGAAATGAACGAATAAGGTCATTACGGTCCGTTAGAGCGAACGAGGTCATCGCCATCGACGGACTTGCCATCCATCATCGCGTGCTACCGCCCCCATGACTGCATTCCATCTTCCGGCTCTTGCCGGCGTAACGGCCGCAGTCATCCGTTCTTGCCCCGGGACGTCCTGATTAGGTTGAACCCGCGGCTTGTCCCGCGTGATATCCGGCGGTGTAGCCGGTCGCGAAGGCCGCCGTGATGTTGTAGCCGCCGGTATAGCCGTGAACGTCGAGCACTTCGCCGCAGAAATAAAGCCCGGCCATCAATTTGGAGCCCATCGATCGCGGATCGATTTCCTTCAGGTTGACCCCTCCGCCGGTTACGAAAGCTTCCTCGAAGGGGCGGGTCCCCGTGACCTGCAGCGTAAAATGCTTAAGCACCGAGACGAAAGCTTGCCACGGCTCCTTCGGCAAATGCTCGTAAGTGGTGTCCGCGGCGAGTCCCGATCGGTCGAACAGCAGGGGAAGCAGGCGCTCGGGAAGCTTGCCCTTCAGCACGTTTTTGAGCGCTTTTTTCGGTTCCTCCGCGGCCAGCCGCCGCAGGTCCCGCTCCAGCTCCCCGCCGGAGGAATCCGGGAACAGGTCGATCGCCAGGGTGACGTCGGCGCCGCCGTTCTTCTGCTTTACGCCGCGGATGAAGCCGCTGCAGCGCAAAGCGATCGGGCCGGACAACCCAAAATGGGTGAACAGCATATCCCCGCGATGGGCAACGACCGCCTTGCCTTTGGGACCCAGCACGGACAGACGGACGTCGCGCAGCGATAAGCCCTGCAGCTCCCGGCTTTGGATGAACGGCTCCCGGGAGACGATCGGCACCTCCGTCGGGAACAGCTCGGTAATCGTATGGCCGGCCGCTTGGGCCCAGGGATACCCGTCCCCGGTCGAGCCCGTGTGGGGTACCGATTTGCCGCCCGTTGCCACGATGACCGCCTTGGCATCCATTCGTTCGCCGGATATGAGCAAGACGCCTTCCACGCCTTCCGCCCCGTAGCGGATTTCCTTGACCGGATGGTGAACCAGCAGCTTGACGCTGAGCCGGCGCGCCTTGCCGACCAGCGCATCGACCACCGACTTCGCTTTGTCGGAAACCGGGAACATCCGGCCGTTGTCCTCCTCCTTCAGCGCAATGCCGAGGTCCTCGAAGAACGCGATGATATCCCGATTGCTGAACAGGGATAAGGCGCTGTACAAAAAGCGCCCTCCCCCCGGAATATAGGAAATCAGTTCGTCGATTTCCTTGGCGTTGGTTACGTTGCAGCGGCCGCCGCCGGAAATGCCCAGCTTGCGTCCTAACTTGTCCCCTTTGTCGAGCAGAGCCACGTTCGCTCCTTGCTCCGCAGCCGCTATGGCGGCCATCAATCCGGAGGGGCCGCCTCCGATGACGATGACGTCAAACTTTTTCATGACTGCATCTCCTTGATTTGTACTATCTTACTATTTTCTGCATGAAGAATTATTGTAAAACTTTGTCGCCTATGCTTTAATCGAAACTAGAGTGTATTCTTCCGCCAGAG
This sequence comes from Paenibacillus macerans, assembly GCF_050565405.1. Lineage (GTDB taxonomy): Bacteria > Bacillota > Bacilli > Paenibacillales > Paenibacillaceae > Fontibacillus > Fontibacillus macerans_B. The sequence goes on along the minus strand of NZ_JBNYYG010000030.1, from coordinate 60,103 downwards.
GAGGGAGAACGTGGATGCTGTTAAAGAAATCGTACTTCAAGTACTGATCGCCAGCTTGCCTGCCTTTCTGTTTCCGTTGACGTTCGAGAAAAGGAACTACCACTCGCTGCAAAACGGGAATATCGTTAAAGGAACTCCGTTCGTCATCGGTTTGACGTATACCTGTACGTTCAGTATGCTGCTTTGTGCCATCTTCGCCTCCAGATTATGGGATGTCATCCCGCTGGATTTCGGAATTTTGCCGTTGTTTGCGCTCATGCTGTACGGCAGGTCCCGGGACGGAGCCGCCCTGGCGGGGCTGCAAATCTTGATCCATCCTCTGTTTGCAGTAAATTACACACTGACTGGATTTATTTTAGAAACGGGCTTGCTGCTTTACCCCTTTGTCCTGCTGACTTCCCGCTTTTTTAAGAAGACTGGCCGTCAGGGGAAAGTCGTTATCCTTTCGCTTTTCTTTATGGGCGGCGAGATGATGATCGGGGCTTCGCCTTTTCTGGCCGGGAGCATGACATTATTCTCCGATCTCAGCGCCTTATCGGCTTCGCTCGCGAACGTGCTGGTGACGATGCTGGTCGGCAGCCTGTTCGTTTATATGATCGAAAATACGCTGGAGAAGGAGAAGCTGCGCGGGCAAGTGATGCAGTTGTCGCGCGAATACTTCCGGGAAGCGGAGAAGCTTCAGCAGATGATGGACGCGGCTCCCTTGAGCATCATTTTACTGGATCAACAGGGCTATATTATATCGATAAACGACACTTTTCTCCAATTATACCGAACGTACCGCAAGGAGCATGAAGAAATGCAGCGTGAAGATCTTCTGCTTCGCCAATTGGATGACGTCCTTAACGGCGTTCCGATCGAGACGATCGCCTCCCGCGTGAAAGAAACGCTGGAGGGAACCGCGAAGAAGACTGAACTGCTGCAGAGCAATGATCATATTTATTTTACCAGTACTTCGCCGATTCAAAAAAGCCATTCCCATGAAGTGATCGGCGCGGTCGCCATCGTTCAGGATATCACCGAGCTGGAAACGCTCCGAATGGAGCTGAATCATGTGGAACGTCTGAGCCTGGTCGGTCAAATGGCCGCGGGCATAACGCATGAAATCCGCAACCCGATGGCCGTCGTTCGCGGGTTTCTGCAGTTGATGCGGGAGAAAAGCCCGCCGACGCTGGACCATTATTACCGAATCGTGATGGAGGAGCTGGACCGGGCGAATAGCATCATTAACGATTTTCTCTCGCTTGCCCAAAATCGCCCGGTCGAAAGCGAGACATGCCATATGCATGAAATCCTGAAGGAACTGACGCCGCTGCTTTGGGCCGATGCCAACTTGCGCGGCCAGACGATCGAGGTCAAGCTGGACGATCAGCTGCCTTCATTGCTGTTGAACGCCAAGGAGATCAAGCAACTGATTTTGAACCTGGCCCGCAATGGTATGGAGGCGATGGATGAGAAAGGCCAGCTCACGCTGGAGGCGAAGGCGGCCGAGACCGGCGCTCTGCTGATGGTCAGCGATACGGGGCCCGGCATTCCCCCCGGCCAGCGGGAGAAGCTGTTCGAGCCCTTTTACACCACCAAAGCGAAGGGAACGGGGCTGGGGCTGGCCTTGTGCCTGAGCATCGTCGAACGGCACGGCGGCAAAATCAGCGTGGATTCGGCCGAAGGGCAAGGCACGACATTTACCGTATTTTTTCCGTTCGCCGGGGCTCAAGGGTGATCTTTACTCCGCTTGGAAGAGTTGCTTTCCATCCTTATGAATGTATAATTAAATTAATCTGGCAACGGGGGATTTTCTCGCCCCTCGGCCATTTTAGTATGCATAAGGAGTGATTTAGCAATGTCGATGTCATTTGATCAATATATGAGGGACATGGTTCAACCGATGAGAGACGAATTGACCGTGCTGGGCGTTCAGGAGCTGCGCACGCCGGAGGAAGTCGAAGGGAAGCTGCCGTCCGCCAAAGGAACGGCTCTGGTCGTCGTCAATTCCGTCTGCGGCTGCGCGGCGGGACAATGCCGTCCCGGCGTGGCGAAGGCGCTGCAGCATGATCTGACGCCGGATCATCTATTTACCGTGTTTGCCGGGCAGGACAAAGAAGCGACGGCGAAAGCCCGCGAATACTTTGCTCCGTACGCGCCGTCTTCGCCGTCGATCGCCCTGATGAAAGACGGGGAGCTCGTTCACTTTATCGAACGCCACCAGATCGAAGACCGTTCGGCGGAGGAAATTTCCGCGGAGCTGACCAGCGCGTTTGACCGGTATTGCCGGTAATTACACCATATTGGCGGCGGCAAGTCCGCTTGCCGCCCCGCCCCGATGTCCGGTTCATCCGGTACGGCCGGGGCGTTTTTTGGATTAGGACGCTGTTCTTACATAAGGTGTTATAGACGATATGGAGGGGATGGAAGTATGAGTTTGCAGCAGGAAATTATCGAACGTTTGGGCGTTCAGCCAATCGTCGATGCGGATGCGGAAATCCGCAAACGCGTTGATTTTTTGAAGGAACATGTCAAGGGCTCGCGGACGACAGGCCTTCTGATCGCGATCAGCGGCGGGATCGACAGTGCGGTAGCCACTGCTTTATGTAAACGGGCGACGGACGAGTTGTCGCAGGAAACCGGCCAGCCTTACATGACGCTGGGGGTGTTCCAGCCTTACGGACAGCAGGAGGATATCGATCACAGCTACGAAGTGGCCAAGGCGTTTGGGCTGGAGCATACCGTCGAGACGAATATCGAAGAAGCGGTCGACGAAATTGCGTTGGAAGTCGAGCACGGCTTGAAAAACATCGGGAAGTCCCGTCATTTGAGCCCGCAGGGCAAAGGCAACGTTAAGGCCCGGACGCGGATGGTCGTGCAGTATGCGCTGGCCTTCGAGCTCAATCTGCTGGTCGTCGGTACCGACCACGCTTCCGAGGCGATCACCGGCTTCTATACCAAGTGGGGCGACGGGGCGGTCGACATTACGCCGCTCAGCTCGCTGAACAAGCGTCAGGTCCGCCAGCTGGCCGCCCGACTGGGCGTGCCGCAAAGCATCCTCGACAAAGCCCCGACCGCCGGCCTGTGGGAAGGTCAGACGGATGAGAAGGAGCTGGGAATCAGCTACGACGACAACAGCGACTACCTCGAAGGCAAGATGATCGATCCGGCGATCAAAGAACGGCTGGAGTCGTTTTATTTGAGGACGGAGCACAAGCGTAGCCCGATTCCGGGCATTTGACAGGTATACGTGCTCGATGCGTTAAGAAACGCGAGCGCCGGGCGAAACGCCATGGTTGCTCGCGTTTTTTTATAGGATTCGTCCGGAGCTTACGCTTCCTTAGATGTAATTTTGGACTATAAAGCGGCAGATCAACATTGCTGTCGGACGCTTTGCACGATTATCCCGTTTGAACAGGTAGCAGAGAAACAGACAAGCTCGGGAGAAGAAAATATTTGGTGGCAACGCCTGAAGCCACTTCAACAGGGACAGAGCGTTCATCCAAAAATCGTACCGGCCAAAGCCGTTCGGCTACTTCATCGCGATCAGCGCCTTTTGCAGGCACGCTCGCTGTGATAACGGTTGCTAATGGTTGAAGATCCGTCACCGTATGGACATGCATGTCCGCTCCCTGAACGAAAGGGATAATCGTACAAAGCAGCATGCAGGATATACCAAGACACGAACCACCCTATAGTCAGCCGCCTCAGCCAACTCATTGGACTTAAGTCCAGGTAGTATACCGGACTCGCGCCCGTGGCGGTTGGGGGAGAAGACGCTATAATGCAGGGGAGGCGGAGAATAAGAGCATGCTTATGAAGATGGCTGAGGGGCCGCTGTTTGCCCCGGCCTTGAATCTCTTTTCAACTTTGTCCGTATATATACATGATCGATTTAATTGTCTTTACATAGGATTCATGTAATGTAGTATTGAATCGAGTTGGAAGAAATGAGGAGGGGTCCTTTTGAAAAATGTATTTACGATTTTTGCATCGCCGGAACAAACGTTCAAGCGCGTGCGGGAAAGCAAAACGGCCTGGTTGTTTGCGCTGGCGGTGCTGCTGATTCTGTCGGCCGTCGTGATTTATTTGCAAATGCCGGTGCTGGAGAAGGAAATGTTAAGAACGATTCAAAACCAGCAGATTGACCCGGCTCTGCAAGATTCGGTGATGTCGACGGCGAAGATATCCTCTTTTGCGATGGGGATTCTGTCTCCGGTAATCATGATTTTCGTGACGGGGCTGCTGTTCCTGTTGCTTAACCTGGTGGTGCGCGGGGAAGGCAAGTACATGCAGCTCGTGTCGGTGGCCGCTTATTCGGCTTTGCCGGGAATGATCGGCGGCTTGATCACCGCGATCATGATCCGGACCATGGACGTCCAATCCGCGGCGGATGTCTCGCTTAGCCTGGGGGCGTTCGTCTCGGATAAATCCAGCGAGATGTTCCGTCTGCTGTCTCTGATCAATCCGTTCAGCATTTGGGGCATCGTGCTGTACGTGATCGGTTCCGCCGTCATGATGAATCGGCCGCGCAAAACAGTGGCGATCTGGATTATCGTAGCATGGCTGGTTCTTTCGTTAGGCTCGATGCTGCTCGTTTAGTCGATTGAAATCTTATATACATAGGACAGGTGATGGACTTGCTTAGGAAGAAGTGGTTTTGGGGAGCCTTGCTGGGTTTGGCGGTGATCGCGCTGGTCGTTGCGAACATGATCAACATGAACAAAGCGGCCGCGGTCACAACAACCGAAGTCGTGGAAGGGACCATAGCGGAACAAATCTATACGAACGGCAAGCTGGAGCCGGCGGAAACGACCCGGGTGTTTGCGCCGGAGACGGGGGTTGCGGGGGCCGTGAAAGTGAAGCTTGGCGATAATGTGAGCAAAGGGCAAATTTTGCTGACGCTGAACATGGATTCGGTGAAAGAGCAATTGGAGAAAGAGCGCCTTAATTTGGAATTGGCCGAGTCCGAGCGTCTGGCCGCGAAGAAGCAGCATTTCGAAAAGTATAAGGAGGCCATGATCGCCGATCCCGATCAGAAGATCGAGGCGCCCGATTTGTCCTCCTATGACCTACGCATCCGTACCAGCCAGTTGACGATCGCTTCTATGGAGAAGCAACTGCAGCACCAAACCGTTAGCGCTCCGGTGGACGGAGTGGTGACCAGTCTTTCCGTCCTTGCCGGGCAAGCGCTCGCCGAAGGGAGCGAAATCCTTACGCTCGCCGATATGAGCGGCTTGAAGGTGAAGGCCAATCTGAACGAGCTGGACGCCGGCAAGGTACAACTGGGGATGAAGGCCGTCGTTACGGGAGAATCCTTTGATGGAACGTACGACGGGAAAATAACCTACTTGGCCCCGACAGCGGAATTGGCGAATGCGACGGCCAAGGATCCTACGGTGGAAATGAAGGTAAGCCTGGATAAAATTTCGCCGCAGCTGCGGGCGGGCTACAACGCGACGGTTGAAATGGAGATCCCCGACAAGCAGCGGCTGCTGGTGCCGATCGGCGCGATACAATACGAAGGCAGCCAGGCGATCGTCTTCAAGGTTGCGGACGGGAAAGCGGTGCGGGTACCGGTAACGACAGGCAAGGAAGGCGAGGAGCAGATTGAAATCGTAAGCGGCGTCGCCAGGGGCGACATCATCGTAGCCGAAGGCGGGGACAAGCTCCAGGACGGCGCCAAGGTGAAGGTTCAATGATTACCTTGCAGGAAATCACCAAAGTTTACAAGAACGGGCCGCTTGAAGTACAGGCGCTGCATCCGTTGAATCTGAAGGTCGAAAAAGGAGAATTCGTCGCGATCATGGGATCGTCGGGTTCCGGCAAATCGACGCTGATGAACATCATTGGCTGCCTTGACGTACCGACGTCGGGAAGCTACGAATTGGATGGGGAGCAGGTCCAGACGCTGAATGAGGAAGAACTGGCCAGAGTGCGCAACCGGAAAATCGGTTTTGTATTCCAAAGCTTCAATTTGCTGGGCCGGCAAACCGTGCTTCAGAACGTAACCCTGCCGATGATGTATGCCGGTATGTCCCGAGAGAAACGGACTGAACGGGCGCTGGATCTTCTGGACAAAGTCGGATTGGCCGATCGGGTCAAGCACCGCCCGAACGAGCTGTCCGGGGGCCAGAAACAGCGGGTGGCGATCGCCCGGGCGCTGACGATGAACGCCCCGATCCTGCTGGCCGACGAACCGACCGGGAATCTGGATACGAAGTCTTCCTATGAAATCATGGCCCTATTCAAACAAATCCACGCGGAAGGGACTACGATCGTCCTCGTTACCCATGAGCCCGATATCGCCGAGCATGCCGACCGCATCATTACGTTCGGGGACGGCAGTGTGCTAAGCGATACAAGCAAAGGAAGTGAACGGACATGAGCATTTGGGAGAGCATTCTTGTCGCCTTGGACAATCTGAGGATGAACAAGCTCCGTTCCTTCCTGACGATGATCGGCATCGTATTTGGCGTGGCTGCCGTCGTGACGGTCGTTTCGATCGGGCAAGCCGGTCAAAGCTCGATAATGGCCGAAGTGTCGAACTATGAGGATGGCTACTTTGTAATTTATCCAAGCTATACCGATAGCGAACCCGATGACAATGTCTATTTCCGCCAGCGCGAGTTATCGGAGATTCGTAAGCTGCCGGGGGTACGGTACGTTTCGGCCTCATCCTCGTATTCCATGACAGGCAAATATAAACAGGATGAATTGCGCTTTAGCGTTACCGCAACAACAGCGGAGCTGCCTAAGCTGCAAAAAATCGATGTCGTGTCAGGCCGCTTCTTTAACTCGCAGGAGGAAAGAGCGCGCCAAAAAGTGCTTGTGGTCGATACGAAATATGCGGAAAAGGTCTATGGTTCCCCCGAGGGAGCGGTCGGCCGAAAAGCGCAATTCTCCGGCGGAACGTTCCGAATCGTTGGCGTATATAAGCCGCAGCAGAGCATTATGAGCGGAATGGGTGGGGAGAGTTATTCCGCGTTTGCCCCGATAACAACAATGCCCGCCGATGAAAACGGAAACGACGATCGCTTAAGCTCGATCGAGGTGTTGCCCACATCCGAGGAGAACATGAGCCAAACGTTGGAAACGATCAAGTCCTGGCTTGCGGATAGTAAAAACGTGGATAAAAATGCTTATACATCGCAGTCGGCCAAGGATGCCGAGCAGATGGTAAAAAGCACGTTCTCGATCCTGCAGACGATCATCGGCTCGATTGCCGGCATTTCCCTGCTGGTAGGGGGGATCGGCGTCATGAACATTATGCTCGTTTCGGTCACGGAACGAACGAGAGAGATCGGGATTCGCAAAGCGATCGGAGCGACGCCGGGAACGATCATGCTGCAATTTATGATCGAAGCGGTGATTCTCTCGTTCGTCGGCGGGACCTTGGGCGCTTTGCTGGGGCTGCTGGCCGCGTACGTGTTTGCTTTGATCTCGGGCATGCCGTTTGTCATCTCGCTCGGAGCGATGGCGCTCGCTTTCGGCTTCTCGGCCGCCGTCGGGATTTTCTTCGGCTTGTATCCGGCCAACAAAGCCTCGAAGCTGCATCCGATCGAATCGCTGCGTTACGAATAAGCTGTGGGATACATGCCGCACCAAGAACCTGGCCGTAGGCCGGGTTCTTTTTGGCGATTAGGAACAAAAACCGGGGCGAACAAGATTCGTTTTTCTAAAGGCGAAGGGTACGGAGAGTTGGACTTTTTTGATATCAAGCGGGCGAAGTAGATTTCAGGCAGGCTGGACCGGGATGTAGATGTCGATCTGCTTGCCTTCCTTCGGCCAGCAGCGTTCGTCGTACCATTCGAAATCGGGAGCGGCCACCTGTTCATAACCGGAGGACGGGAACCAGTTGGTGAAGATTTCGTCCCAGGTTTGCTGGATGGCCGAGGTGAAATCGGCTTCGCCTGCCGGCGGGGTGGTGAAGATCGCGTAGGTGGCCGGCGGAATGCGATACTCGGTCATGTCTTCCGGCGTCTCGGCCGCTTCGTCGGCCTCAAAGCCGATGATATAGCGGAATGTGCCGTCCTCATCGAACGTGGTGCAGACGCCCAGCTCGACATTCGGATTTTTTTTGCCTGGAACGCGACCTCCCCATTGCCCGCGCATATACTCCTGCCAGAACGCCGGGATTTCCTTGTTGTTCTGGCCCTCCACCGTCGTCGTCTGAATCGCGAACCCCAGGATTCGCAGCGATGGCAACTGCTCGATACGGTATTGCATGTCATAATCTCCCCAATCGCAGGTTATTGGCGCAACGAAATCTCGAAGCGGATTCGCTTTGGGCACGAGGTAAGGGGGGCAGCCCCGTCTGCGGCATTCCGTCGGCAGGATGCCGTACATTTTCCGGAAGGCCCGGGTAAAGGCTTCGTGAGAGCTGAAGCCGCAGCGCAGCGCAATGTCCAGCACCTTCATGTCGGACACCGTCAGGAGCTCCGCCGCTTTGGACAATCTCCGCTTCCGGACGTAGGACGTCATCGTATCCCCGACGAAATACAGGAAGGTACGATGAAAATGGTATTCGGAATAAAACATCGCTTTGGCCACCCCGGCCAATGTAATTTCCTCGCCGAGCCGCTCTTCGATATAATCGATGCTTTGCTGAATGATGCGGATTTGGTTCATGAACTTCCTCCAGACCGGTCTATGTGCTTAGTATAGCGGATCCGTCGAACGCGCTTCTTGATCATTCTTGCTCTCAAGCCGATGGGGGAGGGGAATGCGTTTAGTCCAGTCGTTCCGCGACGAAAGCAAGGCTGGCCTGAAGCGCCTGCTCCAGCTGCGGAGTCGGCCCCCGGAATGGATGAACCGTGCCGAAGGTGTGGTTGCCGCCCGGAATTTGCACCCAATCGATATCGGGCCTTGCTTCCGTTAACTTGGCGGAACCTTGGCGCAAATGGGCTCCGTCTTCCGTGCCCTGAATGAGCACGACGGGGAATAGGGGGCCGGCGGCGGTCAAACGCGGGATGATGTCATAACGTCCGCGCTGCCGCTCCAGATCGTCGAGAATGGCCTTGTCCAGCGGCATCCGCTGACCGGTGCGGCCGTTGACCACGTAGCTACGCCCGGCTGTGCGCATTTCTTCTTTCTGTTTGGCGGTGAGCAGGTCGAGGCTGGTCACGCCGTTCCAGGAAATGACTCCGCTGATCGCATCCGGGTGATCCAGCCCGTACACGAGAGCTATCCCTGCGCCCAGGCTGTGACCGATCAGGAACAGCGGCAGTTCTTGCAGCGACTCTTCCTGACGGAGATGAAGAACCAGGGCATGGAGATCGGCCAGCTCCCGGTCGCGGGTATTTACGGCAAACCGCTCCAGTTCGGTGAGTTCTAGCGGCTCCTCGCCGATGCCGTTATGCGAAAAGTTGAAGGTGACGACCTCATGGTGTTGGCTTAGCCGCTCGGCCGCGTAAGGGAACATCCCCCAATCCTTGAAGCCTTTATATCCATGGGCAATGAGGATCAGGGCCGCGGGCGTTGACTTGGCGGGAAAGCGGGTGCAGCGCAGCGGAAGCCCGTCCTCGAGCAGGATCAGAAAATCCGTCGGCATTCGTTCATCTTTCCTTTCTATGCTTGGATTAGAATGGAAACTTTTATGTTCAGTATACCATAGGGGGCGGCGGGACTCGCGCCGCCGCTTGTTCCCTGTTACAATAATGTGAATGGCGGTTGTCCATGGCGCAGCTTATGGACCGGCCCGATGTAGAAGGAAGAAGGGGCTTACTTTGATTAACGGAATCGGACATGATGTAGTCGAAATCGAGCGTATCCAGCACATGCTAAGCGGTACGATAGGCGAGCGTCTGCGCCGGCGGATTTTAACCGCGGCGGAACTGGAGTTGCCGGGTCAAGCGGCTCGTCCGGCGGAGTTTTTGGCGGGACGTTTTGCGGCCAAGGAAGCGGTCAGTAAGGCGTTTGGCTGCGGCATCGGCCGGGTGCTCGGCTTTACCGACATGGAGATCTTGCCGGATGCGAACGGGAAGCCGTCCGTTTTGCTGACACCGGCGGCCTGGGAGCGGCTGGGACTAGGCCGGCAGGGAATCGAACGCCATGTCATACATCTTAGCATTACGCATGAGCGGCATTTGGCTTCGGCTTTTGCCGTGGTGGAACGCGTGGAATAGAAGGAGAGTACGATGCGGGAAAGCAGGGAAAACAAAGTCTTTTTCAGTACGGAATTGCTCGTATGGTACGAACGTTCGAAGCGGGACCTGCCGTGGCGCAGGCATCGCGATCCTTATTATATTTGGGTATCGGAAATCATGCTGCAGCAGACGCGCGTGGATACGGTCATCCCGTATTTCCAGCGGTTTATCGAGCGGTTTCCGACTTTGAAGGATTTGGCGGAGGCCCCGGAAGAAGACGTGCTGAAGTGTTGGGAGGGGCTCGGTTATTATTCGCGGGCCCGCAATCTGCAAGCGGCGGCCAAGCAGGTCGTGGAGCGGCACGGCGGGGCCGTGCCGGACGACAAGGCGGAGGTGTCCGCCTTGAAGGGAGTCGGCCCGTATACGACCGGGGCGATCCTGAGCATCGCCTTCAACCGCCCGGAACCGGCGGTGGACGGCAACGTCATGCGGGTGCTGTCGCGTTATTTCCTGATTGAGGAAGATATCATGAAAGCCGGAACGCGCACCCTCATGGAGGAATTGGCCGCGGAGCTAATCCCGGAAGGGCGGGCCTCCGATTTTAATCAGGCGCTGATGGAGCTGGGGGCGCTTGTTTGCACGCCCAAGTCGCCGCAATGCCTGATTTGCCCGGTGATGGCCCGCTGCGCCGGGCGGCTCGAAGGCGCGGAGGCGCGCCTGCCGGTCAAGACCAAGGCGAAGCCGCCGCGGCCGGAGTACCGGCTCGCCGCCCTCGTCGAAGGCGGCGGGGAACTAACCGGCCGCGTGCTCGTGCGCCGGCGGCCGGATACGGGGCTGCTCGCACGGATGTGGGAGCTGCCCCACATCCCCGCCGACGCCGTGCCGGGCGAAGGCGCCGGGCTGCCGGACGGCCCGGCGATGGACCGGCTGGCGGCGGCGCTGGCCGCCGCCGGGGTGCCCGCCCGGCCGGACGGGGCGATGCTGAACGCGGAGCATACGTTCAGCCACATCCATTGGAATCTCCGCGTGTTCCGGTTTAGCGCGGAGAATGCCTTGGCGACGCCGGGCGGAGGCGCCGTCCTCGCCGCCGTCGCCGAAACCGCCGCGGCCTATGACGCGGGGAGCGGCGCAGCCTGGCGGGCTGCCGCGGCTCCGGAGGCGCCGCTCCCGGCCGGCAACGAGGAAGACGCGGCCGAGTACCGCTGGATCGCCCGGGAAGATATGGACAGCCTGGCGTTTCCGAATGTCTTTTTACGGATATTGAACCAGCATTTCGGACAAGCATAAGCCAAAATGCCAAAACCGCACTTGGGTATCGTACCTGGGTGCGGTTTTTTCGTCATTAAGCATAGCTAACGAACCTGGGAGACGTTATGGGTCCCCAAATGGAAGTACCGAAATTGTAACCGACAGAGAGGACGTTATTACCGCCAAATCTGTCCCTAAAGCACTCCATTAAAGCCTAATAACGTTATCAAGGTTCGTTAAAAGGGGAAATACTCGGGAAATGAGCGATTAGCGTCATTGGGGTCCGTTACGGGGGCGGTGGCAGCAAGCGACAGGCACCATCATCCGTATACCCGGCTTGTTTCATTAATGGTATATTTATACGTAATAAATCGACAGCTGGAACCCGCTCAAACAGTATCAGAGGTAATTCAAAAAATCGTCTTTTGAAGATATAAGAAAGAATAAACGTCCGAGTCTCGGCTTCCTTATATCGCAAGAAAAACTACCGCTAATCGATAGATGTTTTCTTATCGCGAAGCGGGTCAGGAAGTGGTCTCGTCGTCAAATCTTGAATTCAGCCGGCCAAGCCTATGCTTGCGAAGCCGTTTTCTCCGATAACGTTTAGCTCCGCTACTTTCGTCCCTAGCTTCATCCGACCTAAAGCGTGTTGAAAAAACGCACATCGGAAGCATACGTTTCGGTGCTGAAAAGCCGACTTTTTGAACTCGCACTATTAGCAAAGGAGTGATCGAATCGTGAAATTGGCCGGAGCGGGGGACGCCATCCCCAGAGAAAAAGTTGTGCTGGACAAAAGGTACCCTTTTTTCATCGCGGAAACGATCGGAGTCAATGCCCACTACCAAAAGCTGCATTGGCACGACGTGCTGGAGATCAACTACATCAAATCCGGCTGCGGATACTATATTATCAACGGCAAAACGTTCGAATTCCGGCAAGGGGACATCCTTTTGATCAATTCCAACGATTTGCACTGCGCGTATGAAGTGCGGGACCTGGTCATTCTGGTCATCGAATTCGATATGTCCTGGTTCGCGGGCAGTCTCCGTTACGACCCCGAAATCCTCGCTCCCTTCAAAGACATGGGCGTCCACTTCGCCAATCTCCTGAACAGGGATTCGCCGTATATCGGCGAACTGCGTACTCTGCTTGAGTCCATGCAGGAGGAACATGAACGGGAGCAGCGTTCTTATGTCTCCATGGTCCACGCCTCGCTGCTGCGCTTCCTGTCCTGCGTGAACCGCTACTTTCGTTCGGACGAGGCAAGCAAGTGCAGGGCGGAGATCGGTTCCATGCAGTTGGAAAAGGTGCGCCGGGTCATCCATGCCATGGAGGAAAGGTTAGCCCATCCCTGGACCTTGGAAGAACTGGCCGCGTCCGCTTATCTCAGCCCGTCCCGGTTCAGCGATATTTTTCGCCGGACCGTCGGCACGCCCCCGCTGGAATACCTCATTCAACTTCGGCTGGAACAGGCGCTAACGTTACTGGAAACGACGCCGCTGAAAATCAGCGATATCGCCATGGAATGCGGTTTTCGCAGCCTGTCCAACTTCAACCATTTATTCCGGAAGTATTTCGGCACATCTCCCAAACACGCCCGAATTCGCAATAAATCAAATCCTTAATCCCATCCCCATTTGTTTTGCATAATTCCATGAAAGTAACACGGATATTACATAGAAAGTTTCATATAGATCAATTTATCGTAAATTTTTAAATTTTCAGTAAAATATCGTTGCTTTTCAGACGTTTAACGGGAGAAATTCCTTGAATAAGCCTATAAAATAATTGGCAAATGGCAGGTAACCTTACGCGGTCGTAACGATTCGGTCGCGTAGGAGCCGCAAGGGGGGGAGCGCTGCTGCAAACAAGCATTCGCAGGGAACGAAAAGGGATGGAGAATCTCGGCCGCAAAACCGAATCTAAACCCAAGCTATCCGCAAAGCTTTACAGACAGTGGGATGTTCAGCTGATGGTCGTGCCGGCGCTGTTATTTATCGTCGTATTCAGCTACATCCCGATGTACGGAGTGCTGATGGCTTTTCAGGACTACAGTCTTTTCCAAGGTTTTCTGAAAAGTCCCTGGGTAGGCTTCAAGCATTTCGAAATGTTTTTTCGGGCGCCCGAATTTTGGAGCGTCATCCGCAACACGCTGGTCATCAGCCTACTGAAGCTGGCGGTAGGGTTCCCAGCTCCTATCCTTTTGGCGCTGATGCTGAACGAGGTAAGAAATCGGGCGTTCAAGCGAACCGTCCAAACGATCAGCTATTTGCCGCACTTCATTTCTTGGGTCATCGTCTCCGGGTTCGTCACTTCGCTCCTGTCCACCGACAACGGAAGTTTGAACCTGGTACTGCAAAAGCTGAACCTGATCGGCGACCCCATCAACTTTTTGTCGATTCCGGAGTACTTCTGGACCATCCTGGTGACGACGGGGGTTTGGAAGGAGATCGGCTTTTCCTCTATCGTCTATCTGGCCGCCATCGCCGGCGTCGATCCGCAGCTTTACGAAGCGGCGGCCATGGACGGCGCGAGCCGGCTGCGGCAGATGTTTTTCATCACCCTGCCTTCGATCATGCCGGTCATCATCGTGTTTATGATTTTAAACATCGGCAATCTGCTGAACGCGGGATTCGAAGACATTTTGCTGCTTGGTTCCAATCCGGTGCTGCGGGACGTGGCGGACGTGATCGATACCTACGTGTACCGCGTGGGGATTCAGAACGCCAGATACTCTTACGCCACCGCCGTCGGACTGTTTAAGGGCGTGCTCAGCGTAGCGCTGCTCGCCGCCGCCAATTATGCGGCCCGCCGGTCGGGAAACAGCCTGTGGTAGCTCCGCTTATCACGAAGCAGGTCACGTAGCGGATTCGGCATCGAATCTTGAATTCGGCCTACGCTCCGGTACTTTCGTCCCAAGCTTCATTCAACCTTCTCGCTGCTGAAATGCCGACTTTTTGAACTTACATTTGAAAAGAGGAAAGACATATGAAGCTGACTTTGGGTGACAAAACGCTGTCCGCGGTCATTTACGCTTTGCTGATCGTGCTGGGTTTCGCCGCGTTTTACCCGTTCTGGAACGCGGCCGTCATTTCCTTCAACAGCGGGAGCGATACGATGCGCGGCGGCATCACCTTTTGGCCGCGCGCGTTCACCTTGGAGAACTATGCCGTCGTCTTCAGGGACGAACGGCTGGTGGGCGGGTTTGCGGTATCCGTGCTGAGAACGGCCGTCGGTACGCTGCTGTCCATTTTGGCCACGGCCGTTTTCGCTTACGGTATGACCAAAAGCGGGCTGCTGGGGCGGAAAATGTACATGGTCGTCTGCATCGTTACGATGTTTTTCAGCGGCGGCCTGATTCCCACCTACTTGCTGATCCGCGAATTGCAGATGATCGACACGTTTTGGGTGATGGTCATTCCCGGACTGATCAGCGTGTGGAACATGATCATTTTCCGCACCTTTTTCAAAGGGATGCCGGCGGGGCTGGAGGAGTCCGCCCGCATGGACGGCTGTTCGAATTGGGGGGTACTGTTCCGGATCATCCTGCCTCTTTCCGGGCCGGTGCTGGCGACCTTGTCCCTGTTTACCGCCGTATATCACTGGAACGACTGGTTTACTCCCAGCATTTATATCTCCAATGTCGATCTGCTGCCGATCCAGACGAAATTGCAGCAAATTCTGAGTTCGAACATCATGATGGAGCAGATGTCCCAGATGGACTCCGCGGCTGCGAGCCATTTGAACCGGATGAAGACGGTGACGACCAAATCGCTGTCCATGGCGACGATGATGGTGGCCACGGTGCCGATTTTGTGCGTGTACCCGTTCGTGCAGAAGTATTTTGTGAAAGGTGTCATGATCGGGTCGCTGAAGGAGTAGGGTTAGGCGGCTGCAAAAGGATCGCGCTGGATAGTTTCGAGAATACAAGTGTGAGTTCAAAAAGTCGGGTTTCTAGGACCGAGAAGGTTGAAAGAAGCTAGGGACTGAGGAGCGGAGCGTACGTATTGGGTACGTGAGCACCGGAAGGCCCGGCTGAATTCAAGATTCGACGTCGATTCCTCTCCCTGTGCTGCTTCGTCATGGGAAGACGACTTTTTGAACAACCTTTAAAAAGGGGAGTCTTGCATGGTGCGTTGGAAAAAGAGCAAGTTGTTCGTTTTGTCCGCCCTATTGGCGATAGTCCTCGGTTTGACTGCGTGTTCCGGCGGCGGGGAAGCCGCCAAGGGGAACGAAGGGCAGCCGCAGGCGGAAACGGAACCCGGGGAGGGGGTGATAAAACCGCTGGCCTTCACCTTCTACGGCCACTACGACTGGTATACGATGCCGAATTGGGGGGAGGATCCGGCGACAAGGTGGATCAAGGAGAACAAGCAGGTCACCGTGGAGCCGATCAGCTCCGGCGGCAACGCCAAGCAGAAGCTCAGCACGATGATCGTCTCCGGCGAACTGCCGGACGTGATTTGGCTGGAGCGCGGGGCGGACGTGGAGAAGCTGCGCGCGGCGGGCATGCTCGTACCGTTCGACGACTACCTGGACAAATATCCGAACCTGAAAAAATGGGCGGGTGAATCGACGCTCGACATGCTGCGGTCGCCGGACGGGAAGCTGTACCAGTTCCCGAACTGGTACACGACGCAGCCCAACGGCAATGCCGGGTATCTCGTGAACAAAAAAATTTACAACGAGCTTGGCGCGCCGCCGCTGGAAACCACCGACGATCTGTATGCCTACCTGAAAACGGTCAAGGAGAAGTATCCCGACATCGTGCCGTTTGAGGCCGGCCAGGGAGCTGCGGGCGTGGAAGTCCTGACGACGGCGTTCGGCGAAAACCATCCGGCTACGTTCAATACGATGATGGCGGTGCCTTCCGGGAACGAGCTCGCGTCTATTTTTACCGATCCCGTCTACCGGGAAGGCATCCGGTTCGCCAACAAGCTGTACCGCGAAGGGCTGATGACGCAGGACGCGTTTACGCAAAAGCTGGAGCAAGTCGAGCAGAAGGTGCGGAACGGGCAAATCGCCGTATATGCGGCTTCCAGCCCGACGGAATACGGGGCGATCGGCAACGCGCTGCTGTCGGCCGAAGATCCGGAAGCCGGTTACATCATGGTCTGGCCGATTCACAAGGAAGGCCTCGACAAGAACAAAATTTATCCCGGCGATTATAAGCAGCAAGGGTGGAACGTCAACGTCATCACCCGGTCCGCCAAGGATCCCGAGGCGATCTTCGCTTTCCTCGACTGGATGACCGGGCCGGAAGGGCAACGGATCATCATGTGGGGCCCGGAAGGGCTTTATTGGGAGGGAACGGACGAGGAGGAGGCGCCGCTGTTCACGGAAAAATACACCACGGATACGAAGGGGCGCGACGAACTGATGAACTCCACGGTAAACTTCCAATGGGTCGGCAATACGGTGTATGTCGACAACTCCAAAATGAAATTCGAATCCACGCTTCCTCCGGAAAAGCAAAACTGGGAGTCGAGATGGCAATCGGAAATCACGTGGAAGACGCAGTATAATACGACGGAATTCACGAATCTCGACCCGGCGGGAGACAGCGATGAGGGGATTGTAGCGCAAAGCGTGCTGGATATTTACACCAAGGCGATGGCGGCCGCGGTGATGAATGGGAAATCGGAAGCGGAAGTCGATGCCATCATGGATCAGGCCGAAGCCGATGCGCAGAAGGCGGGCTATGCCAAATTGCTGAAATACAAGACGGAGCGATGGCAGGAAAACCTCAGTAAGCTGAAATAGGAGAGAACGCTTTGGACTATTTTTTGGGAGTAGACGGCGGAGGCAGCAAAACCTTGGCTGTCGTTACGGATGAACATGGCCGGATTTTGGGACGTGGCTTGAGCGGATGCGGAAACCATCAGGTGCAGGCGGAGCTGGCCCGGCAAAGCATCCTTGAGGCCGCAAGCGAAGCGCTGGAACAAGCCGGGCTGACCCGCCGGCAGATGAGGTATGCCATGTTCGGACTGGCGGGGGCGGACCGGGAAGCCGATTTTCGCGTGCTTCGTCCGATGATCGCCGGTCTGGGGTTCCCGGCTCACGGCATCGTTTGCGATACGGAAATCGGACTGCGGGCGGGCACGCGGCAGCCGGACGGCGTCGTCCTGGTCTGCGGCAGCGGCACGAACTGCTACGGCATTAATAAACGCGGCGAATCGCTACAATGTGGCGGATTCGGCTATATGTTCGGCGACTTTGGCGGCGGTGGCGAGCTTGCGGTGGAAGTGTTCCGCACCGTGATTCGGGCTTGGGAGGGCAGGGAAGACCCCACCCTCCTCACCGAACCGATGCTGGAAACGTTAGGCTACCCTTCCGTGGAGCGCCTGTTCCACGACTACCTGGATCGCGGCGCGGGGGCTCCGATCCACCTGGCCAAACTGTTGTTCCAGGTGGCGGAACGGGATAAGGCGGCCCGGCGGATTTTGCGGCGGCAAGGCGAAGAGCTTGGCCTGACGGCCGCGACGGTGATCCGCAAGCTGGACATGGCGGAGGACCGCTTTGACCTCGTGCTGGTCGGCAGTGTGTTGACGCGCGCCGATCACCGATTCGTTACGCCTTATATCGAAGAGATCGTGAAGCCGGTAGCGCCCGGATGCCGCCTGCGCCTGCTCGCAATGGAGCCGGCGGCCGGCGCAATCCTGCTGGCAATGGAGAAATCCGGCCGCCCGGTCGGCGAGCATGTATACGAACGGCTGGATGCGGAGCTATCGGTAAAGGAGGCCTGAGCATGAAACAGGAACTGAAAATCGCAGTGATCGGCGGAGGCTCGTCGTATACGCCGGAGTTGATCGAAGGGTTTATTCAAAATCACGCAACCCTGCCCGTAACCGAAATCGTGCTGGTGGATATCGCGGAGGGCTTGCGCAAGCTGACCATCGTCGGGCAGCTTGCCGAGCGCATGATCGCGGCATCGGGCTTGCCGATCAAGCTTAAGACGACGATGGACCGCCGTTCCGCTCTTGCAGGGGCGGCGTTCGTTACCACGCAAATGCGGGTAGGCCTTTTGGAAGCTAGGGCATGGGACGAAACCATTCCTTTGAAATACGGCATGATCGGCCAGGAAACGACGGGCCCGGGCGGCATGATGAAAGCATTGCGTACGATCCCCGTCCTGCTGGACATCTGCCGGGATATGGAGGAGCTGTGTCCCGATGCCTGGCTGCTTAATTTCACCAACCCGGCAGGGATGGTAACGGAAGCGATTCACAAGTATTCCCGCATCCGTTCCATCGGGCTGTGCAACTCGCCGATCGCCGCTTACAAATGGCTATCCTCCTTGTATAACGTGCCGGTGGAACGCATCTATTGCGAATTTGTCGGCTTGAATCATCTGCATTGGATCAGCCGGGTCACGATCGACGGCGAACCCAAGCTGGAGGAGCTGCTGGACAACCGGGAAGGGTACTCCGCGCGCAACATTCCGCAGTTCGCCTGGAACGGCCGCCTCTTGCAGGCGCTGAGGACCATTCCTTCGTATTACCTGAAATACTTCTACCTGCAGCGCGAAATGCTGGAAGAACAGTTGAAGGCGGCTTCCCGCGGGGAGACCCGGGCCGAGACGGTGCAGCGGCTGGAGAGCGAGCTGTTCGAAATTTACCAGGACCCCGAGTTGAAGGAAAAGCCCAAGCAACTTGAGCAACGCGGAGGGGCTTACTATTCGGAGGCCGCCGTCAACCTGATGAATTCGCTGTATAATAATTCGGGCGATATCCAGACGCTGAACGTGGCCAATCGGGGGACGCTTGATTTTTTGCCGGACGATGCTTGCATCGAAGTAAACTGCCGGGTCACGAACGAAGGACCGGTGATCCAGCCGGTGACCGTCGTGCCCGAGGCGGTCAAAGGCCTGATCCGATCCGTGAAAACCTATGAGCGGCTGGCGATCGACGCGGCCGTCACCGGCGACCGGGGATTGGCGCTGCTGGCCTTGGCGCATCATCCGCTGACGAGTTCCGTCGGCGCGGCCGAGGACATGTTGATTGAAATGCTGGAGCAAAACAGGCGTTATCTTCCGCGGTTTTTCGCGGAAATCCATAAGCCTATGCTTCCGAAGTAAGTTTTGCTGCGATGTCATTCTTTATAGCCTAGCTTCACAAAACTTTGAGGAGGGATGATTTATGAAAAAGAACGCATTTTTTCAAAAAATACGCCGCGGCTTGGGTGCGGGCCTGATTTGCTGCAGCTTGCTGTCGGCGATTCCGGCTTCGGCGGCGAACGGGTTCCTCGAGCCGCTGAACGCTTTGAATTCAGGGATGTTTTATGCCTCGGACGGTTGGGAGAACGGCCCGGATTTCGGCGTAGGCTGGCGGGCGAACAACATCGAATTCAACAGCGGCATCATGGCCCTGCGACTGGACAAGTCGGGTTGCCCAAGCCAATGCTCCGGCGAGCCGTACGCCTCCGGGGAGTACGCGACGATCGGGGAAGACTACGGTTACGGGCGCATCGAAGCCCGAATGAAGGTGGCTAAAGGAACAGGACTCGTTACTTCACTATTCACTTATTATGATCTTAATCCGGATCCGGACATCGAAGAGAATGACGAAATCGATATCGAGATTCTCGGGAAGGATCCTACCAAAATGGAAACCAATTATTATACCCGCGGCGACGGCGACCATAGCACGGTCATCGATCTGGGGTTTGACGCTTCGCTGGCTTTCCACGACTACGCCTTCGAATGGTCGCCGACCTCGATCAAATGGTATGTGGACGGCAACTTGGTCCATACCGAAAACGGCTCGCGCGGCCCGCTGCCCACCCACCCCGGCAGCATCATGGTGAATTTCTGGGCCGGAGCGAACGACGCCGCCAAGTATTGGACGGGGACCTTCGTTTATCCGGGATCGCCGGTTCGGGCTTACTATGATTGGATCAAGTACACGCCGGCGAATTAACGGAAGCATGTCGACCGTTTCCTGATGTAGAGCAAAACAAGAGGCCGTACCCTTAAGGGCGGCCTCTTGTTTTGCATAATTCTTTGCTTTATTCCAACATGCGGTTCTCCACGGATTTCATATGGTTTTGCGTATCCGGCTCGCGGTGTTCCTCTTCCGAGACTTTGCCGGGATCGGCCGGAGCTCCCCCGCTGACGTTGTGGGCAAAGTTCGTAAACTGCTGCTTATGCCGGTCGTCGGCGTGTTTGGCTTTGAGGAGTTCCTCCGGGTCATTGGTTAAATTGCGCTTTTGTGCAGCCATGATGTAATCCTCCTTGGCGAGTGATGTTTGTATTATGGCCCGCCAAGGCCCATCCCAACCCGGAGTTTTCCGTGAATCCGCTCGCCCGGCGCCTTTGCCCGGACATTCGGGGGGCGAACCGTTATGGCTTGGCCGCCTCGAATCGGCGGTTTACTTCGTCCCAGTTGATCACGTTCCAGAAGGCCGCGATATAATCCGGGCGCTTGTTCTGATATTTCAAATAATAGGCGTGCTCCCATACGTCAAGGCCAAGAATCGGCGTCAGCCCCTCGGAAAGCGGGTTATCCTGATTCGGCGTGCTGGTTACGGCAAGCTTGCCGTCCTTGCCGACGACCAGCCATGCCCAACCGCTGCCGAAACGCGTCGTAGCGGCTTTGGCAAAATCCTCTTTGAATTTGTCGAAGCCTCCCAGATCACTGTCGATCGCTGCCGCTACCGCGCCGGACGGGGCGCCGCCGCCACCCGGGCCGATCACCTTCCAGAATAGGCTGTGGTTGGCATGGCCGCCGCCGTTGTTGCGTACGGCGGTCCGAATATTTTCGGGAACGCTGCCGAGATGGGAGATCAGCTCCTCCACGGGTTTGTTTTGCAGCTCCGGCGAGCTTTCCAGTGCGGCATTCAAATTGGTTACATAGGTGTTATGATGCCGGTCATGGTGGATATTCATCGTTTGTTCATCGATATAAGGCTCCAGTGCGTTTGCAGGGTAAGGCAAAGCAGGCAATTCATGTGCCATGGTCAACAACCTCCCGATTGAATTTGTCAGAATTCCTCCACTTTCTATTTAAACATGTACGGCAATCCGTAATCATGCCGAAGGCGGGGGCGTAAGGTCAGGCGAACGTTTTCGAAATGTAAAGAAATGCGACGCTTTTACACACGCACAACAATCCTATTATTGGCAATGCATTTAAATTTATGCACGGCAGTTAAAGGTTTGAGGACGTTTTGCGAAAATTCACAAATGTAAACGCTTAATATAAAGCGCTTTCAGAAGAAAATTGATGTATTCGCGAGATTTATGTGGTTTAATGGACAAGGAAGCAGTTTTTTTCTCGTTTTTGTCTGGATTCAAATATTCGGTTGATGTAAACATCAAAACCGAGCCTTTTACATGAATCTATCTTGCGCAAAGAAAAGGGAGATCTTAGCATGCTTATTCGTTCCTTTCAGTTGAGTGATGTAAATCAAGTGATGGAGCTTTTGCAGGTGGCCTTATCGGAAGAATGTTACGAAGACACCAAGGGCGCATTTGCCAGACAACTGTCCTGGGACTCCGAACTGATCGTAGTTGCGGAAGTCGAGGATGAGATCAAGGGAGTTCTTATCGGAACGATTGATCAGCACACGGGATGCATTTACCGAATGGCCGTACACCCGGATTACCGCCGGCGCGGCGTAGGCCGCAGCCTGGTTTCCGCGATGGAACAGCGCTTTCAGCAGCGCAATGTACGCCGGATCATGGTCGCGGGAGACGAACATAACAAAGCGATCATGCCGCTTTACGAAGCGATGGGCTACGGGGCCGGCAAGTTCTTGGAAGCGTTCCAGAAACTTGGGATTTTCGTGGCGCGTTCCTTGTCGGGATCCAATTGATTGCGATTCCCAAGGTAAGATTGGGAAATGTTGAAGCATATCTTCCATCCATTGCAAATGGGTGAAGGATATGCTTTTCTATTTATATGGATTATTAAAATTTTAGGATGCGAAGGGTCATCCAGGAATATTGGATGAGGTGGAGGATGGAACCGGTCATTTATTCCGAGAGCCAGAGCCAGGAAACGGCCGAGGGACGCGAAGAGGAAACGCCGCAACGGCAGTCCGATGGATCGCCGAACCGCTGGGCCGCGGAGCTGTGGGATATGCTGAAAACGATCGTGGTGGCTTTTGCGATCATGCTGCTGCTGAACGTATTTGTCTTTAACCTGTCGATGGTCAAGGGCCAATCCATGGAACCGACCCTGGAGGAGCAGGAGCGCCTGTTCGTGGACAAGCTGGTTTACCGGTTCGGCCATCCTAGCCGGGGGGAGGTCGTCGTCCTTAAGGACCCGAGCGTCGATGCCGACAGGAAGCCTTTTCTCGTGAAAAGAGTCGTAGCGGTGCCCGGCGATAGGGTCGAGGTACGGGACCGCAGCCTATATATTAACGGTCGCCCGCAGGATGAGCCTTATACCGATGCGGCCATCGAGGATGGCGACATGCCGGAGATGACGCTTGGTGCCGGCGAGTTTTTTGTCATGGGCGATAACCGCCATGCCGGACGCAGCAAGGACAGCCGGTATTTCGGCAGCGTCAAGGAGGATCTGATCGTCGGCCGAGCCGAATTCGTGTTTTGGCCGATTCGCAAAATACGTGGTTTGTAACCTGTAGGTTGGAGGATGAATGGTGAAGGAAGTTACGATTTATACGGACGGAGCTTGCTCCGGAAATCCGGGTCCCGGGGGATGGGGCGCCGTACTGCTGTTTAACGGACACCGCAAGGACTTATCGGGCGGGGAAAAAATGACGACCAACAATCGCATGGAAATCCAGGCGGTGATTTCGGCGTTAAGCCAGCTGAAGGAGCCTTGCCGGGCAAAGGTGTACAGCGATTCGGCCTACGTGGTCAACTGCTTTCAGCAGAACTGGATTCGCGGCTGGCTCAAAAACGGCTGGAAAAACAGCAAAAACCAGCCCGTGGAAAACAGGGATCTATGGGAAGAGCTATGGCGGCTCATGGGCCTCCATCAGGTTGAATACGTAAAGGTGAAGGGCCACAGCGATAACGAGCTTAACAACCATTGCGACCTGCTGGCGCGGGAAGCGATCAAGCGTCTATCTTTATAAACGGGCGGGCAACATCGATAATCGACATCAGCCATTCAAATACATTGAACAGCAAGGAGGGAACTCGAATGTCGAAGGCGGAACCCGGAACCGCAAGCTTTCCGGCCGGTACCGCCCGGTGGGCGGTACTGAAGTGCGAATTGAAGGAAGCGGCCGCGGGGTTGGGTATCGACGACATCGGCTTTGCCGCCGCCGACCCGTTCCTGTCCCTCAAGGCGGTCCTGCAGGATCGCCGGGATAAGGGCTACGAGTCCGGTTTCGAAGAACGGGATCTCGATAAACGGGTCTATCCCGAGTTATCTCTGGAGCGGCCCGCTTCGCTGATTTCGATCGCGGTGGCGTATCCGTCGAAAATGGAAAATCCCCCGAAATCGGAGCCCGGCGAACGGCGGGGGATTCTGGCCAGGTCCGCTTGGGGGCGGGATTATCACCTGGTGCTGCGTGAAGCGATGGAGAAGCTGGAGAATTTCATTCGCGAGCGGGTGCCCGAAGCGCGGATCGAAAGCATGGTGGATACCGGGGCTTTGGTGGACCGGGCCGTGGCGGAGCGCGCGGGGATCGGCTTTAAGGGGAAAAACTGCGCGATCATTTCCCCGAAATGGGGCTCATGGATTTACCTCGGCGAGATGATCACCAACCTGCCGTTCCCCCCCGATACCCCGCTGACGGAGGATTGCGGGGAATGCACGAAATGCATCGATGCCTGCCCGACGGGCGCGCTGGTGGGTCCCGGGGTACTGAACGCGCAGAGGTGCATCTCTTTTCAAACGCAAACGAAGGGGTTCGTGGAAGAGGAATTTATGGTCAAAATCGGCAACCGTCTTTACGGCTGCGATACCTGCCAGGTGGTCTGCCCCAAAAACAAGGGCAAGTCCTGGAACCACCGTCCGGAGCTGCAGCCTGACCCGGAACAGGTCAAGCCGCTGCTGCTGCCGCTGTTGGATTTAAGCAATCGCGAGTTCAAGGAGCGCTTTGGCGAAAGCGCGGCTGCCTGGCGAGGCAAGAAACCGATCCAGCGCAATGCGGTAATTGCGCTCGGGAACTTCAAAGACGCCGCCTCCGTGCCGAAATTAATAGATATACTGCTTCATGATCCAAGGCCCGAGCTGCGGGGCACCGCGGCATGGGCATTAAGCCGGATCGGGGGAGACGAGGCACGGGAAGCGGTCGGCCGGGCACTTAGCGGCGAGCAGGACGAAGAGGTGCTGGTCCGATTGCGGACAGCCGAACGGAAGCTGCAAACATCCTCCGAGGAATGATCCCTTCAGGGCATTGATTTTGGGTTGTAACAGGTAAGACAGATGACGGGATCGCCGCCGTCAAGGGGGATAAATTATGCGATTCATCAGTATTGAGGATATCGAGCCGGGGCAGTATTTGGGGAAAACCGTGTATTCCGCCAACGGGACGGTGCTTTTGTCGTCCGGCATCCAGCTCACCGTCTTCATGATCAACACGCTGAAACGGATTGGCGTTACGATGCTGTACATTAAAGACCCGGAGTTTGAGGACATAGACATTGAAGACGTGCTGAGCGAATCGACGAAACAGGCCGTCTTCCGGGACATGAGCGAAACGATGCAAGCGATTCGTTCCGGCAAGGAATGGAGTACGCGCAAAATCAGCGCCAGCGTGGATACTCTGTTGACCGATGTGCTGCATAACAAAGAGGTGCTTCTGCAGCTGACCGATATTCGCACGGCGGACAATGCCGGCTATTTGCACGCGGTGAACGTCTGCCTGATCTCCTCGATGATCGGCTTGAATTTGGGGTTGAATTACTCCCAGCTTAAGGATTTGGCCATCGGAGCGCTGCTCCACGATATCGGCAAATCGACGGCCCCGACGGAGGAGACGGACAAAAACGATCCGAAAAGCCACCACACCTGGCGAGGATACGAGCTGCTGCGGCATAAGCGCGAGTTTAACCTGATGATCGCCCACACGGCGCTGCAGCATCATGAGCGCATCGATGGGACAGGGATTCCGCGGGGGATCGCCGGCGATGAGATCCATCTGTTTCCGAAGATCGTTGCCGTAGCCAATATGTACGATAATCTGATCGGCGGCGGGAGCAAAGACGGGCGGGTCCTGCTGCCGCATGAGGCCTGCGAGCATTTGATGGCCTGCTCCGAGCAGGAGCTGGACCACGAGGTGCTCGTAGAGTTTACGCGCATCGTGTCCGTTTATCCGAACGGAACGTCGGTGCGGCTGTCGACGAAGGAGACCGGCGTGGTGGTCAGCCAGCACCGGGGGCTACCCGGCCGGCCGGTGATCCGGATCGTACGCGGCACGGGCGACGAGATGGACGTGACGGAAGTGGATTTGGCGACGGAAACGACGCTGTTCGTCGAAGCCGTGCTGGCCTGAATCCTTGAATCGGGACCGGGTCAATGCTATGATATTTGGAGTGCGCCAGCCAAAGAGGGGGCTGCACGACATTAATGCAGGGGTGGCTGAAACATGGATATCGTAATTCCAATTATTACTTTGATCGTCGGGCTGGTCGGCGGTTTTCTGATCGGCGTGTATTATTTGCGCAGACAGATGACGAAAATGCAAAGCGATCCGCAAATGCTGCAAAAGATGGCCAAGCAAATGGGCTATAATCTGAACGGCAAACAGATGCAGCGCGCGCAGCAAATGATGAAGAACCAAGGCGGACAGGTTCCCGCAGCGGGACGTCCCAAGAAGAAGAAATAAAGGTATTCGCTCTTAAGAGAGAGCTTTAAAAGTGTGGTCGCACAGAATCCATGGCGTCGGCTCATAACGTCTTTGTGTTATTACCATGCTTTTTAGGAAGGAGGCGCTGAAGGTGGCTGGACTTAAAGATTACGTAAACAAGCAGGTAGGCGATAATCGGGAGCAAATCGAACATCATGTTCGCGAAATATTGAAATTGATCGGGGAAGACGTGGAACGGGAAGGACTGCTCGAAACCCCGGCCCGGGTTACCCGGATGTATGAGGAGATTTTTGCCGGATATGAAGTGGATCCCCGGGACGTACTTGGGGTTACCTTTGAAGAGAACCACGAGGAGCTTGTCATTGTCAAAGACATTGTTTACTACAGTCAATGCGAGCATCATATGGCGCCTTTCTTCGGTAAAGCCCATATCGGTTACATCCCGAGCGGCCGGATCGCCGGGCTCAGCAAGCTGGCCCGCCTGGTCGAGGCGGTTACCCGCCGCCTGCAGGTGCAGGAGCGGATCACTTCGCAAATCGCCGACATCATGGACGAGGTACTGCAGCCTAAAGGCGTCATGGTCGTCGTGGAAGGCGAGCATCTATGCATGTGCGCCCGCGGCGTCAAGAAGCCGGGCAGCAAAACCGTGACCTCGGCCGTGCGCGGCAGCTTCCGCAAGGACGCGGCTTCCCGGGCGGAATTCCTGTCTTTGCTGAAGGAATAGAACCGATTAGGCCAAACAAGCGAAAAGCACCTCTTGAAAAATCCGACGTGAACCTCATGTCCGGCGGATAGATCAAGAAGGTGCTTTTTCGTTTTCAGGGAAGCAGCCGTTAATACGGCTGCCATTTCAGCTTTCTGGCGGCTTCGTACCGCTTCGCCACGGCTGGCCAGTACACGACGTTCCACCAATCCTTGATGTAGTCGGCGCGCACGTTTTGGTGCTTCAGATAATAAGCATGCTCCCAGACGTCCAGCGGGAGCAGCGGAACGACGTCCCATTGCGACAGGTTCTGGTGCTTCTCCGCCGTCAGGATCTCCAGCCGATGGCTGCGCGGACTCCAGACCAGAATCGCCCAGCCGCCGCCTTCCACTTTGTTGGCCGCTTCGGAAAACTGCTTGTGGAACGCGTCATAGCTGCCGAAGTCGCGTTTGATTTGCTCCAACAGCTCTCCCTCCGGGTTGCCGCCGCCATGCGGGTTCATGGTTTCCCAGAAGATGGTGTGGAGATAATGCCCCGCGCCGTTGAAGGCAAGTTCGCGCTCCCAATGCTTCACCAGATCGAAATTGCCCGATTTGCGGGCTTCCTGCAGCTTTTTCTCCGCTTTGTTCAAGTCGTCGACGTACGTTTTATGGTGTTTATCGTGGTGGATGCGCATTGTTTTCTCATCAATGTAAGGCTCGAGGGCGTTGTAGGGATAGGGAAGGGGAGGGAGAGTGTGTCCGCCGATCGGTACGGGACGGTCCGGTATGGCGGCTCCGGCTCCGGCGGCTTGGGCGTTATCGGCCGGCTCCCGGCGGGCGGCGTTCTCTTCGAAGAGGGCGTCTTCGCCGCTTGCTTCGTCTGGCTGCGAGGCTTGACTGCTCAGCGCATCGGCGACGGTCGTTGCTTCAGGGGCAGTCATCCGCGGGTCTGCGTCCGGCCGGCGGGGCTCGCCGGGTTCCTCCGAACCGGCGGATTCGGCATCCCGGGAAGGGACAGGCACCGGGTGATACGGGTCATAATACGGCGGCGTTCCGGCTGCGCTGCCGGCGATTTCCCCCGGCCGGTTCAATCGCTCCAGCACGGCCAGGAAATACTCCGATTCGCGGATGATGTGCATCAGCACAACCGGGGCAAGGGGAACGGCTTTGACGGCTGCGCTGCGTTCCAGCATCAGGTGCAACTGGCGCACGAATTCGCGCGACTGCTGAAACGAAGCCTGCAGCAGCCGTTCCGTCTGCCGGATCAGCTGCGGGCTGCCGGCAGCCGCCTTGGAGGACAAGCCGTATTGCAGCAGCTTATCGGCCGCGGCCTCCGTCCCCGCAAACACCGGTTTCCATTCCTCCAGCAGCTGAACGTAATTCGGCTCCAATTCGGGAACGATCGCTTGAATGACTTCCGTATGCTCCGCCTCCTGCTGTTTCCAGAAGCGGATTTCCTCCAAAATGCGTACAGGCAAATAAGGCCCGTAAACGAATAACATCCGGTCTACCTCCTCAAGGATAAGAGTACATTACTATCAGCTTATTCGCGAAGAGGTTTGGCCTATGCTATTCGGATACGGACCCGGTTTTGGCGCCTTCGTTGCCGGAGGCGATTTTGATCCTGCCGAGGAACAGGGATACTTTCCGGAGATATTCCTTGGGATGCTCGCGGAAAATCAATTCGTGATGCGCCCCCTCCACGATCCAGACGCCGGAGTCGGGATGGGTTTGATTCGCCGCCAGCTTCTCGGCGATCGGATAGGGCGCTTTTTCATCCTCGGTGCCGTGAATGAACAAGATCGGGTAAGGATAATCCTCCGACTTGACCTGGGTGTAAGGAATTTGCCGCAGGCTGGTCCCGTTCAGAACGGGCAACAGCATGCCGATGATCTCCAGCGACGGATGCCGCGGCAGGTCGATATGCTGGCGGATGTTATGGTACATCGTGTCGGGCTCCAGCAAGAACGTGCTATCCAGGATCATGCCGTCGATGTCTGGGCTGGTCAAGCCGGCCTGGAGCGCCGTGCCCGCGCCCATGGAAAAGCCCCAGACGATGATCTCCTGTCCGCCCCGCTGCTTCGCTAGCTGGATCGCGCCTAGCAGCTGCTGGGCTTCTTTTTTGCCGCCGGTGGCGACTTCCTTGCTGTTTTGGGCGGCAAAGCCGTAATCGAACATCAGGACATTGAAATTCAACTGATGGGCGAAACTGGCCAAATCATACATCGGAATCCAGGATTCTTCGCGATTGGCCCCATACCCATGGCTGAAAACGATGGTTTTGACGGAATCCTCCGCGGGAATATACCACCCTTGCATCATTCGGCTCCCGTCCGCCGCAGGAAAAGCAATGTTCTCGTACTCCAAGTTCTTGGACAGCTTCGGATTGGAATAAAGCGGCGCAACCGTCGGGTTGGACAATACCCAGGCGATATAGCCATGCAGAGAAACAAAGCAGAACAACAGGAAAAACAGCACGGACAACAGGAATGCGACGATAATATGTTTAATGCTGATGCGCCGGGCCGCGGCCGCGGGAACATCGCCGGTTGCATAGGCCGAAGAAGGCAAGGGAAGGTCATTCCGCCCGGTATGGCTCATGTGCTTCCCTCCCTGGTTGGGTAAATGTGTGAATGCGCTTAATCAATTATATGACTGCGCTGGCGGCAGTTTACGGAAAAGATCACACTTTAATGATCAAAAATGACCGAAAAGTTGTCGAAATAACGCGTTTTCCCTGAATTTATCGTAAGTCGATACTAACGTAAAGTCAATGGAAAACGGGGGAAAGTCCGGGCAACGAGCTTAGGGGCGGCCGACCTTTGGCGGTCTATCGACGCTGACGCCGGGCGTGCGGCAAAGGTTCTTTCATTGACGGAAATCGGCTTCTTACATATAATTTATGTAACCGAGTTTCATATAGTGAAACATGAGGAGAGGATCGGATGGAAGACCGGAAACTGACGGTTCGCGCAGTCGAGCGTGCTTTAGATATATTGGTGTGTTTCACGAAAGCCAGCGACATGGGGTTAACGGAGATCGCCGCCGAAATCGGCCTGCATAAAAGCACGGTGCATCGTCTGCTGACTACGTTGGAGGATAGGGGATTCGTCGTCCGCGATCCCGCTACGGAAAAATACCGGCTCGGCCTGAAAATTTGGGAGCTGTCGGCGCATTTGTCCCACAGCGACGATCCGGCCGTGTTGCTGCTGCCGTTGATGGAGCGGCTGCGGGACCGGCTTGGCGAGACGGTCAGCCTGTATTTGCGCGACGGCAACGAGCGCCTGCGGATTCAGGCGGTGCAGAGCAACCAGGCGATCCGGCGGGTCGCGCCGATCGGGGCGCGGCTGCCGCTGTACGTGGGCGCGTCCAGCAAGGTGCTCGTCGCCTACTCGGGCGACGAGGTGCTCCGGGCGGTGCTGGACAGCCCGGACTGGCCGCCGTCGGTCGACAAGGCGGCCTATGTGGCGCAGTTGGAGGAGATCCGCGAGCACGGATATGCCACCAGCTACGAGGAGCGGGAGCCGGGGGCATCCGCCGTCTCCGCGCCGATCTTCGACCGGACGGGCAACATCGCCGCCGCCCTGTCCGTGTCGGGGCCGGTCAGCCGTCTGACGCTGCAGCGGCTGGAGGAGTACGGGCCGATCCTGACGGAGGCGGCCCGGGAGATGGGCACGATGATGCAGGCGTAGCCAAGCGGCTGCCGCGCATCACCGGCCGCTGCAAAAACGCCTGCGTTGGGGAAAGCCTCGCGCGGGCGTTTTTTGGCGTATAGTAGCCGTAGCGGCGATAGGCAATATGGCCGATATTGCGCGTAAGCCGAGGAAATAAGACCATTTTTTGCCCTTATTTTGCCTGTGGAGGGCCAAAACGCGAGAATAAGGCCCTTTTATGGCCTTATTGGTACGGCAGCGGGCGAACGAAGGCCGGTCTTGGGCATAAGCCTAGGAAATAAGTCCATTGTGGACTCATATCCGTCCAATTGCGTTTGAGCGCTTACCCCCCGGTCCATCCTCCTTCCCGCGTTGCCGCAAACGTACGGTCACCTGACGCTGGCACGCCGCCCCGCCGCCCCACTCCACCGATCGCCATTGCAACCAACAACACGCTAACCGCCACCTCACCAATCACCAATGCAACCAACGACCCGTTAACCGCCACCTCACCGATCGCCAACCTTCACCCGCCGCCCTTCTAATCCGCTAATCCGCCAGCTGCCGGGCTTTACCTGAACCCAAAAACCTGCCCCAGCGGGGCAGGCATCGGTTTTTAAGCGTCGCGGTAACGGGGGGCAATTAAGGTGCTGAGCTAAAGGCTCCTCTCCCGTTGCGTCCTCCTTACTTCAAGCTATGAATCCATGCCGCCATATCGTCAATGATCTCCTTGGACACGTTGGACGGCTGGGTGTATTCGGTGCCGATCGAGAGGCCGTCCGTTACTGCCAGCAGGTGGTTGACTTGCGGATACGACTTGAACGTTACGTCCTTGCGGTCCTTCAGCGCCGTTTTCCAGCCTGTGAACTGCTTCATCGGCACCTGCCAGTCGTTTTCGCCCTGAAGAATCAGCATCGGTCCGGTTTGCTGCTTGGCGAGCTCGGCCGGCACGTAGTTCTTTTGCTCAAACCACCAGTAGGCGGGTTGTGACGGGAATTGTTCGGGCATATGGTCGACCGTATATTGCGGATCATTCACCATTGCGGTGATCGCCGTATATACTGCGGCCTGCTGCTCGTATGGCGCCGTATCCAGGCCGAGCTGCTTCACCCGGCTCAGCAGTACGGCCTGCTGCTCGGCGAGCAAGTCGGCGAATTTGCCGCTTGGCCCGGACAGCAGGATCGACCCGGCGATCCTGCCGCCGGCATCGGCCGCCGTGATCAGCGGCATGGCATATCCACCTTGGCTGTGGCCGGCCACAAAGATGCGGGAGGCCTCGATGTCCGGCATTCCTTTGAGCAGGTCCACCGCTTTCAGCGCGTCATCCACCGTTTCCTTTTTCAAAGTAAACTTCGGATCGGCAGCGACTTTGAACGTATGCTCGTAAGTTACCTTGTCGTACCGCAACACGGCGATGCCTTGCGCAGCCAATCCGACCGCAAGATCGCGGAGCGGCTTGGAGCCTCCGATCGACTCGTCGCGGTCGTTCGTGCCGGAGCCGTGCACCAGCACCACCGCCGGGAACGGGCCATCGCCGGCAGGCAGCGTCAACGTGCCCGGCAGGGCCATCGAGCCTTCGCCGACGGTCACTTCCCGCTCCGTGTAAGCCTTAGCGTCGTCGTACGCCGGCTTCCGATATGCGGAACCGGATGCGGCGGCGATGTACAAATCGTCGATTTCTCCGGCCGGATTCAGCCTTAGCGTCAGGTTGACCGGGATACCGGACGTCTGGAAGGCATACGTCACGTTCCGGTGAACCGCATTGGCGGTTTCGCTTCGGGCCGGCTCTCCCACGGCTTTACCGAACACCGCTTCATAGTTGGCCCACAACTGGTTCAACATAGCCGCCGGGAAGGCGTAGGCCGAGGAAGGGCTGACATATTCCGCCGCTTGGGCGCCGTTGCCGGCCAGCAGCTCCTTCAGGAACAGGTCGGCGGAATCCTCTGCGCTCGCGCCGGCTTCACCGAACGCTTCGGCAAGAAACCCGGCGTCCACGAGCGCGCGGCCATCGACGACGCGGACAGGCTGGCTTAGAACAACGCGATTCCCGTCCAGCACAGCCTTCGCCGAGCCGATCGTCAGCACCAGGACATGGCCGCCTTTGCTGACGGTAACCGTGCCGGCGTCGGGCTCCCAGTGAACGCCTGCGCCCAGAGCGGCGGCGGCTTCGCGTACCGGTGCGAGGGACGTAGCGCTTTGCTCCGCCGCAAACGCGGAGGCCTCCGGCAGGGCCAGGCTGAGCGCCAGGGAAACGGCGGCAGCGCTTTTCATCAGTTGGGGATGTTTGGTCATGAAAACTCCTCCTTGAGTATCGATTGGATTAATGGCATGAACGGAATTTTTAAATTAAAAGCTTAACGCTAATCAACCTGCGGCGAGCACGCCGGACAAGACGATGACGGCCACGATCCCGAACAGGATCAACCAGGTAAGCGGATTGGCCAAATTCAGCGTCCAGCCGATGCCGGCCCTTTTTTCCAAGAAGATGGTCGGGTCCTGCGGGTTGAAGTAAACAGCGCCCAGTTTCCAGTGGCGGTCATCCTGAACCGACGCCGTCCCGGAGGGTTGGGCGGAGTCACGGCGACCGATCCGGCTGCCGCCTTGCCCCGTCATGAACGAGAGTACGATGGCAAACAGTACGATAAACACGGGAACGATCAAGCTGACCAGCATCACGATATCCGTATCCAGCGGACGGACCATGTTCGCTTGCATGAACGAGAACATCAGCACCAGCGCCAGCGACGACAGCAAGGTGAAGACGGACCATCTTCGGCGGAACGCGGCGTTTTGGCGGATCGACCGCTCCGGGTCGCCGGCTTGGAGCTGCTGCTTGCTGTTGCGGATGGACCAGTTCACGAACCAGAATAACAAGCACATGATCGCCTGCATCATGTTCGGGAACAGCACGACGCGGTACGATTTGGCGGCGCTGCTGAGCACCTGGCCTTCGAAATCGAACTTCATCGCGACCGGATCGGGGATGGAGCGGTAATTCGCGAGCACCAGCACCACGCTGACGGCGATGATGGCGGCGTGAATCAGAAACCATTTTCCCGAAAGCGCCAGCTTCTGCCGGCGAAACCCGGTGTCCACCGCGAGAACGGCCTTTTGGGCCGGAGCGGAAGGGAGGGAAGGGCGAAGTTTTTTCATCCGGAAATAGAAGCTCAGATTGATCGCCATGGAAAGGACGACGGTAATGCCGATGTAGGCGCCGAAAATCGCCCCCTGCGCGTTGCCGTCCTTGTTCATCAGACTGAACACGCAAATCAGCAGCAGCGCGGCATAAATGACGCCGCTGACCGCGGCGAATTGCCGGCGCAACCGGCGCAGCGTTTCGCTATGGTATTGCTCTTCGCTAACGGATACCCCGAAGCTGACGATTTCCCGGGTTAAGTAGGGCATGAAAGCCAGGGAGGCCAGGAGGGGCAGAAACATGAGCAGCAGCAATAAGGTGGATAGAAGTTGCATCTTATTCACTCCTTTGGCGCAATTTCGTGATGGATTCGTTCTACGAGACGGAGCAGTTCGTCCTTGCTCATCCCGCGGCAGATCGCTTCCGCTATGATCGGGCGAAGCTCGCGCTGCTGCTTCTCCCGGAACTCGGGCGTAACCTGCGGCATCGCGACGGGGTCGACGACCACGCCTTTTTGACGGTGAACCTGGATATATCCTTCCTGCTTCAGAAGCGTGTAGGCCTTGTTCACCGTATGCAGGTTGATGCCGATATCGGACGCAAGGCTGCGTACCGAAGGCAGGGGCTCACCCAATTGAAGCCGGCCGCTGGCGATTCCCTCGATGATTTGGTTGACCAGCTGCGTGTAGATGGGAACCTCCGACTGCAAATCCAGTTGAATGATCACCGTAAGGCATCTCCTTTTTTGTTCTAACTGTTATACAAATAATATAACAGATAGATTTAACGGTGTGAAGTCTTTGATTCTGCAAAAACCGCCGGTTCGGTGTCGTCCAAAACGGAGGCACATTCAAGCAACGCTTTTCCATTGACGGATACGGGCATTCGTGATTACATAATCCTGAATAAGGATAGCGGGAGGCGGTAATATGGTTACCGGGAGACAAGGGACAAAATGCATGAGAAGGATAGCGCCTGCCCGTCCATAAACTGCGCGTTTCCTTCTCCAACAATGGGGGAAGTCGCGATATGCCAAACTATACCGTCGGCAAAATGACGGATTATTCGAAAGAAATCATGATGCGGCTGCGCAGGTTGGAGCAGCTCTGCAAGGAGGTTGACGGATCCGGTCTCAGAGTAGGCCTGGACAGCGTGAAGCCGGTTAACGGGGACCGTGCGTACCTGGCGTATTCCGGCCGGCGCCTCGCCGGTTTTCTGAGCTGGTACACTATGGATGGGGCCGAGGCGAACATCCATGCTATGGTGCATCCGGAGGATCGCCGACAGGGCGTATTTCGTCGTTTGCTCGCGAGCGCTGCGGCGGAAATGGGCGAGCAAGGGATCGGGTCCTGCCGGTTTAAGGTTCCGGCGAACTCCAAGCCCGGTCTGAGCTGCATCGCCCATTTGGGCGCCGCTTTCAACAATGCGGAATATTCCATGGAGCTGGTCGCATTTCAAGACGCCCAAGCCGGACGATCCGGCGGTTTATCTCTCCGCAAGGAGGAACTGACCGATTTCGGCTTTATGGTTCGCTGCGTGTCGCAGGCGTTTGGCGATACGGAGGCGTGGACGATCGATTATTTCCGCCACACCATGGAGCCTGAACGCCAAACGTACATCGCCTTGGACGGACAGGAACGGGTCGGCATGATCCGGGTCAACCGCATCCGGCGTGATACCGCCGTGATCCATGATTTTTGCGTACTACCGTTGTACCAGGGAAAAGGATACGGCCGGGAGATTCTCGCGCAAATGGTCCGGCTTCTGCTGGCCGAAGAGCAGCCGCTCATTCGGCTCGGCGTAGTCAGCCATAACCGGCACGCGCTGGAGCTGTACCGGAAGCTCGGATTCGAGATCGTGTCGGAATCGAACTATTACGTTTGCCGGCTCCATGACTGGATTCATTAATACGAAAAAACGAGTTCCCCTTTATTACCGGGGGAACTCGTTTTGTTTTTAAGCCTGCCGCTTACATGCCGGCAATCATTTGCCGCAGCACGGTTTGCAGGATGCCGCCGTTGTAGTAGTAATCCACGTCGACCATGCTGTCGAGGCGGGCGACCGCCGGGAATTGGAACGTGGTGCCGTCTTCGCGGGTGACGGTCACGATCATTTCCTCGCCCGGCTTCACGTCGTTGCTGAGGCCGGCGATGTCGAACGTTTCGGTGCCGTCGATCCCAAGCGTCTTCCAGCTCGTTCCCTCCCGGAACTGCAGCGGCAGTACGCCCATGCCGACGAGGTTGCTGCGGTGGATCCGTTCGAAGCTCTCGGCGATGACCGCTTTGACGCCCAGCAGGTACGTGCCTTTGGCCGCCCAGTCGCGGGAGCTGCCGGTGCCGTATTCTTTGCCGGCGATGACGACGAGATTTTGCCCGTTCGCTTGATATTTCATCGATGCATCGTAAATCGACATCACTTCATCCGACGGCAGGTATTTCGTGACTCCGCCTTCCGTGCCGGGAGCCACCTGGTTGCGGATGCGGATGTTGGCGAACGTGCCGCGCATCATGACCTCATGGTTGCCGCGGCGGGAACCGTACGAGTTGAAATCCTTGCGCTCGACGCCATGTTCGTTCAAATAGCTGCCGGCCGGGCTGTTCGGCGAGATGTTGCCCGCCGGGGAAATGTGGTCGGTCGTGACCGAATCGCCGAGCAGGGCCAGCACGCGGGCGCTGCGAATGTCGGCGATATCGGCCAGGCCTTCGCCGATTTTTTCGAAGAACGGCGGGTTCTGGATGTACGTCGATTTTTCGTCCCACTCGTACAATTCGCCTTGCGGCACCGGAATCGAGTTCCAGCGCTCGTTTTGCGTAAAGACGTGCTCGTATTTGCTGCGGAACATTTCCGGGCTGAGGGATTGGCCGATCGCTTCCTTGATTTCCGCGGAAGAAGGCCAAATGTCCTTCAGGTATACCGGCTGGTTGTCGCGGTCGTAACCGATCGGGTCGTTCTGCAGATCGATGTTGACCGTGCCGGCCAACGCATAGGCGACGACGAGCGGCGGGGAAGCCAAGTAGTTGGCTTTCACTTGCGCATGCACGCGGCCCTCGAAGTTCCGGTTGCCGGAAAGCACGGCGGCGACGGTTAAGTCATTATCGGCGATCGCGGCGCTGACTTCGTCAGGCAACGGTCCGGAGTTGCCGATGCAAGTGGCGCAGCCGTAACCGGCAACGTGGAAGCCCAGCGCTTCGAGCGGCTCGATCAAGCCGGCTTTTTGCAGATACTCCGTTACCACGAGGGAGCCCGGCGTCAAGCTGCTCTTCACGTAACCCGGCTTGGTCAAGCCGCGTTCCACGGCTTTCTTCGCCAGCAGGCCGGCGCCGACCATAACGCTTGGGTTCGACGTGTTCGTACAGCTCGTAATCGCGGCGATCACCACCGCGCCGGCTTTCAGTTCGCTGGTCGAGCCGTTCGGATGCATCACCGGCACGGATTGCTCGATTTTCTCCTCGCTGAGGCCGTATCCGCCCTTATCGACCGGCGTGCGGATGATGCTGTTAAAGCTTTCCTTCATCGCGGTCAATTCGATGCGGTCCTGCGGGCGTTTCGGTCCGGCCAAGCTTGGGACTACCGAACCGAGGTCGAGTTCGATCAGATCGGAGAAGATCGGATCCTCCGTCGCTTCCGTGCGGAACATGCCTTGCGCTTTGTAGTAGGCCTCGACGAGGTTGATTTGCTCCTCGGAACGGCCGGTGCTGCGCAGGTAAGCCAGCGTTTCCGCATCGACCGGGAAGTAGCCGATCGTCGCGCCGTATTCCGGCGCCATATTGGCTACCGTAGCGCGGTCGGCCAGGCTGATATTGGCCAGTCCCGGGCCGTAGAATTCGACGAATTTGCCGACGACGCCTTTTTTGCGCAGCATTTGGGTGACGGTCAAAGCCAAGTCGGTCGCCGTTGAGCCTTCGGCCAGGCTGCCGGTCAGTTTAAAGCCGATGACCTCCGGCGCGACAAAATACAGCGGTTGCCCCAGCATGCCGGCTTCCGCTTCGATGCCACCGACGCCCCAACCGACGACGCCAAGGCCGTTGATCATCGTCGTATGGGAATCCGTGCCGACGAGGGAATCCGGGAATACGACCGTTTCGCCGTTCACGGTTTTGGTCGCGGCCACGGACGCCAAATACTCCAGGTTGACCTGGTGAACGATCCCGGTAGCCGGAGGTACGGCGCGGAAGTTGTTGAACGCGGTTTGCGCCCAGCGCAGGAAGCGGTAACGCTCCTCGTTGCGTTCGAACTCCACATTCATGTTGTATTCGAGCGCATCCGGTGAGCCGAAGGCGTCTACCATGACGGAGTGGTCGATAACGAGATCGACGGGGACGAGCGGGTTAATCTGCTTCGGATCGCCGCCGGCTTTCTTCACGGTATCGCGCATGGCGGCCAGGTCGACGACGACCGGCACGCCGGTGAAATCCTGCAGCACGATGCGAGCGGGGATAAACGGAATTTCCTTGTTGTCATCGCGGCCCTCGCTCCAGCCGGCGATTTGCTTCACATGCTCCTGGGTGATAGCTCTGCCGTCGAATTGGCGCACGGCCGCTTCAAGCAATACTTTAATGGAAAACGGCAGTTTGGAAATGTTGCCGAGCCCCTGCTGTTCAAGGGACTGCAAGTCGAAGTAGCGGTAGCTCTTGCCGCCGACTTCGAGCGTACGGGCAGCGGAGAAAAAATCGTTCGCTGACATGAACAAACCTCCTTGTTTCATTAGATGAAACCAGATTTCAAAATTCACTTTTGACTTAAGTATACCTTTCCTGACGCGGTGAGTAAAGAACTTTTTCTCCTCCCGAAGGTCGGTTTGGGCTGACAGGATGCGGGTGAATGAGCTTTCAGGCACGGCGTTTTTCGCGCTTTTGCCCATAGACGAAAAGGCGTATCTTGGCATCCTGCTGCACCGGACGGGAAGGGGCCTGATTCGGTTGGTGAACATACTCCCTTCCGGACGTTCATATAATTGGAATTGATTGAAAAGGAGGCGTGAACCGTGGCGGATGAATGGAAAAAAACATTGTCGGTCTATGTGAACGAACAGAACCAGGACGAAGTGGATTACCGCACGCCCAGCGGAGGCACGGTCGTTACCGATGTGGATTATTTGCTGCGCCGGGGCGAGCGCAAACGGAAGCTGGAAGGATGGTACCGGGGCAGGGGGGCGGCGCCGCTGCGCTGCGAAACGCGGGCCAAGCTGGTGCGTGAAATCGAAAACCGGGCGGGGGAGATCGAGGTCGATCTGCAGCTGTCGCGGAAAATATATTATGAAAAAGGCGGGGCGCGCCATCAGGAGGAGCGGATCGAACGGCAGCGGTTGACGCTGCAACGGGACGGCTCGGGCTGGATCGTCTCCCGGGTGGAGCAGCCGGTACCGGAACGGCATCCGGCGATGGTGCTGCCCCGGCCCGAGGAAGCCGGCGGGACGGGCGGCAGACAAACCTCGCCCCGGCCGTATTTGAACCGCGAAGTGCTGGGGGGAAGCTCCGCCCGGAGCGTCGCTTACCGCCGCGAGGAAGCGGTGCTGTACGCCGATCGTTGGTGGGACAGCTTTAACCCGGAGTTCGCCGCGTTCGAGGTCGATTGCACCAACTATATCTCCCAATGCCTCTTTGCAGGCGGAGCCCCAATAAACTATACTGGAAAAAGAGAATCGGGCTGGTGGTACAAAGGTTACGTCGGCAAACAGGAAGCCTGGAGCTACAGCTGGTCGGTGGCCAATGCGCTGGAGCGCCATTTGTCGCGCAGCGACAGCGGTCTCCGGGCGGAGCTGCTTGAGCGTCCGGAGCAGCTGCAGCTCGGAGACGTAATCATTTACGACTGGGACGGGAACGGAGCGTACCAGCACAGCACCATCGTGACCGCGTTTGATGCCGGCGGCATGCCGCTGGTGAACGCCCATACGACGCCAAGCAAACACCGCTATTGGGACTACCGGGATTCCTACGCCTGGAGCGAAAATACGGTGTATCGTTTTTTTCATATCGCGGACCGGTTCTGAAATGGAGTGATCCAAAGACGGCTTTTTGAATTACCGTTTCAATGAAGGTTCAAAAAGTTAGGTTTGGAGCACCGAGAAGGTTGGATGAAGCTAGAAGCTGAGTAGCGGAGCGTAGCCGGAGGCTACGTGAGCAACGGAAGGCTCGGCTGAATTCAAGATTCGATGCCGTTTAAGCCTCATGATTCTGCATCGTGATCCAAAGACGGCTTTTTGAACTACCGTTTGAATGAAGGTTCAAAAAGTTAGATTGGGAGCACCGAGAAGGTTGGATGAAGCTAGAGGCTGAGTAGCGGAGCGTAGCCGGAGGCTACGTGAGCAACGGAAGGCTCGGCTGAATTCAAGATTCGATGCCGTTTAAGCCTCATGATTCTGCATCGTGATCCAAAGACGGCTTTTTGAACTACCGTTTAAATGAAGGTTCAAAAAGTTAGGTTGGGAGCACCGAGAAGGTTGGATGAAGCTAGAGGCTGAGTAGCGGAGCGTAGCCGGAGGCTACGTGAGCAACGGAAGGCTCGGCTGAATTCAAGATTCGATGCCGTTTAAGCCTCATGATTCTGCATCGTGATCCAAAGATGACTTTTTGAACTACCATAATGAGAAAGAGGTTGCACATGGGACAGGACAAATTAACCGTAGGCCTTATCTACGGCGGCAAATCGGGAGAACACGAAGTATCGCTGCAAACGGCTTTCGCCGTATCTAAGGCGTTCGATTACGATAAATACGAACTGCTTCCTTTCTATATCGACAAGCAGGGAAAATGGAGCGTGGGCAGCAAGCTGGCCGACCCGTTTGCCGCTTTGGAGGAGCTGAAGCTGGAGAGCGGCGCCG
Source organism: Paenibacillus macerans (assembly GCF_050565405.1). Classification (GTDB taxonomy): domain Bacteria; phylum Bacillota; class Bacilli; order Paenibacillales; family Paenibacillaceae; genus Fontibacillus; species Fontibacillus macerans_B. The sequence continues at coordinate 19,762 of NZ_JBNYYG010000030.1, read as the reverse complement.
GCGACACGTCGGCGGCGATGAGCCTGCTGTTCGGGAAGCTGTCGTCCGGCCGCTCCGAGATCGACGTCGCTTTTCCGCTGCTGCACGGCACTAACGGCGAGGACGGCACGATCCAAGGATTGTTCGAAATGGCCGATTTGCCCTACGTCGGGGCGGGGGTATTGGCTTCCGCCGCAGGGATGGATAAGGTCATCATGAAAAAGCTGTTCGCCGAGGCCGGGCTGGAGCAATGCGCTTACTGCTACTTCACCGCTTCGGAATGGGAGAACGCCAGCCATACGCTGGTTCAAGGGATCGAAGAGAAGCTCGGGTATCCGTGCTTCGTCAAACCGGCCAACCTCGGCTCCAGCGTCGGCATTTCCAAAGCGAGAACGCGCGAGGAACTGCTGGCGTCGGTGGCGCTGGCCTTCCGTTACGATGTGAAGGTGATCGTCGAGGAGTTCGTCGACGCTCGCGAAGTGGAAGTCGGGGTGCTCGGCAACGACGAGCCGCTGGCTTCGGTACCGGGAGAGATCGTATCCTCCGGGGAATACTACGATTATCAGGCGAAATATTTGGACGGCAAATCGCAAATGCTGATTCCCGCGCCGGTCGATGCGGAGTTGGCGGAGCGGATTCGCGACCTGGCCGTCAAGGCTTTTAAAGCCATCGCGGGCAGCGGGCTGTGCCGGGCCGACTTTTTTGTGCGGAAATCCGATCAAACGGTGTGGATCAACGAAGTCAATACGATGCCGGGCTTTACGCCGTTCAGCATGTATCCGCTGCTATGGCGGGAGACCGGGGTAGCTTACGAGGTTCTGCTGGACCGCTTGATTCAGCTGGGGCTGGAGCGCTACGAAATCCGGCAGAAGCTTGAATTCGAAAGCGGCGTGAACTGAGCGGTTCGCAGCCGAAGCTAGTTTGACAAGAAAGGGCGGGATGCCGGGTGGGCTTTCAAACGGAATTCAATTCGGTTTGCAAATTCAAGAAGGAACAGGAACTGTATGAGCTGCTGGAATACGGGCGCGGCAAAATGTTGAAGCAAGGGCTCCGCGTCTTTCCGACCGGGCAAAAGGTCATCGCCTATACGCCCGACAATAAAGCGGTGGCGATCGTGAAGATTACCGCCTGCGTGGCCGAGATCAACTTCAATGGAGAGGAAGTTACGTCGGTTGAGCTGGAGCTGGTCCGTCCGTTGACGGAAGAGGAGTCTGCGGTGCAGACGGCTCTGGCGGACGAGATGTTTTTCGGAGACGCGGCGAAGAAATGATCGTCCGCTTCGGTTATGTGGCAATGTCTGCCGTGATCGAAAACGCATCGCCTTCCAAGACGATGACGCTGAAGACGTTTAGCGGATTGGCCGACCGGGAGGCGGCAGTCCGGCGGCTTGAGACGATCGCGGAGCAAAACCTGCATAACACGCTGCGCTTGCTTCGGCATAACGTAGGCAACGACATACGGGTGTACCGCTTCTCTTCCAAGCTGATTCCGCTGGCCACGCATGAATTGCTGTCGGACTGGAATCCTTATGAAGCGCTTCGGGAACCGTTCGCCGCTGTGGGGAACTACGTCAAGAAGCAGGGTCTTCGGGTGTCTTTTCATCCGGACCATTTTACCGTGCTTAGCACGCCGAGGCCCGAGGTGCTGAAGTCCTCGTTCCGCGATCTGGAACACCACGTCGCCATGTTCGACGCGATGGGGCTGGACGGCCGTGCCAAGAACAACATTCATGTCGGCGGCGCCTATGGGGACAAGCCCTCGGCGGCGATGAGGTTTCGCGATAACGTGGAGGCGCTGCCGGAGCGGATCAAGCAGCGGCTGACGTTCGAGAACGACGACAAGACGTTTAACGCCCCCGAGACGCTGGAGCTGTGCGAAGCGTTGGGCATTCCGATGGTGCTGGATATCCACCACCAATGGGTAAACAACCAAGGCGAAAGCTTGTCGGAGCTATGGCCGCGGATTCTGGACACCTGGAAGACGCCATACGCGCAAGCCGATTCGCCAATCGACGGTCCGCTCCCGCCGAAAATTCACGCTTCCAGCCCCAAAAGCGAGAGCGACCCCAGAGGGCACGCCGACCATGTCATTGCGGGACCGTTGCTCGCTTTCTTACGCAGCATCGCCTCGTTCACCGAACGCGTTGACGTGATGCTGGAGGCGAAGCTGAAGGACGAAGCCTTGTTTGCGTTGATGAAGGATTTGAGCAAATACAGCGGGGACGGTGTCCAAATTTTGGACGGGGCCAGCGTGCGCATTTTGCCTTGAAAGCGGACAAGCCGCCCCCGCCTCTCTTGAAAATTACAGGGAAATAAGGTAAGTTGTACAAAATGAAGGTGTCATTATTGAGGAGGATAATCATGGGTGATTTGTTAGCAGGGAAAAATATCATCGTCATGGGCGTGGCCAACGAGCGCAGCATCGCATGGGCGATTGCCCAGAGTCTGGCGGAGCAAGGTGCCCGTCTGGCATTTACATACGAAAGCGAACGCGTGGAAGGCCGGGTACGCAAGCTGGCCGAGACGATTCCGAACTCGCTGATTCTGCCGTGCAACGTCACGGTGGACGAGGAAGTCGACAAGCTGGCCGATACGCTGCGGAGCGAATTCGGCGTGCTGCACGGCCTCGTGCACAGCATCGCTTTCGCCAAAGCCGAGGATTTGGCCGGCGAATTCGTGGATACGTCCCGCGAAGGCTTCGCGCTCGCGAACGACATCAGCGTGTATTCGCTCGTTGCCGTATCGCAGCGGTTGGCTCCTTTGATGACCGAAGGCGGCAGCATCATGACGATGACTTACATGGGTTCGGAGCGCGTAATGCGCAACTATAACGTGATGGGCGTAGCCAAAGCCGGCCTGGAGGCTTCGGTGCGTTATTTGGCGAATGACCTCGGTCCGAAGAACATCCGCGTCAACGCGATTTCCGCCGGTCCGATCCGCACGCTGGCAGCGAAAGGCATCAGCGATTTCAACTCGATCCTGAAGCAGGTCGAGGAGAAGGCGCCGCTGCGCAAAACGACGGAAACCGCGGAAGTGGGCGATACGGCGATGTTCCTGATCAGCCATCTCTCCCGCGGCATTACCGGAGAGGTTATTTTCGTCGACGGCGGGTACAATATCGTTGGCGCTTAATTTTTGGTAGAGTGGCATTCCATAGAAAGTTCGTATCCGCGCGGGGTTGTCCCCCCGCTTTCGGACACGGACTTTTTGCATAAGTGGGGGATGCTGCAGAGGAGCGGAATTGGCCGGATTGTCAATAGTAAAAGGGCGAAAGGACGCAACTTTGCTTCTTTCGGGACGTATAGTTTGTAAGAATGATATTATCAGTTTACGATGAAAGTAGAGTGAAATCATTGGAATCAAAGCCGAAAGTTCCATATGTGGTAGGCAGTAAAAGTCCGACGGCCGTAGCGATCAACAGCGCCTCGAAAGCGGGGGAATGGATCAAAAGCCGGCTCGGAAGCTATAATGAGCTGAACACGAAGCAATCCCCGCATGACTTGGTAACGGATGTCGACAAGGGAGCGGAGGCGATGATCCGCAAGCTGATTTTGACGCACTTCCCCGACCACGCCATTCTCGGGGAGGAAGGCGTGGCGCCGGGAGCGGCGGCTTCGGCCGCGGCGCTGGCCAAGGCCAGGGAATCGGAGTATTTGTGGATCATTGACCCGGTGGACGGAACGACCAATTTCGTGCACGGATTCCCGTTTTTTTGCGTCTCGATTGCCCTCGCGTATCAAGGAGAGGTAATCATCGGCGTGATCTACGACCCGATGCGCGACGAGCTGTTCGTGGCGGAAAAGGGCAAGGGCGCTTATCTCCACGGACAGAGATCTAAGGTGTCCGGGGACGCGAAGCTTTCCGGCAGCGTGATCGCCGTGGGCTTCAACCCGGACCGGGAATTTGCGTTGCCGGTCAACATGCGCGGGCTTAACGCATTGTCCGGAGAGGTTCGCAGCCTTCGCGCCGCCGGATCGGCCGCCTTGCATTTGGCTTATGTCGCCGCAGGCCGATTGAGCGGGTATTACGAAGTCGGGCTGAATGCCTGGGACGTTGCCGCCGGCGCGCTGATCGTCGCGGAATCGGGAGGAATAGTGACCGATACCGCAGGCAACCCTTACAACATCGGCGTACGTCATCTGATCGCCAGCAACGGGCGCATCCATAACGAGCTGCTGGGCGTCATCCAGGCTGCGGACGCAACGGGCCTGTAGCCCGTTAACGCGGACCGCCAACAGCCTGGATGGTCCGGCTTGGCAGAGACTGGCATGGCAACGGTGTAGCGAACCCGATACGCTTAGTACATCTATGGAGATGAACTAAATTTCACCCGGCTGCCTTTATCCGCACAATCATTTAGTTCAACTTAACTAACCGGAAGGAGTGTCCATGAATGAGCGACAGCAAGGATTTGGAACGCGAGCTCAGCGAGATGCTGACGGAAGGGGAATACGGCAGCGAGAAGGAACGCCGCGAGGAGGAGCGCAGACGGTTGTCTCCGAAATACGAAATCCGCATACAGACAACGTTGGACCCGATCGTGGAGGAGACGTTGAGCTACCGGAAAATGGCCAAGGAAATCGATGGCCGGTACGACGAGTATTTGAAGAAAACCGGGCGTGCGGACAAGAACCCGGAATAATGCCGGGGCCAAGGAAACAGCCAATGGGGCCGTTGTAGGCACAATGCAACCGCAATGTTCCGGAGCATAATCGCACGAGGCCTGAGGCAGCAAGCAACCTCAGGCTTTTTGCGGAATGTGGCGCCGAAAAATCCCGGATTTAACGGGAGCTTCTCCATCTAATTCTTCGCCGGGAGCGGATTACATACAATGAACGGGAGGATCTTCATCTATATTCGTTCGGGTTCACGCGCTTATCGCGCTATCCTACCACTACCCCATTACCCTAATCAAAGGAGTTGAATTGGCTTGAAGTTGATTCGCATCAAAAAAGCTGCCGTCCTGACGGGAGCGCTTGCCTTTATCCTATTATTGTTTAGCGGCAGCGGCGCCGCCCTGGTCAAAGCCGAGCCGGCTCAGGCCGGCGACTACCTGATCGTGGCGCTCGGCGATTCCATCACCGCCGGATACGAGCCGGGAATGAGCCCGGCCGCCGTTCCTTATGGCTACGTCGATCGCCTGAAAGAGCAAGGGCTGTTTCATGGCCGGACTCAAGCCGCCAATTACGGCATCCTCGGCTTGACCAGCGAGGGCTTGAAAAATTATGTTACGGCCGTTCAAGCCGGGGCCCCGGTAACGGCCGACGCGATCCAAGCGAACGTACCGGATCCGCGGATCGCCGCCTTTGCCTCCGGCATAGCGCAGACGAAGGCCGACTTGCTGGAAGCCGATCTCATCACGATCACGATCGGCGGGAACGACTTGCTGCGGCTGCTCCCCGACGTCGAGAACATTAGTCTCGACCAGCTTCGCGCCGAAGCCGATGACGTGCTCAAGGCCTACGGCGACCATGTCCGCGAGGTCGTTCGCCTCTTGACGGAGCTGAACCCGTCGGCGCAAATCGTGCTCGCCGATCAATACCAACCGGTGCCGAAGCTGGCCGGCGCTTCCGTTTACGACGAGCTGCAGCAAGTAGCCGGCAAGTTCACCGCCACGGTCGATGCGATCGCCGCCGATTCCGCGGCGGCTGCGAAGCCGGTCAAGGCGGCGCATGTCGCTGCAGCGTTTACGGGCCGCGAGATCTCGCTTACGCATATTTTCTCGGCTACCGATATCCATCCGAACCAGGCCGGGTATGATGAAATCGCCAAAGTCTTCGCCAAAGCCGTTTGGGGCAGCTATCTGGAGACTGCGGGCAAGTCCGGAAAGGCGCCGATCTCCGTCGTCGTCAAAGGCAAGGAACTGAACACGCCGTTTCCGCCGACGCTGAAGAACAACCAAACGTTCGTGGCCATCAAGGACATTACCGATGCGATCGGAGCCGGGAGCAAGTGGGATTCCCGCACCTCGACCGCGACAATTACCTACGGCAGCCGCACGGTCGTCATTCCGGTCGGATCCAAGCAAATCAAGGTGGACGGCACGCCGGCCGTTACGTCGACCCCTGCCTTCCTGCAGAAGGTCGGCAAGGAGAACAAGACGTACGTCCCGCTGGCCCTGCTGGTGCAAGGACTGGGACTCGACGTGCAGTACAGCGCCAAAATGAAGACGGTATTCATCAACGAGATTTAAGGGAGAAGGAATAAGAAAACTTACCGGAACCGTTTAAGGCCTCCAAAACCACTCTGGAAGTGGGATTGAAGGCCTTTGTTTTTTCACGAAATTCCGCTGCGGCAATATAGAATTCCGGGACGGCAGGGAGCGCCGTCCCGTTTTTGTTTTTTTGAGGAAATTGCATGGAGGAAGAACAGGGTGGCAAGGCGCGATGCTAACGGACCGGAGGGGCGTTAATTATCCCGAAATAGGAGCTTCCCAAATGTAACGGACCGGAAAGACGTTATTCCCTGCAAATCGGCCCCGAAGTCAGCCAATAGAGCCAAATAGCGACCGTGGAGTCCGTTAGATCAGGAAATATCCGGGAAATGGGCGATTAGCGTCCATACGGTCCGTTACGGCGCGGGCGAGCACGGGCCGCTACGCGGACTACGCAGACTACGCAGACTACGCGGACTACGCAGCCACCTTGCGGCTGCTGCGGGTTACCTCGGGGGGGTCTCAGGGTAATTTCGCGGCTACCGCGGGGCTGCCGCGAAACCGAAGTGCAATATGGGCGAGGAGAGTCCGGTCCGGTTTTTCATATATCCGGCGGCTTCATGATCCTCTATGATAAGGACAAGTGCTGAGAAAAACAGGTAAAGCTGGGAGGCGGATAGGCAAAATGACGCGGATTAATATCGGGATTTATCACAAGATGCTTATTTTGATCGGGCTGCTGATGGTGGTCAGCTTTTGTTTTTACATGGCGGCGCTGAAGGTTGTAACCAACTTGTACGATCGGCAGCTCTATGAGAAGACGTCCCAGGTGCTCGGCAGCTCGGCGCTGGGGATCGAGAACCAGTTGAAGGAGCTGGAAATGCTGACGTTCCGGGTGTTCTCCGACGAACAGCTGCAGCAGAACCTGGCTCGCCTGCGGCAGCCGGATACATCGGACTACGAGCGGGCGATCCACCGCAAAAAAATCATGGATCGGCTGACCGCCTTTGCCGGCTCGGAAAAATACGCGGGCGCCGTCATGGTCATCGACCGGGAGGGGCAGCTCATGATCGGCGGCAACCGGACCGGGCTGGCCGGCACGCTGCAGCAGGAGCTCGTCGGCATCGCCGAAAAGGCCGAAGGCGCCAACGTCTGGCATGTCGGCAGCGACCGCGCGCTGTATGCGGCCCGCCAAATCAATTCTTTTAGCGGCACGACCTTTCCCGGGGACAATTTGGGGACGCTCATCGTCCGTTTCCGCAAGGAGCGGATCTTGGAGCAGTACGTGCAAAACGGCGAAGCCCACGGTCAACTGATCATTACCGACGGGGACAAGGTGATTTATCCGCAAGACCCGCTGTTGACGGAGTCGGAGATTACTGGCGAACTGGAGCGTCCGGAGCCTTACGGCATCAGCCAGGCCGGCGAGGGGCGGTATTTTGCCGCGCGCGTCCGCTCCCCGTACATGGGCTGGACTTACATCAACATCACGCCGTACGACGCCATGTTCCGGCGCATTACCTTCGTCAAAGAGCTGGTCATGATCATGTTCATTCTCGTCTTGCTGGCGGGGCTGGCGCTTGGCGTGAAATTGTCGCGCAGCATCACCCGCCCGATCGAGCAACTGATCAAAAAGATGCGCAAAATCCAAAAAGGCGACCTCGACAACCTGGAGGAGCAGTCGCTTGGCGAAGTGCCCAAAACGTCGCAAACCGAAGTGGAGCATCTGCAGCGCACGTTCAAAATGATGATCCAGCGCATCCGCGAGCTCATCAACCAGAATTACGCCAAGCAGCTGGTCATCCGCGAGACGGAGCTTAAGGCGCTGCAGGCGCAGATCAACCCGCATTTTCTCTACAACACGCTGGAGTCAATCAATTGGTTGGCCAAAATGAACCGGCAAACGCAAATCTCGCAAATGGTCGAAGCGCTCGGCTTCCTGCTGCGCAGCTCGCTGACCGACGGCAACCGGCCGATTACGCTGCGGGAGGAGTTGGACATCGTTCGCCATTACATCACGATCCAGCGCTATCGCTTCGAGGAACGGCTGGATTTCCGCATGGACGTACAGGAGGCGTACCTCGATGCGCTTATCCCCAAAATGACCCTGCAGCCGCTGCTCGAAAATGCGATTTATTACGCGCTGGAGCCCAAGATCGAACCCTGCCGCCTTCGCCTTACAGTGCAGGAGGGCGATAAACGCGATGGCGGACTGGACATCCGGATCGAGGACGACGGGCCGGGGATGACCCGCGAGTTTTTGGAAGAGCTGCGGCGAGGCCGGGTGCAAACCCGCGGGAAGGGCATCGGTTTGTCCAATATCGAAGAGCGGATCAAGCTGACCTTCGGGGAGGAATGGGGCGTCAGGGTCGAGAGTGAACCCGGACGCGGGACCGAAGTACGCGTGTCGATTCCGTACAAAAAAGGAGAGGATCAAGATGAAGCCGTATAAAGTGCTGCTGGTGGACGACGAGCGGATGATCTTGGAAGGGATCGGGCGGGTCGTCGATTGGGCCGGCGCCGGAACGGAGCTGGTCGGCACGGCGCGCAACGGGGTCGAGGCCTACGAGAAGATCGTGCAGCTGAATCCCGACTTCGTGATCAGCGACATCGCCATGCCGGGACTGGACGGACTGCAGCTGGTACAGAAAACCTTGCAAGCGCTTCCAGGCGTGCGGTTCATCCTGCTGACCGGGTACAAGGAGTTTGATTACGCGCGTACGGCGATGCAGCATGGCGTACGGCATTATTTGCTGAAGCCCTGCAACGAGCGGCAAATCTGCGAAGCGTTGGCCGAGCTGATCGAAGAAAGGAAGGAGCAGGAGGAACGCGAGCGGTTCATCGGCCGCATGAAGGAGGAGGCGGCAAAAATGCTCCCCCACGTGAAAGAGCAGTTTCTGCGCGAGCTGGTCACCAATAAATCCTACGGCCGCCGGGAGCTGGAAGCCTACCGGGAGCTGCTTGGCATGGAGTCCGTTTCCGGGGAGAGCCCGGTGCGCCTGATGCTGTTTGAATTGGAGCAATCCCAGGAATATGTGCATGTATTCGCCTTGAAAAATATCGCCGAGGACCTGCTGCCGAACGTTCTGCTGGGAGCGACGCTGGGTGGCCGGCTGCTCATGCTCGCCGCCGATCCGGATGATCCCGCCGTGCTGCTGTCGCGGCTGGAAACGGTGAAAGCCGTGTTCTTCAAATTTTACCGGGTGGATTTGACGATGGCGTTAAGCGAAGCCGGGCCGCTGCACGCGGTCCGCCGGTTGTACCGGGAGACGCTGCGGTATATGAATCACCGCTTTTACGCAGGCGAAGGCAGCCTGATCACGAAGGAGGACCTGCCGCCGGACAATCGCGAGCACGCCGACTTTGAGCTGGATGCCGAAGGCTTGCTGCTGCGGATCAAAAGCGGGCTGGCCGAAGAGGTCCGGCAGGAGCTGGAAGGGGAATTCCGGCGTCTGGTGGAGTTGTGCCTGGACATCGCCGTGACCCGTTCCTTCGTGCTTGAGCTTTATGCCGCGATGATCCGCCTGTGCCCGCCGGAGGAGCAGCCGCGGTTTACCGCCCGGCTGGGGGAGCTGGCCGAGGGGCAAACGCTGGCGGTGCTGAGGTCCGCCGTCATGGATGGGGCGGCAATGCTCACCGCCTATTATTACAAGCAAAACATCAGCCGCCGCTCCTCCACGGTCCGTAAGATGATCGAGATCCTCGAACGCAATTACTGCGACCCCGAGCTGACGCTCGGCGGGGTGGCGGGGGAGATGCTGTACATGAACCCGGATTATTTGGGAAAGGTGTTCAAGCAGGTCACCGGCGAAACCTTCTCCCATTACTTGAGCCGGCTGCGGATCGAGCGGGCGGCCGAACGGCTGCGGCAGGGCGGCGACGCAACGATCGCGGAGCTTGCCGAGCGCTGCGGGTTTGGCGGCAATACGAAATATTTCAGCCAGTCCTTCAAGAAATGGATGGGGATGACGCCGACGGAATATCGCAGATCCCCGGAATAGGCGGCGCGGCCGGAAATCCTCTGTTTTTTGCACCTTCAAGTCGGTTAGTTGAGTTGGCTTGCGCTTTCGCAAGGCGGAAAATGAAGGTACCTACTTTGTAAACGCTAACAAGGCAATGAACCCAAATGCGAAAGGGGAGTACGATTTGAAGAAAAGGGCTGTGTTATGGATGCTGGCGGCGCTGCTGATGCTGCTGCCCGCGTGCTCGGGATCGTCCGGCAACGGCGGCAACTCGTCCGCGAACGGAGGCAACGCGGTGAACAGCGGAGGCAACGCCGCGGAGACCGAGGCGGGCGATAAGCCGCAAACGAATCTGCGGATCGCCTGGTGGGGCGGCGATAAACGCCACGAGTACACCCAGCAGGTCATCGAGATGTATCAGCAGCAGAATCCACACGTCAAAATCGACGTGGAATATGCCGCGTTCGACGATTACTGGAAGAAGCTTGCGCCGCAAGCGGCGGCCAAACAGCTGCCGGACATCGTGCAGATGGATATCTCCTACATCGTCCAGTATGCCAAAAACGGGCAGCTGGAGGATTTGTCCTCCTTGATCGGCAATCCGATCAAACTGGACGACGTGAATGAGAACGTCATTTCCACCGGGCAGGTCGACGGCGTGCAGTACGGCATCCCGACCGGCGTCAACGTGCTGGGGTTCCATTATGATCCGGCGCTGCTCGCCAAGGCGGGCGTGGACGCCATCCCGGAAGATTGGACGTGGGATCAATACGTCGACATCGCCTTGAAGGCGCGGGATACGGGCCTGGTGTTCGACAGCTCCATGCAGCCGGATGTCTTTTTCCACTATTTTCTCCGCACCAAAGGGCTGTCGCTCTACAACAAGGAAGGCACGGCGCTCGGCTATGAGGACGACGCCTTGTTCAGCGAGTTTTTCGGCCGGCTGGCGAATTTGATCAAAGAGGGAGCGGTTCCGTCGCAGGAAAAGCTGACCCAAACGAAGGGGATCCTGGAAGAGGCGGATGTCGTAAAGGGGACCGGGATCGGCGTCTGGCAGTGGTCCAACCAATACGTGGCGCTGCAGGCGGCGGTGAACCGGCCGATGCAGCTCGCGCCGATGGCCGGGCCGGATATGCAAAAAGGGCTTTACATGCAGCCGAGCATGTTCTGGTCCGTGACCTCCACCTCCAAAAACAAGGAAGAAGCCGCCAGGTTCATCGACTTCTGGATCAATAACCTGGATGCCAACAAACGGATCAAGGGCGAGCGCGGCGTGCCGATTTCGGCGGCGATCAAGGAAGCGATCATGCCCGAGCTGACGGAACCGGAGCAGCAGGTGTTCGACTTCGTTGCGGCAATGGAAGCGAACAGCTCGCCGATGAGTCCGGCTCCGCCGGTAGGCTCCCCCGAGGTGATCGCCTCGCTCTCCGATCTGGTGGAGCAGATCAATTTCGGCCAGATCACCGCCGAGGACGCCGCGAAGAAATTCCGGGAAGAAGCGAACGCGATTCTCGCGAACAACAAGTAACCTTGCGTTCGGCAAGGCCGGGGTTACAGGGGGCAACGTTGTGCCTCCCTGGTCCGGCTACACCGGGTTCGACCCGAGTAAGGAGGTGGGGAACGCTTGCGGAGAACAGCCTGGCGGGCCCAATTGACGGGATATGCCTTTATCAGTCCGTTCGTGATCGGGTTTCTGGCGTTTACCTTGATACCGATCGCGATTTCGTTGTATTTGTCCTTTACCAGCTACAATCTGTTTACCGCGCCGAAATGGACGGGAACGGCCAACTTCGAAAAGATGTTCACTCAAGACCCGAAATACTGGAATTCCGTTCGGGTGACCTTTATCTACGTGTTAGCCGGCGTGCCGCTGCGGCTGATGTTCGCATTGTTCGTGGCTATGCTGCTGAACACGAAGTCGCGGATGGTCGGCCTGTATCGTACGGTGTATTATTTGCCGTCGATCATCGGAGGCAGCGTCGCCGTTTCGATCATGTGGCGGAATATCTTTAACGAGCAGGGGATCGTGAACGGGCTGCTCGTCTTCCTCGGCATTCCGCCGGTCGCGTGGTACGGCGACCCCGATGCGGCGCTGGGCACGCTGATTGCGCTGTCGGTCTGGCAGTTCGGTTCGTCGATGCTGATTTTCCTCGCCGGGCTGAAAAACATCTCGCCCGACATGTACGAAGCGGCCAGCGTCGACGGGGCGTCGGGCCCGCGCAAATTCCTGAGGATCACGCTGCCGCTGCTCAGTCCGATCATCTTGTTCAATCTGATCATGCAGACCATCAGCGCGTTCATGACGTTCGTGCCGGCCTATATCATCTCCAAAGGCGAAGGAACGCCGATGGACGGCACGCTGCTGTATTCGCTGTACCTGTTCCGCCAGGCGTTTATGTTCAACAACATGGGCTATGCCGCTGCGATGGCCTGGGTGATGCTGATCATGATCGGCATCCTGACGGGGATTCTGTTCCGAACGTCGAAGTTCTGGGTGTTTTACGAGACGAAAGGAGGGCGGTGACGATGGCGGAGCAAGCGGAATTAAACCCGAGTCCCGGCCCGTTGGGCCCGTCCCGTGCGACCCAAGCGCCGCCCCGTCGTCCGGCGGGCGGTTCGCGGCTAAGCTCGCGGCGGACTTGGAGATGGACCGGATATCATCTGTTTGTTGCAGCCTTGGCGGTCTTGATGCTTTATCCGATCATCTGGCTGCTGTTCAGTTCGTTCAAGGAGAGCCGGACGATCTTCGCTACGGCGTCCGAGCTGCTGCCGCAGGTTTGGGTTTGGAGGAACTACGCCGATGGCTGGGCCGGCGTCGGCGGGCAGCCGTTCCTGCAATTCATCGTCAACTCGCTGGCGATCGTCGGGCTGGCGACGCTGGGCGTCGTGATCTCCTCCGCGCTGGTGGCCTTCGGCTTCGGCCGGTTGAATTTCAAGGGGCGTAACTTCTGGTTCGCCATGATGATGCTGACCTTGATGCTGCCGCATGACGTGGTGCTTGTCCCGCAGTATGTCATCTTCTCCAAGCTGGGCTGGCTGAACAGCATCAAGCCGATCGTCGTGCCGCATTATTTCGGGGCGCCGTTTTTCATCTTCATGATGATCCAGTTCATCCGCTCGATTCCGGCGGAGCTGGACGAGGCGGCGACGATCGACGGCTGCGGGAAGTTCCGGCTGTTCTGCCGGATCATCCTCCCGCTGATCAAGCCGGCGCTGGCGACGGCGGCGATCTTCTCCTTCTACTGGCGGTGGGAGGATTTGATCGGTCCGGTGCTGTACCTGAATTCGCCGGATAAGTACACGGTTTCGATGGGGCTGAAGATGTTCCTGGACAGCGAGTCCGGCTCGAATTGGGGCGCGATGTTCGCGATGTCGATCGTCAGCTTGATCCCGGTGGTCACGGTATTTTTCCTGTTCCAGAAGCAGATCGTCGAGGGAATCAGCAGCAGCGGTTTGAAGGGATAAGAGTCGGGAGATGAGGGATAAGGCGATGGAAGGAGAGGTGGATATGCCTGCATTGGCGTTTGAGGAGGAGGCCGTCCTGGCGGCGATCGACCGCGTGGTGGAGCGGACCTTTAACGTGGATTTTCGCTGGGATTGGCCGGGAGGCGTCGCTTTTTACGGGGTGTGCGAGGCGTATGAGGCTACCGGAAACGAAGTGTATCTGGCTCGGTTGCGAGCCTGGGTGGATGAGCAGATGGAGGATGGGCTGCCGAAGCTGTCGGTGAATGGCGTTTCGCTCGGCCACAGCCTGTTGACGCTGCATCGGGCCACCGGGGAAGAGAAGTATTTGCAAACGGCGATTCGGATGGCGGATTTCTTGCAGCAGGAGGCGGAGCGGTTCGCGGACGGAATATTGCAGCATACGGTCAACTCCGTGAACGACGTGTTCCCGCAGCAGGCTTGGGTGGATACGATGTTCATGGCCGGGTATTTCCTGCTGCGCATCGGCTATTTGCTGGGCGGCGAGGGTAAGGCTTACTTCGAGGACGGGCTGCGGCAGTACCACGGGCATGAGGAGTTTTTGCAGGATCCGGATACGAACTTGTATTACCATGGCTGGGATCACCTAAGCCAAAGCCATATGTCGGGCATGTACTGGGCCCGGGGCAACGGCTGGGCCGCGCTCACCATGGCCAAAGCGCTGAAATACATCGAAGTGCAGCATCCGTCGTACATGATCATCGAAGGCTCCTTGCGCGATCAGTTGAGCGCGCTGGTGCGCCTGCAATCGCCGGAGGGACTGTGGCATACGGTGCTGGACGACGAGACCTCCTACCTGGAGACGTCCGGCTCGGCAGGCATCGCGGCTGCGCTGCTGACGCAGGGACGGCTGTACAACAAGTACACGCAGCGCTCGATTACCGGCATCCTGTCGCGCATCAAAGAGGACGGAACCGTCGCCGGCGTCTCGGCCGGCACGGCGGTAATGAACGATATCGACGGCTATCGGGGCGTGCCGGCCAAGCGGATCCAGGGCTGGGGTCAAGGGCTGGCGTTGGCTTTTCTCGCCGGGCTGCTGCGCACGAAGGAGGATGCGTTCGCGTAAACGGCGGATACGGGGATCGACGTATCCGGGGCGCATAAAAGTGAAGGCAGGCGGGGATTCGTCCGGAAAGGGACGGGTCCCCGCTTTGGCGTTAAATCCGGAGGAGTCTGGGCCGAAACTCCGTATAATCGCACATAAGCTTCTTAGTCCTGGACATTTGTCGGCGGCGGACGTTCCGCTAAGCTGGATGGGGAGCGGCCTTACGGACAGACGGGCCAAGAAAGGATAGGCCATGGATCATGACGCGTTCGTCGTGAGAAGGCGGGCCGCAAGACAAGCGCTAAATACAGAAGGAGAGGGCGGAGCATGCCGAAAATCGCGGACAAATATTTGCAGGTCGACCCCTGGAAGGTTGTAGAGGAAGGCTTTGACCCCGGGCGGAACCGGGTGAGCGAGTCGATTTTTTCGCTGGGGAACGAATATATGGGGGTCAGGGGCTACCCGGAGGAAGGGTACGGCGGGGATACGCTGCTGGGCAGCTATTTCAACGGACTGTTTGAGGAGAGCCCGGTCACGGCGCATTACAAAGGCATCATCAAATCGCTGCGGTTCATGGTGAACGCGGTGGATTGGCTGCATACGCGGATCACGCTGGACGGGGAAACCTTGGATTTAGCGGAGAGCCGGTTCAGCGCGTTCCGCCGGGAACTGGATTTCCGCACGGGGATCTATGCGCGGGAGTTCGTGTGGCATACGGCCGGCGGAAAAGACGTAAAGCTGACGTTCGAGCGCCTGGTCAGCATGAAGGCGTCGCATCTCGGAGCTCAGCGGGTCGCGTTTACGCCGCTGAACTTCTCCGGCACGGTCCGCGTGCGGACGGGGCTCGATTTCTCCGTGATCCACGAGGATCAGCAGCGCGGCTATTGGAAAGAGCTGAAGCAAGGGGAAGAGCCCGGCGGGATCGCGGGCATCCTCGGGGAAACGGCGAACACGGGCAACCGGCTGTTCTCCGGATTCCGCGTGGATGCGCCAAACGCCGTGGACAATCAACTGGTGCAGGAGGAACGCTACATCGGCCGCGACCTGACCCTGATGCTGGAGCAGGGCAAGCGCACGACCCTGGACAAACTCGTCGTTAACGTAGCGGAGAAAGACCGCGCGACCCGTGACGACGACCTTTGGCAGCGGGGGATCGAGCTGACGGAGCGGCATACCCGGGCCGGCTATGACGCGGCGGCGGCCGACCAGCGAGCGTACTGGGCCCGGGTGTGGGCGGATTCGGACATCGCCATCGAAGGCGACCCGGAGAACCAGCAGGGCATTCGCTTCTGCATTTTTCAGCTGTACCAGACATACCACGGGGATAACCCCGGATTCAACATCGGCGCGAAGGGCCTGACCGGCGAGGCTTACCGGGGACTGGCTTTCTGGGATACGGAATCGTATTGCCTGCCGTTCTATATTTTCAATAATCCGAAGGCGGCGAAAAGCTTGCTCGAGTTCCGTCACAAGTCGCTGCCCGAAGCGCTGAAACGGGCCAAGGAGCTGGACTGCGAAGGGGCGTTTTACCCGATCGCGACGATCGACGGGACGGAAAGCTGCGACCTGTGGCAGCATTCCAACCTGCAGCTGCACGTCGGCACGGCGGTGGCATACGGGCTGCGGCACTATGCGAAGATCACAGGCGACACGGCGTTCCTTTATGAAAAAGGCGCGGAAATGCTGATCCAGATCAGCCGGTTTTACTCGACCCGGGGGCAATGGGGGCAACAGTCGGGCCAATACGGCTATTTTGGCGTGATGGGTCCGGATGAATTCCAGTTGATGGTCAATAACAACGCATACATCAACCTGATGGCCAAAAAGCTGTTCGAATACACGCTGGAGGTGCTGGAAGCAATGCGGGGAGAAGCGGCCGCGGCTTACGGCGAGCTGGCGGCGCGGCTTGGCCTGACGGCGGAAGAAGAAGACGACTGGCGGAACAAAGCGCGGCACATGAAAATCCCGAAGGACGAGCGGACGGGCGTTTACGAGGAGCACGACGGCTTCTTCGACCTGCCGCATCTCGACATCCACGCCATTCCGGTTACGGAATTCCCGCTGTATTCGCATTGGTCGTACGACCGGCTGTACCGGTACGACATGATCAAGCAGCCGGACGTGCTGATGTTCATGTTCCTGTACAGCAGCGAATTTTCCCCGGAGGAAAAACGGGCCAACTACGATTACTACGAGCCGCGCTGCATCCACGAATCGTCGCTGTCGCCGTCGATCCATTCGATTTTGGCCGCGGAAATCGGGCGGGAGGAAGAGGCGTACAAGTTTTTCGAGTTCGCCACCCGGCTTGATCTCGACAACTATAACCGCAACACGCGGGAGGGCCTGCACACGACGTCGATCGCCGCGGCCTGGATGAACATCGTTTACGGTTTCGGCGGGATGCGCTCGGACGGGGAACGGCTCGTGCTGAACCCGAGCATCCCGCAACGTTGGGAGAGCTACCGCTTCCCGATCACGTATCAAGGCGCAAAGCTGCTGGTAGAAGTGGACCGGGAGCAGGCTTCCATCCGGGCGGTAACCGGCGGCGAAGTGGAGATAACGGTGTACGGGGAAATCCGCCGCGTTGGCGAAGCGGGCATCCGGGTGCCGCTGCGGAAGGCGGTCATCCAATGAGCTGGATCGTCAGGGAGAGCGGGTTCGATCCGGACCGAATTGCGCATCACGGCAACAAATTCATGATCGGCAACGGGGTTTTGGGATATCGGGGGACGCTGGAGGAGTTCGGCAAAAGCGAGCTGACGGCGACGATCGTTGCCGGGCTGTACGACAAGGTCGGGGATCAGTGGCGTGAGCCGGTGAACGCGCCGAACGGCTTGGCGACAACCGTCTATTGGGACGGCGCGCCGCTCAGCGTATTGGAAGCCGCGTCCGGTGCGGTCGGCCCGGAACTGCTCGAACACGAGCAGTCGCTGGACCTGCGCCATGCGACTCATCGCCGCCGGTCGGCGTTCCGCACGGCGGATGGAACGCGGGTAACGGTCATGTCCGAGCGGTTTTGCAGCGCGGCGCGGCCGGATCTGATCGTAAACCGGATCGCGATGGAGAGCAGCCGGGACGGCGAACTAACGATCGTCACCGGCATCGACGGGAATGTGTGGGACATCAACGGCCCGCATCTCGAGCGGATGGAAAGCGGCGCGGACGAGACCGGCGAAGTCTTGTCGATCGCCGCATGGACGCATGAGCTCGGCGTGCCGGTATCGGTAGCGGAGGCGGTGGAATGCGGGTTCGGAGAGCAGGAGCTTCTCCGCGGGGAAACCTCGATCCGCCGGGATATCCGCGTGAGCTGCCGGGCCGGGGAAACGTTGGAATTCGTGAAATACGTTTCCGTGTTTACCGGTCAAGACGAGGCGGCGGGAGGCGATGCCCGGTCGGCGGCGGAACGGTCCAGCCGGGAAGCGCGCGGGCTTGGTTACGACCGGCTGCTGAGCGAGCATGCCCAGCGGTGGGAACGCAAGTGGGATGCCACGGACATCGCGGTCGAAGGCGACGAAGAAGCCCAGCTGGCGCTGCGCTACAGCATGTACCAGCTGCATATCATTGCGCCGGACCGCTCGGAGAAAGTGTCGATCCCGGCCCGCGGCTTGTCCGGCCAGGTTTATAAAGGCGCGGTGTTCTGGGACACGGAGATGTTCATGCTGCCGTTTTTCCTCTATACGCAGCCGGAGGTGGCGCGAAACCTCATGATGTATCGGGTTCACACGTTGGACGGCGCGAAGCGTAAAGCGGCGGAATATGGCTATGAAGGCGCCTTTTATGCCTGGGAAAGCCAGGAGACGGGGGACGACGCCTGCACGCTGTTCAACGTGAACGACGTGTTCACCGGTCGTCCGATGCGTACTTATTTCCGCGACAAGCAGGTGCACATCAGCGCGGACGTGGCGTACGGGATTTGGCAGTATTACGCGTTTACCGGCGACGAAAGCCTTTTGTTGGACGGCGGTGCCGAGGTCGCGTGGGAGTGCGCGAAATTTTTCTATTCCTACGGTTATTTCAATCCGCGCAAACAGCGCTACGAGATCCTCGACGTTACCGGGCCCGACGAATACCATGAGCGGGTGAACAACAACGCGTTCACCAACCGAATGGTCAAGGAGTGCCTTCGCATCGCCCTGGACGCGATGGGGATCCTGCGGAGCCGCGCCCCCGGACGGTACGAGGCGCTGCTGGCGGACAGCGCCATTACGCCGGAGCAGGTCCGCGACATGCACGACCGTTTGTATGTCCCGCGGCCGGATGCGGCAAGCGGCCGGATCGAGCAGTTCGATCGGTATGATGCGCTGGAGGACGTTTCGCTGGCGAACCTGAAGGCGAGGGTGCTCAATCCGCACGAATATCTCGGAGGAGGCAGCGGCTTGGCGACGACGACGCAAATCTTGAAGCAAGCCGATGTGGTGCTGATGCTGCACCTGTTCAAGGACGGCTACGAAACGGCCGTCAAACAAGCGAACTGGGCCTACTACGAGCCGCGCACCGAACACGGATCCAGCCTGAGCGCCTGCATCTACGCGCTGGTCGCGGCGGATACTGGATCGCCGGACTGGGGATACCGCTATTTTATGCGGACGGCGACGGTCGATCTGACCGGGGACTCCAAGCAATACGTCGGAGACCTGTACATCGGCGGCACGCATCCCGCGGCCAACGGCGGGGCCTGGATGGCGGCGGTGTTGGGATTCGCCGGCTTGCGGTATGATGGAGACAAAACGGCGCTGAAGCCGGCTTTGCCTTCGGCGTGGCAGGCGATCGAGTTTCCGGTCCGCCTTCGCTCGGGCGCCTATCGGATTCGCGTCAGCCGGGACGGGGTCGGCATTACGGCCCAGGCCGGGAATACGGAACCTATGCGGTTTGTCGTGGGGGAGCGGGGGCTGTTGGTAGCGCCGGGGCAGGACGTCTGCGTCCCGTATGAAGCTGCCGGCAAGCTTGGACAGTCAACTCGGCCAAGTTGAGCTAAACGCTAGCGGACCTAAACGCTCTTATTTGCCCGAAAAAGGCTGGAAATATGCGTTAAAATGCAAAATAAGGTCTATACGGCATTAGCGTTGCATTAACATCCGGGGCTCTGCTTCCCCAACCCAGGATGCCGAAAGGATCAGGCGAGAAATATATACGAAAAATC
>NZ_JBNYYG010000029.1:0-68868 GCF_050565405.1 Paenibacillus macerans | reverse complement strand
CTCCGCTACATAAGCGCATAAGGCGAAGGCCTCCTCCGGGCAACCCTTGCGGTATTCCGCGCGATGCAGCACGTTCCCTTCGGGAGCGGCGCCAGCGCTCGGCGGGCATGGCGGGGACGCCGCCATGCCGCCCGGGCAGGGCTTCGGCCTGCTGGTGGCCGAAGCCTGCCTGCTTGAGGCGCCTGGGGCGGCGGAAGCCGTCCGGCGCCATGCCGAAGCCGGCGGACGCGTACTCGTCCTGCCGGCGGAGCCCGGGCAGCAGGCGGCGCTGGCCCGCCTGCTGGACCGTCCCGTGCGCGTGGCGCCGCACGAGACATACCATTTGGCGGCGGACTACGCGAACGCCGCCGTACGCGGGCTCAGCCCGGTTGATCTGTTCGGCTTCGACAAGGTTTTCTTGTCGCCGCGGGAGGTCGTCAACCGGGTCCTCGCCGCCCACCGCCTGGAAGCGGCGGAAGTCGCCGTCCTTTGCTCCAGCGTGGAAGGCACCGCCTGGAAGGACTATTTCGTGCAGGGGCACACGGCCGAATACAGCCGCCAGGCGCTGGTGGAGCTGAACCGCCGGAAAGCCCGGCCCTCCGGCGCGTTCCTGATTGAAGCCAAGGTCGGGCGCGGAACCGTGGTGTGCTCCCAACTGCTGCCGGACCCCGAAAGCGACAAGTCGCTGCGTTTATACACCCGCCTACTGGCCAATCTAGGCGCCTCTTTTGACGACTTGCTTCTGGAAGAGGAGAAGGGCGATGGGGAATGGGCCGTGGAAGCCATGATGGCGTTGCCTTGCCCGGCTTACGTCGATTACGGCGCCATGAGGGATTACTATACGGATCCAGAGTTTTCGCTAAACAACTTGGGGGAAGGCCTGTACGGCTGGATGCAGAAAAAAGAACGCCGCTCCACCGGCCTGCTGCATATCGCGAATGCAGGGCGGAATCCGTGGTTTCTGAGCTGCTTTGTTACGGTGCCGGAAGAAGGGGAGGCTCCTCGCCGAGGGCGGCTGCGCGTGCTCGCCGATGCCGCGTCCACGGTTGAGATCGTGTTAAACGGTGAGGTGGTGCCGGAGCCGGAAAAAGAGTTAATAATGAATCCCGGCTTAAATCGTTTGATTGCGATCGTGCGTGGAACCGGAGGGGATCTGGATTTCGGATGGGTCTTTCTTCATCCCGACGGCCGCTATATGAAAGATCTGTCGTATAGCTTGACACTGGACGAGGTGGAGCCCAAATAGGCAGACTCGGCGGCTTCGGGTTAACGGTAACGGACTTGAAAGACCTTAATTAGCCCGTAAAAACGCCGTTCCCGTTTCTAACGGACGGGAAAGCCGCTATCTGCTCCAAAATGGGCTTGATCAAGCTCATACATGCCCAATAAGGTCTGTGGGGTCCGTTACAGATGGAAACCGGCGCAGATCCCCAGAATAACGTCTCTGGGTTCCGTTAGAAATCCGTTGTTCCCGTGGAGCCCCCGTTTATCGCACCTGCTGTGCTATTTTGTTTTTGTTTGCCCAAAGGAGTGGATTCCCATGAAACCGATCGACCCGCAAAGTTATTATTCCTTCCGCGACGCGGAAAAAGAAATCGAGTTCCACCGGCACGACATGCCGACCCCGTGGATGAACTATTTATCCAACGGCACGTTCCATACGATGCTGTCCCATGCGGGCGGCGGGGTTGCGTTTTACAAATCGCCGCAAATATGGCGGATTACGCGCTACCGGTTTTTTCACCTGCCGATGGACCGCTCGGGACCCTATATTTACGTCCAGGACGCGGACTCGGGGACGTACTGGTGCCCCACCAACGAACCCGCCGCCGCCAAACCGGAAACGTGGAAAAGCGCCCACGGCCTCGGCTACACCCGGTTTGAAGCGAAACGGGACGGGATCGCGGCCCAAACGTTGTATTTCGTCGGTCCCTACGAAAACTCGCTGATTTGGAAATTGACCTTGTCCAATGAAACCTCGGTAGCCAAAGAGCTGAACGTTTACGCTTACGTGGAGTTCGGGATGATGGAATTCATGCGCGAGCTGCAGTGGCAATGTTACAACAAGCATCAGGTCTCCGTGCAATACCATCCGTCTGAGGCGCTGGTGTACCGGTATGGCGTCGAAAATCAACCTAAACCGGAGGAGACGCCGCTCGTCTACTTTGCCTCCGACGCGCCGTTGTCCGGGTATGACGGCGACCGCGAGGAATTTATAGGCAGCTATCGCAGTGAGGCCAATCCGGCGGCGATCGAAGAAGGAGGCTGCCGCGGGTCGACGCTGATGGGCGGAGATCCGTGCGGCGCGCTGCATTTCAAAGTCCAGCTGCGGCCGGGCGAAAGCCGGACCGTTCATCTCTTCCTCGGCACGGCCCAGGATGAAGCCGAGGTTGAGCAGGCGCTTGCGCGCTCCCGGGAAGCCGGGTTTGCGGAGCGTTCTTTTCAAGGGCTTCGGACCTTCTGGGACGGTTATCTCGGAGCTTGGGATTGCCGGTTGCCGGATCCGGACGCCGAGCGGATGCTCAACGTCTGGAATCCGTATCAGGCGCACCGCAACTTTCTGTTTTCGCGAAATATTTCCTTCTATGCCACCGGAACGTTCCGCGGCGTCGGGTACCGCGACACGTCGCAGGATATTTTGGCGGTCGTACCGTTCGATGGGCAGCAAGCGCTGGCTAAGCTTCGGCTGCTGCTCGGCCAGCAGTACCGGGACGGGCACGCGAATCATTACTTCTTCCCCCATGAGGGTTGGGAGCCGGTGACAAGCATTCATTCCGACGATCATTTATGGCCGGCTCTGGCGGCGTGGGATCTGTTGGCCGAAACCGGGGACGCCGCATTCCTAAGCGCTGAAGTGCCTTACTATGATGGGGACCAAGGCACGGTATACGAGCACTTGAAGGCCGCCATCGAATTTACGGCGTCGAAGCTGGGGCCGAACGGCTTCCCGCTGATGCTGCGGTCGGATTGGAACGACCAGCTGTTCCGGGTGTGCCGCGAGGGCCGGGGAGAGAGCATATGGACCGCCATGCAGCTCGGGACGGTGCTGTTGCGGATGGTGGATCTCGCCGTCGCTGCCGGCCATCCGGAGGATGTCGCGAACTACGAGGCCATGTATGAGCAGCAGCGGGGGCTGGTCAACAGCCTCGGCTGGGATGGCCGCTGGTTCCGACGCGCCATCATGGATGACGGCCGATTCCTCGGCAGCGACGTGCACGATGAAGCGAAAATCTGGCTGAACGCCCAAACCTGGGCGGTTCTGTCCGGGATGGCCGATCCGGAGAAAGGCTTGCAAGCGATGGACAGCGTCCGCGAGCTGCTGGACACGGAGCTTGGCATCAAGAAAATCCATCCCTCCATCAGCACGTTCCCCGATCCCGCCGATCCTTTGACGAATTACAACAAGGGGACGGGGGAGAACGGGGCGGTCTTTTGCCACGCCAACACCTGGGCGATCATTGCCGAATGCCTGCTTGGGCGCGGGGATCTCGCCTACAAATATTACCGCCAGTTGCTCCCGAATGTGGCGATGGACAAAGCGGGCTTGTGGCGCTACAAAGCGGAGCCTTATGTTTACGCCTCCAACTTGTTTGGGCCGGAGTCCGACAAGTTCGGATTGGCCAATGTGTCCTGGCTGACGGGGACGGCCGCGTGGATGTACGTCGCCGCGACGCAATATATCCTGGGCATCAAACCGGTGCTTCAAGGCTTGTCCATAAACCCCTGCATTCCCGCCGAATGGGAAGGGTTTAGCGTGAAACGCAAGTTCCGCGGCTGCGACTATGAGATTACGGTTCGCAATGAAAGCCGGGTTTGCCAGGGCGTAAAATCCATCACCGTCGACGGCCAGCGGCTGGAAGGCACGGTGCTGCCGGCTTATCCCGGACGCTCGTCCGTCCGAGTCGAAGTTGTCATGTAAATCGGATTCCATTCCGCCAACCTACAGGAGGATACCATGAATTGGAATGAATTGATCGAACAAACGTTGGATATCTCGCGAACGAATATCTCCCGTTTTCAGCCGCGTTTTCCGCATGTCAGCCAGGGGGACGGCAAGTATCAGCTGGTAGAGCATACCGATTGGACCGAAGGCTTCTGGCCGGGCATCTTATGGCTTAGCTACGAGTACAGCCGGGACGAAGCGATTCGTCAAGCTGCCGCTGCGGCTACCGCGTCCTTTCAGGACCGGCTTGCGCGGCGGAGCCATTTGGAGCATCACGACATCGGGTTTCTGTATCTGTTGTCCACCGGGGCGCAGTGGATCGTAGAGCAAAACGAAGCCGCCCGGAAGTCAACCCTGGAAGCGGCCGATTTGCTGCTGAAACGGTGGCGGCCCGCTTCCCGCATCCTTCAGGCCTGGGGGCCGGAGGGGGATGAAATCAATGGCGGGCGCATCATCATCGACTGCCTGATGAACTTGCCATTATTGTATTGGGCCAGCCAGCAAACCGGGGATCCCGGGTATGCCGACATCGCCCGGATCCATGCCGAACAAAGCCGGCGGTTTCTGGTAAGAGGCGACGGCTCCTCGTATCACACGTTTTATTTCGATCCCGTGACGGGGGATGCGGTCCGGGGCGGCACGCATCAGGGCTTTCGCGACGGCTCGACCTGGACGCGGGGGCAGGCCTGGGGAATCTACGGCTTTGCGTTGGCCTACCGTTATTTCCGGGATGCTTCATTCCTGGATACGTCCAAGCGGCTGGCCCGTTATTTCATCGATCATCTGCCTGCGGATCACATTGCTTATTGGGACTTTGATGCGCCGCAAACCGAAGGCGAACCCCGGGACAGTTCGGCCTCCGCAATCGCGGCGTGCGGCGTCCTGGAACTAGTAGAGCATTTGTCCGCCGATGAC
Organism: Paenibacillus macerans; assembly: GCF_050565405.1. GTDB lineage: Bacteria > Bacillota > Bacilli > Paenibacillales > Paenibacillaceae > Fontibacillus > Fontibacillus macerans_B. The sequence continues at coordinate 64,031 of NZ_JBNYYG010000029.1, read as the reverse complement.
CCGGACCGGGCGGAGCTTTTGGCTTTTGCCGAACGTTCCGTGGCGTCGCTGGCGAAGCATTGTTTCTCGGGCGGCACGAACGGGGCCGGGGCGGGCGAAGGCTTTCTGCGGCACGGCTCCTACTATGTGAGGGGCGGTATCGCAACCGATGATTATGTGATCTGGGGGGATTACTTTTTTCTCGAAGCGTTGATGCGGCTTGGCCAAGGAGTCCCGGGATATTGGTATGAACGCGGGCGTTAACTCGCTGGATTCCGGGGGGGGGCCGGCGAAAACGGAGAAACGTTCTATTTTTGGCAAAAATGCGTAATTCCGTTCTATTCGGAACGTTGATTTGTTTCTATTCCGGCGAAGGGCAGCGTGATACGCTTGTACCGGTACCGGGAGGACCGAGGTTATCGGGGATTAAAGTTTGCGAGCGATTTCAAATCGAGGAGGCGGGAAAACGTGAAAAGGGGAAAAGGTTGGCGAATCGGGCTCTGCTTTGTTGCGTTGATGCTGGTGCTGCCGACAACTACGGGATATGCGGCCGCGGAGCTTACGGAAGTTCCTTATCCGATGGATTCCAGCAACCAGGCGGGATGGTGGTCGCCGCTGGATACGTACGGGACGGGATATGAATATGCTTATATGGCTTATAATGCGCCGGGGAGTACCGCTGGTACGCATACGGTATATATCGCCAGAAGAGACGGCACCGGGGCTTGGAGCAATATTCCGGTCATGAACGGTTCCGTCGTGGCCGAGTATATCGACGATCTGGGTCATAACCAGCCCTCCATCGCGCGGGACGGCAGCGGCCGGTTCCATGTGTTTGCCTCGATGCACGATAACACCTGGCGATACTTTCGTTCGGATACGGTAGGCGGAGCTCCCCAGAACCATTCGGCGGATCTGCCTGGCCCGGATATGAAAATCTCATATCCGATCGTCAAAACCGCGCCGAACGGGGATTTGTATCTCTTCGCACGGGTCGCCAAGGATCCTGCGGGCAAACGGGAAGGCGTCCTGTTCCATTGGGATAACGCCGCCTCGACCTGGAGCCAGATCGGAGTGATTGCATCAACGCTGAATCGGTCCGTTTATCCGGACGACTTGGCTTTTGATGCCAACGGGGATATGCATATTTTGTTCGAGTGGGCGCATTTTGCCGCCAGCGCCTTGCGCCATGAGCTGTCGTACCTGAAGTACAGCCCGGCTACGGGCGTCTTCACCAAGGCGGATGGAACGCCGGTGTCTATTCCGGCAACGTTGACTACGGCCGATATCGTCCAACCTTTAGCTCCTGGCGAAACTTACGTGCAGAGCGGCGACGATCCGGGCGGACCTGGCGTGCAAAGCGCCAAACTGACGATGGACTCCGAAGGACGGCCGATCATCGCTTACCGTTACCGCGAGGCAGGAAGCGCGAATTTCGCCGTGAAGCAAGCAACGTACGGAACGGGAGGATGGGAGCTGCAGACCGTCTTTGATGCCGCCGCGACGCGGGCTGCGGTGGACGTTACCTGGACCGGCACGGAAGCCCGAATTTATTACGTGAAGCAAAGCGGAACGGACCGGGCTTTTGTGGCCGTGAATTCGGGAGGAACCGGCTGGACCGAAACCTCGCTGGCTCCCGGCAAACCGATCGAACGGCTTGCCGTGGAGCGCAGCGCCAAAGGCGTCGATATCCTGTACCTGGTGGATATCCCGAATCTCAAGCTCTATTACGGCAGGAATAATTGAAGCGAAAATCAAAGAGCTCTTGGACGGGGATGTCCAAGAGCTTTTTTGCGTTTTTCAGAGTCGAACCATTCGCTTATCGCTTGACCCAAGCCAACTGCAAATCCATCTCACGGATGCATTCGTCGGTGTCGTACCGGTTGTTGTCGATGAGCGGAGTTACCGCGTAGGCCTGCATTTCCTCCGCCGCATGCGGTCGCAGGATCGGGTCCAGCGCGTCGAGATCATTGATCTCTTCGTCCAGCCAACGGGTCATATCCTCGGAGGACAAAATCGCCGGCATGCGGCGCTCAAACTCCCCGATCAGCGGATTGGCGTCCGTCATAACGAGGGTGCAGGTACGAAGCGGCTCGCCGCGCGTATCCCGCCAAATTTCGTACAGCCCAGCCACGCCGAACATGCCGCGGTTTTTCAGAACCACCCGGACCGGGTATTCCTTCTTGCCTTCCTTCTTCCAATAATAGAAGCCGTTGCAGGGGATGACGCACCGCTGCGTGCTGATGATCCGGCGGTAGGTCGGATTTTGGTGGACGTTTCGCAGATCCGCGTTAACCGCATCTTTTCCCCAATAAGGAACGAACCCCCAGCGGAACTCGTCGAGCACCCGCTCCCCGTCCTGCTGGAGCACGACCGGCGTCGGTTGCGTGGGGCTGATGTTAAAGCGGTTCTTGTAATAACACATCACCCGCCCGATTTGAAAATGCTCCTGAACTTCGGGCAACTCGGCCACGATGGAATATCTTTGACACATGAAATACCTTCCTCCTTTACTCGGTTGTCGAGTAGTATTTGCTAATGGAGGAAAATCATGCTTTACTGCTAGGCAGTTGAACGGTAACCGAAGTGCCATGGCCTACTTTACTTTTGACATCGATGGTTCCTTGATGCGCGGTGACGATCTGCTTCACAATCGCCATTCCCAATCCAGTGCCACCTGTAGGAGTATCCGTTGAAGTCCCCCGGTAATACCTCTCAAACAGATAGGCGATACTTTGTTCATCCATTCCTTTTCCATTGTCTGTGATCTGTACTTGGATATGAGAGTTACCTTGTATGTGCACAATAATGGATGTACCTGCTGGATTATGAATAACTGCATTGACTAATAGGTTTGAAAAGGCTCTTTTCAGCAATACGGCATCCCCCTTTACATAAAGGGGGTTCTCACCACCCCATATTTCAAAGTGGTTTGCCTTATCCGGAGGCATATTCGCTGCTTCTGCAACCGTTCGGCGAATTAACTCCACCAACTCGATACTTTGTGGGGAAAACTTAAAACCAATGGACTGGTCCATCTGAAAAGCGATTCCAAGGTCATTGATAAGTTCTTCCATATAGTTGGCCTTATCCCGAATCAATTGCAAAAACTCGTTTTTCTCGTTTTTGCTCCACTCATGTTCATCCGATAAAAGCATGTCCGTATAACCCGTGATATAAGACAAAGGGGTTTTCAGATCATGGGTAACGCCCGCCGCCCATTCCTGTCTTAATTGTTCAAACTCTTGCCGTTTACGCTCATTTTCCTGCAAGGTCAGGGAAAGAGATTCAAGATTGGCGTAGACCTCCCTGTAAAGTCGGCTAGAAAGAGAGAAAAAGCGCCTTTTCCTGTCAAGAACCAGATATTCCCCATTTGATAACTTTTTGATTTTAATTAAAATATCAGCCATCGGCCGCGCAACATAATAACCATAAAACAAACAATACAGAAAGTAAGCCGAAATAATGATTCCTGTTGTTAGGTTAACGAAGAAGAGCTTCTCCGGCTGCCTCAGCACGACAATATAGAAAACAGCAGGCAACGAGATGGTCAAGAACAGCAGGATCTGATGTATGATAAAATTCAATGTAAAACGGACGACCAACTTGCCATTTGTAAAATTTACTTTCATATCAAGTCACCTTGTTTGGGAGGGACAAACTTGTAACCAATCCCTCTTAGAGTAACGATCCAAGAGGGCTGTTTTGCGTCTTGCTCGATTTTTTTTCGCAAGCGCATGATATGAATGGCAACCGTCTTCTCATCTCCGATGCTGTCATAGCCCCATACATGCTCGTACAATTGCCCTGCGGTAAATATCTGATTAGGGTGGCCAGCGAAAAACAGAAGAAGCTCAAATTCTTTAGCCGGACAAGGAATTTCCTCTCCATTTACCCATAATTCAGCAGCCTTTTTATCAATGACAACAGAACCGAAACGATAAATCTCCGTTGACTGCGCAGTTACTTGATATTGTTCTAGCCTTCGAAACTGTACATGGATACGTGCGGCAACTTCCAAGGGATTAAATGGCTTTGTTATATAATCGTCCCCTCCAATCCCGAGTCCGGTTAATTTATCCAAATCACTTGAGCGGGCAGTAAGAAATAGAATAGGGACGGCGGTATACCGACGGATTTTTTGACACAATTGGAATCCGTCCATATCGGGTAACATGACATCCAATACAATCAAGTCATACGGATGATGGCTTATTTTTTCCAAGGCTTCCTGACCCGTAAAAGCACTGCTTATGGCCGTATAACCTTCCTTGCGAAGGATGGTTTCAAGCATCCTGACAATGCCGGGTTCGTCATCGATGATGAGTATCTTTTGTAAACGCAACCTTCCTTCCTCCTCTCTTGCTAGGGTAATCTCAATATTCTATTATCTAACGAAATGTATTACATGACCACTAGATCGATACGTCGCGTTTCTTGAATACGAACCAGCTTAGAAGTGTCAGTACAGCGATGTATGCAAGCAACACGGCGATGGAAAAGTTCAGCGTCATTTCGGGTCTAGCCGGTAGGTGGAAAATGTACAGGCTTATGTCGCTGTTGGCAAAAGGAAGGAACTTTAACCATTTCATTTTTGCTGTCGCTTCAATCATGGAATTGCCCACGATCATAATAAACAACGAGATTCCCAGCGCCAGGGCACTGTTGCGCAGAACCGTGGATACTGCGAAAGCCAGGGTGACGTAGCCCATGACAGGGAAAATACTTAAGCCGTACATTTTTATGATCTGCATTAAAACATTCAACTGTACAACTTGTCCCTGCTGGTTCAAAAATAAATCAGTCATGTGGATGTTGCCCCATCCATAAAACAAAGCATTTGCGGCATTACCGCATATTACCAGGAGCGTCAGCATAACGATGGCAAACAGAGACACCGCGATATATTTGGAAAACAGAATTTTAGCGCGGCTGTGCGGGCGGATCAGCAAGAGTTTCATCGTTCCGGTCGTATATTCCCCGGCTACCATATCCGCAGCAATGATGATTGCGAAAACGATGACCATTTCAATTAAGCCGGAAAAAGTGAGCAACGCTGACCACGGATTATCAGAGGGGCCCGGGAAGTCGTTTTCCAAGCGATACTTCGCAATCTTCAACTTGTTTTCAGCATCGGCACGTAACGTAGGAGATAACTCCGTAATTTTCAAACGTTCTTCATACTGCTGGACGAGTTGTGTTGTTTCAGCCCGCCAATCCTGGAAATTCGTGTTGTTGATTTTACCTAAGATCGAAGAGCCTATAGTGATGGCAAACAGTAATATCAAAAGAATCCATGTCAATTTCCGGCTATATATTTTCATGCTTTCGTTGGCAACCAATCCGATCATTTTTTCTCCTCCGTTATCTCCAAAAATTTATCTTCCAAGGTCTGCTCTTGCACTTGAATGCTGTATACCTGAATACCCGCCTGCAAGAGGAGCTTATTGACGGTTGGTATTTCATCTCGGTTCAACGGAATCAACAACTGCCCCCGCTGTCCAGCCGGCAAAGCTGTCTTATTTAAAGTGGCTAACAGACTTTTTGCCTGTTCGATTTGGGAAGGCTCAACGGTGACGCAAACATGAGAACTTCCGCTATTATGGACAAAGTCTCGTATGCTTTGAATACGGACCAGCCTTCCCTTTTGCAGAACACCCACTCGATCACACATTAATTCCATTTCGGACAGTAAATGGCTTGAAACGAAAACAGCAACGCCTTCTTCATGAGCAAGTCTCTTTAAGTAGTTGCGCAATTCGTGAATCCCGGCGGGATCAAGCCCGTTCGTCGGCTCATCCAATATAAGAAGAGACGGGCGGTGCAGAAGGGCTTGAGCAATTCCCAGCCGTTGCCTCATGCCAAGGGAATAGGTCTTCACTTTGTCGTAAATCTTGTCCTTTAGTCCAACGATTTCTACAATTTCTTCAATACGGGCTTTGGTTACGCCGGGAATCATCCGTGCATAATGCTTTAAATTTTGATCCCCTGTCATATATTTGTACAAATCCGGATTCTCAACAATTGCTCCTACATTCCGAATCGCCTTGTTGAAGTCTTTGGTAATACTGTGTCCCTTAATGAGAATATCTCCCCGATTGATCTTGATCAAACCTACCATCATGCGAATGGTGGTCGTTTTCCCCGCCCCGTTGGGGCCTAAGAAACCAAATACCTCTCCGGCCGGAATATCGAACGACAGATCGTCCACGATTGTCTTTTTTCCGATTCTTTTCGTTGCGTGCCGAAGCTGTACTACCGGTGCCTGATTCATAAATTCATTTCCTTTCTATCGTGTTTAAAACCCTTTCCTGCGATTTCAAGCAAATTATAAAAAGCAAAAGTAAACGGAAGGTAAATGGGGAACAAACATGTCACAAACTTTGCAATTAGCGGGATGGCATTTGGACAAGCAAAACGAACCCGAAATCCGTGGATCCTTATTGGGGCTTGCAATCGGCGATAGGCCAAAGGATTCCGCTTTTTACCATGAACGACTCCGCACCGATACGGGCCCGGATCTTCGAGTTGCTGACGAAGTTGCCTTAATCATAGGAGCAACACCATGAAACAGATCGACGAAGCTAGATCCAACCTGGATTCATTTTCTTTTCTCTCCGTACAGGCACGCCTAGGCCTCCGCCCACATACAATGAAATGACCCAAAATGAAGCGAGGTTGTATTCATTGTGATGTGAATCAGCAGGAGGTGTCATCTTTGCCCGGATTGTTTACCGCAATTGCTTTGTTCATTAAACAGCTGACTTTGCTCGTATCGTATGTGAAAAATAATGCGTTTCCGCAGCCCCTGACCGAGGAGGAGGAAACGAAGCATCTGCAACGCATGGCGGAAGGGGACGCGGTGTCCCGCAATATTCTGATCGAGCATAACTTGCGGCTGGTGGCGCATATCGTGAAGAAATTCGATAACACCGGCGAAGATCTGGAGGACCTGATCTCCATCGGTACGATTGGCTTGATTAAGGCGATCGAGAGTTTTCGGCCGAATAAAGGGACGAAGCTGGCGACCTTTGCGGCCCGCTGCATCGAGAACGAGATCCTCATGCATCTGAGATCGCTGAAGAAAACGCGCAAGGACGTATCGCTGCATGATCCGATCGGAACGGATAAGGAAGGCAATGAAATTACCTTGATCGATATTTTGGGGACGGAAGCGGACGATGTGGTGGACCGGGTTCAGCTCAAGATGGAGAAGAGCAAAATCTATCGGAACCTGGACATTCTGGACGCGCGGGAGCAGGAAGTGATCAAGGGGCGGTTTGGCCTGGAGCATGGGGGAGAAGAACGGACCCAGCGCGAAATCGCCAAGGAGCTCGGCATCAGCCGGAGTTATGTGTCGCGAATCGAGAAAAGAGCGCTCATGAAGTTGTATCATGAGTTTTATAAGAAGAAATAACAAGATTGAATTAAATTCCTAAGCAGGATCGAGCATGGCTCGGTCCTGCTTATTTTAGCTATACACGGATCAGATTTTTCCTGATAACGATCATCCTAACACAGTCAAACTTATGAAATTATGATACAATGGCGTCGTTGATTGCGGGCAGCAGGAGCATCTATTAAATGATTAGGACGGACCCTATGAAGAGATATTTTCATCAATTAGATTCAAAGAGACTGATGATCATGGTTTTCGGCAATATATTTTTGGGGATGGGGATTAGCATTTTTAAGCTGTCCGGCATGGGCAACGATCCCTTCAGTGGCATGGTGATGGCACTCGCGGAGTCTATCGGTATCGCATATGCCCATTTTCTAATCCTACTTAACCTGATATTGTTTATAATCGAATGGATCATGGGTCGAAAATTTATCGGAGCGGGGACCTTCGTAAATGCAATTCTTCTGGGCTACATCGTCACTTTCTTTCACAGTACCTGGCTACAACTGTTCGGCGAACCTCAGCTTTTGTGGCAGCGGGTGGTCGTAGTGGCGATTGGTGTGGTCGTATGCAGTTTGGGGGTATCCCTGTATCAGACATCGAATGTGGGAATAGCTCCCTATGACAGTCTGTCCTTGATTATGAAAAACCGCTTCCCGAAAATCTCTTATTTTTGGCATCGTATGTTTACGGATGCACTTTGTGCATTGATCTGCTTCCTGGCAGGAGGCGTGATCGGTTTGGGAACTCTCGTTTCCGCCTTAGGTCTTGGCCCCATCATCCATTTTTTTGACGTGAAATTTACGAAGAAGCTTTTGGCTTAGACGGGATATTTTCCGCTAAAGCACCCGCCGACTGTATAGTCTGGCGGGTGTTTTGTGTTATTTATTCTTCGGAGTTATTGACGTTACCCGTTTTCGATGTTATATTGTGCATACACGATATGCACAATTTTTTTGAGGAGGTACCGCATGCTGGCGTTAGATATTCGAAACCTAAATAAGAAATACCCGAGCTTTGAGCTCAAGGATGTTTCGTTTCAGTTGGAGAAGGGGTACATCATGGGCTTTATCGGGGTCAACGGGGCGGGGAAAACCACCACGATCAAATCGATTTTGAATATGACTCATATCGATAGCGGCGAGGTTCATATTCTGGGGCGAAACATGAACGACCACGAGCTTGAATTGAAACAGGACATCGGATTCACCTTCGGCGGCATCGATTTTTACACGCGCAGTAAAATCAAGATGTTGACCGAAACCATCAAGAAGTTCTATCGGAATTGGGACGATGAAACGTATTCCTACTATTTGCGGAGATTCAAATTGGATGAAAATAAGAAGATCGCCGATCTGTCGACGGGGATGAAGGTCAAATACAGCCTTGCTCTTGCCTTGTCCCACGGGGCAAAGCTCCTGATCCTCGACGAGCCGACAAGCGGGCTTGATCCAGCCTCGCGAGACGATCTGCTGGACATTTTTCAGGAGTTGATCGTTGACGGCGAAGTCAGCATTCTTTTCTCCACGCATATTACCTCCGACTTGGAGAAGTGTGCGGATTACATTACTTTTATTTCAGGTGGGCAAATTATTCTTAGTTGCGAGAAGGAAGAATTCAAGGAATCTTATTTCTTGTTGAACGGTTCCGCGAGCGAATTGGACCGGGTGAAGGACCAGATGATCGCTTATAAGACGAATTCGTTTGGGTTTACGGGATTGATTCACGCAAGCGACTTCGATCCGTCCTGCGGCATAAAATCCGCTACGCCAAGCCTCGAGGATATTTTGATTTATTATACGAAGAAGGGGGAGCAAATCCATGGTTAACTTGATTAAGAAAGACATCAAGCTGGGCGTACATCCCCTGTTCTTGATCATGCCTCTGTTGACTGGCGCTTTAATGTTCATTCCCGGCTGGATCTATTTCATTGTTATCCTGTATTTCTGCTGGATCACCGTACCGAATATGTTTAACCAATTTCGATCGCAAAATGATTTGATGTTTACCTCGATGATGCCTGTCACGAAACGGGACATCGTGAAAGCGCGGGTATTCGTGGTCGCTGGATTGGAACTGATGCATATTGTGGTGGCCTTGATCTTTGGGATGATTTCCTCGCGCATCTATCCGGACTTGACCTACATTTTCTTTCCGCCCAATTTGGGTTTCTTCGGTTTGTGTTTTGCCATGCTGGCGATTTTTAACCTCGTCTTTATTCCGATGTATTACAAGACGGCTTACAAGTTCGGCATGGCGCTGCTCGGGTCCACCGTGGCGGCAACGCTGTTCGCCGGGATCACCCAGTGGGTCGGGATTCAGAACGGGGCGATGAACCGCATTTTCTATGGTACGGAAGCGAATAGCGTGGCGCTTCAAGCCTATATTTTGATCGCGGGAATCTTAATCTTCCTAGCACTTACCGCTGTTGCATACCGGATGGCGGTCAAACGCTTCCTTCAAGTGGAGATCCAATGAACGTAGCGATTTCGAACACTTCGGAGAAACCGATTTATCAGCAGCTGTTTGAGCAAATCAGCGCTCAAATTTTGAAGGGCGAGCTGGAGAGCGGCTACAGTTTACCGCCGATCCGGCAAGCCGCCCATGAGCTGCGGGTCAGCGTCATCACCGTCAAGAAGGCATGGGAAGAACTCGAACGGCGTGGTTTGATCCATACCGTCACCGGCAAAGGCTGCTTTGTGGCCGAATTCTCGCTTGACGAGATGCTGCGTATCCGAAATGAAATGGTTACAGAACAAATGGCAGGCGAGGTGTCCTTTTACAAGTCCTTTGGTCTCACCTTAGATGAAGTGATAGAAGTGTTGAAAAAGGTATATTAACGCTCGGTCCAAAGCCGATGACCATGTAGTGATGCGGGACGTTACGCGGATTCGATCGTGGTTTTGAGAAGAGACCTGCCTCATCGCGGACAGGTCTCCTCGTCATTGCCGTATTCTTAAAAGAACCGATAGAGGCGAACCCCATGCGGCGGCACGGTGGTCAGCAGCGTGCTTGCCGCAAGCTCGGCCGATGCTCCGCTCCATAGCTCGGTGCCTTCGGTGGCACCTGTCAGGCCGATCTGCTCAAGGGCCAGTTCCAACGGAAGCGGGATCTCGCCGATGTTGAATACGGCCGCATAGCGGGAGCCTTCGGCGTCTTCGGCCGTCCAGACGAAAAGATCCCCCTTACGCAAGGCTTCCTTGGCTCCACGGCTCTCCCGGTGCATGCGCAGAACTTCGCGGTTGGTGAGCAGCGACAGCGTCCAGTCGTCGCAGTCCCGCAATTCTCCGCCGAAGATGAGCGGCGAGCGGAAGATGCTCCAGAGCGACATCATCGTTAGCTGCTCGTCGCGCGTGAATCGGGTCCAGCGGTCCGCCCCCCCGCCATCCACCGAGCGAATGCCGATGTGGCCGAGCGGCAGCATGTCGCAGTCCGGCCATGAACCTGCTTGCGGGACGCCCTGCCATGCCCGGCAACGGTCGAACATATCCAGCAGGAGCGGCCACTGGTCCCAGAAGTCGTCCGTGACGCGCCACATGTTGGCATGCTCGGCGAAGAACGCCGAGTATGCCACCGGAGCGGGCCCGGGGGACAGGCTTAGCACCATGGGCCGGCCGCAGCGTTCGATCGCTTTGGAGATCAGGGCGATCTCCGGCTGATGGGTGTCGTACAGCCTGGAAGCCGCGATGTCGTCCACCTTCACCAGATCGACGCCCCACGCTGCGTACAGTTTAAAGAGCGAATCGTAATAGGCTTGCGCCCCCTCCTTTGAAGCATCCACGCCGTACATATCCGTATTCCATGGACAGATGGAGTTCGTATGCGCAATGTCGCGTGCCGTCGCGGCCGTCCCCAGAATCGGAGCGGCGGCGTGAACGGCCTGCCGCGGAATGCCGCGCATGATATGAATCCCGAATCTTAGTCCAAGGCTGTGTACATAATCGGCTAACGGCTTGAAACCAAGGCCGCCGGCTGCAGAAGGAAACCGGTTCTCGGCAGGCATAAGCCGGGAATAGTCATCCATCACGAGCGGCACAAACGGCCGGTACTGAGAGGAATTCGCGTAGGGCTCGTACCATTGGATATCGACGGTAATGTAGCTCCAGCCGAATGCTTTGAGATGCTTCGCCATGTATTCCGCATTGCCCCGAATCTCGTCTTCCGTTACAGCCGCGCCGTAGCAGTCCCAACTGTTCCAGCCGAGCGGCGGAGCAGGCGCTGCAAGCTTATGATCCATTTTAAAGCTCCTTTACTGCTTAATTATTGCTCTTACTGTGTTCATCATAATAAAGGAGATTAGCAATATCTATAGTAATCTTGGGAGTCTGATAGTAAAATATTGCGGTTAATCAAAGAATAGCTTGCGATAAGCAAGGCTTTCGTCCCCGCTCCGGAATTCTCCCGGCGTAAGCCCCGTCAAGCCGCGAAACGCTTTGATAAAATAACTTCCGCTGGAGTAGCCGATCCGTTCGGCGATGGCCTCAATGCTAAGGCCGGTTCCCCGAAGCAGTTCCATGGCTTTTTCGGTACGGACGCGGGTCAAGTAAGCGCCGGGCGTCAGACCCGTGCTGGCGGAAAACCGGCGGATCAAGTGGTATTTGGACAGGGAGACATGCTCGGAAAGCTGATCGATACTGATCATCCGCGAATAGTTGAGCTCTATAAATTCGGCTGCGCGCCTGATGTTCTCCGGCCAGTTCTCTCTGTCACGCCGCGTTGTTACTTTCATTCTGGCCAGTTCCGTCACGAACTGATAGATGCAAGACGACGCGATCAGGGGATCGGAGATGCGGCCTGCGCCCGCATCGACCACCATCATTCGCGACAGCCGGACTGGCGCGGAGTCTGCGGGAAGATGAGGAACTTCCCCGGCTTCACGCAGGAATTTGCGCCAAAGGGGCAGAACCAGATTGGGCCGGAACAGCAGGAACAGGAATTCCCAAGGCTCTTTGGATTCCGCGGGGTAATAATAGCGATGGGGCCCGGGAATTTCGGCGAGAAAAGCCTGTCCGGCGGCGACGCGGTAAGTGCGGTCCCCCGACTCAAATACGCCTTCGCCGGAAATGGTGTACTGGAACAGCAGCAAAGGCCCGTCTGTCCGCTCCAATCCGTCCCAACGATAAGAAGAGCTGGTGATCGAATCATAGCCGACCGCAAATAACACGCACAGCTGAAGCTCCTTATCTTCGGCGAACCGAAAGCCGTAGGTGCCTCTGGGGATGTCCATAAATATCCTCCTCGTGGTGAAGATAAAAAAAGTGAAGTATCACAATTATTGATATTCGATTAAGCTTAATCGTAAATGGTAAGCCTGAAACTGAGTAAACTGCGTTTCTGAATTACGAAAAGTACGACCGGATTGAGGGGAACTTTGGAAACTCCGGCTAGTTTAAACGGCAGACTGTTGCCTCATACAAATGTTCAAATGAAAATAAGGTTAGCTAAATCAATATTATTGATTTAAACAGGACACTAAAATATAATGCTTGTAAGCGATAACAATTGCATGCCTACACCATCCTTATTGAAATGTACCTATCAATTTTTTTAATAATCTTAACTCCTCATTAGATATGTGATTAATTTTTACACCTTGTCTATTTAATTATACTAGCCGCAAATTAAGGGAGAAAAATGAAAAATTCATTTTACAGGAAAATATTCGTATCATTTTTATTGGTGATATTACTTTACACCGTGATCATAGCTGTTTCTTTTTTGCAAAATGCTTATGAGCAACAAAAATTGAACCTTGAGACCAATGTCAAGTTTTCTATTGAAAAGAAGACTCATGAAATAGATAATCAATTGTTGGCCGCAAATAATGCGATCAGGTTGGCAGCAGATCAAAATAGCGTACATTCATTTGCTACAAGCAACACAGAGGAATTTGCGATCTACACCAGTATTTATAATGATCTTATACTCAATCCATATTTCCTGAATTATAATTCGCAATACACGATTGCTTTGACTAAAGGATTTGGCAACAAAGTTATAAGCACCAATGGCTATTTTGACTTTTATGATTATATTGATTTTATGCACCTAGGGAGCAGCATAAATGATATCAAGAATTTTTTTGCCAATGCTGACCAGGAAGAAGTTGCAGTAATCCAGTCAGACAAAAGAGTTGCTTTAACCCGATTTATGAATGCGAAAAATGGAGCATACCCGATTGTATTTTTAGTTACCTGGGATAAAAATAGCTTGGTAAGCGACAGCATCTATGGAGATGCGGGAACATTCACTATAGTAGATGCAAAGTTTTTGCAAAAGCAATTGGCGGTTAAAGATTCGTCGTACAATTTATTGGCTTCTGCTGAAGGAGATTCAAAACAAAATATTGCTGTGTTAACGAAAAATGCTGTCACCCATTTCATTGCTAAATCTTCAGTAGTTCCAAATGTTTACTATGAATATTCAATCAATTTGAATAAAGTATTCACGTTTCCAACCCAACTGATATTATCTTTAGCAGGTTATTTTATCCTTCTAATTTGTATTGGTTCATTCTTGCTCATTGTTCTCAGCAAAAGAAACTATCGGCCGTATGAGCAAATCTTGAATGAAGTTCAACGGATTGGCGGAGAAACCAATGCGGAAAATGTAGAGACGGTTTTGAACAAGATTCATCATCTGATTAATGAGAATCAAGCGCTCATTCAATTTCAGGAAGATGTCACGCAGGAAGTGAAAGAGCTTTTCTTGAAAAATATTTTGTTTGACAACTACTCCAAAAAAGAAATATCGAAATTTCTGGAAATTCTTGATTTAAAAGATGTGATTGAATCGGGGATTATTGTTATTTTTACTTTTAATGGATTAGCAGATATTGAAGAGAATATGAATATTAGTGAAAAAATTGTTTTTCGTAAAAATTTTTTGCAAAAATGCTTCAAAGATTATAAGGTGGTGCATCGTTGTCTGATCCTTGATTTAAATGTGAATCGATATGCGTTGATGTTGCCGGTTGTCGTTGATGATCATTTAATCAACGTTTTGGAATTTTGTATTGAAAAGGCTAATACTGATTTAAGGGTAAAGTCCTCATACGTCATGTCTATACCCTTCTATTCCATTCAAGATATTTCCCGGGTATTCTCTGATGCATACTATCATTCCAGTCATTTTGACCAGGATGACGAGTGGGTCGCTTTGGCTGAGCCATATGATGATTTTCAATATAAAGTGGAAATCGAGCAAATGCTCCTCCAGCATATTAGTAAATCCAATTTTAATGAGGCAAAGAAAATATTGAATGATATATTGGATAGCAATTTGCACAAAAAACAGATCAATCTTGCTTTAACCAAAGATATCAAGCTTCAATTGATTAATACACTTCGACGAGCGATTCAAAATTCAGGCTTGAGCTACCAGCATTTTATGAATGATTATCGCAGTGAAATTGCAAATTTTCAAAAGGAGACAAACCCTGAAAAAGTTGGCAAGCAACTTATTTCTTTATATGAATCGATGTTTGCCTATATATCCGCAGAGAAGCTGACGGAGAAGAGCCTGAATGAGCGGATTATCAAATATATCGACAATAACCATTTGCGTGACCTTTCACTCAGGGAAGTAGCGGCACACTTTAATTTATCGGAATCTTATCTAAGTAAAATCATTAAAGAGTATTTAGGCGTTTCTTATAAAAACTACTTAAATCAGCTGAAAATTAATGAAGCTATGAGACTGCTGAAAACAAATCATTACAAAATTATTGAGGTGGCTGAAAAAGTAGGATATACAAATGTAAATACATTTATCAGAATCTTCAAGCAAATCGAAGGCATTACGCCTGGCAAGTATTTGCAAAACCTTAACGAGTAATGGCCGATGCATTTCTGGATCGAACTTCTTACGTGCTCCGTGAGTAACGGACGTAAGGAGTTTTTTTCTTTTTGTCTTCATGCCGCATATTCATTTTTTGCGATTATCTCGATAATTTTCCTCGTCACTTTAGGGCTAAATAATACTGCACAATATGGCGATTGTTCAAATGTAATGACACTGTTACGATTAAAACGTTTACAAAATTCGACAAATCATATTAACGGAGGGGATTTTATGCTTAAGAAAAGAGTAGGCTTACTTGCAGGCTTATTATCGGTGTCAATGATTTTAGCGGTAAGCACGGGATGCGGCAGTTCAAAAGAGAACGCTGCTGCGACCGAAGGCAAGAGTGAAGTGAAGATTGCCTGGAGGTTCTCGGGAGAGAACGACATTACTAGTAAGTATTTGGAGCAGGACTTTATTCCGGAATTTGAGAAGGCAAATCCCAATATTAAAATTACACTCTCACCTATAACAGCAAGCGAGGGCGATTATTATTCAAAAATAGCGTTATCGATGCAATCGGCGGATACGACACCTGATATTATCGCAGAGGATACGTTCATGTTGAATGCCGATGCCAATGCGGGGTATTTAACGGAGCTGAGCGATTACGTGGAGGATTGGGCAGAGTGGAGTAATTATACGGAAAATTTGAAGGTAGGCTCTACAGCGCAGGATGGGAAGCTGTATGCCATTCCGGGCAGTTCTGATTCGCGCGGATTATGGTATAACAAGAATTTATTCCAAAAAGCAGGCTTACCAACAGAGTGGGCGCCTAGAACATGGCAGGAAATTCTGGATGCAGCAGAAAAAATTAAGGAAACTTCACCTAATGCTATACCGCTTGCTTTAACGGTAGCTAAAGCAAATGGGGAAGCTGTCTCCATGCAGACCTTTGAAATGCTGCTTTATGGTACTAATGATACTTTATATGATAGCGCGACAGAAAAATGGAATGTTAACTCTCAGGGGATTTTGGATTCATTAGGCTTTATTGATCAGGTTTACAATAAGAAAAAATTGGGACCGCCCTTGTCCATCGCCATTAACAGTAATTTTGGCTCTGTGATGTTTCAAGACAAATTTGTTAAGGATGAAGCCGGCATTATTCTGGATGGCTTCTGGAATAGTTCAAACTGGAAGGCCAATGGTCCTGTACCTGTAGAAAATATGACAAGACGCTTTGGTTTTGCTGCGATGCCAACGCAAAATGGACAAGAGCCAGGCACGGTTACGATGTCAGGGGGATGGACCTGGGCCATTCCTGCAAAATCGAAAAATAAAGAGGCAGCCTGGACGGTTATTAAAGCGCTGGGCGGTGAAGAGCAGCAAGCAAAACGAGCGATTGCAGATGGGAATTTGACGGTTCGGCAAGATTCTGCGGAGAATGTGGATTATAAATCGCAACCGTTCATTAAAGAGGCAACTTTATTTTTGGTAAATGCTTATTTCAGACCAGCTAATGATAAATATCCGAATGTATCCGTTGAAATTCAAAATATGGTAGAGGCCGTAGCGACGGGCAGCAAAACACCGGCAGATGCAGTTAAAGACTATGCTAAAAATGTAACGAGAATTGTTGGAGAGGAAAATGTAGCTAAGTAACCTTTTGGCATAAGGTGATCGCAAAATAACCGGGAGCAGTCTGGATATCGCCGCTTATTTTCCCAACTTTGGAGGTAAGCGGTGATATTCACTCTTTTCTGAAAGGCGGATTTATATGGAATATACGGATTCAAGGAGCAATGTGAAGCGGAAGCGTTTATCCGATACCAGCAAATCGATTTTCTTCTTGTTACCTTCCTGGATATTACTCTTGATTTTCTTTATTGGTCCCATGTTGCTAACGTTCTTTTTTTCTTTTACGAATTTATCCTTAACAGGGGCTGCGGCCAGACAATTGCAGTTTGTCGGGTTCGAGAATTTTTCAAGAATGTTTGAGGACCCGGATTTTAGAATAGGTGTTTGGAACACTATCGTCTTTGTGTTTTTTTCAGCTATCGCCGGCCAATGTCTTCTAGGATTTTTAGTTGCTTTTATGATGAAGGAGAAGAATATAACGTTTCGCCGAATTGTCGGGTTGATTATTATTGCCGCATGGGTTACTCCAGAAGTCGTCGTATCTTTTTGCTGGGTAGCTTTTCTTAGCGACAATGGAACGGCTAACCTGCTGGTTGGACTTCTGGGCATTAAACCTGTTGCCTGGCTGTTTTCATTTCCGATGGTCAGTGTCATCATTGCGAATGTGTGGAGAGGGACGGCATTTTCGATGATGGTGTTCCAATCCGCCTTGGACGAGATTCCCAAAGAAGTGGAAGAGGCGGCCGTTATGGATGGCGCAACAAGATGGAATACCGTGACTCGCATTACGATTCCGATGGTCAAAGGAACGATTGCCACGAATTTAATGCTGGTTACGCTTGCTACGCTTGGTGTGTTTACTTTGATCTATACGATGACCGGCGGCGGCCCCGGCGTGCAAACGACGACATTGCCGATCTTTATGTTTAAGCAGGCATTTGTTAGCTATCAATTAGGATACGGTACAGCCATCTCACTTATATTATTGGCGATTGGCGCGATAGCTAGCTTGATCTATATGAAAATTCTGAGAACGAAAGTATAGGTGAAAGCAATGACACAAAAGGGTTTCAAGTTTGAAGCTATGATTCACTACGTTGTTCTATCCTTATTAGCCATACTGTTTTTGCTTCCTCTGCTTTGGATGTTTGTCGCTTCCATAGATCCGCATGCCATTCAGGCCATAAAGGTTCCGGAAAATTTGACGTTAAATAACTTCAAGTCCATTGTAACGGATCCCAAACTGATAAGATCATTCTGGATCGGGTTGTTGCTTTCGGGATGCCAAGCTGTATTGGTCGTTATTGTTTGCGTACTGGCTGCGTACCCTTTATCCCGGTATAATTTGAAATTTCGAAAATCCTTTATGACAACGATTTTGTTTATGACTTCATTACCTATGACAGCCGTAATTGTCCCGGTTTATCAATTGTTTTTGTATTTTAAATTCCAGGATTCGTTGATCGCCGTAACCTTATTTCTCACGGCCTCTTCTTTGCCCTATGGAATCTGGATGATCAAAAATTTTATGGATTCCGTTCCTCTAGATTTGGAGGAGTCTGCCTGGGTTGATGGGGCAACGGTGCTGCAAGGCGTAAAACGAATTGTGGCGCCTTTGATGCTCCCCGGCATATTCACCGTAGGCATATTCACCTTTACGGGAAGCTGGGGCAATTTCTTCGTGCCTTACATTTTAATCCAAACGCCAGAGAAAATGCCGGCCTCCGTAACCATTTTTCAATTTTTCGGCAGCTACGGAATGGTGAATTACGGTAGATTGGCGGCCTTTTCGATCATCTATTCCTTGCCTGTAGTCGTCCTATATGCGCTTTCGCAAAAGTTTATGTCCAAGGGATTCAGCATGGGGGGAGCGACAAAAGGATGAATGATCTATTTCTCATCGAGAAGAAGCTGAAGTCGCGAATTAAAGAGCTAAAAAGATATATTTATAAAAACTCAAAGCCAATTGAAAACTGGGTAGTGCTGGAGGACGAAAGTAAAAGCCAGAAATATCCGCCTATTGATTTATCCCAAGCGCAGCCGTTTCAAATTGGAGATACCTGGACAGGCAGAGATTATTATCTATGGATTCAAACGGAAGTAGAAGTGCCGGATAATTTCCAGAACGTATTTGTGTTTGATTTTGGCGAGAGCACCGAAGGGTCCACAGTAGGTTTTGAATCCCTCTTGTTCATAAATGGCGTGCCTTATCAAGGGGTGGATACTTATCATCAAGAAGTGTTTGTAGACCCGTGTTATTTCGGCCAAAAAATAAAGATTAGTGTGAAGCTGTGGTCAGGACTTGAAGGCGGCGGTCCGAAGCGAGAAAGGACACATGAATTCAAACGTGCGGATATCGTGGACATAGATAAAAATACGGAGGAGCTATACTACCTATCCAATACGGTATTGAACACGATCGAGCAGTTGGACGAAAATAATCCAATCAAGTACACGCTGAGAAATTTGCTTAATAAAGCATTTATGAAGATAAATTGGGATTTGCCAATCCATCAAGTTTTTTACGACAGTGTGGCTGTGACGAAGGCATGGCTGAATCAAGAGCTTGGCAAACTGGCCCAAAATGATCTTTACGAGATTGGCGTCATTGGTCATACCCATATTGATGTGGCCTGGCTTTGGAGGCTTAAGCATACCCGTGAAAAAGCGGCGCGCAGTTTTTCGACCGTTTTAAGATATATGGAGATGTATCCGGAGTATACTTTTTTACAAACGCAGCCGCAGCTCTATAAATATATCAAAGAAGACTATCCGGAAATCTATCGGCAAATCAAAGAACGAATTGCTGAAGGAAGATGGGAAGTGGATGGCGCCATGTGGCTGGAAGCGGATTGCAACATCCCGTCAGGCGAATCCTTAACCAGACAAATTTTATATGGTGCCAAATTTATTCATCAGGAATTCGGTAAGAAGATGAATTATTTATGGCTTCCCGATGTATTTGGATATTCGTGGGCATTACCCCAAATTCTCAAAAAGTGCGATATCCATACATTTATGACCACAAAGATCAGCTGGAATCAATACAATCGAATTCCGCACGATACATTTATGTGGAGAGGCATGGACGGGAGCGAAATATTGACGCATTTTATAACGACTCCTGTTGTTGGCGAGAACACGGACTGGGCGGAGGAATGGTATTCCACGTATAATGGCGGCCTTACTCCGGAAACCGTACTTGGGACCTATCAACGGTATCGCGATAAACATATGAATCGTGATTTATTGGTTGCTTATGGATTAGGAGATGGCGGCGGTGGAGTTACTAGGGAGATGCTGGAGAACAGAAGACAACTCGATAAAATCCCGGGACTTCCTCATGTGAAGCCAACGTTGGCTAAGCAATATTTCGATCAGCTTCACCATACGGTTGAAGCGACGGATCAATATGTGCACACCTGGGATGGCGAATTGTATCTGGAGTATCATAGAGGAACCTATACTTCCCAGGCTTATGTCAAAAAAATGAATAGAAAAACGGAATTGGCATTGCGGGAACTGGAATTTCTCTATTCCTTATATGAGCAGAACCATGCTGCCGATTATCCTGCGGAGCAACTATATGAAATATGGGAAGCTCTTCTGAGAAACCAGTTCCATGACATCATCCCCGGGACCTCTATTGAAGAAGTATATCAGGATTACAAAGAAGAAATGGAGCAAATCTGGCAGGTCATTGCTAGATTACGGCAAGAGCTTAGCAGTGATGGGGCAACCAAGTATCAGGTTGTCAACACGGCGGGATGGTTAAGAAACAGCATCATTGAAGTTCCGATCGCTGCAGAAGGGAATTTCTGCAATGAAGCCGGGACAGTGCTGCCTGCAGTACAAAAGGATGGGAAAACGCTAGTACTCATGAAAAATTGCTTGCCGCTCTCCAGTCAAACGATTCGGTTCACAGAAGAAAGAAGCGGTATAAAGGATGCGGTGGGAACGACACTGCATAATGGCATTGAGAGTAAGTTTTATACCATTCATTGGAATGACGACGGTCATCTCGTACGTATTTTCGACAAAGAGCATCAGTGCGAGGTACTGAGCGGTACGGGAAATGTTCTTCAACTGTTTGAGGATAAACCGCTTGATTATGATGCGTGGGATATCGATATTTTCTATCAGGAGAAGATGGAAGAGCTTGTCTTTGAACGGGCTGAGGTTGCGGATAATAATGCTTTATTTGTTGATGTGAGGTTCATTTGCAGGTTCAAGCACTCGGAAATTCAACAAGTCATGAGACTGTACAATCATACAAGAAGAATCGATTTTATTACGGACGTGGATTGGGGAGAGCATCAGCAACTGCTGAAAGTTAAATTTGACGTTGATGTGAGAAGCACCGAAGCGCGATATGACGTTCAATATGGAAATGTGACTCGTCCAACCCATTGGAATACGTCGTGGGACATGGCCAAATTTGAAACGGTCGGGCATCAATGGGCCGATTTATCCGAGTATGGTTATGGTGTGGCGCTGATGAATGACTGCAAATACGGGTATGACATCAAGAATAGAACCATGAGGTTGTCTTTGATCAAAAGCGGAATTCACCCTGATCCCAATGCGGATGCGGGAAAGCATCAATTCACTTATAGCCTGTATCCACATAAAGGGGATTATATTGAAGGAAGAGTTGTGGAAGAGGCTTGGGAAATAAACAGCGCAATGAACCCCATACGGACCGATGAGAAAATAACATTGCCGATCCGCATCGATTCCCGGCAGTCTATAGCGCTTGACGCCATCAAGAAAGCGGAAGACGGGAGGGGCTGGATTGTTAGAATCCATGATTTTACGGGAGGCAAGCAAAAGGTCTTGATTCATTTGAATGAGGACTACCGTTGGAATGAAGTAAATTTAGTCGAACGGGACCTTTCCGAGATAGCCGCCGGCAATATCGATATCGGCTTAAATCCTTATGAAATAAGAAGCTTTCGGATCGGGAGGATTTTATGATTACTAAAGAAAAATTAACGGCAGACCCCATATCTCCTTCAAGCTCGATTGTAGCAGGTAGAAACTATAGATTTACGATTCTGACCAGCCGTCTTTTTCGATTGGAATATAACAAAGACGGGAAATTTCAAGACTTGCCGACACAAGTCGTCATCAATCGGAATTTTCAAACGCCGGAGTTTACCGTATATGAGTCGGAGCAATCGCTGGAAATTACGACCGCAGAGCTTCACCTGATCTATGATAAGAAGGAGTTTTCTTCCAGCGGTTTATCGATTCATGTGATGGATACCCAAGGGAAGCATATGTCTCATTGGCGCTATGGACAAAAGTCCAAAAATTTAGGCGGAACTGCACGAACTTTAGATGATGTAAATGGACCGATAGCGATTGAAGATGGAATTATGTCTAAAGAAGGATACGCCGTTATGGATGATAGCGAGTCATTGTCTATCACTCCCGATAACTGGATTGAAACGAAAGACGAAGGAACGGTAGATTTTTATTTTTTCGGTTATGGCCGTGATTATTGGCAAGCCCTTAAAGACTTTTATCATTTGACGGGGCCCACTCCTTTATTGCCGCGTTATGCACTGGGAAACTGGTGGAGCCGCTATCATCCATACAGTGAAAGTGATTATAAGGAGTTAATGAACAAATTTAAAAATAAACAAATTCCTTTTTCCGTAGCCGTGATCGATATGGATTGGCATATTACCGACATCGATCCTAGGTATGGCAGTGGATGGACAGGCTATACATGGAACCGGGAATTGTTTCCGGAACCGGCGGAATTCATGAGTTGGCTGCATCGTCAAAATATGAAGGTGACTTTAAATGTTCATCCTGCGGACGGTATTCGTCCGAGTGAAGAAATGTACACGAAGATGGCGAAGGAGATGGACGTCAATCATGACCGTAATCCCATGATTGCCTTTGATCTTACGAATCCTGAATTCGTAAAGGCCTATTTCGCCATAGTCCACCACCCTAATGAAGAGGATGGCGTTGACTTTTGGTGGATCGACTGGCAGCAAGGAACGGATACGAAAATGAAAGGGCTGGACCCGCTGTGGATGTTGAATCACTACCATTATTATGATAACGCCAGAAACGGGAAAAGACCGCTGATTCTTTCCAGATACGCAGGATTGGGCAGTCATCGGTATCCGATCGGATTTTCGGGAGACACCCATGCAACCTGGGAGTCATTGGATTTTCAACCTTACTTTACGGTAACCGCTAGTAACGCAGGTTATGGCTGGTGGAGCCATGACATCGGCGGTCATATGCTGGGGATCAAAGATGACGAAATGGTGACTCGTTGGATTCAATTTGGCGTGTTCTCACCAGTGAACAGACTTCATAGCTCGGACAATCTCTTTTCCGGAAAAGAGCCCTGGAATTATGCGCAGCCTTATGAAGCAGCGATCGAATCTTTTTTGCGGTTGAGACATCGGCTCATCCCCTATCTATATTCCATGAATAAGAGATTGTATGAGGATGGAAAACCTTTAATGGCGCCGCTCTACTACGATCACCCGTGGGATGAGGATGCCTATAAATTTAAAAATGAATATTTATTTGGCACGGAAATGCTGGTTGCCCCAATCACAACTCCCATTCATAAAACGACTCAACTAGCGTCGGTTGCTGCCTGGATTCCCGAAGGAGAATGGATTGATTTCTTTACCGGGCAGATCTATTCGGGGAATACGCGCGCTGCATTCTATCGGGGAATTCACGAGATTCCGGTGCTGGTGAAAAAAGGCGGAATTATTCCTCTGGCTGATCTGGCGGATTATACGAATTCTGTTGAGAATCCGGAGAAACTGGAGTTAATGGTTTTTGCCGGAGCTACGAATTCTTTCTCGATGTGGGAGGATTGCAATGAAGAGAAATATCATCAAGGCAGCTGGTTGGCTACTAAGTTTACTTTGCTGTGGGAAGCAAAGCCCACATTTATTATTCATGCCGCAGAAGGAGACTTGAACGTATCACCTAGGCAAAGAGATTACAAGGTCAAAATGATCAATGTGCCCAGACAAAAGGTGAGGGTCTTGATAGATGGCAATGAGGTTTTATCAGATGTGAAATGGGACGATCAATGTATTGAGGTTTCTATTAGCAGTGTCATGAATACGCAATCGGTTCATATTGTGCTGGAGACGGCTGCCGTTGAACAAAAGAATAAATTGGCTCGAGTATACGATTTCTTGAACAAGGCGCAAATGGAATATGCATTAAAGCTCGAACTATATGAAATGATCAAGCAGGAGAACAGCTTCTCAAAAATAATGAGAGATTTGGAGAGCCGCCAACTGCCAACCGATGTTTTTGGGGCGTTGCTGGAACTCTTGGGTTCGGCAGAAGAGGGGAATGGGAATGACGGATAAACCCAGTATAGATTGGTTAAGCGATTACCTAATCTGCCGATGTTCGGTATAGCGCTGAAGTTGCCTTCGAAATACAATGAATCGAAGTGGTATGCACTTGGGCCGGAAGAAAATTATATTGATCGGTCACATGGCGCACGGCTTGGAGTATTCCATCGAAAAGTCAGTGAGCTTTCAAGTCATTATCTTGTTCCGCAAGAGTCAGGAAACCGGACGGGTGTTCGAAGGGTAACCGCTACAGATGCATCCGGAATTGGATTGACTATTTCGGCCGATCCGCTTGCGCCTGACGAATGTATGATATCTCCCTATACCGCACTTGAGCTTGAGAATGCAGCCCACGTATGGGAGCTTCTTCCCAATGTGCATTATACCGTGGTGACAATTGCCGGCAAACAAATGGGGATTGGTGGAAATGATAGCTGGGGGCGCCGGTTCATCAAGAATATCAAATTTCATCAAATGGCGAACCGGAATTTACATTTACATTTTCTAGCGCTATGGCCAGATAAGTGATTTTCGAAACCCCTGTTATATTCTTCCTAACAAATCCCGCTGAGCTTAGTATAATAGATTTATGAGTCTATATTATTGAGATGGGGGCGGCAAGATGAGAATCGTGAATTTGAACCCGAATCCCGGCAGCAAGGCCAGACTGGTCGGCTATTTGCACGATATCGAGAAGGAGAGCATGGGCAACCGCGTCGAGCGGCCTTGCGTGGTGATTTGCCCGGGCGGCGGCTTTGAAATCCTGTCTCCGCGCGAAGCGGATCCGCCGGCCACGGCTTTTTTCGCCAAAGGCTACCATGTCTTTACGTTGTATTATTCCATCCAGGAGGAAGCAAGCGATCTAAGGCCGGTCATGGATATTTCGCTCGCCATCGCAAAAATCAGGGAAAATGCCGCGGCGTGGGGGATCATTCCCCACCAAATCGCCGTTTGCGGATTTTCGGCGGGCGGATACGTTGCGGCCTCATCGGGGACTTTGTGGGACCACGCCAAACTGCGGGAGGCGGCCGGCAGCCAAGACGGACCAGGCCGACCGGACGCCATGGTGCTGTGTTACCCGGTCATTACGGCCGGCGAATTTGCGCACCGGGGGTCCATTGAACGCTTGGGACCCGGCTGGAATGAAGCGGAAAGAGAAGCGGCGTTTTCGCTGGAAAACCATGTCACCGCTTCGACGCCGCCGGCCTTTTTATGGCACACGGTGGAGGACGCCAGCGTGCCGGTGGAGAATTCCATGCGGTTCGCGGCGTCATTGCGGCGTGCCGGCGTGCCGTTCGAATGCCATCTTTACCAGCAGGGCGTACACGGCATGTCGATGTGTACCATGGAGGTAAACAGCCGGGACGACCATTTGGCCACCTGGTTTCCGCTTTGCCTGGAGTGGCTGAGCCGGCAGTTTGCATTTGAATACTGAACGTAAGCCGTACGGCAAATAGCGGCCGTCCCTCCTTCCCGGAAGGGACGGCCGCTATTTCTATCTGGACCGGGACGAGTTGCAGTTCTTCCGGTACTCCGACGGGGGCATTCCCGTAACGCGTTTATAGGCGTTGCTGAAATTGGCCAGGTCGGAGTAACCGGCCTTGTCGGCGATTTCGGAGATGCGCAGCGTCGTGTGGGCCAGCAATTGCTTGGCCCGCTCCATGCGCCGCTCCAGCACGTAGTCGATGAAGTTCACCTTCATCTGCTGTTTGAACAGTTGGCTTAAATAAGAAGGATTCAAATGGACCTTGGCCGCCACCTCCTGAAGGGAAACGTCTCCGGGAAGGACGGAGTCGATATAGCGAACGGCCTGCCGGATCGGAGAAGCCTGCTCTTCCTCTTCCATAGCGGTGGAAGCCTTGGCCTCGGGGGCCGGCGCACCCGCCAGGCGGTCCAAGATCGTCTGCAGGCATCGGCTGATATCGTCGACTTCCACCGGCTTTAACAAGTAATCCGCGACCTGCGCGCGTAAAGCAAACTGCAGGTAAGGAAAATCGTCGTACCCGCTGATCATGACCACTTCCGGCGGGTTCTCCCGTTCCCGGAGCGACTTGACCAAGGCGATCCCGTCCATTACGGGCATTTTGACGTCGGTCATCACGATGTCCGCGCGATGGCCCGCCAGCCATTCCAGCGCCTCCCGCCCGTTGGCGCATTCTTTGACCACTTGGCAGGGGCGGCCGCTGCGTTCGATCACCTTGCGCAAAGCGGTTCGTACCCAACGCTCGTCATCCACTAGCAAAATGCTAGACATGCCGGATTCCCCCCTCATCACGAGTAACGCTTAACCCCTTCCATTGAAAACCGCACCCGGATCCTGCCGCAGCGGGAGCCCCAGGGTGACGCGGGTGCCATGACCCGATTCGCTGGTAATCGTGATGCCGTAGGCGTCGCCAAACAGGTGGACGATTCTCCGATGCACGTTTTGAAGGCCGATGTGCGCGCCGTCATGCTCCGAATCCGCATTCCCGAGACGGCTGCGGATCTGCCGGAGCCGTTCCTCGGACATGCCGGCCCCGGTGTCATCCACGATGACGGACCAGGCCTTCCCGCCGCCCTCCTCCTCTGCGGTAATGCGAATCCGGCTTTTGCCGCTGCCTTGCTCAAACCCGTGCACGATGCAATTTTCGATGAGGGGCTGGAGCGAAAACTTGGCCATCGTCCGATCAAGGAAGCGTTCCGGGACGACGAATTCATACTCCAGCCGCTCTTCGAACCGGAACTTTTGAATGCGGAGATAGGTTTCGCAGATTTCCAGTTCTTCCCCCAAGGTAACGCAGGGGGAGGGATTCCGCAAACTGTAACGCAGCAGGCGGGCCAGGGCGGAGGCCATATCCGAAATGTCGTCCATGCCTTGGGCTAACGCCATGCCGCGCATCGTTTCCAGGGCGTTGTACAGGAAATGGGGATTAATCTGCGCATGGAGCACCTTGAGCTCCATTTCTTTTTGCTGGAGCGTCATCTCCGTTTCCCTCAACCGGGAGACGTAAATTTGCTCCAGCAGCTCGCCCAGATTTTTTACCATTTTATTAAATCCGTGGGTAAGCATGCCAAGTTCGTCTTTGGAGGCTACTGCCGCCGTTTTCGAAAAATCGCCCATTTCCACGCGTTTCATCAACCGCTGCAATTGACGGACCGGCTTGATGATGCTGGAGGCCAGCCCGATGCCGAGGCCGTAGGCCAGGCCTAAAGTGACGAGGATCGAGATGGTAATCGTTCTGCCGATATAACCGGTGCCTGCCATCAATTCGCGGTAGGACACCGACGTGACCAACGTCCAGCCCAGAAACGGAGAATGGCTGAAGGTGAGAAAATTCCGCCCTCTGCCGGAGGAGAGAATCGAGCCGCTTTCGAGCTGCCGCATCCGGTCCGCACCGTCCAGGTCGGCCTCGCTGCCGAGCAGCGACAGATCGGGATGGTAGACGTAGTGATCCTGGGCATCCAGGATAAACATGTAGCCGGTTTGGCCGATGGTCACAAGGTCGGCGATTTCCTGAAAGCGCTTGTAATTCACGTCGATCACCAGCATTCCGATCGGTTCCAGCGTGCTTGGACTGACCAATCTTTTGACAATGGAAATGACTGGCTCGTCGTGGTCGGACCAACGAATGACCCGGCTGACGAGCATCGGTTCCCCATTGGCCGGGGCCGATCTAAACCAGTATTCGTCCATCAGGGGGGCCAGCGGCTCCACGCTGTCGTCCCCCCGCAGATCGAGGATCAGGATGTCGCCCAAAAACACGCTGATATTCGAAATATCCGAACGGGAAAAGGCGGAATACCGCAGCAACTGCATCACCGGCTCGCGGATGCCGGATTGTTCGACCTCCTCCAGGCTGTTCATTTTCACCAGCTTTCCCATACCGGGATCGTTGATGATTTTCAGGGCCGTGATCTCGATGTCCCGGACGTAATATTCGACGTGGGATTTGACCTGCTCGATGATTTGCAGGCTGTATTGCCTGGCTTCATGCTGCAGCACGCCGGACGAGCGTTGATACGAGATCCAGCCGACGATCAGCATCGGAATGATAACCAGAATGGCCGAAAAGACCAGCAGCCTCAGGCTGAGCGGACGATCCCTCAAAAAAACGGTTTGCATGAATCGGTGTCGTGCGTGGCTCCAGAACATGGCGGCAGCTCCCTTTGCGTGCAGTACGCTGCATTTTTAGAGCCATTATAGCACCTGGACCCGGAGCGTCCGCATCGGTCCCAGCTCCTAAAGTGTCCTCGATCACCGAGGCGGCAGCAATCATGAGGATCGCTTATTCCGCTTTGGCTTTATCGATCGCTTCCAGGACTTCCCGGTATTCGGAGCGGTATTGTTCGATCATCGGCTTTACGGCATCCTGCCATGGCTTCAGGTCGGTAACCTCCGTGACGGTCACGCCCGCCGCCCTGACCTTGTCTTCGGCTTCCTTCTCGAACTTCTTCCATTCCTCGCGCTGATAGGCGATCGATTCCGTCGCGGCTTCCCGGATCGCCTGCTTATCCTGGTCGGACAGCTTATCCCAGGTCACCTTGCTGACCATCAGCACCTCCGGTACGCGCTGGTGGCCGTCGACGATGAAGTTTTTGGCCTGCTCGTAATGTTTGGAGGTATAGTAGCTGGGCCAATTATTCTCCGCTCCGTCGATCACGCCGGTTTGCAGCGAATTGAACACGTCGCCGTAAGGCATCGGCGTGGCGCTGGCGCCCAAAGCTTCCATCAGGTCGATGTTCACTTTGTTTTGAATGACGCGAATCTTCATGCCTTTCAGGTCCCCGATGCTTTTGACCGGTTTGCGGGTGTAGAAGCTGCGCGCCCCGGAGTCGTAATAGGCCAACCCGACGAATTTGGACGAACTCAGGCCATCGAGCATTTGCTGCGCCTCCGGGCCGTTCAGGAAATTCCACTCATGCTCTTCGCTTTCGAAAATATAAGGCAAGCTGAATACGCCAAACGCTTTATTGAATTCGGCGAGCGGACCGGTGCTGACGCGGGTGAATTCGATCGCGCCCAGTTGGACCTGCTCGATGACGGCTTTCTCTTCGCCGAGTTGGGCGGAGGGGAACACTTCGATTTTGATGCGCCCGTCCGTTTTTTGATTGACGAGCTCGGCGAATTTCTTGTCCCCCAGCGTGGTCGGGTAATCGGCGGGATGGGACTCCGCCAACCGGAACATATAGGTTGGTTGTTTCTTCGCTCCGTCGGCCGACGAGTCCGGGTTATTGGCGCCGGCATTGCCGCTGCCTGCACCGCAGCCGGAGAGAAGCGTCATGGCAGCGAACAGCGCTGCAAGGATTCCTGCGAGGGGCCTGATTTTTGTCATGGACATTCATTCCTTTCCAAATGGGTTGAAACTTATGGCGCTCCGCCGACCATATGGGGCAGCCAAAGCGATAACTGCGGGATGTAAGTGACCAGCAGCAGGGCGACGCACATCGCAAAGAAAAAGGGCCAGGAAGCTTTGGTGGCTTGGCTTACCGGAACCTTGCCCAAGGCGCAGCCGATGAACAACACGGTTCCGACCGGCGGGGTGATCAGTCCGATTCCGCAATTGAGGATCAGGATGATCCCGAAATGGATCGGGTCGATGCCCAGCGCCGTCGCGACGGGCAGCAGGATCGGCGTCATGATCAGGATCATGGGCGCCATGTCCATCGGGAAGCCGATCAGCAGCAGGAGCAGGTTGATCATGAACAAAATGACGTAAGGGTTATCCGAAACGCCGAGGAACAGATCGGTCAGCAGGGCGGGCACCTGCAAATAGGCGAGAATCCACCCGAACGCGTCGCTGGCGGCGATCAGGAACAGCACCATCGCCACCGTGCGGAACGTTCTTTTGAGCACCAGGCCGACCCGGCGGAGCGGGACGTCTTTATAAACAAAGAAGGTAAGGATAAAGGCGTATACGCAGGCGATCGCGCCGGCTTCCGTGGCCGTGAACCAACCGCTGGAGATGCCGCCCAAAATGATGACGCCCGTCATTAAGGACAGGAACCCGTCGCGGACGATTTTCGGCACCTGCGACCAGGTTACGGGCTCGCCCTTTGGGTAATTGCGCTTGACGGCGATGACATAGGAGATGACCATGAGCGTGAACATCAGCAGCAGTCCGGGTACGATCCCGCCGAGGAACAAGCTGGATACGGATACGCCCCCGGCGGCCACCGAAAAGAGCACCAAATTATGGCTGGGCGGAAAAATCACGCCTTGAATGGAAGCGGACGTCGTAACCGCTACAGCGTAGTCGGCGTCGTAATTTTTCTTCTTCATGGCCGGGATCAGCACGGAACCGATCGAGGAGACATCGGCGGCGGCGGAACCGGAGATGTTTCCGAAGAACATGCACGCCACGCAGTTGACGAGCGCCAATCCGCCCCGGACGGCGCCGACCAGCAGTTGCGCCAGGTTCACCAGCCGAACCGCCATACCGCCCGCGCTCATGATTTGCCCGGCCAGGATGAAGAAGGGGATCGCCAGCAGCGGAAAAGAATGGATGCCTTGGATCATGCGCTGCCCCACGACGACCCACGGCAGGTCCAAATAAATGAGCGTAATCAGCGTCGAGCCGGCGAGCGTAATGGAAATCGGAAACCGCAACAGCAGCAATACGACGAAAGAGATGGCGAGGATCAGGACGGCGGTCGAATCCGTCATGGGTTCGGCACCTCCTCGTCGATGTTTTCGTACCGGATCGTCTCAATGCCGATCAATTGCAACAACGTGTACACGCAGATCATGACTCCCGTAATCGGCATGACCAAATAGAGAACGCCGTTCGGCAGCTTGGTCGCCGGCAGGGTGGACTCGTTCATCAAAACGGTAAACTGCCAGCCGTTCACGACGAGATAAAGGCCAAAGGCGAAGACGCAAACCCAAATGATTTTATCCAGCGCCCGGTTGAATCGTTTGGGGAACAGATTGGTGAAGCTGTCCATCGCCAAATGAAGCTTTTCGCGAAAACCGATGGCAATGCCCATAAAAGAAAACCAAACCATCAAGAGGAGCGTCACTTCTTCCGACCAGAAGAACACGAAATTGAACAACTTGCGGGTGACGACCTGGATCGCCACGATGATAACCATGGAAGCGATTGCGAGCAAAGCGAAGTGTTCGAATAACGAATCGATGGCCAAGGCGATTCGCTTCAGCGTCTTCATTACGGTCTGCCTCCTTTCTTTGGATGAATGTAAGGGCTTTCAGGTTTTTAGTGTATAGGAAAATGAAGGAATTGGTAATCCCTCTGTTTTTAGGTCTTTTTGTGATTTTTTTAGAACAACGGGGGAAAAGGTGGTGTCGACGGCGGCAAGCCGCTATCATGAGGGGGATGATAAGTTCAGGGAAGGGGATGCGAAATGAGCGCGCCAAACGATGCATGGGAAGCGGCGGAACCGGGCGTTAAGCGGAAAATCTTTGCCCCCGGCGAATCGCTTATGATGATGGAGGTCCATTTCGAAGCGGGTGCCGAAGGCGCTATGCACAGCCATGACCACGAGCAGTTCACTTACTGCCTGGAGGGGGAGCTGGAGTTTACCGTAGACGGGAAGAAAACCGTCCTGTCGGCGGGCGAAACCCTCGCGATCCCAAGCCGCGCGGTGCATGGCTGCCGGGCGCTGAGGCCCAGCAGGCTGCTCGATGGGTTTACGCCGCTGCGCCTCGATTTACTGGGCCGCGAATCGACCGGCGGCTAGGAGAAGGCCCGCTCCCGCCGTAGCTTCAGCACGAACGTGCTGCCTGCGTCCGAGCTGCCGTCCAGCACGAGGTCGCCGCCTTGGGCGCGGGCGAGCAAGCGGCTGAAGGTCAAGCCGAGCCCCGGCCCGCGCACTTTTCTTTTCTTGGCTTCCCCGCGACAGTATTGCTCGAAAACCTGCGGCTGCTCCTCCGACGGAATGCCGCCGCCGTTGTCTTGGACCAGGATATCGATGATTCTTCGAAGTAACTCTTCTTCATTTATCTCGCATGATAGGGTGGCCCAATTTACGCACGCAAGGACCTCAATTTCCCAGCAATGTGGGAGATGAGGTCCCTCGTTTCATAATCTAACGCTTGCCACAGAGCTTAAGTAAGCCAAAATCATCGTTTTGCGATTTTAACGCTTATCACAGTGCTTATCATCATTTCTTTGAACGAATTCAAGAGATTTCGTTGAAATAAAGTGGCTCAGCGTCGTTAGAATTTCTAAAGCGTCGGATTCGCCATAATAGCGCTTCTCATCAGCGTCAGAGTCAATCCATCCGCCATTTCCTATTTTTTGATCCTTCAACTTAATGCGGTCGGACGAGTGCTCTGTGTTTAGATGGCAAAAGACACGCCCGTAAGCTCTTCGCTTAAGGACCACAGGCGGCGGGCTGATGACTCATCGACGGCCCAAGGGAATACGCCGCCGCTCACGCCTGGCTCCTCGATCCGATCCCGCGGGATGAGGGGAGCGATGTCCGCATTTTGGCAATACACGCCTCCCTTGCCGTCAAGCTGCGGGCTAACCGCGCACCAGACCTGGGTGGCCGCTCCTTCCGGCACGGATTTCTGTTCCTCGGTCATTTCGGAGAACGCGCGGCGCCCCTCGGCATCCAGCGCGCCCATCGCTTGCATTTCCTCGTCGGAGAGGTGCCGGGACAAATCGGTGACGATCGACCCGGGATGAACCGAAAATGCGCGTACGCTGTAAGCACGCCCTCGTTTATCCAGCTCCAGGGCGAACAGGGCGTTTGCGGTTTTGGATTGCCCGTAGGCCTCCCACTTGTCGTAGGGGCGATGCCGATAATTCGGATCCTCGAAGTTTACGTTGCCCAAACGATGCCCGCCGGAGGAAACGGAAACGACCCGTGCGCCGTTCGCCCGTTTCAAGGCCGGCCACAACCGGGCGGCGAGCTGAAAATGGCCCAAATGATTGGTGGAAAACTGCAGCTCGTACCCTCTGCCGTCGCGCCGCTCCGGGCTGGCCATAATCCCCGCGCTGTTGATCAGGAGGTGCAGAGGGCGTTCCGATTCCAAAAATCTGCGGGCCAACCCGTCGATGGAGTCCGGGTCGGACAAGTCGAGCCGCTCCAATTCCGCCCCGGGAATGGATGCGACTGCCTGCCGGGCCTTTTCCGGCGTGCGTGCCGGGATAACGACCTGCGCGCCGGCGTTCGCCAGCACCCGGGCCGTTTCCAGGCCCAGGCCGGAGTAGCCTCCGGTGACGATAGCGACCTTTCCGCGCAAATCGGCGCCGCGAACGATTTCCTCCGCGGTCGTTCGCGGGCCGTACCCGGAGGGAAGCGGCCGCTGCGGGGTAAGCTCCGTGCTGAAAGACGAATTCAACTTGATCTCCTCCTTTTATTTTCCGTCCTTGATTTCTTGAAAATGCTTCAGCTTGTATTCGATGATCCGAAGCGTCTCCGCTAATTCGGCAATCTGCCGTTCGACGGTTTGCCGGTGTTCGTCCAGCAAATCATAACAGCGCGCCTCGTCCTGTTCGTCGTAACGTTGGACGTATTCGCGGATTTTTTTCAGCGGCATATGGGTTCGCTTGAGGTGCGACAGGAAACGGATCTTGCCGATATCCACGCTCGTATACATCCGCTGCCCGCCGCCGCCCCGATCGGGGGAGACGACGAGTCCGATCTTCTCGTAGAAGCGCAGCGTATCCGCGGTAAGCCCGGTTTGTTCCGCGACTTCGGAAATAGTGTAGGTTCGTTGTTGACCTTCGTCCATGAAAGCCTCCTTTCTTGCGGCATCGAAGGCCGCAGCATCAACAATAATGGTTAGAGTATACTCCAAGTCAAGCCTCTATGCCTCGAGGATGCTCGAAAAGACAAAGAACCCTTGAAGAAGGGTTCTTTGCGCGGACGATCCGTCCGGGGATGCACTTGAAAAGCGACAAATGCTGAATTACACTTTAGAGGTCAAGCGATCAAGCCAATCGCGGTAACGCGTCGGCGCGATCTGTGCCCCGCCGCCATCCGGGACGAGGGAAGCGTCGTTCAATAGAGCTCCGAAATAACGTGCGGAGCCGTCGGCGACGACTTGGCGGGCATCCCCTTGGGCCTCCAAATATTGCCGAACGAACTCGTCCAGCCCGAAGCGCTCCGGACCGGCCAAGTCGACCGTAGCATGATGAGGCGCCGCAAGCGCGTAATCGGCCAAAGCAGAGGAGACGTCGGCCGCCGCGATAGGTTGCACGGCGGCAGGGGACAAGCGAACGGTTTCGCCGTCCGTCGACGTATAAGCTATGCCCTCGGCAAATTCGAAAAATTGCGTAGCGCGTACGATGGTATAGGGAACGCCCGAAGCGCGGATCAAATTTTCCTGGGCCAGCTTCGCCCGAAAATAATAATTATCCGGGAGCCGGTCCGTACCGACGATCGACAGCGCCAAGTGATGCTGCACGCCCGCAGCGGCTTCGGCTTCGAGAAGATTCCGGGTGGTCGTTTCAAAAAAGTTCAGCACGGCTTGTGCTTCAAAGGAAGGGGAGTTGGTCACGTCAACGACGGCCTGGGCGCCGGTAAGGGCTGCGTCCAGTCCCTCCCGGGTCAAAGCGTTGATTCCCAGGGAGGGCGATGCCGCCACTACCTCATGTCCCGACTCGCGCAAGCGATTCACGAGTCCTTTTCCGATAAGCCCGCTACCGCCGACAACTACGATTTTCATCATGTTTCCTCCTCATAATCAGCCCGTAGGCAGGGCTGTGATTGATTTGATTTGCCCGAAGGCATGTCGTCCGACATCCATACAACGAGGCAGGGGAGATTTCTGTGACATTCGCAGCGCGAAAAACTTTTTGCGCCTCTCCTTCCGCGCATTCCAAGGAGGAAACGACCCGATGCATGAAGAGTTGTACAAGCAATATCGCCGGCTGTTATTTCATCTCGCTTATCAATTGACGGGATCGGTAAGCGACGCCGAGGACGTCGTGCAGGACGTCTTCCTGAAGACGTTCGAGACGCCGCTTTCGAACATCGCCGAACCCAAAGCCTATCTTTGCAAAATGGTTACGAACCGTTGCAAGGATCTGCACAAGTCGGCTCGCAAGCAACGGGAGGAATATTACGGTGAATGGTTGCCGGAGCCTTTGGCCGATGCCTATGACGAAGCAATGGAAACGGAAACGTCGGTCGTCCGGAATGAGCTGTTATCGTACGCCATGCTCGTCCTGCTGGAGCGGTTGACGATTACGGAGAGGACCGTTTTCGTCTTGCGGGAAGCCCTTGGCTTCGACTATGGCGAAATCGCCGGGATCGTGGGCAAAACCGAAACGAACTGCCGCAAGCTGTTCAGCCGCGCGAGCGCCAAATTAAAGCCCGCTTCCGAAGAAGAGGCAGCTCCCGCAGGAGACGGCTCGCAATGGGCGCACGGATTCATGGCGGCCCTGAAGGAAGGCAACATGGAGCAAATTTTATCCCTGCTGGACAAAGAAGTCGTGCTCGTCGCGGATGGGGGCGGCAAAGTACGCGCCATTCCGCGTCCGATCGGAACGCGCGAGCTCGTGGCCCGATTCCTGCTTGGGCCGGTGCGCCAAGCGGCCAAGGTCGACGGGGAAGTGGTCCTGGCATGGCGGCAGATCAACGGGCAGCCGGCCATCGTTATGCGCACGGAGGAAGGCGTGCACACCGTAGGTTTGGTTCATGCGGAGGGAAACGTCATCCGCAGCATCTATATCATAAGAAACCCCGACAAGCTGAAGCATGTTGGCGCATAACGCCTCCGGGATTCCCCGGGGGGCACCTTCAGGCGTCGCGCCCGCCAAAAAGCAGAAACGGAGCAGGTATACCCTGCGGCCGTTTCTGCTTTTTATTTGCAATATGACGGCCGCGGTTATAGAGCCGTTTTGCACTTGAAATGCTGCACGAAATACAACAATCGGAGCGAGGCCCTGGCGATTTCCTGTCCTCCTGCTCCCAACGTTGAAGTCAGCCCCGGAAAGGACGCCGTCAGGCGTTTTTCTTATCTTCATCATAAAGATAAGCCCAAAAACGGAGAACTGTCCCTTGCCCGAAAAAATGGTCGCCTGCGCATCCCGGAATTCCCTTCCGAAACATGGGCAGATGTACGCAAAATGACGAAGTGTACCTATCCGAAGGCGCGGCGGATTTCTTATACTCATCGCGAAGGAAACGCTATCAATAGTGCCGGCAGGCCAAGGCGGAGGCCCATAGAATCGGTCGCATGACCGAGTCGATCAACCGATTTGAAAGCGTTAACAACATAAGGATCAGTCAACCGAATCAAGAGCTTTCAACCCGGATTTCGCAGCAGGCTTGATGCATGATGCACCCGCAATCGGCGAGGTGCGGAGGCGGCACGGAAAGGGGGAGGCCGAGGAAACGGAATATTCTCTTCTTTGGAGCACGGAACGATGCAAGAAATTGGATGCATAAGACGGTTGCGCAAATGAAGGAGCACCTATACCTACTAAAGGAGATGAATTGATGATCCGCTTGTTGAAGAAAACGATCGTTTGCATGTTGGCCGCGGCGATCGCGCTCGTGCCAAACGCTTTTGTCGGCCCGAATGGCCCTGTGGCCAAGGCAGCCGACAACGGGCTCGCCATGAAGCCGTATATGGGCTGGAGCAGCTACAGCTTGCAGGTATATGACGGTCCGGAAGGAAACTGGACCTCGGAAGAGAAGCTGAAGATGATTTCGGACGCGATGCATGAGAAGCTGCAGGCGCACGGTTATGAATACATCAACATCGATGCGGGCTGGAACGGGAGCATGGATGAATATGGCCGGCCTATTCCCAGCACGACGCTGTATCCGAACGGGTTTGAAAATTTGGTGGACTATATCCATAACAACGGGCAAAAGGTCGGGATCTACCTGATTCCCGGGTTGTCCAAACAGGCTTACGAGCAAAATCTGCCGATCTACGGCACGGAGTACCATATGCGGGATATCGCCGCCCAACCGCTGAGGCAAGCGGATTATTGGGACATCGACTACAAAATCGATTTCTCCAAGCCGGGGGCGCAGGAGTATATCAACTCGATCG
This sequence comes from Paenibacillus macerans, assembly GCF_050565405.1. Taxonomy (GTDB): domain Bacteria; phylum Bacillota; class Bacilli; order Paenibacillales; family Paenibacillaceae; genus Fontibacillus; species Fontibacillus macerans_B. The sequence continues at coordinate 26,905 of NZ_JBNYYG010000029.1, read as the reverse complement.
CGGATCTCATCGCCTCCTGGGGCGTCGATTTCGTCAAGTTCGACAGCGTAACGCCGGGCTCCGGCCATAACGATCTGTCGATCGACGCGCGGGACGACGTCAAGGCGTGGTACACCGCGTTATCCAAGCACGGCATTTGGCTGGAGCTGTCCTGGGCGCTTGATCACAATTACGTGGACTATTGGAAAAAATACGCCAACGGCTGGCGCGTCAACTGGGACGTAGAAGCCTACGACCGCAATATCGGGATGACGCAATGGGCGAACATCGCCCGATTGTTCCCGGATGCCGCTTTGTGGTGGCGCGACGCCGGACCCGGCGGCTGGAACGACTTCGATTCCCTGAATGTCGGCAACGGACAAACGTCCGGCTTGACCCGGGACGAACGTCAAACGGCGACGACGCTGTGGGCGATCGCTTCCGCGCAGTTCTACACCGGCGACGACTTGACGAACCTCGACAGCTACGGGCTGGAACTGCTGACCAACGACGAGGTTATCGCGGTCAACCAGGCAGGCCGTCCGGCGCATCCGGTGTCGATGGCCACCAATCAACAGGTCTGGTATGCCAACAACGGGGACGGCACGTATACCGTCGCGTTGTTCAACCTGGGCAGCAAAGGTTCCGCGATGGACGTCAAATGGAGCGATATCGGCCTGGACGGGGCGGCCTCCGTTCGCGATTTGTGGAGCCATACCGAGCTGGGGAATTTTGCGACCGGCATGGACGACATTCATTTGGAGCCGCATGCTTCCCGCCTGTTTAAAGTAACGGCGAACAACGGTACCTCCAAGGTCAACGACGACGATACCGGCGTCAAATACACTGGAACCTGGACCCGCAACGGCGGGAAGGAATTGGTGAAAGACGTCCAGGACCTGAACGTTTCGATCATTGATTCCGGCACGGCGCAAGGGATGGAGGCGGATGCCGACCCGAGCGTCGTCGTGAACGAATCCGGCGGGGCAGAAGCGTCGGTAACGACGCAGCCGATGACGACGGCGGATGCTTCCGAACACTTTGTGCTGATCAACGACAACCATCCGTCGGTCACTTACGATACTTACGGAAGCGGCGGCAGCTGGGGGTACAGCTCGGAAAGAAATCCGGCGTGGAACGACTATATGGGCGATGTCCATTACGGCGAAAAAGGCGAGGTGCGGTTCGATTATACGTTTACGGGCACCGGCGTTGATTTTCTGACCGAAACGGCCGACTCCGGCGGCGATATCGACATTTACCTCGATGACGAATTCCAGCAGACCGTAAGCGGCAATGATCCGGTACAGCAGGGGCAGGTTCCGGTTTACGGCGTTCGAGGGTTGCCGTTCGGCGAGCATACGATCTCCGGCGTGATGAAGGGGGGAAGTTACCTCATCGTCGACGGCTTTAAAGTTTACGCCGACCGTCTGCTTAGCGAGACGACCGCCGGCTTTGAGACCACGAACCCGCAAGACGTGACGGTTTCGCTGCCATTGGGCGGCGATACGTTAACCGGCATCGCCAACGGTACGGAGGCACTGGCGAAAAACACCGATTACACGGTTTCCGGAAATGACGTCACGATCAAGAAAGAATATCTGGCCCGGCAGCAGCCCGGTCCGCTTGCGCTGACGTTCGGTTTTGCGGGCGGAGATACGCAAACGCTGACGGTGGACATCACCGGCCCGGTCATTTCAAACAGCACGATCAGTCCCAAAGAAGCCGAGTTTGATCAGAAAGAAACGGCTCAAGCCGACGTATCGACCACAATGACGCTAAACGGCAATACGCTGACCCGTATCATGAACGGAACGACGGAGTTGGTCGAAGGAACGGACTATACGGTGGAAGGGGACGTCGTACGTTTTCCTAAGTCGTATTTGGCCCAGCAGCCGCCGGGCACGACCGAGCTGACGTTCAACTTCAGCGCGGGCTTGCCGCAAACGTTGAAGATCGACATCGGCAATAGCTCCGGCCGCTTCCTGATGATCAACAACAACGATTCCGGCATTCGTTACACCGGGTCATGGAACCGGAGTACCGGCCGCAACTTCGGCGATTATCAGGATGACGTGCATTTTGCCGAAACGAACGGCGATTTCCTGGAATATACCTTCAAGGGCACCGGGATCCAATACATCACGGAGATCGACCCATCGCAAGGGGAGGTTGACGTGTATCTGGACGGCGACTTCATGGAAACCGTCGATACTCATGCCGATGCGCGCCAGCCGATGCAAGCGGTATACAGCGTTTTGGGTTTGTCCGATAGCTTGCATACGCTGAAGCTGGTGAAAAAATCGGGCCGCTTCATGCTGCTCGATGCGCTGAAGGTGCAAATCCCCGACTTGATCGACGTATCCGAAGCGGAGTTTGACAAGAATCCGTCCGCCCAAGCCGATATTACGGTGCAAGTGCTGAGCGGCATCGGCAACCTGGGCGGCATCATGAACGGCGGGATCCCGCTGATGGAGGGCACCGATTATACCGTATCCGGCAATGAAGTGACAATCAAGAAGGAATACCTGGCCGCCCGACCGACGGGCAGCTTGAAACTGACCTTCAACATCAGGGGCGACTATTCCGATGACGTGCACTTTACGGAAACCGACGGAGACTTCTTCGAGTACACATTCAAGGGAACCGGCATCGATTTGCGGATGCCGACCAGCCCGGCCCAGGGAGAAATGGACGTCTATATCGACGGGCAGCTGAAGGGCGCCGCGGATGCATACGCCTCGTCCCGCAGCGCTCAGCAAAACCTGTTCAGCATCTCGAATCTGCCAGCCGGGACGCATACGATCAAAGTGGTGAAAACTTCAGGCGACCTGATGCTGGCGGATCAACTGATTTACCATGTAGCAACCGGCCCGACGACGCCAACGACGCCAACGAACCCGGAGAATCCGTCAACGCCGTCGTCTCCGCCGGGACCTTCCGCGCCTTCAGGCAATACGCCAAGCTCGGAAGTGATCCGCGATCCGGCGAATCCGTTTCCCGTGAATATCGTCCGGACGACCCAAGCCGACGGAACGAAGCGGGATGAAGTGAAGCTGTCGGCCGCCGAGGCTCAGGCGGCCGTCGACAAGCTGGCGGCCGAAGGCAAAATGCAACTGACCGTCACGATCCCAGATAGCAAGAAGGAAGTCACGGTCACGAAGCTCTCCTTGGCTCGGGATTTCATTCAGTTGCTCGCCGGGCGTGGGCTCGATTTGAACATTCAAACCGCATTCGGGGAAATAACGATTCCTGCTGCCTCTTTAGCAGGCGCCTCCGGCGATCTGACGCTGACGCTAACTCCGGTCAAAGCGGCGGCCCAAAGCAAGGAGATCGAAGACCGTGCCAAGCAGGCCCAGGCGGTCCTTGCGGCGACCGGCGGCCAAGACGTCACGTTGATCGGCCGTCCGGTGATGATCGATACCGAGCTGCAGAACCGGGAGGTGACGCTTGTCCTGCCGATCGACGGTGCGACGCTTAACGACGCGGATTTGTCCCGCCTGGGCGTTTATGTCGAACACTCCGACGGGACGACCGAATACTTGAAGGGCGAGATCACGACGTTCGGGGCCGGAAAAGGGCTGAAGTTCAACGTCGACCATTTCAGCACCTTTGCCTTGGTAAAATCCGCCGGAGCTCTTGCCGCAACTCACCAAGCCTATATCAGCGGTTATCCGGGCGGCTTGTTTAAGCCGGAGAACCGCATTACCCGCGCGGAGATGGCGGCGATTTTGTCCAAAGCCGCAACCGTGGCGGAAACGGTCGAGGCCAAGGCCTACGGCGATGTTCCGGCGGGTTATTGGGCAGAAGGCGCGATCGCCAAAGTGACCCGGATGGGCTTGATGCAGGGCTACGCCGACGGCGGCTTCAAACCGGGTCAGCCGGTCACGCGGGCCGAAATGGCGGCCATCGCCGCCAAGTTCATGAAGCCCGCGGCCGGAGAGGGCGCAGGCTACGCCGACATCGCCGGCAATTGGGCGGAGGACGCGATCCGGTCCGCGCAAGCTGCGGGGGTCATGGGCGGTTATGCCGACGGCACCTTCCGCCCGGCGGGCCTGTTGACGCGAGCTGAAGCGGTAACCGTCATCAACCGGGCGCTTGGTCGCGGACCGCTGTACGGCAGCGATAGCGAAATGCAGATGTGGAGCGACGTCCCTTCCGCGCATTGGGCATTCCGCGACATTGCCGAAGCGTCGGTCGACCATGCCTCCGAGCCGTTAGCGGACGATGGCGAGCCGTTGGGCAAATAACGCAGTAAACCGGGGCCGTTTCTTGCAAGCGATAAGCTTGCGGGAGACGGCTCTTTTTTTTGCGAATCGCCGGATTATCGAGCAAAGAGGTGATGGATTGTGCTGGAAGCTGGAAGGACAAGCGTTATTATTACGAATCCTAGAAAACTTCTTGAAAATAACAAAGGAATCGACAAAAACTTACAAGTTTTGTCGAGCTCCAAAAATGGCAAAGTCATGACAAAATGGATAATTTATTGTGCAATAACAATTAACCGTTATAATCTAGTTGACTGGAAGAATAAGTGTTTAATTGAAATTTCAAGAATTAACATCGATTCGTATTTAATTTTATTTAACAATCTTTAGCTGGAGTTAAGATACGATTGCGGATCGGAGGTGATGGCGCATCGCAAGCAACCCATAACAGCAGTGACTTGGACATAATCATCCCAGCCCATTTATGGAAAGGATAGTGAAAACATGCACAAGTTACGGTTTCACCCCGTTGCGATTGTCGGATACGGGTGCATTTTTCCACCGGACGGATATGATGTGGAGCGGTTTTGGACGAACGTGATGACCGGGAAACCGGGCATTCGGACAACCCCCGCAGAGCGTTGGAAGTGGGAAACCTATTACGACGAGGATCGAACCGCCGAAGACAAAACCTACTGCAGGCTGGGGGGAACGATTGAGCAATACGCGTTTCCCCGCAATCAACACCGCTTTTCCCCGCAGGAATTGGACAAGCTGAGCCGAACGCAGCTGATGCTGCTGGACAGCATCCTGCAAGCCATGGCGATGACAAGGGTCCAAGGCGAGAGGTACCCAAATAACGCCACCGGCCTATTTGTCGGCAACATGCTCGGAGACGAGGCCTTTTCCGATTATTCCATCAACCTCAGAGCCAAGGAATTTGCTCATTATCTTGAACATCATCCCGCCTATGCACAGCTTTCCGGCAACGCCAAAGAACTGATTCGCGGGCATTTCCGCCGCAAGGTCGACGAATCGTTCACCTCGCTGAATGAAAACAACACCGAAAGCATCATGTACAGCGCCTTGGGCAAATCGGTACGCAATTTGCTCGGCATCCAAGGCCCCTCGATCATCGTCGACTCCGCCTGCTCCGCAGGGGTATTGGTCATTGACGAAGCGATCAAGCATCTCCAGGAGAAGAAATTGAAGACCTGCGTGACCTCCGCGGTTCTCGGCAACATGAACATCACGGGCAACGTCGCTTTTGCCAAAATCGGCGGATTGTCGCCGACCCACTCCAGCCCGTTGGACCATAAGGCGAACGGGCTGATCCCCGGGGAGGGCGCAGGCACGATTATTTTGAAAAGATTGGATGACGCGCTTGCGGAGGGCGATCCGATTTACGCGGTTATTCGCGGCGTAGGCGCGGCCAGCGACGGCAAAGGCAAATCGATCTATGCGCCAAGCTCGCTCGGCCAGTTGGCCGCCATGAAGAAGTCGTTCGAAAGAGCCGGGCTCCGGCCGAAGGATATCGACTATATCGAAACCCATGCCACCGCCACGCTGGTCGGGGACAAAGTCGAGCTGAACACGCTCAAAATGCTGTTCGAAGAAGAGGGTCTCCCTGAAAACACGGTCGCGCTCGGATCGGTCAAATCCCAGATCGGACACAGCTTCTCCGCCGCGGGCATGGCCAATCTGATCAAGGTCATCGAAGGGATGAGGCATCAAGTGCTGCCGCCCACCCATCATTTTGAACGGATGCCGGAGGAAATCCGCCTGGAGGAGACGCCTTTCTACGTGAACACGGAAGCCAAGCCATGGCCGGTGCGGGCAGCGGGCGAACCGAAGCGGGCGTCCGTCAACGCCTTTGGGTTCGGGGGCATCAACGCCAGTGTGGTGGTGGAGGAATATCTGGAGCCGTATCACCGGAAGCTGGCGGACGAACTGGGCCAAGGCGAGACCGTGCACGCCGTTCCGGAGGTTGCCGTCGTTGGCGTAGGCGTCGTGGACGGCCGGGGATCCGGCAAGGACGTATGGTGGGAACGCGCCGGCGAGCCGTTCGTAAGCCGCACCGGTTATCCGGAAAACCGCTGGAATCCCGAAGTCAACGATATTTTCGGCGGTGACGGCGTTGAGGCCAGCTTCGTGGAACAGCTCGGTTTTCCCAGCATCAAATTCAAAATTCCGCCGATCATCCTGCCCGAAATCGATAAAGGGCAGCAAATGGCCTTGATGGCCGCCGGAGAAGCGATTGCCGATTACGGGCAGGACAAGCTGACGCCGGCGAAGACGGGCATCTACGTCGGCGCGATGTTGGGCCTGGAGTCTTCGGTGATGGCCGATTTGCGCATCCGGTTCGTCGAATATATCGAAATGCTCAAACAGATCCCCGAGTTTGCCGAGCTGCCGGAAGAAGTCAAGGCAACGTTAATCCGTGACATCACCGCGCGGTTCAGGAGCTACATCCCGAAGGTCGGCGAGGATACGCTGCCCGGTTACATGGACAATATCATCGCGGGCCGGATCGCCAATTTCTTTAACGTCAACGGTCCGAACGTCGTCGTCGACTCCGACACGACCTCGTTTATGAGCGCTTTGGAGCAAGGCGTGCTGAGCTTGTCCTCCGGCGAGAACGACACGGCGATCGTCGGGGGCGTGCATGCCAACATGACACCGGAATTTCTGGAGTTTTTCCGCATGATCCAGGGCGTATTCCAGGATAACTGCCCGAAATGCCACACCGGCTTGGACGAGTTCGTGCCGGCGGAAGGCTCGGTCTTCTTCGTCCTGAAAAAAGCGAGCGACGTTCAGCCCGGCGAGAAGGTCTATGCGCGTATCAAGGGCATTCTGGGCGAAGCCGATAGGGGGCAATTGGCCGTTTACGGCACGGCGGAAGCCGCCCCTGTCGAAGCGCTCCCCAGCTATTCGCTGTGCTGCAACAGCTTCAGCAACGACGCCGGCCGGCACCAGTTTTATTTCGGCGCCCATGGCGGATTCCTGATGCTGAAGGCGGTTCTCGCCTTGCATCATCGCGATATTTCGCGGCTGGACCCAGCCCCGGGCTTCGGCGGCCCAAGCGAGCGCAAACGTCTCACCGGCGTTTACTCGCATTCGATCATGGGAGGAGATTATACGCTGATGCTGGACGAAGCCGATAACGATGTCCGCCTGGTGTTGGGCGTCAGCCCGGAGGAACGGCTTGCGGGAACCGATGGGCCGATGGCGGTCCGGGATCCTGTTTTGACCGAGCTTGTCTCCGGCGTGCGGACTTTCTATGCAGGCGAAGACGAGGTGGAGCGTTTGTTGGGCAAAATCGGCCGGATGCTGGACGCGGAGGACCTTCGCTCCGATGCGCCCGAGGAAGCCGCCGCCCGCCGGTACAGGGTAGCCGTGGTGTACAAATCGGACGAAGAGCTGACGCGAAAGCTGAAGGCGCTGCGGTGAAGCGCCGGCGACCATCCAAATAGACGGACAAAGGAAAGGGGTATTTATATATGCTGAAATCCGCACCCGTACCTACGGGATATGCCGAAGATTTTTCCTCGTTTTTAGCGCCGATCAAGGAGGGAAAACGGCAGGATCTTTACGTCTTCGAGCCGCCGTTTGAAGGGCCGCAGGCCGGGAATACGCTGTACCAAGGCAACAAAGTCATCATGCTGACCTCCAACAATTACCTGGGTTTATCCACGCATCCGGAGATCATCCGGGCGATGAAGGACGCTCTGGATATCTATGGCTCGGGAACCTGCGGGGCCCGGCTGCATAACGGAACGACGCTGCTGCATAAGCGGTTGGAGGAGCGGGTGGCCGAATATTTTCATACCGAGGATGCCGTCGTGGTCAGCGCCGGGTACATGGCCAATTTGGCGGCCATGACGTCCCTCGCCTCGGACGAGAAGTCGGTGATCATTACCGATCAGCTGAACCATATGAGCATCGTGGACGGCATGGAAATGGCCAAGGGGCAGGTGAGGATTTTCGAACACAACAACATGGAGAAGCTCGATTACATATTGCGGAGAAGCGACGGCTTCAAGAAGAAGCTGATCGTGGTTGACGGCGTCTATTCGATGGACGGGGACCTGGCGAAGCTGGACGAAATCGTGGAGTTGGCCGAACGCCACGGCGCAAGCGTGATGGTCGACGAAGCGCACTCCCTCGGCTTTTTCGGCGAGACCGGGCGAGGCGTGTCCGAGCATTTCGGGGTGGAGCACAAGGTGCACATCAAGATGGCCACGTTCAGCAAATCGGTTGCCGGCGTCGGCGGATGCATCGCTTCCGACCGGGACACCTGCGATTACATCAAGCATGTTTCGCACCAGTATATTTTCAACGCCAGCCTGCCTCCGTCCATCGTCGCCGGGGTGCTGAAGGCCATGGATTTGATGGAAAAGGAGACGTGGAGAAGGGAGAAGCTCTGGCACAACACGCTGCGTTTCCGCCGAGGATTGATGGAGCTCGGGTACGACATCCTGGACAGCCTGTCGCCGGTCATTCCGATCTTTATCGGCGATGACCTGACCACGATGCAAATGACCAAGAGATTGCTCGCGGAGGGGGTCTACATCGCCACCGCCATTTTCCCCGCCGTTCCGATGAACAAAGCCCGATTCCGGTCCACGATCACGGCTTCCTTAAGCGAAGAGGATATCGATATCGCCTTGGACAAGCTTGAAAAATGCGGCAAAGCCTTCGGCATTATTTAAAGGAGATGATCAATGATGAATATGACGGCGATCAATTACCAGGCGCTTGAAGCTCAAGGCATCTATTTCGGCCGCGGCGGCCGGCCGGCGGCGGACAACACCGTGTTCCTGTTTACCGGGCACGGTTCCCAATATCCGAATATGCTCAAAGAATTGGCCCGGGCCTACCCCGTCGTGCGGGACACGCTGCGGGAGGCGGACGAGGTGTACGCCGGACTTACGGGCCGGAGACTGACCGAATTGATGTTTTACGAGGGCGAGGAGAACAAGGCCGCAGAGAAAAACCTGGCCGCCGCCGAGGTGATGCAGCCGGCCATTATCGCCGCCAACATGGCGTTATATCGGCTGATGCGGACAAGCATCGGAGGGGCGGACATTCATCTGGGGCACAGCCTGGGGGAAATCGCCGCGTTGGCGGCCGCGGGCGTGGTTTCTTTTGCGGACGCGATCGCGATCGCCTATTACCGCGCCAGAGCTTTGAATATTATCGAGCCTTCCGTACGCGGAACGATGATCAGCTTGAAGGCGGCCCGCGGCAGCGTCGAACTGAACAATGCGCTGAAAGGCGTCAACGATTATTATACGGTCAGTTTGCATAACGCCCCGGATCAGGTCGTCGTATCCGGTACGCTTCAAGCGATCGACAAAATCGCCGCCAACTGCGAAAGCGAAATGGTGCCGTGCAGCAAGCTGGCCGTCTCCCATGCGTTTCACTCCAAGCTGCTGGAGCCGGCCGTGAAGGCTTTCCGCAAAAAACTGCTGGAATTTACGTATCATCCGCCGAAGGTAAAGGTGTATTCGACGATCTTGGGCGACTTTTACGCGGAGCACCAGTTTACGACGGATGAAATGGCCTCGCTGCTATCCAAGCAGCTGCTGCAGCCCTTCAGCTTTTGCGATATCGTCGCCCGGCTGCATCAAGAGCATGGGGCGAACGTCTTTATCGAGGTGGGACCGAAGGATATCCTGACCAAGCTGGTCAAGAGCATCCTGGGAGACCAAGACGTCTATGCCCATGCCTGCAATTCGGCGGCGGCCGGCGACCTCGTCTCCCTGGAGCGGGTCATGGCTTATTGGCAGGTGCACCGGCTCGGGAGCGCGGTGCGGGAGAACGACGGCGCGGCGCCGCTGGAAATGGCGAAGCCGTTTGAGCCGGAGCAAGCACGCCTGCCGGGAGAGCAGCCCGCTTGGGAACGCGGCCCAAGCCCGGCGGAACAACGCGACGAAATCGACGAAGCAGTTATCCGCCTGATTCAATTCGCCACCGGCTACCCGAAGGAGGCCATAGCCGTTTCGGATCGGCCGATGAAGCTGGATCTGGCTTTGAACGACAAGGTGTTTGCCGCGATCGTCGCCCGGCTGCGGGCGGAATTCGATCTGACGGAGGACGCTGTTCCGCTGGACGCCAATCTCTCCTTGCGAACGATCCTCGGCCGCATCCGCGCCAAATTAGGATTGACGGACCCGGAAGCGGCGGCGGCATCGGTCGCGGCTCAGCCTCAGGGCGACCCGAGCGTGCCAGCGATTCAAACGGCCGGCGCGGTCTCGGCTGAGGAAGTGGGGGCCCGGGTCAAAGAGATCATTCAAGGAAAAACCGGCTATCCGGTCGACATGCTGGAAGGCGATCTGGATCTGGAGGCGGACCTTGGCATCGACTCGGTGAAGCAGGCGGAAATCTTCGTGCAGATCCGCGAAGCGTACGGCTACGAAGCAAACCCCGATTTGAACATCAAGCAGCTGAATACGATCCGCAAAATCACGGAGTATACGCTGGGCCGCTTGGAGGAAATGAAGCCGGTGGGTGCCCTAACGGCTCCCGCCGTCTCTGGCGAAGCGGACGGAACCCCGACGGCAACTCGCCCCGTCGTCAGCCGCCAAGAAGCGGCGGCCCGGATCAAAGAGATCATCCAGGCGAAAACCGGCTATCCGGTCGAGATGCTGGAGGACGATCTGGATCTGGAAGCGGACCTGGGCATCGACTCGGTGAAACAGGCGGAAATTTTCGTGCAAATCCGCGAAACGTTCGGATATGAGGCCAATCCCGACCTGAACGTCAAGCAATTTAACACGATCGCTAAAATCGCGGAATATACGCTCGGCCGCCTGGAGGCCATGTCCGCTGACGTTGTTGCTGCAGACAGCGCCGACCCGGTGACGGAGAGCGGCGAATGGCCGGACGAACGGCTGCGCGAATGGCTGCAAAATTTCGGCGGCGAACAGGTAGCGATGCGTTATGTGCCCGTTACCGTGGAGAAGGAATACGACGAGGCCGCCGGCCGGAAATTCGCGTTCCGAGGGAAAAGCTTCATCGTCGTCGAGGACCGGCTGGGCGGCGGGGTAACCGCTAAGCTTGCCGAGTTGCTTAGGGATCAAGGGGCCGACATTTGCGTGCTTTCCCCGGCTCCGGAGAAGTACGGCAAGGCGGGCGTCGGTACGGACTTTGGCCGGCTGGAGCAGTTTCGGCACTCGTTGGAGGAAGCGAAGCGGCGGCTGAACGATATCCACGGATTCATCTATTTGTATCCGCTGACCGCGGAGGTATCCTACTTCGATCTCGGCGAGGAAGCGTGGAGCCGGGAGGTGGATAACAGCTTTAACTTGCTGTTTCACACGGCGAAGGCCGTATATGAATCGGTCGAGCGGCATGGGCTGGAAGCGGGCTGTTTTGCGGCGACGAATATCGGCGGCGTCTTCGGCATGGAGCGGGAAACCTCCTGCAATCCGTTGGGCGCTTTGACCACGGGTTTCTTCAAAAGCCTAGAGAAGGAATTGGCCGCATTCAGCGGAAAAGTCGTCGATCTCACCGATCCCTCGGATTATTCCGGCGCGGCCGAAACGCTGTTCAAGGAGTTTAGCCTGATCGAGGAGCTGATCGAAATCGGCTACGTGCGGGACCGCCGTAAAACGATCAAGGTGCTGCCGGCTCCGCTGGAACCGGAGCGGGTGAATCGGCCGCTTAAGCTGGGTACGGACGACGTGATCCTGGTCTCCGGAGGCGGAAGAGGGATCATCTTCGAATGCGTGAAGGGGCTGGCGGAGCTGTTCCGCCCCACGATTATCGTGACCGGGCGCACGGAGCTGCCTGAGGGGGACGAAGAGTGGATTCGCTTCTCCGAGGCGGAATTTGAACAATACGGCGCCGAGTTCTTCAAGCGCAAAAAACTCGAGAACCCCGAGCTGACGCCGATCCAGATCAAGCAAGAGCTGGAGAAGCTGAAGGGGGCCGCGGCCCTTTACCGGAACCTGCAATCCGCCAAAGACGCCGGCTACCGCTTCCATTATTTGCGCTGCGACGTATCCGCCCCGGAATCCGTACGCCGGCTGGCTAGGGAGATTCGAACCCGATTCGGCAAGGTGACGGGGATTATCAACGGCGCGGGGCTGCCGTCCTTCGGCAAGGTCCCGAAAAAACCGGAGGGCCATTCGCTTAACGTGGTAAGGGTGAAAGCCAACGGGTTCTATAACCTGTACCATGGGTTTGCCGACGAGCCGCTGCGGTTCTTCGCCAGCATCGGATCGGTATCCGGCCGGTTCGGCATGGACGGCCAGGTGGATTATGCCGGGGGCGCGGAAATCATCGTCCGCATGTCGTTCCAGCTGTTCCGCAAGCGGCCGGAGCTGAAGGCCTTCGTCATGGGCTGGACCGCCTGGGACGAGGTGGGCATGGCTACCGATCCGCAGGTGCAGAAGATCCAAAAGGAGCAGCGCGGCCTCGAGTTTATCGGCAGCAAGGAGGGGACCCGGCGCTTCCTGGAGGAAATCGTGTACGGCGGCGGCGATCCGGAGGTGCTGTATTACGGGAGCCTTGGCACGAACCGGCCGCTCGGGCAAATGGACGTGCTGGACGAGGCCGGCAAGCGGGTGCTCGCGCATTGCGGAGCGCATGGCGAAGTGACCGACCGGAACCATTTCCCGCTCCTCCAGCGGGTCAAACGGTCCACCGAAGAACGGCTCGAGGTGCGGAAGGATTTAACGATTGAGGAGGACATCTACCTGAAGGATCACCTTGTCGAAGGCAAATACGTCTACGCCGGCGTTATGCATGTCGAAGCCTTCGGGGAACTGGGCTTGCTGATGAATCGGCTCGATCCCGCCGATGAGGGGCTCGTCGGAACGCGGATCCACGGAGTCGAGTTCAACCGATTCGTGAAGTACTTTCCGGGCAGCCCGCTGACGCTGGACATGAAAGCCGAGGTCGTTTCGCGGACCGGCGACCGGAAAGAGATTAAGGCGGAAATCCGTTCGGACTTCCGCAACCGCCAGGGGCAACTGCTCGAGCAAGACCGGCTGCATTCCTTCGGGTACGCCGTCTTCGAACGGGAGCGCCCCGCTCCCCGGCTGGCGGACGTCGACGTCATCCAGGCGGTACGCGAATCAAGGCCGATGGATATCGCGCGTTTTTATGAGCGGACCGATCGCTTGATTTCCTTCGGGCCTGCCTTCCGCTGCCTGGATTATGTAGGTTACGTGACCGAGGACGTCGTGGTGGGGCAGGTTACGGTGCCCGACGACCGGCACATTTTCTCCTATGCGGCCAATGCGGATACGGTGATCTCGCCGATTACGATCGATAACATCGGAAGATGCATGCTGTTTAACGATTTCCACAAGTACGGAAACATTATCGTTCCCCGCGGAATCGGCAATGCCGTATTGTACCGGCCCTTCAAGAAAGGGGAGCGGGTTTACGTGCACTGCCGCCTCCTGAGGGATGAAGGCGAAACGGTTGATTTCCATGCCCAGGTGGTCGATGAGCAGAACCGGCTGATCTTCGACATGATGGATTTGCATTTGATACGGATCGCGAGGGAACATGGAGCTCACGATCTGCTGTAAGCCGCTGTTCACCGGAGAACCCGTCCATCTCGGCGGCGGTAGCTGGAAAGCGGCTCTGCGGTGGCTGACGCCGCCGCAGGCCGGCCCCGGCCTTTGCGGTCCCAGCCGCGAGGAGCGGATGCTGGCGAAGGAATTTCTGGTTCCCGCCGAAGCCGAAAGATACCGCTCCTTTTACCGGAATGCGGAGCGCCAGAGGGAACTGCTTCATACCCGGTTGCTGGCCAAACGTTTCATTCGCGGTTACTTGGAAGAGAACCGGGGGATGAGCGTCCGGCATGACCGGGATATCGCCCTGCTTCAAGAGGAGCGGGGCGATCGGCGGGGGAACCCGTACCTTTCCATCGCCGGCTGCCCTGATAATTCCGGACTGTCGGTATCGCTGGCCCACTGCAGCCGCCTGCTGGGAGCGGCCGTCGGTGAGCATTGCCAGGTCGGGATCGATGTGGAGCCGATCCGGCCGGTCGGGAAGGGGTTCCCGGCGCTGTTCCTCATCCCGGAAGAGCAAGAGCTGATGAGGAGCGCTTTCGGGCCGCTTGCTTTCGAGGAGCAATGCCTGCTGATGTGGTGCTTGAAGGAAGCCGCGGGGAAGGCGCTGGGCACCGGGTGGGCCCGCGGCTTCTCTTCCCTGCGGTTCCGACCGGCGGGAAATTCCGGCCGGGTTGGCCTGAAGCTGCATCCGGAGCTGGAGCGATACGCCCCGAAGCCCCCTGCCCAAGGAACTTTGTATTATGACGTTCGGGACGGAATATGCGGCGCCGTTTGCCTATTATACCCGGTCCGACAAGGAGGTAGCCGTGAGTCAATCTAAACCATCGGCCGGGGGATATCCCGGCATGCTCGACTTTTTGGTTTCGCTGGTGCCCTGGATCTTGTATTGGTGGGGTGGAGCGGGGCCGTATCCCGCAGGTTACGTCGTTCCGCTCCTGTTATCGGGCGGAATGCTGCTGTACAAAATACGCGGAAAAGACAAACCGGCTTATGGGTTGGATGCCGCATCCGTCGTCTACTTCACCGCCTTCGCAATCGTTAGCGTTATCGGCGGGACGGAGGCGGGACTGGGCGGTCATGCCGTTTGGGGCTGCTTGTTTCTGGTTGCTTTCACCGGCTTGACGCTGCCGGTCGGTAAGCCGCTCACCTCCGCTTTTACGGCGAAGGACTTTTCCGTTATCGGCTTCACCGTCCCGGCGTTCAGTCAAATGAACCGGATGCTGACGGCCGGTTGGACCGCGGTATTCGGCGGGGAGGCTTTGCTGTTTGCGTTTATCGGCCCTTCGGCGGCGCCGGTTTTCGCGCTGATTATCCTTATTCTGGCCGTTTTTTTGTCCATCGCGTTTACCTTTACGGCTCCCGTACTGCTGAATCTATGGGAATTCCGCAAAAACGACTGGCGGGTTCATGTCGATCGCGAACGGCCGCTTGCGCCTGGGGAGTTTGACGTGATCGTCGCCGGAGCCGGCATCGGCGGGTTAACCTGCGCAGCTTTGCTGGCCCGGCAAGGTTACCGGGTGGCGGTGTTCGAGCATCAGCATCACGTCGGGGGATTTTGCTCCTCTTTCTCCCGCAAGGGATTTACCTTCAATACCGGCGTGGAGGATGTAAGCGGCTTGGGCGATCACGGACCGATTCGCTTCTTGCTAAAGGAATTGGGGCTGAATCGGGAGGATTTATTCGTACGCAACAGCACCCGATATTTGTTCAAGGGCAAGAGCATCGATTTTCCGTCGGATGCCGATGAACTGGTTGACTTGTTGTCCCGGATGTTTCCGGAGGAGGGCCGGGGCTTGGCCCGGTTTTTCGCGGAGGCGGAAGTTGCATACAAGGAGTGTTATCGGGAGGCGGGGACACACGGTATGGTTTTCTCGTCCGAGTTGATCGCCAAACGGTTTGGGGTATTGGAACTGCTGTCGTATCCCCTGAAGCGCAAGCATGCATACGGATGGATGCAGGCGACGTATGCCGATAAGCTTGACGCCTATTTTGCCGATGAGGACTTGAAAGCCATCCTGTCCGCCTTGATGGTGTATATGGGAACGGAGCCGCATAACACGCTGGCCATCAACGCTTTGGCCGCCTGCCTCACGTTTCCGCTGCACGGCGGCTATTCCGTCAAAGGCGGGGCGCAGGCTTTCGCGGAAGCGCTAGGGAGAAGCGTCGAACATTATGGCGGGAGAATATTTCTGCGCACCAAGGTGGATAACATCGTGGTGGAGCATGGCCGGGTCAAAGGCGTCCAAACGAAGAAGGGGCGGTATTTCAGTCCCGTGGTCGTGTCCAATGTGGACGCGAAATCGACCTTTACCCGCCTGCTGGCCCCGGATCAGCTGAACCCCGGTTTTCTGGCCGGCATCCATGAGCTTGGCATGTCCACTTCGTTTTATCTGCTCTACCTTGGCGTAGATCTGGATTTGTCGGGGTATCCCATCTTGATCAAACATCCGGAGGAAGGCTGGGAGGTCACCATCAATTCGAATGCCGACGCCCGTTTGGCTCCAAAAGGCCAGGCCAGCCTGACGATTTTACTGGATAAGGGGATCCGGTATGCGGATTTTCCCGACAGGCGGACACCGGAGTATTCGCTTCGCAAAGCGGAGATCGCCCAGGCCCTGATCGCGAACGTGGACCGGCATATTCCCGGCTTAAAAGAACATATCGTTTTTCAGGAGGCGGCCACGCCCAAAACGTTCGAACGTTACAACCTGATGCCGGAAGGCGCGGTTTATTCCTTCGACCAATCGATCTCTACCAAGCGGCCTTACTTTAAAACTCCCGTTAAAGGGCTGTACTTGGCCGGAGCTTCCGTATTCCCTGGCGCAGGGGTGGAGCCGGCCGTCGTATCGGGGCGAATCTGCGCAGCGGACATTGGAGAGTGGAAAGCGGTTGGATCGAAATCTCAGTACCAGCGGATGAAAGAAGGGGTATGGGATGAATTTGCTGCACATTGATCATGAACGATGCCGGACCTGCGGCCTTTGCTCGGCCATTTGCGTCGACGATGTGTTTGCGCCTGCTCTGCCGGGGGCTTACCCTGCTCCGGTGAACGAACAAAACTGCATCAGCTGCGGGCATTGCGTAGCGATTTGTCCGGCCGAGGCGATCAGCCACAGCCTGCTGAGGAAAGAGAATGCGGTGGCGTTCGAGAAGAAGCGCCCTCGGGTTACGCCGGAAGATATGGAACTGCTGCTGCGATCCAAACGATCGATCCGGCATTTCAGAGACGCGGCGGTGGATCGGGAGCGCATCGGCAAACTGCTGGAAATCGCCCAGCAAGCCCCCAGCGACACCAATGCCCAGGATCGGCGTTATATCGTCATGACGGACCGCAAGGCGATCGACGAATTGGAGGAGCGGGTGATTCGCTACTACAAGTCGCTGATTTTTTGGATGAAGGCACCGGTCCGCAAAGGTCTTAGCCTGTTTACGCCGCATTTGATGCATGAGCTGGGAAAGGTGCTGCCGGATTTCATCCACATGGTGCGGAAATACGAGCAAGGCGAGAAGCCCGTGTTCCGCAACGCGCCTTGCGTTATTTTTATCTATGCGAGCAAGGGAAATTTGATGGGCAAGGATAACTGCCTGACCGCCCAGGATTATTTGATGCTGCAGGCGGAGACCCTGGGCCTGGGCAGCTGCATCATTGGTTATGCCACCGGCGCCCCGGACACGTTGTCCAACTATTTCGGCCTTCCCAAGGGCATGAAGGTATATTCGGCCGTTACCCTGGGTTACCCGAAATACGGTTCGCCCCGCGGCGTTGACCGCAAGGACCCGGAGGTCAGGTGGATATAGACTTGGATAGGCATAATCAAAATACAAGGCTGCCCGCGTACGGGCAGCCTTGTTCATGCTGCGGTGTTTATTTGTAGGGATCGATCGTTTGAATCGTGCCGTCCTCGTTATAATGCAGCTCGGTGTATTTCACGCTGCGCTTGTGGTTCACGCCGCCGGACAAAGAGCTGTCATGGTAGAACAGATACCATTTATCCTCGAACTGCACGATCGAGTGGTGCGTGGTCCAACCGATGACCGGCGTCAGGATTTTCCCTTTGAAAACGTAAGGGCCTTGCGGATTTTTGCTCATGGCGTATACCAAGGTGTGGGTGGTGCCGGTCGAGTAAGACAGGTAATAATACCCATTATATTTATGGACCCAAGGTCCCTCGAAATAGCGACGGTCTTCGTCCCCGGCAAGAAGCGGGTTGCCGTCCTCGTCGACGATGGAAATTTCCTGCGGCGCCGTTTTGAAAGTAAGCATATCCTCGCTCAGTTCGGCGAACTGCGGTCCCAACGCCGGCGCAGTCAATGCGGGGCCTTCCGCGTCGGATTCGAAGGTGCCGGTTTGCCATTTTTCCAGTTGGCCGCCCCAAAGCCCGCCGAAGTACATATACGCCCGATTGTCGTCGTCGACGAGAACCGCCGGGTCGATGCTGAAGCTGCCCGGAATGTAGTTCTCTTCCGGCTTGAACGGGCCGGCAGGAGAAGAACCGGTGGCTACGCCGATACGGAAAATGCCCTCTTTGTCGCGGGCGGGGAAATACAGGTAATAAGTATTGTTTTTGAAAGCCGCGTCCGGGGCCCACAGCTGTTGGCTCGCCCAGGGAATATCTCTCAGATGCAGGGCTTCGCCGTGGTCGACGCATGGAGAATCGAAATTGTCCAGGGACAGGACATGATAGTCTTCCATCGCATATTGGTCGCCGTTATCATTGTCCGGGCCATCGTGATCCAGGTCGTGCGAAGGATAAATATAAATTTTGCCCTCATATACATGCGCGGATGGATCGGCCGTAAAAATGTGCGTAACTAAGGGCTCATTCGGACGTACAGGTTTTTCCACAAGGATTCCCCTTTGCATAGTTAGTTTGTTTAATAAACTTACTAACTTCAATTATACAGATCGTCCCCGAACAATCAAGGACCTAAACGTTATTTTAACCGTGGGCAACCGATTCCATTCCTTGTCCCGCAAAGATGGGAAAGATTTACCAGTAACCTATGCAACTATTTTTATAAAAATACCGTAACTAGTATATCCTTCCTAGTGTTTTATTATATGTAAAGTAAATATATCGATAGAATTACATAATTTTCAAAAATTCGATAAAGGCAAACCTATGGAAACATAGGGACGCAAAGCCATGGCCTAAGGCATCGACGGCACATATCGTATTTCGGATGGGAGATGCTATGGACGACAGGTTGCCGGGTAACAGGGCGCTCCCCTTTTATTCGGGGTGGGCTTTTTTTCGTTTTTTCTATGTAAATATTTTTCATAGTTTCCAGAAATGAGAATTTCATAATCTGTAGGGGGAGTCATAATGCAAAGGATTAGTTATCCATTAACGCATGCGCAAAAACGGATCTGGTATACCGAGCAGTTTTATCCCGGGACCAGCGTCTCCAACCTGAGCGGAATCGCCAAGCTGAAATCCGAGGCGGGGATCGACAAGGCGTTGTTGGACGAGGCCATTCGACATGTAGTTCGGGCCAACGAAGCGCTGCGCATGCGAATCGCGTTGGACGAGACCGGCGAGCCCAAGCAATATGTGGCCGAGTACCGTCGTTTTGAAATGGAATGGGTCGACATTTGCGAAACCGGAGACACCGATGCCGTAATGGAGCGCGCGCAAACCGAGGCTTGCCGTCCGCTGCCGCTATATGACAACGAACTGTACCGCTTCATCAGCTTTAGGATCAGCCCCACGGAGGTGTGGTTTCTTGCCGTCGTGCACCACGCGATTTCCGACGGGATATCGATGGTCTTGCTTGGGAACCAGCTTATCGAACGTTATTTGGAGCTGACCAAAGGCGAAGGGGCCGAGGATGCCGCGCAGCCCTCCTACGTGGAGTATATTCAAACCGAAACGGAGTACGAGCAATCGGCCCGTTTCCAAAAGGATCTGGTCTTCTGGAACGGCCAATTCGAAACGATTCCGGAGACCGTATCGCTGAAGCGGGGCGATTCCTATCTCGTCGATACGGAAGCGATCCGTTTGACCGAGGAGGTACCGTCTTTTCTCCATAAAAAAATCCAGGCGTTTTGCCAGGAGCACGGGATTAGCGTCCTCTCGCTTTTTCTGAGCCTTTTACATATCTATATGTCGCGAACGACCGGGCAAACCGAAACGATCCTCGGCACGTTTATGGGCAATCGTACCAATGCCAAGGAAAAACAGATGCTGGGCATGTTCGTGTCCACGATTCCGGTAAGAGCCCGGGTCGATGAAAATGCCGATTTCCTTGGCTTCGCCAAACAAATCATGAAGGACCAACTCGCGGTCATCCGGCATCAGAAGTACCCGTACAACCGGCTGATTACCGACTTGCGGGCCAAGCATGGACAAGTAAACCGGCTGTTCGGAGTCTCGCTCGAATACCAGGTTATGCTGTGGACCGAAAAAGAAGGGATCTCCTACATGATCGAGCCGCTGTTCAGCGGGCACGAAGTCAATGACATGTCGATCCATGTGAAGGAACGGCTGGATACCGGGTTGCTGATGATCGATATGGATTACCGCTCGGAATGTTTTGAGCCGGAAGAAATCAAGGCTTTTTACCGGCGGCTGCTGACCTTGCTGGAGCATGCGCTGCTGTTTCCAGAACGGGCGATCCGCGAGCTGGAATGGCTTCCGCAAGCCGAGCAGGAGCAATTGCGGGCATGGGGCGGTGGTCTGCGCTTGAGCTATGACCGGGAGATGACGCTGCACAGCTGGTTTGAATTGCAAGCGGCGCTTTCGCCGGAGCGAACCGCCGTTTATTTTGAAGGCCACACGCTTTCCTATCGGGATTTGAATGAACGTGCCAATCGTTTGGGGCGTCTTTTGCGCGACAAAGGAGTCGTGCCGGATATGCCGGTGGCGATCCTCCTGGAGCGTTCCGAGCGGGCGATCATCGCCATGCTGGGCGTTCTGAAGGCCGGCGGGGCCTACGTTCCGGTGGATCCAAGCTTGCCGGAGGAGAGAATCCGGTATATGGTCGGCGATTCGGGCGCAAAGTTCGTTGTTACGGAAGCGGAGCTGGCCGGCAAATACGAACTGCCCGGATCGGTATCGGAACGGATCGTTTATGAGGAGCTCGGGGCCTTCGGGGAGGGGGACGGGTGGAATTTGCCGCCTTCCGCCGGTTCACGGAATTTGGCCTACATTATATATACCTCGGGCACGACCGGCAAGCCGAAAGGCGTCATGATCGAGCATCGCCAGGTCCGTCATTTGATCGAAAGCCTGCGGGGACAGGTATACCGGGCTTATGAGCCGGGGCAACATGTGGCGCTGCTCGCCCCGTTCCATTTTGACGCTTCAGTGCAGCAAATCTACGCCGCGCTGCTGCTGGGGCATACGCTGTATATCGTTCCGAAGGCCAAGGTCTTGGAAGGACGGACGTTGGCCGGCTATTACCGCGACCACGCGATCCGACTGACGGACGGCACGCCGGCGCATTTGAACATGCTATCGGCAGCGGACGAGCTTCAGGGAGTGCAGCTCCGTCATATGCTGATCGGCGGGGAAGCGCTGCCGCGCGAAACCGTGGGCCGACTGCTGGAGCGTCTGGCCAAAGAGGGCCTATCCCCCATGATCACCAACGTGTACGGACCGACCGAATGCTGCGTTGACGCTTCCGCCTATGAAATTACGCAAGCTTCCTTGCATGGCCAGGGGGGAAGCGCCTATTTGCCGATCGGCAAGCCGCTGGGCAACAACCGATTTTATATCCTGGATGCTTTCGGCCGGCTGCTGCCGCAGGGGGTCGAAGGCGAATTATATATCGCCGGGGATGGAGCGGGACGCGGGTATTGGAATTTGCCGGATATGACGTCGGCCAAATTCACGGCGGACCCGTTCGTGCCGGGCGACCGGATGTACCGGACCGGGGACATCGCCAAGTGGCTGCCGGACGGGAATGCAGAATACGTTTCGCGCATCGACGATCAAGTGAAAATCCGCGGCTACCGCATTGAGCTTGGCGAAATCGAGGCCGTGCTCCACAAGCATCCGGAAGTCGGCAAGGCGGTGGTGCTGGCCCGCCCGGAAGCGCAAGGCGGAGCGGAGTTATGCGCCTATCTGGTCTGGAAGGAGCGGGAGCGAACGGCCGCTTTCTCCGAGCTGCGGAAGCATTTGGCGCTCGAACTGCCGGACTATATGCTGCCTGCATATTATGTGGAGCTGGACGAAATCCCCTTGACGGCCAGCGGCAAAATCGACCGCCGGGCTTTGTTGGCGCATGAGGTTGCGGCGGCCGGAGGGACGGAATACGTCGCCCCGGGAACGGCTTGGGAGAAGCTGCTTGCCGATCTGTGGCAGGAGGTGCTCGGCCTTGCCCGCGTCGGGATCTACGACAACTTCTTCGAGTTGGGCGGCCATTCCCTCAAAGCGATGACGCTGCTGTCCCGCATGCATAAGCAGCTTGGCGTCGAGGTGCCGCTGCAATTGCTGTTCGAGACCCCGACCGTTCACGCGCTTGCCCGGTATGCTGCCGAGGCGGGACGCAAGGTCTACCAAGGGATCGAACCGGCGGCGTCGAGGGAGCTGTATCCGTTGTCGTTTGCCCAGCGGCGCATATTCATCGTCAGCCAGCTGGAGGGCGCGGGCATCGGCTACAATATGCCGGCCACCGCGATCCTGGAAGGAAAGCTCGACGAGAAGCGGCTGGAAGAGGCTTTCCGCGGGTTGATCCGGAGACATGAGGCGCTGCGCACCTCGTTTCACAACGTGGACGGGGTTCCGATGCAGCGGGTGCACGACGACGCGCCGTTTGCCATGGCGCGGGCCGAGGCCTCGGAAAAGTCGGCGGAGGCCATGATGGCTGCATTCGTCCGGCCGTTTGAGCTTGGTCAGGCACCGCTGATGCGAATCGGCCTTGTGCGCGTGGATGAGCGCAAGCACGTCCTGCTGTTCGATATGCACCATTTGATTTCCGACGGCGTTTCGATCGGTTTGATTTTGCAGGAGCTTGCCGCGTTGTACGGCGGGCATGATCTGCCCGAGCTGCGCCTGCAGTACAAGGATTATGCGGTATGGCAGGAAGAACGGTTCGCCGCCGGGACTTCGGAAGAGGGAGAGAGCTACTGGCTGCAAACGCTTGGCGGCGAGCTGCCGGTGCTGCAACTGCTTTCCGATCGGCCTCGCCCGGCGGTGCAAAGCTTTGAAGGCGACCGGACGTCGCTGTTCCTGGATGCCGAGCTCAAGGCCAAGCTGAATCGCTTGGCCGAACAGCATGGGGCAACGCTTTATATGGTGCTGCTGACCGCTTATTATGCGTTGCTGTCCCGATATACCGGGCAAGAGGACATCATCGTCGGCACGCCTGCGGCCGGCCGCAACCACGCCGATTTGGAAGGGATCGTCGGCATGTTCGTCAATACGCTGGCGATCCGGCTGAAGCTGGATCGCAACCGGACGTTCGCCGATGCGCTGCTTAACGTGCGCTCGCAGGTGCTTCAGGCGTTCGAGCATCAAAGCTATCCGTTCGAGCGGCTGGTGGAGAAACTGAATCTGCCGCGCGATCTGGGCCGCAATCCGCTGTTCGATACGATGTTCGTTTTGCAAAACGCGGCGGACGACATGCCTGAAATCGGCGGTTTGAAGCTGGCGGTCCGGGAAACGAATTTCCGGGTGGCCAAATTCGATTTGACGTTGCAGGCCAAGGAAGAAGCCGGCGGCCTGGCGCTGGATCTGGATTACAGCACCCGATTGTTCCGGAAGGAGACGGCCGAGCGAATGCTGGGGCATTACTTGAACCTGCTTCGAGGCATCGCCGACGCTCCGGAATGGGAATGCGGGCGCTACGATTTGTTGGCCCGGGCGGAACGACAGCAGCTTCTGCACGGATTCAATCCGGGGGCGACGGAATATCCGCGCGATAAAACGATCGTTCAGTTATTCGAGGAGCAGGTCGCGTTCTCGCCGGATCGCCCGGCGTTGGCTTTTGAAGGGACGGAGCTCACGTACGCCGAGTTGAACGCGCGGGCCAATCGAATGGCCCGGGCAATGCTGGCCCGGGGCGTCGGTCGCGGCGCGGTCGTGGCGGTCCTGGCGGAACGGTCGGTCGAGATGATCGCGGGAATCATGGCGATATTGAAGACCGGCGCAGCCTACGTGCCGATCGATCCGGAGCATCCCGCCCAGCGGATCGGTTACTTTTTGGCGGACAGCGGCGCTTCTTTGCTGCTGACGCAGCGGCAAATCGCGCCTTTGGCCGAGCAGGCGGGATATAAGGGAGCGGTATTATTGGCCGACGACGCGGAACTCGATCAAGGAGAAGCCTCCAATCCGGTGCTCGACTCCCCGGCCGAGCCGGGCGATTTGGCGAACCTTACCTACACTTCAGGCACGACGGGCAATCCAAAAGGCAATATGGTCACTCATGCCAACGTCCTGCGTACGGTGAAAAACTCCAACTATATGCAGGTTACGGGCGAAGACGTCGTGCTCGGCCTGTCCAATTACGTGTTCGACGCGTTTATGTTCGACTTCTTTGGGGCGCTGCTGAACGGCGCGAAGCTGGTCGTGATTCCGAAGGACGTCGTCCTGGATATTTCCAGGCTGCCGCAGGTCATTGAGCAAGAGCGCGTTTCGGTGCTGATGATTACGACGGCGTTGTTCAATCTGCTCGTCGATTTCCGGCCGGAGGCGCTTGCCGGTATACGCAAGGTGTTGTTCGGAGGGGAGCGGGCTTCGGTGGATCATGTGCGCCGCGCGCTGCTCGCTACCGGCCCGGATACGCTTTTGCATATGTACGGACCGTCGGAAAGCACGGTGTTCGCCACCTATTATCCGGTAAACGAAGTGCCGGAGGATGCCGCCGCGATTCCGATCGGCAAGCCGGTCGGCAACACCTCGGTGTACATTGTGGACGCGGATTTGCAGCCGCAGCCGATCGGTGCCGCCGGGGAGCTGTGCGTGGGCGGGGAAGGGTTGGTCCTGGGCTATCTGAACCGTCCGGAATTGACGGCCGAGAAATTCGTCAGCCATCCGCTGACTGCCGGGGGCAAAATGTATCGGACGGGCGATCTGGCTCGCTGGTTGCCGAACGGCAATATCGAATTTATCGGACGGATCGACCATCAGGTCAAAATCCGCGGGCAACGGATCGAGCTTGGCGAAATCGAGCATCGGCTCGTCGCGCATGAGGCGGTTCGCGAAGCCGTTGTCCTGGCGCTGGAAACCGCATCTGGGGAAAAAACGTTATGCGCCTACGTGGTGGCCGAGCGGCTCTTGTCCGACGGCGAGTTGCGCGGGCACGCCGCAAAGGAGCTGCCGGCTTACATGGTGCCGGCCGCGTACGTACAAATGCCGGAGCTGCCGCTGACCGGCAACGGCAAGCTGGACCGCCGGGCGCTGCCGAAACCCGATTTGCAGGGAGGCATGGGAAGCGCGGCGTACACGGCACCGCGCAATGAGACGGAAGCGAAGCTGGCGAAGATTTGGCAGGAGACGCTGGCCGTCCATCGGATTAGTGTTAACGATAACTTTTTTGAGCTGGGCGGCCATTCGCTGAAAGCGATGGAACTGCTGGCACGGATTCACCGCGAAATGCGGGTGGAGCTGCCCCTGAAGGCCTTGTTCCAGGCACCGACCATAGCGGGGGTGGCCCAAGCGTTCGAAGGAGCAGGCCGGAGGGAATACCCGGCCATTCCCGCAGCGGAGCCGCGCGAGGCGTACCCGGTCTCCTCGGCGCAAAAACGCCTGTATGTGCTGCATCAGCTGGAGGGGGCGGAGATGAGCTACAATATGCCGTCCGTTCTGCGGCTGAAGGGCCGCGTGCAGTTGGAGCGGTTCGAAGCGGCGCTCCGCGAGCTGGTTCGGCGGCATGAAGCACTGCGTACGTCGTTTGTCATGGAGGATGGCGAACTGGTGCAGTGCATTCATGAAGAGGCTTCGATCGAGCCGGACTATTTCGAGGCGGACGAGCGGGAAGCCGCGCGGATCATAGCGGCATTCATCGCCCCGTTTGATTTGGAGCGGGCGCCGTTGTTCCGCACGGCTCTGATCAAGTTGGCGGATGACGATTACATCTGGCTGGCCGACATGCACCATATCATTTCCGACGGGATGTCCGTCGGCGTCCTGATCGAGGAAATGACCGCGCTGTACGCCGGGCATTCCCTCCCGCCGCTGCGGATTCAGTACAAGGACTATGCCGTCTGGCAGCAATCCTTCCGTAAATCGGAACCCTATCGGCGCCAGGAAGTCTATTGGCTGGAGCAGTTCGCCGGAGAGCTTCCGGTGCTGGAGCTGCCGACGGATTATGCGCGTCCGGCGGTGCAGGGCTTTGCGGGAGACCGTCTGGCTTTTACCGTCGACGGCGAACTGGCGGAGGGGCTGCGCAAGCTGGCGCAGGATGCCGGAGCCACGCTGTACATGGTGCTGCTGGCGTCGTTCGGCGGTTGGCTCGCCAAGCTGAGCGGGCAGGACGACATCGTGGTCGGCTCGCCGATTGCCGGCCGGCCCCACGCCGATTTGGCCCGGATCATGGGGATGTTCGTCAATACGCTCGCGATCCATTCTTTCCCGCAAGGGGAGAAGTCGTTCGTGGACTACCTGGGCGAAGTGAAGCAAACGCTGCTGGGCGCTTACGATAGCCAGGATTATCCGCTCGAAGAGCTGGTCGCCAAGGTGCAGAAAGAGCGGGACATGAGCCGTAATCCGTTGTTTGACGCCGTGTTCGCCATGCAAAATGCCGACTTGAGGCAGCTGGCGATGGAAGGCGTCGAACTGGAGGCGTATCCGTACGACCATAAAACGGCCAAGTTCGACCTCACGTTAACAGCGGCCGAGGACGGCAAGGCGATCCGTTTCGAAATGGAATACAATACTTCCTTGTTCAAAGCCGGTACGATCCGGCGCTGGAGCGGGCTGTTCCAAACGCTGCTGCGCCGCATCGCCGAACATCCGGACGCGCGGCTTGCCGACGTCGGTCTGCTGACGGAGGCGGAAGCCCGGCGCATGCTGGCGGAATATAACGCTAATCCCCTGAACGTGCCGGAGGACGTTACGATCCATCAGCTGTTCGAGCGGCAGGTGCAGCGGACGCCGGAACGTCCGGCGGTGACGTACCTCGGGCAGTCGTGGACGTACCGCGAGCTGAACGCGAGAGCGAACCGGCTGGCCCGGCTGCTGACGGCCAAAGGCATCGATGCCGGGCAGCGCGTCGGCATCATGGTCAAGCCGTCGC